>JAAVFQ010000008.1 GCA_014800685.1 Bacteroidales bacterium
AACCCTCATTTAAGTTTTTCCCCAAAGTATATCTCAGGAGTGGCAAATGCAGCCTGAATCTCCCGATTTTATGTATAAAATAGAGACTGTCTAACTTTGGTTGTTAGACAGCCTCTCTTAGGTTTTTAAGAATAAGACAGATGCAAGGCGCTGAGGCCGAGGCTGAAGGGAGCATACCCACGTATGTGACCGAAGCCGAATGGCGTTAGCAACGCCGCAGATGGTCTATTTCGGACGGATACACCTAAATCTGCCACATCCTGCAGCCTTTCAGACAATGCTTCATCCGCCTTATCAGGCTGCGGCGGCGGCAGTCAGACAGATAGCGAGACATCACCCCGCTCATACTTCTCCCCTCACGCTGCGAATAATAGGCAACGAGCCACTCCATCTCCTCACCTTCAAATCCGCTGCGCCCGAAGGCGTGAAGAAGAGCCAGCGGAGTCACTGCCTTCCCTTTCAAGAGCCTATTGATATCGACCAGCGCCAGCCTCTCATTCCCATTTTCATCCGTCTGCAGAATAAAATTACCGAGATTGGAGTCGCGCAAAAGTATTCCCTTTTGAGCCATATCAGCCATTACCTTGCCATAGAGCGATATCAACTCCGCACGCCGTTTTGCATCAGCCTTCTCCATCGCCTCTTTGAGAGTATCGCCGGAGATAAAGGCGCAGACATACACGCTGTCAAGATAAAAGCCACACGATTTACGAACGCTCCATGCCAGTGGCTCCGGAGTGTCAAATCCGTTGGAGAGCAGCAGCCGGGCGTTTTCATAAGAACGCTCGGCCTTTGTCTTGCGAAAAAAGGAATATATCAGATGATTGGCCCACGTGGCTTTTCGGAACTGCTTTACGACTACTTTTCGGCCGAGCCAGTCGCCTATGGCCACATAATTTCTGCCACGCTTTATCACGCGCTCTTCACGGAAATCCTCGAAGTGAAATGGTGTCATAAGAAAGGAAAGCGGTGTGCCGAAATCTGCGTTCCGCCACACCACTCTTTATTACTTCTGTATGTTCTTTTTCAGATTAATTATCAAGCCACGCCGAGGTCAGAAAGAATCTGATCTATGCGCTTTTCAGCCTTCTCCACGGTCTCTTCATACTTATCCTTGGAGGGCATATCCTCGCGCACCTCGATGTAGAACTTAATCTTCGGCTCAGTGCCGGAGGGGCGGACAGACACCTTATCGCCGGCCTCTGTGAAGAACTGGAGCACGTTAGAGGTAGTGGGGAAATTCATCTTCTCCACATCGCCGGTCTTTAGGTTACGGCAGTTGAGGTCGCTATAGTCCTTGATGGTTACCACTTCCGAGCCTGCGAGAGTCTTGGGAGGATTTTCACGGAAGTTCTTCATCATGGCGACAATCTCGTCAGCGCCGGTCTTGCCCGGGCGCACGATGCTTATGTTGCGCTCGCGTGAGAATCCATATTTTTCATATATATCGATAAGGAGTTCGTAGAGGTTCATATCCTTATCAGCTGCCCAGGCCGCCATTTCAGCCATAAGAGAGTTGGCAGAGATAGAGTCCTTGTCGCGGCAGAAAGTCTCTGCGAGAAATCCGAAGCTCTCCTCACCGCCACCGATGTAACGGGCGTTGCCCTCCATATTGCGGATGACATCGGCAATCCACTTGAAACCGGTATAGCAGTCATAGCACTTCACTCCGTTGGCATCAGCGATACGCTTGATTGTCTCTGTGGTGACAATAGTCTTCACGCAGAATTCATTGCCGGTGATTTTGCCGAGCTCTGCATTGCGGGTGATCAGATAATTAAGAAGAAGCATGCAGAGCTGATTGCCGTTGACGAGCTTATACTCGCCCTTCTTATCTCTGACTACGAGCGCGATACGGTCGGCATCCGGGTCGGCAGCGAGCACGATGTCGGCATCCACAGCCTTGGCCTTGGCAATAGCCATATCAAGCGCCTCTGAGTTTTCGGGATTCGGAGACTTAACGGTGGGGAAATCGCCATTCTGAATGTCCTGATCGGGCACATGAAGCACATTGTGGAATCCCCAGCGTTCCAGCGAACGATACATGAGTCGTGAGCCTACGCCATGAAGAGGTGTGTAGACGATCTTCATCATTGAGTGACGCTTGTCAGCCTCGGGAGAGAGGGAAAGTGAATGAACATCCTCAAGGAATTTTTCATCCATTTCCGGACCGATAATCTCTATCAGTTTCGGATCGGGAGTGAATTTTATCTGGTCTACAGACGTAATGGCATTCACATATTCGATGGTCTTGACATCGTGGGGGGCGATCATCTGCGCGCCATCGCTCCAGTAAGCCTTATATCCATTATATTCTCTGGGGTTATGGCTGGCCGTAATCATGACGCCGCTCTGGCATCCGAGCTTGCGGATAGCGTATGAAACCTCCGGCGTGGGGCATCCGGAATCGAAAAGATAGACCTTGATGCCGTTTGCTGAGAAAATGTCAGCGGTGAGCTTGGCAAACTTCGGAGAATTATGACGCACATCGTAACCCACAACGACGCTAATCTGAGGAAGCTCCTTGAAGACATCGTTGAGATAGTTGGCCAGACCCTGCGTAGCGGCGCCGACAGTGTAGATATTCATTCTATTTGAGCCGGGGCCCATGATGCCTCGCAGGCCACCCGTGCCGAATTCAAGATCCTTATAGAATGATTCTATCAGATTGGTCTTATCTTCTGCCTCAAGCATGGCCTTAACGGCAGTGCGTGTTTCTTCATCATATTGAGGGCCGAGCCATTTATTGGCCTTTTCGGTCACTAATGCGATTAACTGATCGTTGCTCATAGTTTTATCGTTTTATTCTTTTCCTATCCGACGCCGGAGGAAACGCATTCTCTCCCCTATGCCGGACACTCTTTACTAATTAAACGCATCACACACTTAAAAGTTTTCCAACGCTCATCGTTCGTGCAGATTCTATTAAATTTACGCTGTTTCCCCACTTCACTCTTGCGGGTTGGGGGCATAAGATAGCGTCATAAAATAAAAGATGGCCCGATGGTTGTCAAATTCAATTTTTTTTACTAATTTTGCAGAGCCCCGCACATATTTTTCACCTCAAGAAAGAGCAGCAAGATGTTGAAATCAATGACGGGCTTCGGACGCGGCGTGGCGTCCTCCCCTAACAAGAAGATAACTGTAGAAATCAAGTCGCTTAACTCCAAGCAGCTTGACCTCACCATGCGTGTGCCACACTATTTCAGGGAGGCAGAAGTGGAAATGAGGAATAAACTAAGCGAGGCTCTGCGAAGGGGCAAGGTAGAAATGATGGTGTCTGTGGAGTCTAACGTCCCGGAAACTTCCGCCATAGTGAATATCGATGTCCTCTCCTCTTATAAGAAGCAGATAGAAGACCTCGGAAACGCCCTGCAGCTGCCGGAACCTGCCGACTGGTATGCTACTCTCCTTAAGCTCCCCGATGCTCTGCGCACTGCTCAGGCTGAAGTAAGCGCTGAGGACATCAACGCTCTGCATCTGGCTACCGATGAGGCGCTCAAAGGGCTTGATGAGTTCAGAAGTCGCGAGGGTGAGAGACTTTCGCTCTTCTTCCGCTCCAAGATAGAAAACATCGGCGAGCTCCTGAAACGTACAGAGGTGTTTGAGGCTGAACGTATTCCCAAGATCCGCAAACGTCTGGAAGAGCAACTCGAAAAACTCTCCGGAATAGAGTATGAGCCGGGTCGGCTTGAGCAGGAGATGATTTTCTACATTGAGAAGCTGGACATCAATGAGGAAAAACAGCGTCTCCGCTCCCATCTCAATTATTTCGTGGAGACGATGGAGAGCAACGACGCTCAGGGTCTCGGAAAGAAACTCGGATTCATCTCTCAGGAAATGGGCAGAGAAATCAATACGCTCGGCTCAAAGTCAAATAATGCCGACATGCAGCGCATGGTAGTGCTTATGAAAGACGAACTCGAACAAATCAAGGAGCAGGTGCTCAACGTGCTCTGACACCCTATTGAGTCTACTAAGAAATCACTTTCTGAAATTGAAATGGATAAAGGCAAGATAATAATCCTCTCAGCCCCTTCAGGCACCGGGAAATCCACCATAATCCGCCAGCTCATGGAGATGCCTGACCTCAACCTGGGATTCTCCATCTCGGCTACCTCTCGCTCTCCCCGTCAAGGTGAAGAGCATGGAAGGGAATATTACTTCATCTCCGAAGAAGACTTCCGTGACAGGGTGGCCCGCGGTGAGTTCGTGGAGTGGGAAGAGGTCTATGCCGGCACCTGCTACGGCACTCTTCTCTCCGAAGTGGAAAGAGTCACGGGGAGTGGCAAAAATCTCATCATGGATATTGACGTGAAAGGAGGCGTAAATGTCAAGGAGCGTTTTGGCGACGACGCTCTCTCCATTTTCATTCTTCCTCCTGACCTCGACACTCTCGCCCGCCGCCTGCGCGGCCGTGCCACTGACAGCGAGGAGAAGATAGCTCAGCGTCTTGCAAAGGCCGAATATGAACTGTCGTTTGCCGACCGCTATGACAGGCAAATTGTAAATGACTCTCTCCCGGAGGCTGTCTCTGAGGTAAGAAACGCCATTCTCTCTTTCTTAGGCAAGTAGGGTTTCAAATTTAAACCATAGATTATTCTTATAGCAGACAATTCAACTAAGTAAGTATTCAAAATTAAACGATAATATGGGTTGAAGCCTTAGCGGCTCTTTTATTCACATTTCTTTCTCAATGGGCAATATCTCTTCTCAAGACATCACTCTTATATATGGGGGCACTTTCGACCCTATTCATAACGGACACATCATGCTCGCCCGCTATGTAGCGTCTCTTCCGGATGTGAAAGAGGTCTGGCTCATGATTTCTCCTCAAAATCCTCTGAAACAGACTTCCAGAATTTCAGATGATCGCACTCGCCTGAAGATGGCCTCCATTGCCCTTGAAGATGAAGAGGCTCCAATCCGCGTCTCAGACTTCGAGACCCTTCTCCCCAAGCCTACTTACACGGCCGAGACGCTCAGACGTCTGTCGCAAAAATATCCTGAAAGAAGATTCGGACTGCTCATCGGCTCGGACAACTGGCTCTGCTTTGACTTATGGCGCGAAGCCCCCTACATCCTCTCCCACCACCCTATCTTCATCTATCCGCGCCCCGGATATGAGGCCGGCGACTATCGTCCTGAAGCACTCTCAGCTATAGAGCATCCCGGTGTCACCTATCTTGAGAATGCCCCTCTGGCCGACATCTCATCTACTCACATACGCAGTCTACTGGCAGCCGGGATTTCTCCGGAGGGATTGACCCCCAAGCCTGTGGCTGACTTTATTCTTGAAAATCATGAACGACTATATAGATAACTCAGAAGACTTCAACGAGGACTTCGCGGCTCAACCAGCCGATACCACGCATCTTATGCACATCGTAGCTCTTGCCGGTGAATATTGCGCTGTGCTGGCTGACGCCCCTTCCATGGAGAAAGAAAATTTCGTGGCTGCCATGCTCCGGCTGCTCCCCTCACTATATATCGAATTCGTCTCGACTGAGCCCCAGGGCAATGATCCCTCCTTCTTCCTGACTCAATATCTCGAAGAGGATGACTACATGAGCGTCAGCAGAGGAATAGCCGCTCTGCTCGGCGAAGATGACTCTTATCTTGAGACGATTGAGGAAGATATGAAATATTCCGACACTCCGATCGGGGCCTCTCTCTCCGAAGGACTCACAGACATCTATCAGGACCTCTTCAATTTCATCACCGAGGTGAGAGAGAGCGAAGGGCTTCAACTTGCCGAGGCCTATGATGCCTGCCACGAAAACTTCGTAATGTATTGGAGCGCTACGCTATGCAGCGTCTTGCGCCCTCTGAATAATATACGTTACGGCAAATAAGCATATCTGACCGAACCTCAACGTGAAATTTGCCCGAAAGGACAAGTTTTATAGCTCAAGAGTTTTCCTATAATATTTATCGTTTCATTGTTCGAACTTACTTAAAACAAATTTATGATACAGAAACTTATAGACCGTCTCGACAGAGGCACATGTAATTTCACTGCCGCGCGCGTGATTATTGAAGACCTCGAAAATGCGGGGTTCAAGCGTCTCCTCCCCTCTGAGGAATGGAAGCTCTGCAAAGGGGGCAGATATTATGTAGTGAAGAACGATACAGCCGTCTTCGCTTTCGTCATCGGTTCTGATGTTCCCTCTGCTTCAGGCTATCATATCATCTCGGCTCACAGTGATTCTCCGGGATTCAAAATCAAACCTAACGCTGAGATTTACGGTGATGGTGGAGTGGTGAGCCTCAATGTGGAGAAATATGGTGGCGGCATACTCTACACCTGGTTTGACCGCCCGCTATCTATTGCCGGCCGCGTACTCGTAAAGGGTGCCGACCCTCTGCATCCCGTCACTCATATTGTGGATGTCAAACGCCCGGTGGCCACTATCCCTCATCTCTCCATTCACCTTAACCGGGGTGTAAATGACGGCAATCCTCTCTCCGTGCAGAAAGATATGAAGCCGGTGGTAGGCTATTGGGATAAGGAGGCTTACGAAGAAATAAAAGCAAAAGGGGGCATCGTGAAGTGCATAGTTGCTGAGGCTATCGGCATATCCCCCGAAGAGATTCTTGACTACGAACTGAATCTCTATCCCACAGAAAAGGCATCTCTCACCGGTGTTAACTCTGAATATCTCCAGTCCGGACGCATAGATGACCTCGAAATGGCATTCGGCGGTCTGCAGGCTCTTCTGGACTCTCTTGACACCGAAACCAAGTCTACGCGCGTGCTCGCCGTTTTTGACAATGAGGAGACCGGAAGCGGCACCAAACAGGGCGCTCATTCTCCCGTGCTCAGAAATATTCTTGAGCGCATCTGCATTTCTGTAGAGCCTGAGAGCCGGGAAGCCTTCTTCCGCTCTCTGGCCAATTCATTCATGATTTCTGCTGACGATGCTCACGCTTGGCATCCCAACTATAATGAAAAGTTCGACCCTACCAATCATCCCGTTATCGGGGGTGGTCCGGCCATCAAAATAAATGCCAACTGCAAATACATGACGGATGGCGACGCGGCAGCTGTCTTCGCCGAAATTTGCCGCAAGGCGGGTGTGAAATGTCAGTATTTCGTCAATCATTCCGACGTGGCAGGAGGCTCCACTCTCGGTAATATTCTCACCGGGCAGATGGACATTCGCGGCGTGGATATGGGAAACCCCGTCTGGGCCATGCATTCAGCCATCGAGACATGCGGCGTAGCTGACCATGAAGCAGCCGTCGGTGCCTTCACCACCTTCTATCGTCTCTGATACTTTCCCGCTTGCATAAGCGACGTCCACAATATGAAAAAAGAGGTGTCACCAACTACTGAATGACACCTCTTTTCCTATTTTTCTATTTTCTATCCCGGTCAGCGTGCGCTGCCATTTATCTCTTCGCGAAGACGATGATTAAACGCATCGGCCCTGAGCAGGTCTTCCACCGTCAGATGCATTCTGTAGCGCCAGTAGTGCTGAGGATTAGCCGGAACGTTGATTATCTCATCCGCCGGATTTTCACGACGCAGCGAGCCGTCAGTGGCAAGCCAATCCTGCAGAGGAAGGATGCAGAGCATTGAGGGGCTCTTGAGCTGCAGGTCCACAATCTTCTCACACACCCAAGGCTCCGCATAGTAAGGAGCGGCTCCCCCTTCATGGAGCACATTGTTATAGAAGCGCTGGGTCGCTTCCCTATCCTCTTCCCACCAGGCTCGGATGCCACCCATATCATGAGTGGATGTGGTGCAGACGGAATAATAGGGATAAGACCAGGTATCGCCAAATTCTGTTTCGGGATTTTTCGGCATACGCTGTATCTCCAGCGATAGTATCTGCAGGCGATTCATCACCTCCGGCACGCAGTCCGGAATCATTCCGAGGTCTTCAGCGCAAGTGAGCATTTTTGTGGAATCAAGCAATGGTGGCAACTTCCACATAGCCTTTCCATACCAGAAGTCCGTGTTGCGGCGATAGAAGAAATCGTTATAGAGCCGATCGAAGCAATACTTCTCATAATCATTGAGCACCCGATATTGATAAGAGAACTGTGCCGAGATGCGCGGGTGATAAGTTCCCGGTCGGTAGGGGTCTTCTATAAAGAGCACATCGTCTATAAGCCCGTAGAGAGCTTCACGCATACGACGGTTTTTCTCGTTCTCCTCCTGAGCATCGAAATACTCCTTTACCTTGAGCTGCGTATCCACAAAGTCGCGCAGCCTGTATCTGCCATAACCATTCTCCTCAAGGAAGCGCTCTTTGGCTTCCTGAACGTATTCTCCGAAGAAGTCGCCGAGCATCCAGTCGAGAATCAGCGGGCGGGTCATTCTGTCGGTGTCTATCCAGAAGTCAAACGACGACCTCATCTCATCGGGAGTAAACGGCAGCGCAGGATTGAAATAACCCAAAAGACCATGCACGGCGTCAATAGGAATCTGCCAGATACGGAAGAAGCCCAGAATATGATCTATGCGATAGGCATCGAAATATTCGGCCATCTTGCGGAAACGGTTTGCCCACCACGCGAAGCCATCTTTTGCCATTTCGTCCCAGTTATATGTAGGGAAGCCCCAGTTCTGTCCGAGCGCTGAGAAAGCATCGGGGGGTGCTCCCGCCTGGCAATCCATATTGAATAGACGGCGGTTTACCCATGCATCCACGCTATGACGTCCAACCCCGATGGGGATGTCGCCTTTAAGCACTACGCGATGCTGATGAGCATAATCTCTCACCTCACGAAGCTGACGGTCGAGGTGAAACTGCAGGAAAATATAGTAGTCAGCCTCCACTCTGTGCTCAGTCAGAAAGACATCCACGAGTCCCTTATCAAAACGGGAGAGTTCGCCCCATTTGTCATTATCGGGAGTGCCGTTGACATCGCGGAGCACACACCATGCCGCGTAAGGGAAGAGCCATTCGGCATTGTCGGCCACAAACTTCCGATACTCCGGAGAAGACATCTGCTCCTTACCCTGAGTCTCAAAGACCCGATGCAGATATTTATCCTTTGCCTTAGTGACGCGCTCGTAGTCTATTTCTGCAAGGGCATTCAGTTCGGCACGAAGACGGGCATACTCCTCCCGCTCGCTCTTTTCAGGCAGGGAGCCTACGGCCTCCAGACGCAGATACATCGGATGCAGAGCAAACGATGAGTTGGCGCTATAAGGATAGGAATCTACCCACGTCCCTGTCTTCGTTGTGTCATTGATGGGAAGAATTTGAAGCACTTTCTGGTCCGTCTTCACACACCAGTCCACCATTTTCTTTATATCATAAAAATCCCCTACGCCGAAGTCATCTTCGGTGCGTATGGAGAAAACAGGAATAGCTGTGCCCGCACCCTTCCAGTTATTGCGTGGATTTTCAAATCGCAGTCCGGCTATCACTCTTGAAGCATCGTTCTGGGGAGCAATCCCGTCAAGCACACGGTTGTCACGATTCTCCCACGCTACGGCCTCGCCGGTAGCCTTTTTCAGAATCACAAACTTATATTGAAGCGGCAGACGCAGTCGGGATGCCGGAATATTCACCTCCCATAAAGGGAAATGGGCATCATTCATTTTCAGGGCGAGGTCCGGCTGCCACTCTCCAAGCACACTACCCTCTCCCGCTATGGCGAGCACCTCATCGGGTTCTATCATTGGAGCAAGCACCCTGACATTGATGGCTCCGGGGGCAGGATTCAGTGCCTCGTCGCGACACACTCTGCCGAGCATTCCGTCCACAAAGGCCGAAGAGTAATACGGCTTGTCATGAGGGATGTCTTGCCATGCATCCTCTATGATCACCTTCCGCACTCCATTGGCCGGAGCCACCGTATGCTTGCCGCCCCATTCGAAACGCCAGGGAGCATCATCACTCTTTACTATGTATTGATATTTCACCGCTGTTCCTTCCGGCACTTCGATCTCCAATTCCCAGAGATCAGCACCATCAAGATGCATTTGGCGAGCTGAATGAATTTCATTTAGTCCTAACTGGGCCACATCCCCACTCACATAAAGCGACTCACCCCAGCGGGTGCGATAGCGTATTCTGAATGTTATTTTCATCTTTGTCTCTTTTGCGTTATTGCCGAATAAGGGGAACGATTAGGGTAAAATCAGATGCCCCCTACCTTAATTAACAATCGCAACGCCCGATAGTTCTGTCTCCTTGAAGGATATCTCCATCTCCGCAAGAGATAGTAGCTCCCTCACCCGAAATATGAATGTTTTACTGACAGCTACTTAGGCATATTTCTATTCCCGGGCGGAAAACTTTTTATTTTTTTTCAGTCCGAAAATTTTCTAATCCGATATTTTTTTACGACCTTTGCAGTCCTCAAAATCTTACGAAACTATTATTTATCTCCCCCTAATAATGGACACATCTTCCTCATTGAAAGATACTTACTCTTATCAAGACGCTTACGAAGCTTCTCTGAAATACTTCAAGGGCGACGAACTCGCAGCCCGCGTCTGGGCCAGCAAGTATGCTCTAAAAGATTCATTTGGAAACATCTATGAGAAGACCCCTGACGATATGCATCACAGGATAGCTGCCGAGATAGCACGCATCGAAAGCAAATATCCCAATCCTATGTCTGAAGAGGAAGTCTTCAGTCTGCTGAAAGATTTCAGATACATCGTGCCGCAAGGTAGCCCTATGGCAGGCATCGGCAATGACTTTCAGGTAGGCTCTCTCTCCAACTGCTTTGTCATCGGCGTCGACGGCAAGCCGGACTCCTACGGCGGCATCATCAAAATAGATGAAGAGCAAGTCCAGCTCATGAAACGTCGCGGTGGCGTAGGGCATGACCTCTCTCATATCCGTCCTAAGGGCACTCCCGTAAAAAACTCCGCCCTGACCTCCACCGGACTCGTTCCCTTCATGGAGCGCTACAGCAACTCTACACGCGAAGTAGCTCAGGATGGCCGTCGCGGTGCCCTCATGCTCTCTGTCAGCATAAAGCATCCCGACTCCGAGCGTTTCATTGATGCAAAAATGACAGAAGGAAAGGTGACCGGCGCCAACGTCTCCGTAAGAATTGACGATGAATTCATGAACGCTGCCATCAGCGACACCCCTTATAAATTCCGCTATCCCGTAGACTCCGACTCCCCCACCATAATTCAAGAGGGAAACGCCAAGACCCTTTGGGAGAAAATCGTGCATAATGCATGGAAAAGCGCTGAGCCGGGGGTGCTCTTCTGGGACACTATCCTCCGCGAGTCTGTACCCGACTGCTATGCCGACCTCGGATTTCAGACCATCTCCACAAACCCCTGTGGCGAAATTCCTCTCTGCCCTTACGACTCCTGCCGCCTTCTGGCCATAAACCTCTACAGCTATGTAGAAAACCCCTTCACCCCGGAGGCCAGATTTAATTTCGACCTCTTCCGCAAGCATGTGGGAAAGGCGCAGAGAATCATGGACGACATCATCGACCTCGAAATGGAGAAAATCGATCTCATTATTGAGAAAATAAAATCCGACCCGGAGACTGATGAGGTGAAAAACACAGAGCTCAACCTCTGGAACAAAATACGCACCAAGACTCTTAAAGGACGTCGCACCGGATGCGGAACTACAGGCGAAGGGGATATGCTCGCCGCCCTCGGCTTCAGATACGGCACCCCGGAGGCTACCCGCTTCTCCGAAGAAGTGCACAAGCAGCTCACGCTCGCCTATTACAACGCCTCCGTAGACATGGCTGCTGAGCGCGGGGCCTTTGAAGTTTACGACGCCGAGCGCGAGAAAAACAACCCCTTCATACTCCGTATCAAAGAGGCCGACCCTGCCCTCTACGACAAAATGGTAAGACAAGGCCGACGCAACATAGCCTGCCTCACCATAGCCCCTACCGGCACCACATCGCTGATGACGCAGACCACCTCCGGCATCGAACCGGTATTCCTCCCAGTCTACAAACGCCGTCGTAAAGTCAATCCGAACGACGAAAACGTCACCATCGACTTCGTGGATGAAGTGGGAGACGCCTTCGAGGAATATATCGTCTATCACCACAAATTTCTCGAATGGATGCGCGTCAACGGCATCGAGCCTAAAAAGAATATGACCGTCGAGGAGATAGAGGAGCTCGTCAAAAAATCGCCCTACTACAAAGCCACCTCCAATGACGTGGACTGGCTTGAAAAAGTACGCATGCAGGGAGCCGTACAGAAATGGGTAGACCATAGTATCTCCGTCACTATCAATCTCCCCAACGATGTGAGCGAAGAGCTCGTAGGCCAGCTCTACGTAGAGGCTTGGAAAGCCGGATGCAAAGGATGCACAGTATATCGCGATGGCTCCCGCAATAACGTCCTTGAGTCTGTATCTAAGAAAAACGAGCCCAAAGAGGTGCTCATCCCCACTCCCGAGCATGTGGCCAAACGCCCCATTGAGCTTGAAGCAGACGTGGTGAGATTTCAGAATAACAAAGAGAAATGGATAGCTTTCGTAGGACTTGTAGACGGCAAACCCTACGAAATATTCACCGGTCTGGCCGACGACGAAGATGGTATCTTCTGCCCCAAAAGCGTCTCTCATGGTAAGATTATCAAAGCCATGGACGAAAACGGCAAGAAAAGATATGACTTCCAGTTCATCAACAAACGCGGCTACAAGACCACTATCGAGGGCCTTTCCGAAAAATTCAATCCCGAATTCTGGAACTACGCCAAGCTCATATCCGGAGTGCTCCGATATGGCATGCCCATTGATCAGGTGCTCAAACTTGTAGGGGGGCTTGAACTCGACTCCACCAATATCAATACATGGAAAAACGGCGTGGAGAGGGCTCTCAAAAAATACATTCCCAACGGCACCAATGCAGCCGGACAGAAATGCCCGCATTGCGGAGCCGAAACTCTCATCTACCAGGAAGGCTGCCTGATATGCACCAGCTGCGGCACCAGCAAATGTGGCTGATGCGCACCTGACACACAAGTCTGCTTCAAAAAAAAGAGAAAAGATATGGCGCGGGTGCGAAAAAAATTGTAACTTTGCACTCGCGCCGATCTTCAGCCCGCATCTCCCTCCGGGAGAGAGCGAAATGCAGAGCCTCCGCCATTAAGGAAAGATGCCGGAGCGGTCGAACGGGACGGTCTCGAAAACCGTTGTACCCTTACGGGTACCCAGGGTTCGAATCCCTGTCTTTCCGCAACCTATTGACACTAACTCGCTGCAAGAATAACCATTGCAGTGAGTTAGTGTCAATTTACAATAGTGTGATATAGAACAATAGTTTTTCATCTCACATTTTTCGAACTTACTTAAGTCTCTTATGAACATAAGAAAGGAAAAGATAATAGGCTTTGTGTGGCAGCATATTCTGTTGCTGCTCTCGATGTTTTTCATGACTTTCGGGGTTGCCCTTTGCGTACGTTCTAATCTCGGCAGCGGCGTGATTTCTTCTATCCCCATGGCGTTCAGTCTCGCCGGAGAAGCGGGGAAGGCTCCGGGGCTGACCATAGGGGGCTACACTAATATCATGAATGTGATACTGGTGGTTGCGCAAATTCTGGTGCTTCGCCGCAGGTTTGAGCCTATTCAGCTTTTTCAGCTTCTCATCGGATTTATCTTCGGATTTCTCCTGGATGTCAACGTATGGCTCACCTCATTCTTTTCCACATATCAGACTCTCCCCTCCCAGATAATAGCTCAGCTGCTCGGAGCAACTATTCTGGGCTGTGCTGTAGCCACTGAGATACGATGTGGCTCGGTCACTATGCCGGGCGAAGGTATTCAGGTAGCAATAGCTAAAGTCTCCGGCCGGCCTTTCCCCACCGTCAAGATTATCGTTGACACGACGTTAGTGATACTGGCCGTTATCTCCGGCTTCTACTTTTTCGGTAGCTGGCCACTGACCGTCGTTGGCCCGGGCACTCTCTTTGCCATGTTTTACGTAGGCTATGTGGTTAAGCTGGTCAATCCGCATCTCGGATGGTTTGACCGTCTGCTGGATTATCGCCCGGGGTTTCGCCGATATATCTATGGACTTGCCCGGTTCATCTATCCCAAGCATGAGGGCTGAGCCGACACTCTATCCATCTGCTTTATCAAACTCTTGACGGGCATCGTTTGTTTCTCAAGTAAGAATCAAAACGAAGACTTACTTATGAAGACAATTGAAATTTGGGCGGATTTCGCCTGCCCCTATTGCTACATGGAAGAGAAGCAGCTGGCAGATATTATAGAGAAAGCCGGCATTTCGGAGGAGGTAAAAATCCGTTTCCTCTCTTATGAACTTGACCCTAAGGCGCCCGCCGTGCCTGTAGAGACGATGACTCAGCATTTCATGTCGGGTCATGACTATACGGAAGAGGAGTCTCAGCATCTGATGGAGAGAATCACTAAGATGGCCTCGCGCGTCGGTCTTGACTATAAACTTGCCTCTACGCAGGTATGCAACACATATAGCGCCCATCGTCTGATGGAATATGCTCAGCAGAAGTATCCGTTCCCTACGGTCTTAAAGCTGAATTTCGCTATCTTTCATGCTAACTTTATAGAAAATCTACGGATCTCTGACCATTCTGTTCTTTTGACGATAGCTCAAAGCTG
Organism: Bacteroidales bacterium; assembly: GCA_014800685.1. GTDB lineage: Bacteria > Bacteroidota > Bacteroidia > Bacteroidales > Muribaculaceae > Lepagella. The sequence goes on from JAAVFQ010000008.1 coordinate 14,553, forward strand.
CGGACTTGACAAAGAAGAAGTGGAGAAAGTGCTGGGCAGCGATATGTATGGCGAGCAAGTAAGGGCTGAAGAGAAGGAGGTGGACGCCCGCAAGGATTTCGACCTTATTCCATATATGATATTCAATAACTCGGAGGTGCTTCAGGGCGTCATCAGCCCGGGCGCTATGAAAAAGGCTCTTGGCCTTCTATAGCCGCTTCTTCAAAAGTAAGGCCCCGTTCTTAAGCATTAACAATTATCGGAGAACGGAGTTAAAATTTGCAGACGTGGCAAATAAATGCTAACTTTGCAGCGCTCATCGGAGGGTCGATAGTCGCAACTATTCAGGCTGGATAAGATGTCGGGTGCGCCCGGACTTACATCTTTTCCGGCTTGTTTTTTTGTGGCTATACCCCACTCTTCATAACCGGCTAAAGTTTCGTAATATGTCCACAGAAAAATTAGGTCTTGATTATGCCAACGGCCGCATCGGAAGAATTTTCTGCAAAATCTTCTTCCCTACTCTTCTCGGAATGATATTCAACGCCATGCTCACTATCATCGACGGAATATTCGTCGGACGCGGCGTAGGACCCGAAGGAATAGCCTCAGTAAATATCGTGGCGCCTCTCTTCATGATAACTACAGGCATCGGTCTGATGTTCGGCATCGGCACCTCAGTGGCGGCCGGCATCTCCTTAGCTTCTAAAGACTATGCGAGGACAAATGCCTCGGTTTCCTCAGCCTTTATATTTTCTACCTGTCTTATAATCCTCCTGATCCTCCCTGCCATTATTTCTCCCGACGCCATACTCTCCCTTCTGGGGAGCTCGCCTGCCCTGCATTATCATACATACGGCTATCTGCGTTTTCTTCTTCCGGGGTTGATACCGTTGATGTGGCAGAGTATCGGAATGATGGTCATCCGCCTTGACGGCTCGCCAAAGTATGCTATGATGTGCAATATCATCCCGTCACTGCTCAATATAGTCCTTGACTGGTGGATGGTTTTCCCTCTGGACATGGGAGTGCGTGGAGCTGCTCTCGCCACCTCCATATCCTGCATAGTGGGAGGACTCATGGCGCTGCTCTATTTCAGACGTTCATACGTGATACGTTTCACACGCCACATCACAGGGTTCTTCTCTTACGTGGCTATGCAGATGCGCATAGGGTCGGCCGCTTTCGTGACAGAGGTAGCCATGTCCATAATGATGTTTACGGGCAACTATGAGTTTATGCATCTCTATGGCGAGGATGGCGTGGCTGCTTTCTCGATAGCCTGCTATCTATTCCCGCTGATTTTTATGATCAACAATGCCGTGGCACAGTCTGCCCAGCCGATTATGAGCTATAACTTCGGCGCCGGAGCGGATCTTAGAGTGAGAAAAGCTCTCAGAGTGTCGGTTATCGTAGCTCTTATCTGCGGATTTATAGCATCCTTTTCCATTTCGATATTTGCCGAGGGGATAGTCTCGCTCTTTATTTCTCCGAAATGTGAAGCCGGACGGCTGGCGACAGCGGGTCTCCCGGTTTTTGCCATTGCGGCAATCTTCTTTGCCATTAACATTGCTTTCATCGGATATTACCAGAGCATCAAACGAGCCTCCATTGCCTTGCTGCTCACTCTGCTGCGTGGAGTAATTCTTCTCATACCGCTTTTCCTCATACTTCCGCGTCTCTTCTCCTCATGGGGCGTCTGGGCAGCAATTCCGGCTGCTGAGATGCTGACTTTAGCTATCACGCTTGCTATCTTTCTTACCACCTCACGACGCAGTCCGCGAAAATATTGAGGAAGTTAGACCACGGCAAGCACTATCAGCGAAGAGAATACCAATATCAGGTTGGCAGCTGCGTATGTCACCGTGTAGCCTATCACCGGCACCGTGCTCTCCAGAGCATCCTGTATTGCGCCGATAGAGGCGACTCCGCAGCGAGCCCCTGCCACACAGCCCAACGTCTCCGGCGCGGAGAAGCGGAAGAGCTTGCGGGCTATAAAGATATTTATCGTAAGGGCTATAAGAGTGGCCGCCATCCCCACAAAGAAGAGTGAGAAGCCTACGTGCTTCAGTCCCTCTATGAAAGAGGCTCCGGATGAGAGTCCGACTACGGCGATAAACATATTCAGACCCAGGTTATCAAACAGCCATATCACGGAAGTGGGGATATGTCCGAACGTGGGGCGACGGTTTCTGAGCCATCCGAAGAAGAGTCCTGAGAGAAGGGCACCGCCACTGGTGCTCAGTGAGACAGGGACTCCACCGATGTGTATGGCCAAAGCGCCGATAAAACATCCGAGGGCCACTCCAAGACCCAATAGCACCATGTCGGTAGTCACTGTCTGGCGATCTTCATATCCAATATTCTTAGCGGCTACCGAGACGTTGCGGGGAGAACCACAAAGCGTAAGGACATCGCCACGCTCCAGAATGAGGTGATTCTTGCCCGGTATGCACATATTGTTTCTTGTAATCTTGCTTACAAGCACTCCCTTCATGTATGGCTGCTTGCGCAGCTCGCCGAAGGTCATACCGTCCACAAGGGATTTGGCTACCGTTACGGGCAGATTCTCCGAGCCGAAGCTCAGCAGCTCATGGTCTGCCACCTCTTTACCAAGAAATTCAGCCTCTTCCACCATGACCTCACTTCGCGCGCTAAGCACCATTAGGTCGCCTTTATGAATCTTAAGATCGGGCGAGGGGTCGGTTATTTTACCCTTTATGCGCAGCCGCTCCACAAAGATTCTTTCATTCTTACCTGCAAAATATTCCTCTACTTCAGCCACTGTGCGGGGATTGTCATACCACCAACAGTCGGCTGCATATACTCTGTAGGTCACCGGATTATCGGCAAGTACCATGCCGGGCTCTATATTGTCCGAGCCATCATCCAGCTCCCTTTCGATGGCTTTAGTCTCCTCTTTTACTTTCTTGATTCCGCCAAGAAGCATCGGGCCGATGATGGAGAGAAACCATGCCGAGCCGATGGTGCCGAAGACGTAAGTCACGGCGTAGCAGGTGGGGATTATATCCAGAAGATGAGCTTTCAGCTCAGGACTCATGCTGAGCCCCTTGATAGTTTCTGACGTTACGCCAAGGGAGGCTGAGGCTGTCTGTGAGCCGGCAAACATCCCCACTGCGACGCCCGTGTCATAACCCATGATTTTGGCTGCGAGAATCACAGTTCCGGCACAAACGAGCGCCCCGACCACTGCAAAGGCGAGCTGTTTGAGCCCCTGCCCCTTGAAGGCGCGGAAGAACTGCGGACCCACACTATAGCCAATAGAGAAAAGAAAAAGCATGAAAAAGATAGATTTCACCACTTCAGGTATCTCTATCCCTATCTGGCCTATAAGCACGCCGATAAGCAGCGTGGAGGCCACTGAGCCAAGCGTGAATGATTTATATTTCAAACGCCCCAGCAGGAAGCCGAGACCGATAGTGAGGAAGATGGGAATGACAAGATTATGTCTTAAGATGTTTTCTATCCAGTCCATGGTAAGTGAAATATAGTTTATGGTAAACAGGTTGTAATTTTAAAATCCATAAAATTCCGGCGATAATAACTCCGAAATTTTCTAAAGGAAGTAGAACATTTATCTAACAACTTTCTCTCACTTATGTTCATCCTCCTGCAAGGAGCGTCTCTGGTTTCTCATCATTGATTTTGTCCGAAAGTCTCCTCAAGTTGCCTGATTACCGGCCCGAACACGCAGCGCTCATATTTCGTACTGAAAATCTCAAAACACTTGTTGCAGTGAAGACAGCGCGACACCTCGGTTTCATCTCTCATCATCCTCGTGATAAAGTCAGGCTGAGTGAGTAGAGCGCGTGAAAGAGAGGCGAAATCTGTAGTCTGCAAGGCTCTTTCTATTGTTTCGCGCGAATAGATTCCACCTACGAGTGAAAGGGTCATTTCCGGGAAATGGCTACGCAGATATTTGGCCGCCTCGAGATAATATAAGGAATCCTGACGCGATTTCTTTGTAAAATCTATGCCGCTGATTTCTATAAGGCTTGCTCCGGATTCTGAAAGTAGGCCACAATAGTATGCCAGCAGAGCAAGATGATCCTCTTTATCATCGCTATAGTTGGAATTTACTTTTACCATAATGATAAAATCCTCACCACACTCCTCCGCGACTCCTCTTAGAATCTCTTGCGGGAGCCTTACGCGGTTTTCCGGACTGCCGCCATAGCGGTCAGTGCGCTTGTTAAGACCCGGATCTAAGACAGCCTGCAGAAGATACCAATGAGCGAGATGGATTTGCACGCCGTCAAATCCGGCTTTCTTGGCTCTTACGGCTGCTTTCACAAACATGTCTCTTATCTCGGTCATTTCCTCAGTAGAGAGTCTATTGAAATCAAAAGGGTTAAGTCCGCGCGGGCCGGCGAGCGAAAGTTGTGCTATTGCCAGTGAGCCACCCCGCTTTATTGTTTCGGAAATGTGTGATAATCCGGGAATATAGCAGTCATCACCTATGCAAAGTTGCATTTCGTCTGCACGCAGAGCCAAATCCGGACTAACACTTAGATGGCCCGTGATGATAATTCCGATATTGTTAGCCGCCAATGTCTCATACATGTCTATTTCGGCTTCGCTCACCGTTCCGTCAGGATTGCCCAGATGATCATTAGTCGCGCTGCGGATAATTCTGTTTTTTACCATTCTACCCCTCAATTCGTATGGGGACTCAATTACGTTTGTTTTCATCGTAGTTTGCAAGAAGTGTTACAACTTATCTTATTGGGAAGTTTACTTTTAAATGATTTACGAACATCTATTTTTCTCACCTTCTTAATAGAATCATTTTTTCCTGCTCCACCGTAATCGGTGAGGAATGGCCCGAAAGAAGAACCGTATCTTCCGGAAGGGTAAGTATTTTCTCTAAGATGCTCTTCTCAAGCTCTCTTCTGTCGCCTCCGGGGAAATTAGTTAAGCCGGGGCCATGCTGATATAGAGTGTCGCCCACAAAGGCAGCCGAATCTTTGGGAGCATAATAAGTCACTGATCCGGGCGTATGTCCCGGCGTATGAATCACCTTCAGGAAGAATCCTGAGTTGGCCTTCAGCCTGATAGTTTCTCCATCATGGAGCTCTTCATAATGCGACACTATCATAGGCTCTTTTGAATTGCCGCTCAGATTAAGATATGTATCCGTGAGATAGGAACCATCGGAGGGGTCGATATATATAGGAGCCGCAAGACGCTCTCTCAAAATTTCCGCCGCACCGAAATGGTCAAAATGACCATGGGTGAGAAGAATTTTTTCAATGGTCCAGCCATTCCTGACTATTTCATCATATATGATTCCGGCCTGAGCTCCGGGGTCAATCAGAAATCCCGACTTAGTGATATCATCAATATAAAAGTAGCAGTTGGTGGCAAAAACGCCCTGCACAGTTAATTCTCTTATCATAATCAAGTAAAAAAATAGTTCGAATATTAGTATCGTTTAATTTTTCGAACTTACTTAGGAATAAAAATAGAATGAGGATGAACAGAAATTTTTCATTCCTGCCCATCCCCATCTGTATTTAATCAGAGAAGCTGACATCCATCCGGGCCACAGGCGTGCGGGCGTTCTCCGGTGAAATCTTCATTCTCTTTCTGCTGTCTTTTGAGTTCTCTTTCAAGAGCCGAACGGAAGCCCTCTACGGTCATTGCACCCGGCACTGCAAAGTGTCCTCCGAAGTCAATGTAGGGCACTCCTCTCACTCCGCGCATGGCAGCTTCGCGCTCATCCAAACGAACCTCATCGTCATATTTATCCGACTCCAGCACCTCTCTAATCTCTTTCTCATCCATACCTACTTCCACACCCTTGGCAAGAAGCACTTCATGGTCTGAAAGCACAAGATTTTCTGTGAAATAGGCTGCAAAGAGAGCTTCGTTAAGGCGCCCTACCGTGTCGCGGTCATATTTTGCCTCTGCCAGCTTCATGAGTCGATGAGCATCGCGCGTATTGCTATATTGAGTGGTAGCATAGCGAAAGTCTATGCCGAGCTCACGTCCGAGTTGAGAGATTTCCTCTATCTGCTTCTTCGCGCCCTCCAGAGAAAGACGGTATTTTGCAGCGAAACGTTCCGGCGTGTTGGTAGTGACTTCCTTGGGAGCTGTCGGGTCGAGCTCAAATGCTCTGAAATCTATCCTCACATCATCCCGAAGACCTAACTCCTCGATAGCCTTCTGAAGGCGAGTTTCGCCAATGTAGCAATAGGGGCACGCAAAGTCGCTCCAGATAGTCAGTGTCATCATAGTTTTTCCTTTCTTTTATTTGTTCTTTCTTTTGTTTATAAAGTATCTTGCTTATTAAGTATCTTGTCAAGAACGCTTACGAAAACTTCTCGCTCCAAAGGGGTTAATAAGCTTTCCAGCGCTTTATGTCTTTCTCCGGCCACGGCCATGATGCGCGGCTCTACTCTCCTGCCCTCTTCTGAGGCATACACTCTCAGGCAGCGGTGGCTCACACTCTCCGTAGTGACGAAGCCTTTCCTTTCGAGAGAAGCCACCGTGCGGCACACAGCCCCCTTATCCTTTCCGATAAGCTCTGCTATCTCGCATTGCTGCATTCCATCTTCGGAAAATACAGCACGGAGCACCAGATATTCCGCCGGAGTGACCGGCAACTTCTCATTTCCCAGCGCCCCGGCCAACTCAGTCAACAGTCGCTGATACGCAGCTCCGAGCTTGCAGCCTACGTTGGGCATTTCATATCGGTGGTCTCGTGTGTGTGATTCTTTCTTCATAGCAATTATATAACAAAGCAAGGAGCCCGATGGTTGACTATGCAACTATCAGACTCCTCCAAAAATATCTTCTTATATTTATTGACGTTTATACGTCAGTCATTTGTCTTCAAAGATTCATTTCTTCTTTTTCTAATATTTTATTTCTTCTAATATTTTATTTCAATCTTACCACGCCGGCCGATTGGCTTCTATATTCCGGGGCGGTAGCGCCGGCAGACGCATAGAAATATGTGGCGTCGCAGCCGGTATATCGCTTACCATCCCTCTCAAAGTAATCCCCCTTGGCGCTTCCGTCAGTTATAGCCACAGCCGCCGAAAGATGATTGGGATAGACTATAAAGGCCGTATCAAGACCAAGGATCTCCCTCACCAGCTGCACAAAGTTGATGGCATGGTCTTCGCAGTCGCTGAGAGGATAATACCAGCTTTCGTCCATAAAGAATACTCTGTCTTTGCCCCAGATCTCGCTATCATAACCGTATGGGAAGCTCTGCGCTACTTTCAGAAGAAGATTGACGGCCTCATATTGCGAGAGTCCCTCCACGGCCTTTCGGAGCACGGGGATCACCGACTCTCTTATCTCATCGCTAAGAGGCATCAGCGCGTGGGGAGTCCAGCGAGAATCTTCCGATTTGCCGAGAGCGGCATCAGGATAGTCGCCAAGAAGGTCTATGAGGTTCTTATTGGTGGCTATGGAGAGCTTGAGGCCGGGGTGTCCGTGCACGTCTATTTCTCTGCGGGGAGCAGGTGTGTAAGAGAGCTTCGGCTGAGTGCCCATCGCCAACGAGAGAGGCGTCTCGCCGGGCACGGAAAACTCACATACGCTGACGGCACCGCGAGGCTCAGTCAGGGCATAATACCATTTGCCATCGAGGTTATATCTCGAACGCCCGTAGAGGGTGCCGGAAGTGCTGAAAAGAAGATGCAGACGGCCATCGCCTACCGAGAGTGCAAATCTTATATCAAACCCTGACTGACTGAGCAGATAGCCCGTAAGCAAGACTGCCGCGTTGGCGTCTGTGCCGCTAAGATTTTTCGCCACGCTCTGAGCCATAAGCATATAATACCAGTCCGGAAGCCGTAGGGATTCTCGCGCCTCAAGGCAGGAGTGCAGGAGATTATCTGTGGAACTTCTGCTTAGCATCCTCCATGCGTCGGCCAGCTGGCCGGGGGAGTTGCCGCCGGTGGAGAACGACCGGAAACCAGGCATATTTATCTTGACGGGCGTTCCGTAGAAGTCAAGGGTGAATGAGCCGGCATATTCTTCAGGCGAGGGGGCGACGGGCTCGTATGGCCGGGGGCGAGGCTGAGGGTCGGGACGTGGGAGCTCATCCTCAATAATTATAACGGGCTCCGGGGTGCCGGGAAGGGGATTGTCACCCTCCGGCATCCTGACCGGGCCGGGGTCCGGAATAGAGGGTCTGGTGAGCGGAGTTATGGTCTCCACAGCACTCCATTTCCCCTCTAAGGCCTCAGCATACTGACGGTTGACTTTATCCCTGAATGACTCGTAGTCGCTTTTCAGCTGCCCGGAAAAGGCTTGATATTCCTGTTCGAGCCTTTGACGGAATTCCTCAGGGGTCTCCGCCCTTGAAGCCAGAGGCAGAAGAAGCCCTGAGAGAAGAATGACAACTGATTTCTTCATTATAAAAGAAGTGAGGCGCCGATGGAAAAGAATGAGCTCTTATAAGAGATGCTGCCGCTGTCGTCGGGATTATGCATCACCTTGTGGTCTTTGAGTCCGATAGAATACTTAGCCTCTATCTGAAGCGCCCGCAGCTGTATGGAAAAGCCCACGAGAGCGGAGTAGTCGAACGCATCAGGGAAGTAGGTGTCATACTCCTCATTGTGGCCGTAGCCTACGTCGAGAGTAGACTTGTCATCATAGGTGAATTTGTTGGATAATCCATAGGTCATGGCTGCTCCGACATTGAGCGCAATGGAGTAGTTCTTATGAAGTGGAAGGCGAAACTGATACTGCAAAGGCACGAAAATAGCGCTCTCCTGACAGTCTACTTCACCGCCTGCTATCTCCTTGGCGGTGCCGAATGTGCCCTGCCAGAAGACGCCTGTGCTCAGACCTTGGCCATATCCGAAATATGGCTGATATGTGATACCTATCTGGACACCGTTCGAGCCTCCCTCTTCGCCTACCCAGTTGCGTTTGGTGGCCTTTCCGTTTACTGAGTAGTTATAGAAGCGATGCACGTAGGCGGCCGTAAGTCCCCATGAACGTTTGTTATAGTCAATGTCGTATGGATGATAGCCCACGCGCTTGCGATTGGGGATTTTAATGAGCACATCCTTCGTTTTTGGACCTACCTTGATTTTTTTTGCTCCGGTATATCCATTATAAGAAGCGGAGACATCATATCTGCCATAGTCGAGGAGCTTGAAGGTTGGTGTCTGGCCTATCACCTGACCATTTACGACTATTGTGGCTCCTTTTACCTCCTCATTGTTCTGCTTGGCCATAAAGGAAACGGTCTTAGTGCCCAGCACTTTCACCTTATATTCCGCCGGGGTATTTTCATCCACGAAAAGATAGTCGGTCACTTCATCGCGTCCGCGCTTGGCGATGATGGTATATTTGAACTCGTATGGAGCATCCTCAAGCGTCACGCGTCCCAATCCGCTCTTTAACATCTGCCCGTTATAATAGACTTCAAGCGCGGCGTCTTTTGGGTCAGCCTCTATGCGGATGTTCTTTTTTTTGCGCAGATCATAATGAAATGCTTTCTGAGAGGAAGAGACGTCTATGCCATGCTCCTCTTTTGAATCAGCCACTGCGGGATTGGGCGAGGCGATTGCAATATGATGATAACCCATCTTCTCCTTCTCGAAGGTGCAGGGGGTCAGCTTTTTCGTCTTGCCGTCAAGCGTCACCTCCGCTCCCGGAGGGTCTGATGTAAAGGAGATGTCCTCGCGTCCGGGATTAAGTATCGTTGCTTCATAGACACACTTCACATCATAGTTATGAGCCGGAATCTTAACGGAGCCTAACGAGCTGTTGGTTAGTGTAACCTCTACATCGCTTCCCGCGGTCAGAAAGATTTTCAGCTCATAGAGATTATGGTTTGAGCCGACGGGCACCGCCTCCACTCCTACTACAGAGGACTGGCGTGAAGTTTGCACATTCATCTCTTTGATATCACTCGGACTCATATTCTCAAACTTTACTATGAGAAGAGCGCAGACATCATCGCCATCCTCGTTAGTCGGCCAGTCGATGTTGAGATGCGTAGTGTTGGTGAGGCCGAGGTCAGTCTTGGCCTGTCTGTTGCCGGAGGAATAAGATTTCCAGGAATTGGGTTTGAATTCAAGCTCGGCAGAAGCCGATGCCATGAAGAGAGATATTAGAAGAAGGGAAAATATCTTTTTCATTTTTTAGATTTTATACCGGACTTTATATAGGGCTAATCGTCCGGCGGAACATTAGTGAGAAGGTCTGCACTTCAATATCAGATGACCCGCTCAAAGGAATTTTCAGTAGCCTATGGGGAAACTCTTTTTAAGATTTTCGATAGGAATAAAATAGGGAGTCCACGTGCGCACATTGATTTCCGAACCTTTGGGCCGCATATTGATCTGCAATGCAAGATAGCCTCTGTCGGAATAAAGAGAGGATTTATAGCACTGATTCAGCTCTATCCAGATGACGTCATTATTGACAAGGCCCTCGATATTTGATACTTTGGAGATATAGGTGTCTTCAAATATCAGCTGGATAAAGGAGTTTTTCCTGAAGTCTTCTTTAAGGCGTGCGATATATGAATCCTTCGTATGCTTCTTGTAGGTCACTTTATTTCCGAGAGAAAGGCCGGAGACCTCCCCGGGACCATAGAAGCGTTTACGCACTTTAGGGCTGAGAGTGCCGGTGATGATAATGGCATTGTCTGAGAATATGCTCTCTATATAGTCAAGGCGTTTCAGAGCGTAAGCCGTCTGATAATCCTCCATAAACTGCAGAAGAGCATATCGGGAGTCGAGCCCCCATGAGGCCTCGCGGAATATGTCATTCTCTGCACGCTGAGTGAGAGCGTATGCCACAGACTTTATTTTCCCGGTCTCAGGGTCGAAGCGAAACACTATCTTTTCGTTTGAGACGTGCTTGCTGCTCTTGATGGCCACGGGGATGCTCTTTCCCACGATGTAATTGCCTGACTCCTCTACTGTATAAGAAGGATTAGCCTTAGTTACAGTCACTGAGCCGCTGCCCATCATCAGCTGAAAAAGACGGAAGCCCTCATCGGTGAAGCAATCACGCACAGACTGCGTATCACGCTTTCTGATGGCCTGCTCCACCCTTTTCATCATATCGATATATGCCTGAGCCTTCTCCGAGAAAGGACGCTCTATGGTTTTTCTCGGCTCCTTGATGATTGGGGCAGCATCCTCTTGAGCGGCCTCAGCCTCGCTCTTCGACTGGCGAGGGGCGGGCACTTCCGGCACGCTCTCCGCTTTCACCATCTTGTCTTTCTTCATCTTCAAAGGCACTCGCAGCGATGCTCTTTCATCAAAGTTCATGCGCTTATACCCTTTGGGATAAACTGATGCTACTGTCGGAGAATAATTCCTTCCGTCTTGAGCGAAATCGTATAGCAAACGGATGCTCACTTCATTCATCCCCTCGAGTCTATGGAACGGAAGCACTCCCCGCCCGCTCTTGCAATGCACGGGAGAGACCATTCTCTCTCCATTGAAATAGCCAATGTCAAGCATCGACACCGGACGACCGTCGTAGGTAGCCTCGATATTCACGAGATAGCGATCATAATCATCCGGCGATTCAGAGATTTGCTCGTTGGGTATGCTGATTGAAATATTAGAAAGCACTCCGGGTATATGAGAAGAAAGCCATGTCTTGGCATCCTTTTCGCCGGCGGGAGTCTTCACATTCACCTTGTCCTGATAGGTGGAGAGCAGACGCAGAGCCCAGGTGTAATATTTCAGAGCCTCGGAGATGTTGAGCTGTTCCTCTTGCGAGATGCCCTGCTTCACAAAGTCGGCTATCATCTCCTTGCGCTCTTCCTCAGCCCGGCGGAGGTCAGCCTCAGAGACATAGACCATCACTACATAGTCCTTGCCGCTCTGAGTCATAAGCTCTTCGAGATTCTCAATAGTGGCGACAGTCAGCGAGGTCGTGGTGTTGGAAAACTCATCATTGACCAGCGAAGATTCCGACACGAGCACAGTCTTCAGTTTATGCATCAAATCTTCCCTCGCCGCCTCTTTGGCCTCATCGTAAGATGCAGAGCGAGCCTCTCCCCAACGGTAGCGGGAATCGGCTCTTATCCGGCTCATTCTACTTTCAACGTCTGTCTGTGCCATGCAGAGCAGAGCCAGACAGAAAGAAAGGAGTGTGAAGATGATTCTTCGCATTTTATTTCTCTTCGCCGAATACTTTATCGTGGATTGAGTCGATGGCTCCATTGTTTCTCTCTACCTCTTCGGCTATTCTCTTAGCACGAAGGCGGCCTGAGTCGGCATCTACTATGAAATAAGCGCGGAGGGTCCACTGCTTGCCGTTGTCGGTACGCTTTTTGAGAAGGATGACACGGCGGATGTCTCCCTGAAACTCATGTTTCACTTTCGCTGCTACGCGGGCTATGTATTCCTCGAAGGCGCGCTCATTGTCGGAATTTGTAGAGTTGGCCAGATCAGCGCCGAGCATCGCCTGAACCTCCTGCGCATAGATGGATTGAGCATTGAGGAGAAGAGCTTTCTCACCGGCAGAGACTGTCTGGGCTACCACTTCGTGTTCTATGCCCTGCTTAGTGCCACCGAAATCTGTGGTCTCAAGATAAAAGTTTTTGAGAGCCATTTCAAGAGGGAGCACTCCGGTATATTCCCATTTCTGCTTCTTGAGCTCTTTAGCCTGCTTTTTAGCTGTCTTCTCAGCCTCTTTCTCAAAGGCTTTCTGCTGCTTGGTATACTCTTTAGTCTGAGCGCTCATCGTGGCGCTTACGCCTCCCATCATGAGGGCTAATGCAAGTATTAGTACTTTTTTCATAATTCGAAAATTAATTATGGAACATTTTGCAAAATTAATACAAAAAAAACAAATAGTCAAGTCCATTTTTGATCCATTTTAATACGCTTGCAGTTGGATTCCGACCTGCATTTACAAATAGAAGAAGAGGGTGCAGTTCAAAATAAAAAATTTTGACACACCCCCTTCTTGATACGTTAACGTCTGTCGGCTATGCCGTAAGCAACACGAGCGCTATTCCTAAAATGATGAGAAGCGTGTTGGACACCGCATAGGTGATAGTATATCCAAGGGCAGGCACACTGCTGCCGAGTCGCTCTTGCACGGCGCCAAGACCGGCGGTAGTCTTTCGCGCTCCCGCACAGCAGCCCAACGTGACGGCCGGATGAAATTTGAAAATCTTGTGGCCTATGAGAATTGCAAGGAAAAGGGGCACTAAGGTTACGATAAGCCCGGCAAGGAATATTTTGGGGCCGACAGCTGAGAACGCACTGATAAAGGAGGGCCCCGAAGCTATGCCGATAACGGCGATATACATGTTAAGTCCCAGATTGTTGAATACCCATAGGGATGCTTTCGGGATAGCTCCGTAGACCGGTCGCTTTGACCTGAGCCAGCCGAGCACCAGACCGGAGACCAAAGCGCCTCCGCTGGCTCCGAGACTTACCGATACATTGCCTAATCGGATGGCAAGCGCTCCGAGGAGACCGCCGAGCAGGATGCCTATCCCGATGAAGACAAAATCGGTGGCGAGTGTCTTCGGGTCGGCATATCCTATCTCATGAGCAGCCTTGTCCAAATCCTTCTTGCGCCCTACAAGCTCTATGATGTCGCCGGGGTGCAATTCTGTTTCCGCAAGTGGATTGAGGGGCACGTCATTGCGGACTATGCGCTTGATGTCCACGCCGTCCATCCATTTGTTATCAAAGAGTTCTCTGACGGTTTTCGCGGGACAGCTGCGCGCCACTGTTACGTCCACATCCTCTACGGGGAAATTCAGTATCTTCACCCCTGCCTCTTCCGGGCCTAACCAATCATTGTCGCCTACTATCATCTCACGGCGTCCGGCAAGCACTACTGTGTCGCCGCGAGCTATCATGAGGTCGGGGGTTATGGCATCGATGATCTCACCACCGTTTGCCTTAAGCATACGGTCTACGGTGATACGCCGTCCATCATCCAAAAATTTCGTTTCGAGGTCACTGACGCTACGCGGCTCACTCATCCAGCTTCCGGTGGCCTTATAGGCACGGAAGGCTACCGGCCTGCAGGCAATGAAGCTTGCAGGATCAGCATTGGAAGAGGCCGGACTCAATGTCTTCTCAAGCTCGCGCGTCATCTTCTTCACCTTGTCCAGACCACCCATCATCGCAGGGCCTACATATCCTAAGAGCCACACGGCGCCGAGCGTGCCGAAGACGTATGTCATAGCATAACAGACGGGGATGGCATCCTTCATGGCCTGTATCGTTTCCGGAGAACCACTGAGCGAGGCCACCGTATCCTCTCCCGCGCCCACTACAGGCGAGGCGGTGGAGGCTCCGGCCATCATGCCCACGGCCTGCCCGGGATTGAGGTCGAAAAGGTAGGCGGCGCCGAGAGCGGCCCCAAGTATCATGACGCACACCACGACCGCGAATATCACCTCTTTCAGGCCATCTCCACGCAGCGACCTGAAAAATTGTGGCCCCACACTATAGCCGATACAAAAGAGAAACAGGAGGAATGACACCGTCTTCAGCGGCCCTCCCACATCTATATTCATCTGCCCTACCAGAACTCCTACTATAAGAACAGCAGTGACTGTGCCGAGGGCTATCCCTTTAAATTTCAATTTGCCGAGCCAGAATCCTACTCCGATAGTAAGAAAGACGGCCAGCGCCGGCGTATGCCGGAATGTTTCTACAAGCCACATTTTGTCAGATATTTAGTTTAAGTAAGTTCTAAAAATTAAACGATATATATGAGAAGAAACTCTTGTACTATAAAACTTGTCCTTTTGGGCTAATTTCACGTTGTCTCTCAGTCAGATATGCTTATATCTTCCTTAGATTCGCCGAGAAATTATCTCCTAAATCACTTCGTTTTATATGCACATTAATTTTCTCACTTACTTTAGTGGAAAAAAGAGAGAATGACTGTGGCCACTCTCTCTTTTGTAACAAATATATTTCATTAATGGTTTTGCCTCTGAGCATCAAGTCCGCTCTGCACGATTGCCGAGATGTCAGCTATTATTTTCTCGGTAGCCTCGTCATCCTCGTACGAGTCGGCCACGAAGACGGCTATCACATAATGACTCCCGTCCGGCCTTTTCACATAGCCCACATCATTTATGGCCATCTGTCTGCCATCGGGCAGGTTGAATCCGGTGCCTGTCTTGTGGCCTACCGTGTATCCCAGAGGGAGGAGCGGAGCGGATAGTCTGTTACGGCCGGTAGAGCAGTTTTCCATCAGATTTCTTATTAGAGCCACCGGCTCATCCTGTGGAGCAAGGAGCAGAGTCTCTATCAGCCGGGCCATGTCGAGGGGTGTCGAGAAATTGTCATAACATCGCGCAGGGTCTTCGTGCATATCTGCTTCACTGCACTCCACAGCCACGCCGTGAATCCCTTTCTCATTAAGCCATTGCGCTACTTTCCGGGGCCCTCCGGCCTCTCTGAGCAGAATATCGGAGGCGTTGTTATCGCTCATCTGCAATGAATAGGCAAGGAGTTCCGGCACGGGGATTAAGGCTCTCTCCTCTCCATACTTTTCGAGCATCGGAGACCATGTGTCTCTCTCCAGACTCTTGCCATCCACCTCCACTTCATAGTTCAGGCTCCCGCCGGCTTGAGCTCTCGCATCGGCAAGGGCAAGCGCTATGGGCAATTTATAGACGCTCAGCATCGGAAAGCTGTCCTTCTCATTGACTCCGTATGTCAGGTCGCCACAAATCACGGCTACCCCTATTCGCGGATTGCTCTTAGATACATACTCCTTTAATCTGAACTCAAGAGAATCAGTGGCTCCATGCATGGCAAGGATTTTCACTGAGAGGAGAATAAGTAATACGAGACCTCTATTCATATTCATCTGACTCATAGTGCGGATGCCCTGCATATTATTCTTTCACACATTGCTTGCCGCCGCAGTAGGCCGAGAAATAGTCGGCGCCATCGAGACTTTGAGAGGCTACGAGGAGGGAAGCTCCTTCGTAGGAGCGTGGCATGACGAAACTCATCAGGGTATTCGCGCCATTGGATGACGCAATAGCGACAGATTCGCCCACTTTTGCTGAAAAACCGGTCCAAGACTTATGAACTACACCTGAGACAACCGGCTCTGTGGAGGGAGAGCCGCCCATGGCAACGAGCGTGCCGCCTGCCACGTTCACCCCTTCCGCCACCTTGCAGTCTACGCCGGAGGCCGGACTGGAGCCGCCGGCTGCTATCACCTTGCCCCCCGCTATGCTCACGCTCTGCTTTGCATTCAGACCATCTTCTGCAGCTGAATATGCAAGGATGCTGCTCTGGCCATCTATCTTTATGGTGTAGGCATTAATGGCGTCGTCGTGAGAGTATATGCTGAGCATGCAGTCGCTCACGGTTATCGCAGCGTCACTCTCCATGCCGCGCGAGCCGTCGGCTTTTCCGGATGAAATCACGAGGAGTTCGCCGCCGGTGAGCGTGATGTCTTCAGTGGCCTTGATGGCTTTGGCCGAGGAAGTGAGCGAAGGTGCATATTCGTATCTTGTGCCTGAACATACCACTTCGGTTTTTCCTCCGGAGATGTCAACGGTAGTTCCGGCGTTTATCCCTTTGCCACCTTTGCCGAGGGAGCGCAGACTGACGTCGCCGCCTGATATCTTCACTCCGGCATCTGCCTTCAGACAGGCAGCGGAGGACGTGTCGAAGGTCTCTTCGTCATAAATGGCATCGCCGGAGGTGCCGAGCACCACTCGCCCACCCTCTATGCGGATGTCACGGTCACATTTCATACCTTTGCCGGCAGGCGCTGTTGTGGTGCCGAAGACGTAGCCTCCCATGACGAGAATACCGATGTCGTCTGTCAGGTCGCCATTGGCATGATAGCAGTTTCTGGCAGCCTCAGTGACCGCGAGAGTCACTCCGGGTCTGATGGCCATGAATCCGTCGGTGGCAATTCCGTGACGATAGCGTCCCTTGACTTCGAGCACGCCATTGCCACTGACAATCACGTCGCCTTCACTGAAAAGACATCCCTTGCGGTCTTCAGTATATGACGTCTCGCCGGGGAGATAGTAATCATCCTCCTCATACTCCTTGGCATCAGCGAGAGTATTGACAGAGCCTTCAGCAAGGCGAACGAACATTCTCTTCTTGCACTGGGAGTTGATGGCCGGCCCTTTGCGCGACTCAAGATTAAGGCCTGAAAGAGTCAGCAGAAAGCGGTTTGCGCCGTAGATTTTAAGACCTCCGTCGGCAGAAGATCCTTTTAATATGATCTCTACGCCACTGACGTTGGCACTTTTCATGTCTATAGTGACGTAAGCACCACTGACGTCTGTCTTCACGCCTGCTATCTGAGAAGTCACAGTGGCGGTGGCACCGCTATATTCTATCTCTATCTTTCTGCCGAAAGAGGAGAGTTCATGATAAAGATCAGCGTTCTGCCCTACGGCATCGGCCGAGAAGTCATCGGCACGCTCACCATTCCATACGGGGAGGGAGGAGCTATAGGCAGGTATATTGGCATCTTCAGACGCCTGGCCTTCGCGTCCGGGAGCATCCGGACCCTCTTCGCTGCAAGAGGCCAGCGTGATTGAGGCGCAGAGCAGAGAGAATATAGTAGTTTTTATAAATTTCATAGTTCGGGATTCAGAATCACTTCGTTTATATGTACATTAATTTTTCGCACTTGATTAAAACTAAATGGTCAGAGGCGGAACGTATATCCAACCCCGATGACATTCTGATTATCTGTGCCTGCCTCTACGCCCTGCACGAAGCGGTAGAAGAGCTCTACTCTATTGTGCTTGTTTATCTTATACTCTGAGCCTATGGTATATCTCACTTTCTCTACACTGAACTGACGACTCAGATTGTCATAAAGTTCTATTGAGGCGAATGGCTCAAATTTGCTTTTGCGTATGTTATAGTCGCAATGCAGTCTTGAGCGGAGTATATGCTTGTCTTTTGGAGCTATCCATTCATCATCTTTACGGGTCTCCCCGTCGGGTTCATATTTCTCCACCCATTTGCCGAGGCGATGCGTATACTGATACCTTTCCCTAAGCGAGAGACTGAACCGTCCGGCCTTTATCTTCCCGGTGACGGAGGCATATACGCGATGACGTCCTATCCAGTAGGGAGGGATGATATTCCCTTTTCGGGTCTCCTCTTCGAGCGTATGGCTCATAATATACTTGTAGCCAGCATCTATCTTGAAGTATTTTTGCTTATACTCGCCGCTTAGCCCTATGGTGACGCGCTCAGTACTTTTCAGAGCATCGTGTGTGCGGTATTCCACTTCTGCCCCTACTTCCCATTTCTTGCCAAAGCCCGCACTGAAGTCTGCTGAAGTCCATAACTCCTGAGAGTGAGCCACCGGCACTGCAGCGAGCATCAGCAGGCCTGCTAATATTTTTTTCATAGGTAATATCATCATTCCTCCTTGGGGAGTTTAAGCATTTTATTCACTATATTATCCCCGAAACGCTTCTTATCACGATAATAGACTTTGAGCATGGCTGTGTCCCTAAGGAAATCAACGGCTCCTATCTGCACGTTGGCTATTTCGAGTCCGAGCCTCTGGCGCAAATCAGCTATCAACTCATCCCGTTTCTCCGGGGTGATAAGGTCTATGCGGTCATATATCACATATTTCTCTTCGTATGAATTGGCAAAAGGAAGCCTCTCGCAGAAGAAGATTATTGCGATAAAGATGAGATTGGTGAGTGTAAGCTCGCCGAAACTCAACGAGACTGCAAGCGCATTAATCACCGATAGGGCTATTATGACGAAAAGATAGGTCATTTCCCTCACCGACATCGACTCCGTCCGGTAGCGTATTATCCCGAATATGGCAAAGAGTCCTAATGCAAATCCCACTTTAATCTTAACACTGCCAAGCAGATATATCAGGAAGAAAATGCTGACGGAGATTAAGGCGAAGGTGAAGAAATATTCTCGGCGGCGACTCTTGGGATAATAGAGCCCCGCTATTATTATCATTACGAAAACTGTGTTGAAGAGGAATCTTAACAGCAACGCTGTCATGTCGGCTGTGTCTATCAGCGGAGCATCAAGAAGTTCTAAATCTTCCATTTCTACTATATTGGAGTTGTTAAACGCATATTTTCAGAATTTGTCAGCGGGCGAGACGCTCGGAGTTTGTCAGCATGCGGTCTATCATGCGTAATCGTTCTTTGAACCTATGTGCGGGAAGGGTGGCATCTGTCATAGCCAGCCCCATGCAGTATTTGCTGAAACCCGACGCCTTTATGCGGAGCTTACGCAGCAATGGAATCACCGGCGACTCCGATCGCCCGTCTCTCTTCAGTTCTATTACAACGAGGCCGGACAAATCTTTATTATTTCCTGTGGTGAAATTATTGAAGCTCAGTGAGGTGTCGATCGTCAGACGTTCGGTAAATGCGCGGTTCACCAGAGTAAGTCTTCTAAAACGGTTCTCTATTTTGGGCGTCAGCATCCCGGCCTCATATCCCGAGTTCTGCCGGATAAACTCTGAGCGCACGTCATCCGACGTGGCATCAGTGTGCTTCATGCGCTCCTTTCGGGTACGTCCTTTATTGTTCTTGCGCTTCACTTCCAAAAACTCCAGACCGGAACCCTCATATCTGCGTATGCGAATTTTACGGCGCGAAAGACGCCCGCGCTGATGTTCACGATACATCTCTAAGTCGGAAGTGTCATAATACCTTGTATAGTAGGGCATCAGCACCTCTCCTTCTATCTCTTGAAGATAGTAATCATCCGCCATAAGCGAAAGAAGACTGTGCAACTGCTTCTCCGTAGCGAGATACTTAGTGTCAATTCTATTCATCAGCCTCACGCTCTTCATATCATCAAGCGTGATTCTGTCAAATCTCTCCAACACTTCTGTCATAATTTCTACGCTATTCAGTTGCTCTCTCTATTATCTCCAGCTGACAACGAATAAATCCGTCCTCTTTATGAGGTCTACAAATTTATAAATTAAATCCGTATATCACAAACATTTAAGCATTTTTAACGCCATTTTTCATCCCGCTGCTGTCGTGCCTGATTTACTCAACTAAACCAGCTATCTATCTTTCGGCGTGGCAAAACCTTATACACAGGTTTGCCGTATGGAGTCAGGGCCGGGTCGGGAAGCGACATCAGCT
Source organism: Bacteroidales bacterium (assembly GCA_014800685.1). Taxonomy (GTDB): domain Bacteria; phylum Bacteroidota; class Bacteroidia; order Bacteroidales; family Muribaculaceae; genus Lepagella. Next base: position 34,624 of record JAAVFQ010000008.1, read on the forward strand.
GACCTACTATATGCTCCATTTCCGTCTCCGAGAGACGGGTGCCACCGGTGATTGCAGCACACTTGGCCATCACAAGAGCCATCCGTTTCCTTACCGCAAGTTCGGGAGACTCTTCTGTGCCGTAATTTATGGTATCATCGGAAATGCTCTCCATGATACCCACGATGACATCGGCCGGATTGGTCTTGGAGAGCGCAGCCGGAGCCCCCTCTATAGTCCATACTCCCGGACGGCTACATTTGAGCATGAATCCCATATTCTTAAGCTCATCCTCAATCCCTTCGAGAGCCAGCTGCTGCGACTCGTCGAGATGAAGGCTTTCAGGAAACATGATTCTCTGGCTGGATATTCTATCTCCTGCCGACTTGGAAAGAAACTCTTCGTAGAGTATGCGGGTATGAGCCCTATGCTGGTCTATTATCATCAGGCCTTCGCGCGTAGAGGTGATAATATATTTCTGACCATATTGCATGCATATAGTCTGTCTGGCTTCCGGCATCTCCGGGAGCTCCCCGGCGGAAGAAAGTTGCGCAACGTCAGGCAGCTCCTCACGCTTTCTTTCCATAAATCCGGCATAGAGCGCCTCCCAGTCCGACGTCGGCTTCGTAGGGCGCCAGGCGCTCCCTACTTTCCTGTGGGGAGTGTAGTCGGTCTGAATGTCGCTGAAGGGATTATCCTCCTCATTTCCGGATAGGAAGGGGTTATAGTCTTTCGGGATGTCGAGAGCGGGAGCCACCGGCTCATCCCCCTTTTCCAAGGGAGCCACGGGGAGCACCTCGGCAGTGAAGTCTATGGAGGGAACAGCCGAGTTACTTCCTAAAGAGGCTCTGACAGCTCCGGCAAGAATTGGCCATATCTCCTTCTCGTTCTCGAATTTAATCTCGTTTTTAGTGGGATGGATATTTACGTCTATCGTGGCCGGGTCAACCTCAAATCGCAGAAAATAGCAGGGCTGGGTGCCTGCGGGAATGAGCGATTCGAAGCAGTTGACAATAGCCTTATGGAAATAGGGGTGCTTCATATTGCGCCCGTTGACTATGAAGTATTGGAGGGGATTTCTCTTTCGGGCATTCTCCGGGCGCGATATGTATCCCTCTATCTTCACGAGCGAAGTGTCTACGCTGACGGGCAGAAGCTGCATATTGAGATTGTTTCTCCAGATGTCGGTGATGCGCTGTTTGAAATTTCCCGGAGGGAGACTGAAGTGCCGGCTACCGGTATCGATGGAGAGACGCAGATGATTGTTCACCAGAGCAAGGCGTTCGAACTCGCGCATGATGTTGGCAAGCTCCACGCTATCAGATTTCAGGAATTTACGCCGCGCGGGAATATTGAAAAAGAGGTTTTTCACCATTATATTGGTGCCCTGCTCGCAGACGCAAGGCTCCTGACTCTCCACTTTTGAAGCGCTTATGCAAAGGCGCACTCCCATACGGTCGTCAGCAGTGCGTGTGCGCAATTCTACCTGGGAGATAGCACATATCGAGGGAAGCGCCTCCCCTCTGAATCCCATAGTCCGCAGAGAGAAGAGGTCGTCGGCACGAGCTATTTTTGATGTGGCGTGACGCTCGAAGGCCATTCGGGCATCTGTCTCGGTCATCCCTTTGCCATTGTCTATGACCTGAATAAGGGTGCGTCCGGCATCCTTGATTATGACCCTTATGTCTGTAGCTCCGGCATCGACGGCATTCTCTATCAGCTCCTTTATGACGGAGGCCGGCCGCTGTATCACCTCGCCGGCGGCTATTTGATTGGCCACCGAGTCAGGTAATAATCTTATTATGTCTGCCATCTCGAAATTTTCCTTTAATTCTGACTATCATTCTGCCGGCAACGCTTCGGGCGACATCGCGCCCGGACGTGCATCAACTTCCGGCCGTGAATTGCCGAAATACTCCAGAAGAGCATCCGGGACTATGCCGAGGTCATCCTCCCAATACATACGGTCGCCATACCATCCGCGCTTCGGCCTTATGGCCTCCAGCCATTGGAAGCCGGGGAGATATTTCTGATCATGCTTTTTGGCCATGAAAAGCGGCGTGACGGTGCCGGAGACCTCCGGCCACATCTTGAGCTTGTCAAGTTTGCGGTCAGTCATGTCTACTGTGAGGAACGAGCTTTCGGCCATCACTATCTTCGAATAGGTGGAATCTTGCTCCTGAGGCAAGAAAATGGTCTGGACGTTCTGTTCAAGCTCCAGATGCCGCAGATTATTATCCTGGAAATAGGATTTCAGTTGTTTCCCTTTCAGCTGATTATAGAAGTCTTCCTCCACATGCTCGGCAAGAAAAGACTCCGATGGGATGAAGGCGTAATCAGCTGTTGAGTCGTTAAGATGGACGTGAATCTCGGAGCCGGAAATCTGACGCTCACCGCTCCAGACAGCCGGCTTTACGAATAGACGGGCCATCGAGTCAATCTCGGTATAGATAATGGAGTCGGCTATTCCCTGCACCGTATTGTTGAAGAAGCGGCCGTTGCGTATAGCCTTAGCCGTATAGAAATCTTTCGGAGTCATAAGTGAGCTGTCGAGCTCCTGTCGCTCCGGAATTACGGGCACTGAGTCTCCGGCGGCCAGTGACTCCTCTATGGCACGACGCTTTATCTCTTCGTAAGAGCGACGGGCCTGCTCAAGAATTTCGGGAGCAAACACCATTTGGGTCTGCACGAGAGTGAGGATGGTGTCAGCACGGAGGAAATTGGTGTCAGGTCTGGAGTATTCTATCAGGAGTGGATGTCCGGTAGAGAAGGCGAGACGCTTTAGCTCGTCATACTCTCCATACTCTCCGTAAAGAATGGATTTCCGGGCCGTATCGGTAATCACCATCGGGCGCCCGTCATTCCCTTCGGCCATGATGGCCTTGGAGACGCGGGCTATTTTGTCATAAATAATCCTATCACCCTCCAGAGTTATCACGTTGCCGGCGGAATCGGTATGCTCTATCAGAGAGCGGGAGGTGAGCTCGGCGTTATCCGTGCGTGTATTATAAGTGCCGGAATTGGTGATGATGACATCCGTGCGCCCCTCTATCCTTGTGGGTGAATTGATACGCGCGATTCCTGTTCGGGTATTGTAGAGAAGCTCCTGGGTAGTAAGCCGGAAGCCATCTTTATTATTTACCAGAAGAACGTCATCTCTGAATTCCGCCTCTTTCGTTGCCGGGGAATAGTTACCATAGATTGAGGTCAGGGTGCTGAGGCCGTCGTCAAGCTCTCCGCCATGTTCATACCATCCGAATTGGCGTCCGAGGTCATAGTCAAGGCTATCGGTAGTCAGGCGCGTATTGCGGTTGATAAGCCTTACCTTTGGCTGTGAGGCACCACAGCGCAGACGGGCCTGCTTCGACTGGCCGTTATAGAAAAGGCGGTCGGCATAAACAAAGAGAGTATCCCCCTGCTGCATTTTCACGTGGCCGTATGCATTCAGCGAGTTGAACTCCGGATAGTAAAAGGCCGAGTCGCAATACATCCACATATTGCCCTGACGGAATTTCACGTTTCCGGAGACAATCTGATGCTCATATCCATCCGACTCGCGGCGATAAAGAGAGTCTGCATTTTCCAGAAAGACCTTATCCTTCTGATAGCGGTTGATAGCCGGTATCTGCGGCTGGATAGGCACGGTGGGCTTCGGGCGAGTATAGGTCTCCTTAGCCGGCGTCTTCTTCTTGTTAGATGCCTTTTTAGTCTGGCTTTGAGCTATGAGGGTGCCACAACAGCACACTGCAGCGAGGAGAACCATAAAGGCTCCCCTCAGCCGGTTAAATTTACGGCTTCCGACGTATGGTGAAACTCCTTTTTTCATCCCCATCTACAGGAAAAGCAAGCTGCCTATTTCACCCAGCCGGAATATTTAAAGTCGCAGCTCTCCCAGCCATCTTCTATGCGCACGAAGGTTTCCTTGATTTTTTTCTCCACCCATTCGCGCAGTATCTCTTCACGCCGATGATTCTCATACATCTCTTTGATCATATTGTAATCCTCGGTGATGGTAGCTGTGTGTCCGTCTGTGCGGCTCTTAAGCTTGACGATAGCCACTACGTCTGAATTTTTCTTGGAGTCTTTCATGATGAAAGCATCGGAAATATCACCCGGCTTCATAGTCTCCAGTTGGCGGGCTATTTCGGGAGGAAGATCCTGCATTTCAAAACGGGAAGATCCGGTGGTCTGATTCATCATCACTCCATTATTATTTTTCGTGTCTTTATCCTGCGACACTATTCTGGCAGCCTCTTCAAAGCCGAAACGCCCCGCTACTATCTCTTTGCGCAGAGAGTCAAGCCTGACCACGGCCGCATCCAAATCCTTGCTATTGACTTTCGGACGGAGCAGTATGTGGCGGCAGTTGACCTGGTCGCCTCGCTTCTCTATGAGCTGGATGATGTGATATCCGAATTCCGTCTCCACGATTCTGGAGACTTTGTTGGGGTCGCTAAGATTCCATGCCACATTGGAAAATTCGGGCACAAAATCGCTTCTGTTATGAAAACCGAGCTCACCGCCCTGCATGGCCGAGCCATCTTCACTGTAAAGGATGGCAAGCGTGGAGAAGGATGACTCTCCTTTGTTGATCTGATCCGTAAACTCTCTGAGTCTTGACTTCACATCCTCTATTTCCTGACGGGGAATGACGGGATTGAGCGTTATGATCTGCGCCTCTACCTGCATAGGCACATAGGGGATAGAGTCGGCAGGCAGAGATGCGTAATATTTCTTCACATCGTTAGGAGTAGACTTGAGGTTCTTTGTAAGATTGCGCTGCACTTCATTAACGATGAGACTGTTACGGGTGATTTCCGCAAGCTGTTCGCGCAGTGCCGGAAGCGACTTGTGGAAATAGTCTTCCACCCTCTCCTTGCTGCCGAGATTGGCTATGAAGAAGTTAATGCGGCGGTCTACCATCGCACTTACTTGTGAGGGCTGAGCCTCTATAGTGTCAAGTTTGGCCTGATTGAGATAAAGTTTCTCCACCGCCATCTCTTCGGGAATGACACAATAGGGATTTCCGGCGATGGGAGACCCTTCACTCCTGAGCTGCTGATACTGCTCTTCTATTTCTGAGCGGAAGATAGGCTCATCACCCACCACCCAGGCCACTTCGTCTATTACACTCTTATTCGTATGGGCGATTGCGGTGACTGCGGTCAGCACCAGAATGGCACCCAGCGACTTTCTGGTCAGTTTCACTATTTAATTAATTAAGTAAGTTCTAAAATCAAACTAATCTTTTTCTCATAAGCATGGAGGTCATATCATTTCAGTCTCGTACGGCTCACGGGGTCATAGCCGATTTTCTTGAGTCTCCCCTCCCTGAGGGCTCGCTTATATAGTCCTGTCATGAGTCGTCGCTCATAGTCGTCGTTTCGCGTGCGGGAGAGTATCTCTCTGATTTTCGGCTCTGCAAATTCGTAAGGCATGCGCTCGCCGGAATGAATATGCTCGGTCAGATGCAGAAGGTAGGTAGCTCCGTTGTAGGATGTGGAGAAGTCGGCGGTCTCCTCCACAAAGGCATCGGCATCAAAAAAGCGATAAGGTATTTGGGCCGATATCTGCTCCCAGTCCACCCACTTGTCTATGAAGTAGTCATACTGAATGGCCTGCTCCACTCCCACTTTCTCCAGGCGGTCCACCGACTCTTCTGTGGGATGAGCCATCAGGCGTGAGAGCTCGCCCGATTCTGCCACTTCATCAGGCACCTTCATGTATATCCCTTTCACCAGAGGCTGCTCCAGTACAAGCTCATCGGCATGCTGCTCATAGTAGGCTTTGACGTCCTTCTCCGGCACTTTCTCGGCCTGACTGCTCCTCACATTGCGCCGATATTCCGCAATTATAAGCTGCCGGCGATATTTTTCCACAAGACGGTTGATGCGATCCATGTCGGGAAGAGTCTCCTCCGCGAAGTCCGTAAGCAGCTGATTCTGTATCCAGGAGTCCACTATGGCATTAAAGAGCTCGGCACTATCCTCTTTCGCAAGTCCCGGTGGCATCTGCACCAGTACGTCACGCATGGTCAGCACTGAGTCGCCCATCTGCAGAAGCACCTCTTCACGGGCATCTGCCGTGAGGGTCTCGTGTCTGCACCCTGCGAGCATGATTGCTGCAAGACATATCGCTGCTGACTTTAGTCTCAATCCGTGCATCTTCTTTCTTTCGGAAGGGAGAGCTTTCCTGCATTTCCCGCTCTCTTCGGTCTTATCAATCAGCAAAGTTACAAAAAAAAATTGATACTTCCGGCCTTTGCCTCTAAAATCGCCCTCGAAGCGCTTGTTAAAAACAGTAAAAAAAGCGTGTCTGCAACGGGAAGCCCCCGACAGACACGCTGATTCATTTTCTAAGAGCACGTATACTCTTAAGTAAGTAGAAAAATTAATGTACATATAAAACGAAGGAATTTTGGAGATAATTTCGCGGCGAATCGAAGGAAGATATAAGCATATCTGACTGAGTGCCAACGAGAAATTAGCCCAAAAGGGCAAGTTTTATTGTACAAGAGTTTTCATCTCACATATATCGTTTAATTTTTCGAACTTACTTATTTAATTTTCTTAAGTTCCTTATCGTAGATTACTACGGGATAACGGGCTTTAAGCTCATCCACCCATTCATTCTCAAGCTCATTCTGATATGCGTTGGTGACCACTACTTTGGCATCCTGCACATCTTCAGGCTCAGTAAGAATTTTCTGGTCGTAGAGGAAATAAGTGGTAAAAGCGGGATTCTGCGGCGTGGCTGCCGCTTCTCCGAAGACGAGATTGTCTACAAGGGGATTCTGCCCGCGTGTCATCAGTATCTTGTCTATGGCTGCCTCGCCCTTAAACTCCTTGCGGATGGTCTTAACATATTCCTCCTCGGGGAGCTGCTGGAGACGCAGGCGAACGTTTTCTGCTACGCTGTCGTTAGCGGCCTGAACGAGATAGCCTTTCACGTGAGGTTCGCTCCATGCAAACTCATCGCGGTGCTCTTCGAAATATTTCTGAAGACCCTCTTTATCCTTTCCGGCACGATCCCACACGCGACGGACACTCATCTCATAAAGAAGCGAGCCATCGCGATATTCGTTGAGAAGATTTCGAAATTCGGGCTGCTCTTTCTGCAAGTTAGCCACTGCCTCCTCGCGAAGGAATCTGGCTTCGAGCTTATCCACTTCGTCATCAAGACGGCTTACGGCAAAGTCATTTGTGCCGTAATGGAAGCGGCGCAATGCCGGAAGGAGTTCCGCTACCGTGTAGGTTTTCTTATTTATGGTCAGCAGCGGAAGCGAAGCCTGCGCAGGCTCGGAATATTTGGCCACAAGAAGAGAGTCAAGACCGAGTGCTCTCACGTCGGCGTGAAGAGCCTCTATCGTACGCTTGTTGCGCTGTGGACGATACTTCTTCTTATACGTCTCCAACTGATGCTGCTGGACTACGTCATGGCGCATACCGGATGGATTGGCAAACATGTCCATGATACGGGGATAGACCACATCTTTCTCCGGGAGCGGGAACACCTCGAAGCGACGAATGATATGCCAGCCGTATGGAGACTGCACCGGGGCGCTGATTTCGCCATCACTCAGAGAATAGGCAGCTTCATTGAATGAGGGCACCATGTCGCCGGAAACGAAGGGCGCAAGCATTCCACCCTTCTGGCCGCTACGCTTGTCATCGCTATGCGCTACGGCAAGCGACTCAAAGAGCGTGGGATCAGACTGAATGAGGGCATAGATGCTGTCGATTTCCGCTTTTGCCTTAGCTTTTTCTTCATCGGAGGCATTGGGAGCCACGCTTTTCATGATGTGAGCGGCCTGGATAGAACCGCGTGCGGGGATTTTCTTACCACCCTTTACGATATGGAATCCCTTGAAGGTCTCCACTACGTCGGAGTATTTTCCCTCAGGAGTGTCAAAGACAGCCTCTTCGAAGGCATAAGGGAACTTGCCGGCCACTATATAGCCCATGGAACCTCCGTTGCCATTGGAGGAGGGGTCGTCAGAGAGGGACGCTGCCAGCTCCTCGAAGGACGCTCCTTTGAGAAGAAGATTGCGGATGCTGTCAGCCTTCTGACGACCCGCCGCGTCCGCACCGGGCACCTTGAGAACCATAATGTGCTTGGCCTCTGCCTCGGTGTGCATATTTTTCCACATCTTGTCGGCAAGGCTTCTCACATAAACCGTGTCAAGAAGGAAAGGCTGCGCAAGCTCGGCGGCATACTGATCCATCTCTTTGCGGAATTCGGGAAGGGTGTCAAGGCCATGAGCCTTGGCATCGGCCACCTTCATCTTATAGATGGCAAACATATCCACATACTTTTCAAGCGGCTGGGGCTCAATCTGCTGCTGCGAGTTCTTCTTGAAAAGATACTCAAACTCGGATTTCGGCACATCCACGCCGTTTATTTTCATCACCACCGGGTCCTTCGCGGCCCATGCAAGTGCTGATAGCGACAGGATGCCACCTGCCATCAATTTGGATTTCATACGAAAATTCAGTATCTGTGTTAGTTCAAAATTCTATGCGAAGATAAATGGCCACACCCGTTTTTTCATCGAGTGTATGCCTTATATCTTTGATTCTTCTGAAATAACGGAGTGCGCCGCCGAAAATTGTATTCGGGGCGCACTCTTTTTATATTTTATTGATCGGGGGCTTAGACCCTGTCTACTTTTAAACTAAATAAAACATCAGATCAAGTGTGGCTGGCGGTCTTAGTTACGGCTGTAGTTGGGAGCCTCTGAAGTTATGGCCACGTCGTGGGGGTGACTCTCCAGCACTCCGGCGGCGGTGATGCGAGTGAATCTGGCTTTATGAAGGGCTTCAATGTCAGCAGCCCCACAATATCCCATTCCGGCTCTCAGGCCGCCAAGCATCTGATATACCACCTCAAAAAGGGTGCCTTTATAGGGCACTCGGGCTGCAATACCTTCCGGGACGAGCTTTTTGGCATCCGTCTCGTTCCCCTGGAAGTATCTGTCCTTAGAGCCTTTCTCCATTGCCTCCAGCGATCCCATGCCTCTATAAGACTTGAATTTGCGGCCATTGAAGATTATAGTGTCGCCGGGAGATTCCTCCACGCCGGCGAGCATTCCGCCGAGCATCACTGAATAGCCTCCGGCAGCGAGTGCCTTCACTATGTCGCCGGAATAGCGTATGCCGCCATCGGCTATCAGGGGCACGCCGGTGCCTTCGAGAGCCTTAGCCACGTCGTAGATAGCCGTCAGCTGGGGCACTCCCACTCCGGCCACTACTCGCGTAGTGCATATAGAGCCGGGGCCTATGCCCACCTTCACTCCGTCGGCACCATGCTCCACGAGGAAGCGTGCAGCCTCGCCTGTGGCGATGTTTCCTACCACTACGTCGATGTCGGGAAACCTCTTCTTCACCTCTTCAAGCACCTTTACCACTCCGGCCGAATGTCCGTGGGCGGTATCAATGACGAGTGCATCCACGCCTGCCTTTACAAGAGCCTCCGCCCTCTGCATGCTGTCGGGGGTGACTCCTATGCCGGCGGCTACGCGAAGTCTTCCCAGACGATCTTTGCAGGCGAGTGGCTTGTCTTTAGCCTTGGTAATGTCCTTATAGGTGACAAGCCCTATGAGATGACCTTCGGCGTCTACTACGGGAAGTTTCTCTATTTTATGTTTCTGAAGTATGTCGGCGGCCTCTTCGAGGTCAGTGGTCTGCGATGTTGTGATGAGGTTATCGCAAGTCATCACTTCGTCAATGCGACGGTCGAGATTGCGTTCGAAACGAAGGTCTCGGTTGGTGACAATTCCTCGGAGCATATTATTCTCATCCACTACCGGAATGCCACCGATGTGATATTCACTCATCATCCCCAGAGCCTCCTTGACAGTGGAGCCGCAGCGAATGGTCACCGGGTCATATATCATACCATTTTCCGCGCGCTTCACGGTATGCACCTGACGAGCCTGCTCCTCGATTGACATATTCTTATGTATCACTCCTATGCCACCCTCACGCGCAAGGGCAATGGCCATGCTGGCCTCAGTGACCGTATCCATGGCAGCTGAGACTATGGGCACATTAAGATTTATGCGACGGGAAAATTTTGTAGCAAGATTTACTTCGCGAGGAAGCACTTGAGAAAATGCGGGAATCAGGAGGACATCATCAAAGGTCAGTCCCTCCATGGCAACTCTTTCTGCAATAAACGACATTTGGCTCTTTTTTAGTTCTTTCTAAAATTACGTATCGTCATAGCAATCAGCATTTTCGCTGCCACACAGACGATATTTCAGGATGAGAAATGCCTGAGGCCCGGGGCTTTCCCCTTGCGGCTCTCAGATATTTATTGCGTGCAAAGTTAACTATAATTCACGAGATGACCAAATGCGGAAGAGGATTTTTAGCATTTTTTACGCCTTTGAATCCCTTTTGAGAAACTCTTGAAGTCGGGTGGCCGTCAGCGTGCCGGCGAGGTCTCGGCCAACAAGTCTGCCGTCTACTAAATATTCCTTCCTCATGACTCGCTGTGCCCATTCTATCAGGTTGTCTATGGAAGGAGTGGCTACTCCTACGCTCTCCGCTATTGATTTTATCATGATGAGTCCGAAGTCCACATCCTCTGTGAAGAGACGGTGGTCTGTGTCTATCTGATACCCCCCTTCCAGTCTTTTCATCGGAGCGGGTTTATCGCGGAATGCCTTGATCGAGCGTATCTTGCGCGTCAGGGCTTCCACTCCGTCCACTTCATAATATTCCTTGAGGGAGGGAACTTCGCGGCCGTCCATCGGGAGACGCGACATGACTTCATGGAGTTCTTCATCGCAGGCCAGCCATCGGCGCGAGGCCTCATCTGTCCAGTCCATATATAGCTCAGGGACGCGCTCGTATATTCTCCCCGGCTCCCAGTCTTTGAAGAGCACACTCATGGAAGCGGGATGCAATAGCGGATTGCTATTGCTGAGGGTGGCTTCAAGCCAATGGGAAAGCAGCTCTACGGGTGTGCGGAACCATTCTTCGAGCATCCCTTTAAACTCCAAGGGTCTCTCTATGTTGACGCACGCTACTTTAAGAAGTGGCTTGTATCCCTGAATGTCGGCCCTATGACCATATTCAAGCGGGCGCCCTATGGCCGGAACTCTCTGAAAACAGAATGCGCTCACTCCGAGTCCGAATATTTCGAAAGCTCTGAGGAAAAATCCTGAACCTCCGAAGGATGACCCTATAATGGCATCGGGACGTAGATATTCTCGTATTCGCTCCATCTGAGATGCGAAGGCAAATCCCGGCAGACAGATGTAGACTACGTCGGCAAAGGGGATGGTATCCTCAGGCCGGGATGTGACGATGTTAAGAGTGGCTTCATATCTCTTACCTTCAGGATCTATGCCTGTGAACGATTTGACCCACTCGTCCGGACGTCTTGTGAGGACATCTACCGCATAGCCCGGAAGCGAGCCGATCATGGCTGCCGCCACATGACTCTGCGAACCGCCTCCGCAGATGCATACTCTTATTATCGCTTTCTTATCCATCTGTCTTAACTCTGTAAGATGACCGCTTTCTCTTAGACTGGCTGCCATCAGCTTGCAAAGTTAATAAAAGAATCTTATCTGCACAAGTCTCCGCGAATCTCCGGGCTAAGATATATGCTCGCGCCACCCTTTGCCGGCAACTACATCTTTATCTCTGAGATGTCAACCAAATGATTTACTATCGCATAGATAGTGAGACCTGTGGCGGAATGTATCTCCAGCTTACGGGCTATATTGCGCCTGTGGGTGATGACTGTGTGCACGGATAGAAAAAGACGCTCTGCAATTTCCTTGTTGGTGAGTCCTTTCACTACGAGGGTGACTATTTCTTTTTCTCTCTGAGAGAGCTGATCTTTCGGCTTCTGCGACTCTTCGGGATTTGAGATGAGATTGATTATTTTAGAAGAGAGTGTCCCACTGTCATCTATGACGGAGACGGTAGCGTCAAAAAGATTGCGTGTGTCCGGAGGAATCGGACCGACCTCTATGCCGACTATTATTATCTCCTCCCCTACCTCCTTGCGAAAGAGTGTGGGATTGAATATTCCGCCGAATGAGGGGGTGACAAATACCATTCTTACTTCCGGGCGCCGACATTTCTCCACGAGGTCCTGATAAGAAATTGCCTCAGCTGAGGTGATGCGTACCTCCGAAATACGCTGAAGGGTCACGGCCAGACCGGAATTAATGATCGGCGCCGAGGATGCTATGACGGTGTGTATGGATGGTTTCATCCTGCCAGCCCCTCCCCGGGCGTATCGAGCTGTTTCTCCAGATGCTCTATGGCCGGAACAAAGAGCAGATCTTCCACCTGGCAGTGATTCTGCAATTCCTCTTCACATCTGTATATTTCATAGAGCGCCGTATTCAAAAGATTGGCATCGGCTCCCTCAGGACAGTATCTTATGATGAGTGTCTTCAACTCTTTTAGCTTGGAGGCCACCTCTTCATGATGGTCGGAGTAGGTGGATATCTTGAAGTCGGGATTCATCCTTCCATCAAGCAGATGGCGCACATATTCAAAGACGTGTTTCTCCTCATATTCCATGTGTGTGCGCACTTCGTGCATGTATTCGTCAAAGAATTTAAGAATCAGGAAGGAGATGTCGGTGGTGCGAAAGCGGATTCCCTCTATGAGTTTGCGTCTTATCTCGGGGAGTGAGTATTCGAGGAAATAAATATGGCTTTGGCGGAGATATTGCAATATGGAGGGGATGGAGATCACCTCTGTATCAATATCAGATAAAGGAATGGAATGCGACACAAAATTGACTACTGCCAGAAATGTGGTGCAGTCCACGTCGTTTTCGCGGCACACTTCCTCCACGGTTTTATCTCCGAAACCTACTTTTATGCCGAAGCGTGACATTACCTGAATCAGGCTGTAATTATCGGCTATAAGACTGACCATACGGTCATCAGGGGTATATATAAAGTTGGTGGTCATAATAAATAACCTGTTTATTCTCTAAAATCAACGAGTTAAATCAGCCTATAATTCGGGCTAAGAGTAAACACACTCTAAATTTAAAAGAAAGCGGAGAGAACATCTCAAAACGTCTGCTCTCTCCGGAATACTTTCCGATTAATCCGGCATTTACCTCCGGAGCATCAATGTTTCTAACTCTAATAACTACGATGGCTTATCGTACTGCAAAGTTAGTCATTTCATTCGCCTCCCACAATCCCCATTTGTAGGTAATTTTTCATGCCGGATGTCCCGTTCACTTACGCTCCTTTCTTACTGAGAAGCCAAACTTGCCGATAAATCTACCCAACTCGTAATATTTACCATGCGAATAAGCCAGCAACCCGGCTTTTTCAAGCGAAAACTCTCCGGTCTCTGCATCTATATATCTCTCATCAGCGCGGACGTTGACCACCTCGGCGAGAAACATATCATGAGTGCCAAGCCGCGTGATACTCTTCACTTTACACTCTATGCTCAGCGGAGACTCCTCTATCGTGGGAGAGGCTACGGCCACCCCGGCTATCGGTGTGAGTCCCGTCTCTTTCCATTTGTCATAGTCGCGTCCGGATCTGACACCGGCCCAGTCTGTGGCTTTGGCCATTTCGGCAGTAGTCAGATTAATGGTAAACTCCATATTCTCTACTACCAGAGGATAGGAATATCGCTCCGGCCTCACTGAGATAAAGCACATAGCGGGATCAGAACATACAGTTCCGGTCCATGCTACTGTCAGCATATTCCAGTTTTCGGGGGAGGAGCCGCAAGTCACCAGCACGGCGGGCAGCGGATTGAGCATCGTGCCCGGTCGCCAATTCTGTTTTGACATAATAAGTAAGTATTAAGCCCTGAGTCAGTCTATCAATTCACAATAGAAGGTATGGGTATAAATTTCTCCTCCCGTAGTGGTATAGGGCACACAAGGGCCGTCAAGTCCTCCGGAAGTCTTGATGACGAACTCTGCATCGTCGCCATTGCAGATTATCGCTCCGGAAATCAGTCGCACTTTGTCATCTCCATCCACGATAAACTGAGGAGCCTTATTTTCGGGCATGGTAATGATGTATTCCTTAGCGCCTCCCGCACCACGCTGCGCGCGCCATTCACCTTCATATTTTGCGGCGCCGTAAGTGCACGTCATTTCTCCGCTCCCGGAGTCCTCATGTCCATACAGATAGATTTTCCATATACTCTCCTGGCCATCTTCCACCTGGGCTTCGAGCCATAACCTTAGCGTGGCGGCTTCGGCCTCCGTCGCAGAAAACATGGAGACGAGCGCCACGAGCATAACGGAAAATAATATTCTAAATCTTTTCATCTATTACGTCTTAAATTTCAAACGGCTTTTGGGAGTCTAAACCCCACTCTTGCCATACACTCTCACTTGCTGATGTCCTTACCGGAAATCTCATGCTCGCAATAATGGCAAGAGAGTGTGACCGGAGTGCGGTCCACAACATTGAAGACCGATTTCATTGGCTCGTTGCGGGTGATGCACTTGGGATTATTGCACTCTACTATGCCCACTATAACATCAGGAAGAACCACAGGCTCCTTGCTCACTACCTCATAGTCACGTATCGTATTGACCACGGCCGAGGGGGCAATGATGGCAATTCTGCTGAGTATTTCTGCGGGAAAGAATGTATCAGCAACCTTTATAATACCCTTTTTGCCAAGGCGCTTGCTTTCGAGATTGCATCCTATGGTGACGCTCTTGTCAAGCTCCGCTATGCCCAGCAGGTCTACAGCCTTGAAGAGAGCTTCTACCGGTATGTGGTCTATAACTGTGCCATTGCGCAGAGCAGCCACGGCAAGTTCTGTTTTCTTATTCATTCGAATATTTACTTTTGATGGAGTCGGTATATGTTTCCACTTTATTTTCCCTCTTTGAAGTCTTTGATGCCGAGAGCACGACATATCATGGCCTGACGCGCATAGACTCCGTTCTTAGCCTGCTGGAAATAGTAAGCTTTGGGATTGTCGTCCACATCCTGACTTATCTCATTGACGCGCGGCAGCGGATGAAGTATGCGGAGATTGGGGCGCGAGGTGTCGAGCATACGGTTTTCCAGATTATAGAGGTCCTTGACGCGCTCATATTCCATAAGGTCGGTAAATCTCTCTCTCTGCACTCGCGTCATATAGATGATGTCGCTGCGGTCTATAATCTCGCGTGAGAATTCTTCGCTAACCTCGAAGGGTATATCATTCTTCCGGCAGAAGGCGATAAACTCTTCCGGCATCTGGAGCTCAGGGCAGGCCACAAATATGAATTTCACCCTGAAGTGACTCATGGCCATAAGGAGGGAGTGGACCGTGCGTCCATACTTGAGGTCTCCTACCATCGTTATAGTAAGGTCATCGAGCCTTCCTTGAGTCTTATAGATGGAGTAGATGTCAAGCATAGTCTGCGACGGGTGCTGATGCGCTCCGTCTCCGGCGTTGATTATCGGGGTTTCAGTCACTTCTGATGCATATCTGGCAGCTCCTTCGAGATAATGCCGCATCACTATGAGGTCAACATAGTTTGACACCATTTTAATGGTATCTTTGAGCGTTTCGCCCTTTGATGTGGAGGTGGCTGCAGGGTCAGAAAATCCTATGACTCGGCCACCCAGCCGATTGACGGCCGTCTCGAAACTGAGCCGTGTGCGCGTAGAGGGCTCGAAGAAGAGGGTGGCCACTATTTTTCCATCAAGAATGCGGCTGTCGGGATGCTCTTCAAAATATGCGGCATCAGCCATGAGGTCAAGAATATCCTGCTTGCTCAGATCATTGACTGAGACTATACTTGAATTATCCATGCGATTTCGTGTAAGTAGAAGCAAAATTACTACTTATTTTCTAATCATGCAAATTATCATCCGGAGATTTTCTGAATTGTTTGGGAGTCATGCCGGTAGCTTTGCGGAAGAATTTTCCGAAGGCCGAGGCTGTGGCGAAGTGCAAGGCATCTCCTATCTGAGAGACCGTAAGGGTAGATGACTTTAGCATTACTTTTGCCTCCAGCAGTAGATATCGGTCTATCCACTGCGACGCGGAGAAGCCTGTCACTTCCTTTACTGTCCGTGAGAGATGCTTGGGCGTCACGCTTAGTTTTTCGGCATAATATGACAGGTTATGCTCGGTGATGAAATGAGTCTGAACGAGGCTGAGAAAATCATCTGCTATTCTGCGGGAGGCGGAGGGAAGCGACTCCATTCGCGGCGTTCGCCTCAGACGCTGACTGTTGGCAAAGAAGAAGGATATGATATAATGCAGGATGGCCTGCAGACGATCCGGATTCTCCTTATTGTTATATAGCGTCTGAAGAGTATTATACAGTCTCGTAAACTCCGCTCCCATCCTGACATCGAGAGGTATCACAATGTTGGTCAGCGCCGTTGCCGATCTTCTTTCCCGGAAATAGATGCTGATTCTGTCGGTAAAATCCTGAGACACCACTACGACTCCGGCATCAAGGTCTTCCGAGACCGATCGTATGTGAAAATAGGAATTGGCGCGGATGCAGATATAGGTAGGGCCTTTCAGCTCATATCTTCTCAGATTGATGTCCACGACGCATTCGCCTCGCTTGAGAAAGATGAAGGCATTTGTAGCAAACCGCATTGGCTCAGTGCTATAAGCTGCTATTGCCGCCGGGATTTGATTCAGTATCCAGAAGTCGCTGTTCAGGATGTCGGAGATCTTTGCCGGAAGGTTTACTTTGTATTTTAGGGCTACGTCCATAATCTTTTCACACTCTCAGGGCGTTAGATAAAGTAGCTATAGCTCATTTTATCTTATACACTAATCTTAATTACCGCTATGAATCACACATATTTTCTTATTGCTCTTATCGTGGCAATATTTGCATATTGCGCACTCGTGGCTCGCCGGCGCCGCCCCTCACCTGCCGAGCCGGCTGAAGACTCCGCACCCTCTGACACTCTTAATGAAACCACACGCGAGACGCTGGGCGAAAGAGCCTGCATATACATGACTGAAAACGTGGCTGCAATCATGCGTCGACATTCTCGAGACAAATGTGTGGCTATCCCGCTGACTTCCGGAGCAACCGCTGGGGCCGCCGCAGACATTCTTCATCATCTCTTGCCGGGAGACCCCCTCGAACTTCGTCCCGGCTCCGATGAGGATATTTGCAGCGTCGATGTCTTCTCCGGACAACACTGCGTCGGTTCTCTCTATCTGGGCGACGCTGAAGAGGCAATGGCTGTCATTACAGGATTTGACCTGAAAGGAGCATACGTCTGCGAGCAAAACAGCTATGACTATTATGACCGCGTTTCGCTGAGAATTATTCTTTTTTACGGCGATAAAGAGACCGGCGAATGCCCTGAGACAATCGATGATACCCTTATCAATGCCGACACCCCTTATAAGGTGACTTTAGGCGGAAATCCGGTGACTGTGACGCTCTTTCAGAATTAAAAGACTCAGAGAGCGGTTGCATTTAAATCTTACCCTCTCTCAGCGTGAGAGGGTAAGAGTATGGCCGCCGTCAGAGCCTACGCTGCCATAGAAATTCCTGAAATCCCCTGTGTAAGAGCCATTGAAGTGAGAGTCATAATCGGGATTGCCTGAAATGCTTTCTTTCCAGTAGACATTGCCATACTCATCTATGGAGCCATTGACATTTATCCAGCTCGTCTTCTTGTCTCCATATTTCCTAAGGGTGCTTTCATAGGCATACTTGCCGGATAAGATATATCCTCCTGAGGATTTTTCCGTAAACGTCAGTGTCCCGCGTATGGGATAGTCGTCATCGACATCACCGGTATAGGAATATGTATATTTCCCTACTTCGGGCCTCTGCACTTCCACACTTTCCACTTTATTTTCCTTCGCCGCCTCCTCCTTATTTATCAGCTCTACGTCGCTTATCTTCCACTCGCCGTCAAACTCTTTAAGGGTGACTAACGATGTGGCCTTCACGCCGTTGTCAATATAATCCACGCGCACCATATTGTCTTCAGACGAAGTGACAGAGATGAGGCGCGACTCCTTATCGGAGGATGAGGCCTCTCCGGTAAGAAATTTATACATGGCATATTTAGAGTCAGATGTGCGCACTTTCTCCAGCATGCGTGGCGACAGACTGGATTTCAAGTCCCTGAGTGTGGGACTTCCGAAGACACATTCAGTGTAGAAGTTCCTCACCATGTCTTCCTGATATTCCTCTATGTTCTCTATCTTAGGCTTGTCAGCTCCTCTCTGAGAAGTGAAATACCATACGCAACCTCCGGCCACTACAACTACAAGAGCCACAATGAGAAATAGCACGGCGAGGGTATTCTTTTTCTTTGGGGGTGGAGGCATCATGTTCCCTCCATAATTTCCATAATTATTATCGCTCTGAAAAGGGGGCACCGCTCCGGAAGAAGGCGCTATCTGTGTGGGCTCTTCAGAATAGCGGTTGCCGGGAGCCAGACTGGGGCTTTCATCTCTCTGATATTGTGTGTTTTCTGAAGAGGCAGGAGTCTCCACTTCAAACACGTTGACGGCTCCGCAGAAAAGGCACTCAGCACTTTTCACTCCATCGGGCACTTCACTGACGTTGCCACACCTATGACATCTGAATTTCATATCGTTTGAATTTTAATGGAACGTATATTTGAGTAAGCAAGTAAAAATGAATTTTGAACACTTACATAGTTTTAGTTACCCATATCCGAAATAAACTTGATGCGCACCAGCCTCACCTCCTCTTCCGTATAGTCGTCAGCGAGGTCGCTTATTGCCTCCTCAAGATTGTCCTCTTCGCCTTCCCGCAGATATTCCATTATATCCTCCTGAAGGTCATCGTCGAGGAGTTCGTTGAGATAATAGTCTATGTTGATTTTGATTCCACCCTCCACGATGGATTCAAGCTCATCGAGAAGCTCAAGGAAATCAAGCCCCTTATTATCGGCGAGCTCATCAAGCGGTATCTTTCTGTCTATGCCCTGGATGAGAAAGACCTTTGTCTTGCTTCTGCTTGCTATGGTGCGCACTTTGAAGTCCTCAGGGCGCTCTATGTCGTTATCCTCTACATACTTTCTTATAATCTCAAGAAACTCCGCGCCGTAACGTTTGGCTTTTCCCACTCCTACTCCCGGAATGGTCTGCAACTCTTCTACTGTCACGGGATAAGTAGTGGCCATCGCCTCAAGAGAGGGGTCTTGAAAGATGACGTAGGGAGGGAGCTCCACGCGCCGCGCAAGAGATTTTCGCTGAGCCTTCAGGATAGCGAACAGCTGCTCATCAGCCGCTCCCCCTCCTCGTGGCATCGACTCGGACTCGCAGTCATTGAAGTCGTTATCCTCCACCACTTCGAAGCGACCGGGATTTTCGAGAAATCGGCGCCCCGACTCTGTCACTTTGATTATGCCATAGTTCTCCAGATCGCGGCGGAGGTAACCGGCTATGACGCCCTGATGTACCAGGGCACTCACAAACTTATCATCCCTCCCCTCAAGTGTGCCGAAACTCTCCAGCACATCATGCTTATAGGAGCGAATCTCATCAGTGCGTCTGCCCACCAGGAAATTCACGAGATATTCTGCACGAAAGCGTTCCTGAATATCCTGAACGGCTTCTATTACCGCACACAGTTCGTCTGATGCCTCTATGCGTGTCTTCGGATGGAGGCAGTTGTCGCAGGCTCCGCAATTCTCCTCCTCAAAGTCCTCTCCGAAATAATGAAGAAGTATCCTGCGGCGACATACCGACGACTCCGCATATCCGGCTGTCTCCTGAAGCAACTGGCGCCCTATCTCCTGCTCGGAGGGGGATTTCGTCTGTATCAGCTTTTCGAGTTTCTGAAGGTCTTTGCGCGAATAGAACGTTATGCAGCATCCTTCGCCGCCGTCTCGTCCTGCACGTCCCGTCTCCTGATAATATCCCTCCAGACTTTTGGGAATGTCATAATGCACCACATAGCGCACGTCAGGCTTGTCTATGCCCATCCCGAAGGCTATCGTGGCCACTATCACGTCTACCTGTTCATGCAGGAAGGCATCCTGATTAGACGCTCTGGTGGCCGGATCCATCCCGGCATGATAGGCCAGCGCCGCTATATCGTTGACCCTAAGCATCTCGGCTATCTCCTCGACTTTCTTGCGAGAGAGACAGTAGACTATCCCGGACTGTCCCGGGCGCGACTTTATGAGACGGATAAGGTCGCGGCCCACATCCTTGGTCTTGGGCCTCACTTCATAATAGAGGTTACGGCGATTGAAGCTCGATTTGTAGACGTGAGCATCGCTCATCCCCAGATTCTTCTGAATATCGTGCTGCACTTTAGGCGTTGCGGTGGCCGTCAGAGCTATCATCGGGCGCGCTCCTATGACGTTGATAATCGAGCGTATGCGACGATATTCAGGACGGAAGTCATGCCCCCATTCCGAGATGCAATGAGCCTCGTCCACTGCATAGAAGGAGACGTTGACCCCTTTGAGGAAGTTGATGTTATCCTCCTTGGTGAGCGATTCCGGGGCTACGTAGAGAAGTTTTGTGCGACCCTCCACCACATCGCGTCTCACCTTTTCCGACTGCGCCCTATTGAGCGAGGAATTGAGGAAGTGAGCCACATCATCATTCTCCTCAAACTGGCGGATGCTGTCCACCTGATTCTTCATCAGAGCTATAAGTGGCGAAATAACCACAGCGCACCCCTCTGACATCAGCGCAGGCAGCTGGTAGCAGAGAGATTTCCCTCCGCCGGTGGGCATCAGCACGAAGACATCGTGCCCATCCAGTAGCGAATGGATTATTTCTTCCTGATTTCCTTTAAACTTATCAAAGCCGAAATGATGTCCGAGTGCTTCCAATACTCGCTGACGGTCTGCCATAATGTTCTGAGGTTAGACATTCGGACTGATTGCCCGATTGCATTAACAAAGTTAATACTTTTTTTTGATATTCACAAATTCCTCATCCTTTTTATTTTGAGATCCAACCGAGATTATCCTCTCTCTTTCAGACCCCGGCTTAGATAGAACCATTTCAGGCCGGACGGCGTTTCATAAGTAATTACTGACGGTTTATTATCGATTCTTACTATGAAAAAACACATACTCTCCATTATATCTATTCTATTGCTTATGTTTGCTCTGCCGGCCCATGCCATTACGGTGAAAGACTCCGCAGAGCTTCGTTTCCGCACTTCACATACCGATCTTGACACTACGTTTGCTGACAATCCTGTCCGCCTCGCGGAGCTCCGCATGCGTCTTGACTCTCTTGCCGGATCTTCGCGTCCATACGAACTCAGACGCATTTCTGTCATTGGCGGGGCGTCGCCCGAAGGCTCTCTCGCTTTCAATGAGCATTTGTCACGGGGCAGGGCTGCCCGCATTTTCGATTACTTCAACACCATCGTTTCCCTTCCCGACTCTGCCACCTCCTTCACATTTCTCGGCCGTGACTGGGCCGGACTTCATAGCCTCGTGATGAAGGATGTGCGCACCCCCTCCAGAGACCGGGTGCTTGAAATCTTAGACTCTATTTCCTCTCCGGAGGATGGCGAGCGCGCCCTGAAGGTGCTGAAAGCCCTTGATGGCGGCCGCCCCTATTCCTATCTCTATCGCCACCATTTCCCGGCGCTTAGGGAGTCCCGGTTATTTCTGGAATACGAGCCTGCACGCTCTCTCATTCCTCTCCCTGACTATGAGGCATCTCTCTCCAGGCTTGCGCCACGGCCTCAGCCTGTGATAAACACCTCTTCCCCTTTCCCGACGATTTGCCACTCTTGCCGTCCTTTCTATATGGCGCTGAAGACCAATATGCTCTCCGACGTGCTTGCACTTCCGGAGATCGGGATAGAATTTTATCTCGGCCGCAACTTCTCCATCGTTGCCAACTGGACATACGGATGGTGGGATACGGATAGCAGGCATCGCTACTGGAGAGCATACGGCGGCGACATTGCCGGAAGATGGTGGTTTGGCAAAGCTGCTCATCAAAAGCCCCTCACCGGTCACCACATCGGGATTTATGCCGGTGTGAACACTTGGGACTTCGAATGGGGCGGCACCGGATACATGGGTGGAAAACCCGGAGGAACTCTCTGGGATAAATGCCTTCCTTACGCCGGAGTGGAATATGGTTATTCCCTACCCATAGCGAGACGTCTCAACATTGACTTCACGCTCGGCATTGGATATATGCAAGGCACATACTATAAGTATATTCCCAAAAACGGACAGTACGTCTGGCAGTCTACCCACAAACTGCGCTGGTTCGGCCCTACGAAAGCGGAAATCTCTCTCGTGTGGCTGATTGGCTGCGACAATTTCAATAAGTAAGCATAACAGAGTTGATATTATGAAATTTCACCACATCATATACGTCGTTACCATCCTGCTCCTTACCGGATGCACGCATAAAGACCTCGTTTTCGACCATGAGTCTACTGCCCACGTGCGCGTGATTTTTGACTGGGAGGATGCTCCCGATGCAAATCCCCGCTCCATGACCCTTTATATGTATAGCTCTCTGGGTGGCGACCCGCTCAGATATACTTTCGACAATAAGAATGGCGGATACATCTATCTCCCTTACGGCACTTACGATGCCCTCGCCCTCAATGGCGACATCTATGAGTGGGCGGCGGAAAGAAATCTCTATGATGCCTCCTCACTTGAGGTGCTCACCCCTGACATGAAGGGGCATACCACATACGCCCCTCTCCCGGCCGAATATCTCGAACATTTGCTGGGGAAAGATGCCGGCGAGCGCGTCATCCTCCCGCCGGGTCTTCTTTACACCGGACGCACCGACGGATTCTCTGTCTCTGTTGCCGATGGCGACAAGACTATAATCTTACGCCCGCGCGAGGCTACTTGCCACTATACTATTGACATCATAAATGTCGAAAATATTTCCGTTCTTGGGGGCGCTACCCTCAACGGCACTCTCTCGCAAATGGCGGAAAGCTATTTCGCCGGAGCATTCCATGCCGGCGAGAAGGATGTCGCCATCCCCTGCTATTTCGTCGCCGATGCTGAAAAGAATACCCTTCACTCGGAATTTCTTACTTTCGGGCATACCCCCTCCGTCAGACGGAACAATAACCTGCGGCTCTATCTCCCCCTCAAAGACAATAGTGTGCGCTGCTATGACTATGACGTGACATCGCAGGCCCATGATGCCCCGGATCCTCATCACGTCCACATCGTCATTGACGGACTCTCGCTCCCTCACACTATTGACACGGGAGGTGGCATCATCCCTGACGTCAACCAATGGGAAAGCGTCATTATTCCGATCCCTATGTAATGACGTCTCTATAATTCTCATCCTCTACACCTTTTCTTACTCATGTTTTTAATACATCGAATCCTTAATCATGTATTTTTAACACATCGAACAAACCCGCTCCCCTCATGGTTATAAATATAAGTAATACATACCACTATGAAAAATACACTATTAGCTCTCACAGCTGTTTCCGCTCTCGCGCTTGCATCCTGTGCTTCCGACGAACCCGTGAATGTCAACCACGGCGACTCCATAGCTTTTCGCCCTGCCTTCGCCACTCGTGCCACTGAGACCACCAACGCCAATCTTCAGGACATCTATGTCACATCTTTGCTTGGTGACCAAAACTATTTCAACGATGCGAAATACTCTCGCCAAGGCACCGAATTCCTTTCAATAGGCGACTACTACTGGCCCGCCGATGACACCGAACTGCAATTCTATGCTTACGCTCCCTCTGCTGAAGAATTAGGCGGAGACATCGTTATCAACTCCTCCACAAAGCAGCTCCAGAATTTCTATGTCGCTGACCAAATAGCTGACCAGGTAGACTTTATCACGGCTAACGCTACCGGCAAAAAATCCCTTTATGAATCCACCGGAATGCCGCTGACTTTCGACCACCGCCTCGCTCAGATTGAGATTCAGGCTAAATCGGAAAATCCCCATTACAACTTTGAGGTCATTGGCGTCAAAATAGGTCGTCCGCAATATTTGGGCACCTATGACTTCGCCACTAATGAGTGGACGCTCGACGAATGGCATGACACTAATGTCTGGGTCAACTCATGCGACACTACAACCCTCACGGCAACCCCTCAGAGCATTATGGGCCCCTCCGGAAATGCCATGATGCTACCGCAGACTCTCACTCCATGGATGGTCAAGGGGGATCCTGACAATGCTGCCCGCGGTGCTTATCTTGCTGTGCTGGTGCGCATCACTGAAAAAGACACCGGAACCGTGATCTTCCCCCTCCCCTCTGACACTACTAAGGACTCTACCGGCCAAGTCCGCAAATATGCCTGGTCTGCCGTGCCCCTGTCCGGCACTTGGGAGCAGGGTATGAAATACATTTATGTCCTTGACTTCACCAACGGCGGCGGCAACACCGACCCCGATGACCCGCACAAGCCCGGCGACAATATCCTCGCTCCTATACATCTCAATGTAGTGGTCAATCCCTGGAAAGACTCCAACATACCCATTGACGAAACCGGAGTGGAGTAAATCCGCAGGCGCAGATAAAATTACACTCACAGGAGTGAAAGGCAACTATCTCTGTAAGAGTATCTCTGAAGTTGCACACCGGAAAAATCAGACTTCGATGCTCAGTAAATGGCATATTTCGCGAGCATCGAAGTCCCTTTTTACCCACGCACGCAAAAAGTTTAAACTCCTAAATTGGCATATCTCGATTTTTTTCATTAACTTTGCCGCCGAATTGTGAAAATCGGCTGGCGCCGCTCCTATCGCTGTGCCCGCAACCACCATTCACCCCTGAGAATAAATTTTTTAGTACTTCTATAATTTTATGAACGTATCTTTTAATAAGCTCAACGATGTCACCGGTCAGCTCACCGTGACTCTGGATGAGAAAGATTATGCCGACAAGGTTAAGAAAACCCTCAAGCAAATCTCCAAGAATAGACCCGAGCCCGGATTCCGTCCCGGTCACACCCCGATGGGTCTGCTCGAAAAGAAATATGGCAAGTCTGTGAAATATGACGTCATCAACCAGGAAGTTGGCGATGCCGTCTTCAACTATATCAAAGAGAACAAGCTCAACGTCCTTGGCAACCCCATGCCCGAGGCTAACGAGGATTTCGACCTCGACAAGGCCGACTTCACTTTCACCTTCAAAGTAGGTCTCGCCCCCGAAATCACCACTCACGTAGACAAGGATATGCATATCCCCTACTACACTATTCAGGTGACCGATGAGATGATCGACCGTCAGAGCGAGCAGCTCCGCCAGCGCTTCGGCGAGCAGGTGAAGGGTGAGGAAGTGGACAGCAACGCCGTGATTAAGGGCGTTATCACCGAGCTCGATGAGAACGGTCAGCCCAAAGCTGATGGCATCGTAGTGGAAAACGGCATCCTCGCTCCCCGTCATTTCACCAGCGATGAGCAGAAAGCCCTCTTCGAAGGCCATAAGCTCGGAGATCAAATAATCTTCAACCCCGCTGCCACTTGCGACGGCAACGAAATCGAACTCTCTTCCATGCTCAATATCCCCCGCGAAGAGACAGCCGACCACAAAGGCAACTTCAGTTTCGACATCAAGGAAATCATCGTGCTCAAACCCGCCGAGCTCAACCAGGAATATTACGACCAGGTATTCGGCAAAGACCAGGTGCACAATGAAGAGGAATATCGTGAGGCTCTCCGCTCCATGATAGCCACTCAGCTCACCGCCGACAGCAACTTCCGCTTCTCTATCGATGCAAAGGACGTTATCACCAAGGCTGTAGGCGAGATTGAGCTCCCCACCGAAATCCTCGTCTCTTACCTCATGCAGCAGAACGCAGAGCTCACTCGCGAAGATGCCGAGAAGCAGTTTGAGGCTATGCGTGGCGACCTCGTTTGGCAGCTCATCCGCGATGCCGTAGCCGCTCAGCTCGACGTTAAGGTGGAAGAGGATGACCTCCGCAATGTAGCCCGTCTGATGGCTCAGCAGCAGTTCGCTCAGTATGGCATGACAAATGTGCCCGCCGAGGCTCTTGACAAGTATGCCGACGACATTCTCAAAGACCGCAACGCTCGCCAGCAGGTAGCCAATCAGGCAGCCGACATGAAGATTTTCGGCGCTATCAAGGAGGCTGTCACAGTGGATGACAAAGAGGTGTCTGTAGAAGAATTCAACGCCCTCTTCCAGCCTCAGGCCTGATCGCAGCTAACACTCTATAGCACAGCAAATACAAATTAGAGGCGGTGTGTCAAGACAATGGCTCTGACACGCCGCCCTAAATTTTGTTTAGAGTGTGTTTAGACCCTTTCTCAAAAGAAATCTTATCGCCGGCCATAAAACCTTCCCTCTCCTCTATGCGTTTTATCTTGGAGCGACATTCTGGCACGCTTTTTGCCGACTCACGCTCATAAAAAGAAACGACTTATGAAAAATGACTTCAGAAATTTTGCCGTAAACCACCTCGGCATCAACTCAAACACACTTGACGACTACGCTCGCAAAGCCGCACGTCTGAACCCCGGTCTCACCTCCGTGGCCACTCCTCCCACAGCCGACTATCTTAATCCTTATATCCTCGAAGAGCGTCAGCTCAACGTCACTCAGATGGACGTTTTCTCTCGTCTCATGATGGATCGTATCATCTTTCTCGGCACCCAGGTCACCGACCAGAGCGCCAACATCATTCAGGCTCAGATTCTCTACCTTGACTCGGTAGACCCCGAAAAGGATATCAACCTCTATATCAACTCTCCCGGCGGCTCTGTCTATGCCGGACTCGGCATCTATGACACCATGCAGTATGTCAATAGCGACGTCTCCACCATCTGCACCGGAATGGCCGCCTCTATGGCCGCCGTCCTCCTTGTGGCCGGAGAGCATGGCAAGCGCTTCGCCCTCCCTCACTCCCGCGTCATGATTCATCAGCCGATGGGAGGCATACAGGGACAGGCTTCCGACATCGAAATCACTGCCCGCGAGATTCTCAAACTCAAAGAGGAACTCTATCGCATCATCTCTGACCACTCAGGACAGCCCTTCGAAAAAGTGGAGCAAGACTCCGACCGTGACTACTGGATGATAGCCCGCGAAGCAAAAGAGTATGGCATGATTGACAATATCCTTGTCAACGAGAGAAAAAAGAAAGAGAATAAGTAACTAAACGTCTGATGGCTAAAAAGAAATCATGTTCGCTATGCGGGTCGCAGGAGTCTGCCTCCAATCACGTTGTGGAGCTCGCTCCCGGCTTCAACATCTGCGAGGAGTGTGGCCAATACATAGAAAACGCATTCAACGCCGACAAGGCTGAGCGCTCCGCTTCCAAAGCGTCGGAGGCCGCTCCCGACAAGAAAATACCCACGCCAAAGGAAATCAATGACTTCCTCGACAAATACGTCATCGGGCAGCAGGAGGCTAAAAAGTATCTCTCCGTGGCTGTCTATAACCACTATAAGCGTGTGGAGCAGCAGGGTGATGACAATCCCGACGACGACGTTGACATCGAGAAGTCAAACATCATTATGGTAGGGCCCACCGGCACCGGAAAGACTCTCCTTGCCAAAAGCATCGCCAGACTCCTTGATGTCCCCTTCACCATCGTTGATGCCACTGTGCTCACCGAAGCCGGATATGTGGGCGAAGATATCGAATCGCTCCTCACCCGACTCCTTCAGGCCTGTGACTATGACGTAAAGAAAGCCGAGAAGGGCATCGTCTTCATTGACGAAATTGACAAAATAGCACGCAAGAGCGACAACCCCTCTATCACAAGAGACGTCAGCGGAGAGGGTGTGCAGCAAGGTCTGCTTAAACTCCTCGAAGGCTCCACAGTGCTCGTGCCCCCCAATGGCGGCAGAAAACACCCTGAACAGAAGCTCATCGCCGTAGACACCAAAAACATTCTTTTCATCTGCGGCGGAGCCTTTGACGGTATCGAAAGAAAGATTGCATCCCGACTCAACACCCGGGTGGTAGGATACGGCCAGGATGAGGTGGCCCGCAAGCAGCATCGTGAAAATCTGATGCGATACGTAACCCCTCAAGACCTCAAATCATTTGGCCTAATCCCTGAAATCATCGGACGACTGCCAATACTCACCAGCCTCGAGCCCCTTGACAAGAAAGCGCTCAGAAGGATTCTCACCGAACCCAAAAACGCTATCATCCGTCAGTATAAGAAACTCTTCCAGCTTGACGGCAAGGAGCTTGAATTTACCGATGAGGCGCTTGACGTTATCGTAGACAAAGCCGTGGAATATAAACTCGGCGCGCGCGGACTGCGCTCCATCGTTGAGACCGTAATGGTAGATGCCATGTTTGACGCTCCCGGCTCAAAGCAGGACACTTACACCGTAGATGCCGACTATGTCCGCTCCCGCATTGACAAGGCTTACGGACTCGCGCCGGAAGTCTGACCGCTCTCGCACATAGCGACCTCCCGGACTGCAAACTAATAGCATGACAGACGCAATGTCAAATCTTTGCGTCTGTCATGTTTTTTATTGCATTTTGATATGTGAAGGATTTTTTGTAACTTTGCGTTTTGAGCGAGTGAGAAAATTTAACGGACTCATAAATGGACAAGCTTAATCTCATAAGAATTTTTCATTCTTACCCGGGCCGTTGAAATCTTTAAACTTGCTTGACACCTACATAGTTATCCATCACTAACAGACCCTTATGGCTGACCATAGAGAATATTATAACACGGAAAACGGAGGCCGTGAAGAACGAAAACAGCGCCGCTCACGGGCTTCAGAGTTTATTAAATGGATGTGGATCGGGTTTCTCGCACTCGGCTTCTTCATCTTCCTGCTCTTTCTGCTCATTTACAATGGTGTCATAGGCTATATGCCCCCCATTGAAGAGATAGAAGATCCCCACAACTCTCAGGCTTCCGTGGTCTATGCCTCTGACGGAACGACCGAGCTGGGACGCTTCTTCCTCTCCTCGGGAAACCGCGTGCCCGTAGACTATGACTCCATCTCAAGAAACGTCATTGACGCTCTGATAGCCACTGAAGACGTGCGCTTCAAAGAACATTCAGGCATCGACTTCATGGCTCTCGGACGTACAGGTGTCAAGACTCTGCTGCTTGGCGACAAATCATCCGGAGGTGGCTCCACCATCACTCAGCAGCTCGCAAAGCAGCTTTACTCCCAGCCCTCGCAAAATCCCTTCAAGAGAGCCATGCAGAAGCCCATAGAGTGGATGATAGCCATCAAGCTCGAACGCTTCTACACCAAGGAAGAGATCATAACTATGTATCTCAACCGCTTCGACTTCCTCAACAATGCCATCGGCATCAAGACCGCAGCTTACACATATTTCGGCAAACTCCCCGACCAGCTCACGGTGCCGGAAGCCGCCACCCTCGTCGGAATGTTGAAGAATCCCTCATTCTACAATCCCCGAAGATATGAGGAGCGCACACGCGAACGCCGCAATGTAGTTCTCGACCAGATGGTCAAGGCCGGTTTCCTTTCTGAAACCGATGCCAGCTACTATAAGGCTCAGCCCCTCGGCATCAGCTATCACAAAATAGACCGCAAGGAGGGCGGTGCCCCCTATTTCCGCGACTATATCCGCTACATGCTTTTGGCCAAGAAGCCCGTAAAACCTCGCAAAGACGACTACAAAAGTAATAACGCATGGCGAGTGGCTCTCAGCAACTATAAGCACGACTCCGTAGCCTGGGAAGAGAATCCCGTGTATGGATGGATAGAGAAAAATCCCAAGCCCGACGGCACCACTTATAACCTCTACGAGGATGGCCTGAAAATCTATTCGACTCTGGACCTGCGTATGCAAGCCTACGCCGAAGATGCCGTCTATAACTATGTGGGGGGCACACTCCAGCCCGCTTTCAACGCCGAGCGTTCCCACTCACGCTACTGGCCTTACTCAGCAAGCAGCGGCGACATCAATGCCGCCGGCCTCCAGCGTCTCATCAAGAATGCCATCCGCCAGACTTATCGCTACAGAATGATGAAAGAGGCCGGATGCTCCGATGCC
Source organism: Bacteroidales bacterium (assembly GCA_014800685.1). Taxonomy (GTDB): domain Bacteria; phylum Bacteroidota; class Bacteroidia; order Bacteroidales; family Muribaculaceae; genus Lepagella. The sequence continues at coordinate 64,522 of JAAVFQ010000008.1, forward strand.
GAAATCGACAAGGCTTTCCACACGCCTGAGAAAATGGTGCTCTTCGCTTACGAACGTAACAAGGATGGCAGACTCGTACCCGGCACGATGGAGAAAACCATGACTCCTTACGACTCTCTGCTCTACATGAAATCAATACTCCGCTGCGGCATGATGGCTATGGACCCAGCATCCGGATATATCAAGGCCTACGTGGGAGGCCCCGACTTTGAGCATTTCCAGTATGACATGGTATCGCGCGCCCGACGTCAGGTCGGCTCCACAGCCAAGCCTCTGCTCTACGGCGCCGCTATGGACCAGGGAGAGACACCATGCTCCGTAATAGGCGGCCTGACTCTGAAAGGAGCCCTCACGGCCTCCAACAACAACACTTCGCTGGCGCTAATCAATCACACCGGCATCTCTCACTTCGCCAATCAGACACTCCCTCTTTTCGGCATCTCCGGACTCATCCCGGCCAACCAGACTCTGGCGCTCGGCTCCTTCGAGGCTTCAGTTAAAGACATGGTGGGCGCTTACTCCGCATTCGCCAACAAAGGACTGCGCGTAGACCCCGTCTTTATCACACGCATCGAAGACAATCAGGGCAACATCATCTACTCCGCTAATCCGCATCGCACCGAAGTGCTCTCGGAAAACGCCTTCTATCAGACCATTGACATGATGATGAGCGTCGTAGACAACGGCACAGGACGCCGCCTCCGCTCCAACTACGGCATCACGGCGCAAATGGGAGGAAAGACCGGTACTACCAATGACAACTCCGATGCATGGTTTATCGGCGTGCTCCCCAATCTCGTATGCGGCGCATGGGTAGGCGGCGAAGAACGCTACATCCACTTCCTAAACGGAAGCATCGGACAGGGCGCCGGACAGGCACTCCCCGTAGTCGGCCTGTTCCTCAAACGTGTCTTTGACGACTCGCGCCTACCTTACACTCAGGATGCCAAATTCACCTTCCCCGAAGGATTCCGCTTCTGCCCCGGTGGCAACTGGGGAGGCGGTGGCGAGTCTGCAGCCGCCGAGGAGCCTGACGTGGAGGCTGTAGAGGGTGTATTCGAATAACCTCCGGAGAGCGTCTCCGGCGGCCTCAGTATAATCAAGCGATACCCCACTGACATTTTTTTAGCAATATATTTCCTCAATTCAGATTTTATTGCTAATTTAGCACCCGAATCTTAGAACTTACATAACAATAAAGAATATAACTTTAGAACCTATTATGAGCAGAAAACTCAAAATTAGAGACCTCACGCTCCGCGACGGGCAGCAGTCGCTTTTTGCTACCCGCATGAAGCAGGAGAACATCGACAAACTCCTCCCGCTCTATCGCGACGCAAAATTCTATATTATGGAAGTATGGGGCGGCGCAGTGCCCGACTCAGTGATGCGCTATCTCGGCGAGTCACCCTGGGATCGTCTCCGCGCCTGCTCTAAGGAGATGAAGGGCATCTCTCTTCTCTCCGCACTCTCCCGCGGACGTAACCTTTTCGGATATGTGCCTTATCCCGACTATGTGCTCGAAGGCTTCTACAAAGAGGCTATCAAGAATGGCCTTAACGTAATGCGTATCTTCGACGCACTCAATGACATTGACAACATCCGCGAGTCCATCCGCCTCATCAATGAGCTCGGAGGCATTTCAGACGCCGCCGTCTGCTACACAGTAGACCCGAAAGAAGAGCCCAAGGCTCCTGCCAAGAAGAAAGGCTTCTTCGCTCGTCTCTTCGGCGGAAATGATGAGCCCGCTGCTCCCGAAAAAATCTTCACCGATGACTATTTCGTAAGCAAAGCTGTGGAAATGGAGCGCATCGGCGCCAAGATGATCACCCTTAAGGACATGGCCGGCCTCGTGAATCCCTCTCGCATCTTCACCCTCATGCCCAAGCTCAAACAGGCTCTGAAGGTAGACGTAGACTTCCACACCCACTGCACTCCGGGCTATGGCCTGGCAGCCGTGCTCACCGCTATTATCAAGGGTGTTGACATCGTCGACACCAATATCTGGTGGTTTGGCGGCGGCTCTGCAGCTCCCGCCATTGAGCTCGTATGGATCTTCTGCCAGAAGCTCGGCATTGAGGTTGACGTCAATATGGACGCTGTAGCCAAAATCCGCACCGAGCTTAAAGATGCCCGCAAGGCTCTCGCTGACTTCGACCTTAACAAGGACAAATGGCCTAACGACTTCGATGAGTTCTACTCCAAGATGCCCAAAGACATCGACGCTGAGTTTGACCGTGCCATCACCGCTGCCACCAACAATGACGAGGCAGCACTTCTGGATGCTTGCCACAAAATCGAGGCATATTTCGGCTTCCCCAAACCCAACGAACTTGTCAAGAACGCAGAGGTGCCCGGCGGTATGTACTCCAACATGGTGGCTAACCTCCGTGCCCTCAAGGCAGGAGACGTGCTCGACGAGGCTATGGCCCTCATCCCGAAAGTACGCCGTGACGCCGGCCTTGTGCCCCTCGTGACTCCTACCAGCCAGATCGTAGGCTCTCAGGCAGTAGCAGTAGCCCTTGACCGTCGTAAAGGCGTGGCTGACTATACCAATAAGAACAATCAGTTCATCTCGCTCGTGAAGGGTGAGTATGGCCACACTCCCGTAGCTGTAGATCCCGCCTTCCGCGCTCAGATCACCGGCAGCCCCGAAGAGAAGCCCTACGACGTAAACTCCTACCGCAAGCCGGCCAACCCCACTCTGCCTGAGTATGGCAATGTGAACCTCGCCACCAACGACGAAGAGGAACTCCTTCTCGCTCTTCTCCCCGCCGTAGCCACCGGCTTCCTCAAGAACAAGCGTAAAGCTGAGTTTGAGGCTAATCAGGCCGCCGCTCCCAAGGTAGAGGCTCCCAAGGCTGAAGAGGCTCCCAAGTCGCCTGCCAAGCCCGCTGAGACATTCACCGGCCCCGTGCTTCGCGCTCCCATGGGCGGCACTGTGCTCGAAATCAAGGTTAAGCCCGGCGATAAAGTAAACAGCAACGACGTAGTGCTCATCTACGAGGCTATGAAGATGGAAAACGACCTCTCGTCTGACATCTCCGGCACCGTGAAGCGCGTTCTCGTTAACGAAAATGACGTTATCGGCACTGACCAGGCTCTCATTGAGTTTGAATAAAAATATCTCCGGCAAGTAAGTGAGAAAATTTAATGTACATTTACCGTTTGATTTTTAGAACTTACTTAAAACTTACTTAATAATAAAAAAGAGGTGTGTAAGGACTAAATTCTTTGCACACCTCTTTTTCACATTAAAACCCTGTCTCTCAGATATAGTTTAATTATTAAGTAAGTGAGAGAAATTAATGCTTACATCTCACATATATCGTTTAATTTTTCGAACTTACAAGTAAGTGAGAAAAATTAATGTACATATAAAACGAAGTAATTTTGGAGATAATTTCGCGGCGAATCGAAGGAAGATATAAGCATATCTGACTGAGAGACAACGTGAAATTAGCCCAAAAGGGCAAGTTTTATTGTACAAGAGTTTTCATCTCACATATATCGTTTAATTTTTCGAACTTACTTATAACTTACTTATAAAGTAGCTCTATGAAAGAGAAAGACTTTTTCAATCAGATAGCCGAGTCATGGGATGCCACCAACGATTCCTCCACTCCGGAGAAAGTAAACGCAGTGCTTGATAAAGCCGAAATAGGCCGCGGTCACCGCATACTGGACATCGGCACCGGCACCGGCATTCTCCTCCCCTATCTTGCCTCTCGCGTGGGAGCTGAGGGGAGCATAACGGCCGTAGACCTTGCCGAGAATATGCTTGAGAGGGCTAAGAATAAATATGAAGGCCTCACGCCGACTCCTACATTCCTCCTTGCCAATATAGAGGAGGAGGACGTAGAGGGGCGCTATGACCGCATAATGCTCTATTGCGTCTATCCTCACATACATAATCCGGAGCAGACACTTCGTCGCCTTGCCGAGAATAATCTCGCGCCGGGAGGACGAATCATAATCGCTCATCCCACAGGGCGCGATTTTATCAATAATGTGCATCACGAACGCCCCATACACAGTGAGGGACTTGCGGCCGGCACCGACGTAAAAGCTCAACTCTCAAAGGTCGGACTTCACACCGACATCATCGCCGACGACGCCAATCTCTATATCCTCGCCGTCACCCCCGGATTCTGAAAGCCGGCCAACCGCAGGCCCGCAATAGAAGCTGATGAGAGCTTCAATAGCCCCGGTAAGCCCGAAAATATGAAGAAAAAGATGTGAAAAGCAAGTTTACGTTTGGTTATGTCAGGAAAAATGCGTAACTTTGCAGGCCGATTCAGTGGGATCGCGACCTGCTGAGAGCGTCCCCTGCCAGGGACGAGGCATATAATTCACTAATTAACTGCAGATTAACACGATGAAAAAAGACATCCATCCTTCTAACTACCGCGAGGTGGTATTTAAAGACATGTCAAACGATGAAATCTTCATCACCCGCTCCACCGTAGCCTCTAAGGAAACTATCGAGGTAGACGGCAAGGAGTATCCTCTGGTAAAACTTGAAATCACCAGCTCTTCACACCCCTTCTTCACCGGCAAGCAGAAGCTCGTGGACACCGCCGGTCGTGTGGACAAGTTCCGCAACCGTTACGGCAACCGCACGAAGAAGTAATAGTAAGTGTGATGCTTCAAAATTTAAAGCCGACCATGACGATGGCCGGCTTTTTTATTCGTGCTGTCTACAACACTTGCCTGAATATGATCCCTTATTTCCAGGAGAATTCCACTACATCAGATTCGTAGGTATAATCATCGGATGTATATTTTGACACGAACTTCGTGGGGAAGCCCGAGGCGTTGAGGGTCCAGAAATAGGTATATATGTAACTGCTGCCTTCCTCTTCAACCTCCGTCATCATCATCGGAAGGTGACGGGTGCCATTGCCGAGAAGACCGGCATAGTAGAGAGGTGCCATCTCGTCGATGTCAATACCTAATGACTCATCGAAAAGCATCACGTTTCCCTTATTGGCCACGGGAGTCGTCTGCGTGTCGCTGGTGTAGGAGATAGAATATTCATAGCGGTCGTTGTCATCCGAATCATAGCGCTTCACATTGGTGATGTCTCCATCCACGTAGGTTATAATATAATCCTCAGTGCCTTCACTTCTCTTCATTGACACCATGCGGTCATCGCTGTCGTACCCGATAGTCCACGTATCATCTTCCATGCCCTCTTCGGGATAAACCTGAAGCGCATAGGTGATGAAACCTTTCTCATTGAATTGGAGATACATCTCCGATTCTATCTCGCCTTCCCACATATAGGTCACCTTAGCCTGATATTCAGCACGGGTGAATGAGCCGTATTCGATGTTGATAACCTCATCACCATCCGTGATTTTAGTCACCTGTCCCTTATCGTTAAAGGTGTAGGAGGCGCCATCAATTACTGCCGGGAGCCCTGCGGTGAATACGTTGGCAGCTGAGGGTGTGGCCGAGACAACCGGAGTTTCGGGGATTTCGGGATCCGGCTTTGGGCTATCGTTATCGTCGCTGCAGCTTGCGAGCGCAATCGAGGCTGCCAGACATCCGATAGAAGCCATTCTGAAAAATTTTTTCATCTTCTGTAGGTTTTAGATTAAGAAATTGAGGAGAACAGCCTTTCAGAGACCGTTCTCCTTATATTTTAACGATAAAATGTGCTTGATATTATTTGCCGCGGGGCTAAAGGAAACAAAGAATCAGCACCTGAGCCACTATGACGCGCATAAACATCGTAAGAGGATACACTGTGGAGTAAGCCACAGCAGGAGCGTCATTGTTTGCCACCTTATTTCCGTAAGCGAGTGCCGGGGGGTCTGTATATCCACCCGACATCAGGCCGAGGATAGAGAGATAATTGAGCTTGTATTTTCCACGGGCAATAATTCCGACTATGAGCAGGGGAATGACCGTGATGAAGAATCCGTAGACCACCCATAGAAGACCGGTCTCGTTAAATACGGTAGCGGCAAAGTCTTTTCCGGCCGCAATGCCCACCGAAGCGAGGAAGAGGCAGATTCCTATCTCACGGAGCAACAGATTAGCCGAGGAATTAGTGTAGGTGACCAGATGGATTTTCGGGCCGTAGGCCGAGATAAGGATAGCCACCACGAGGGGACCGCCGGCCAGACCGAGCTTCATGGGCACCGACATCCCGGGGAACTGCAGGGGGATACTTCCCACGAGAATACCGAGGAATATGCCGATGAACATCGTCACGAGATTAGGCTCGTTGAGTCGCTTCATGGAGTTGCCGAGCTTGTCGGCGAGGCGCTCTATGTCGGCAAGCTTACCCACTACGGTGATTCGGTCGCCCATCTGCAGGCGAAGCGAGGGAGTCGCAAGGAGGTCTACTCCGGCACGGTTGATTCTCGTAGCGTTGAGTTTATATCCCATACGGAGACGCAGAGAGCCGAGCTTTACGCCATTATATTCCGTCTTGGTGACGAGAATGCGACGAGAGACTACGGGACCCTGCACCATTTCCCACTTCTTATCCACCATCGGGCCAATGAAGCGGGTGAAGATTTCCTCATCCTGCACTGAGCAGACGATAAGCACGAGGTCATTCTCCTCCAGGACGTCTTCAGCCGTAGGTATTATGACGCTGCCATCAGGCTTCTGGATGCGGGAGATAACAAAATTAGCGCTTATCAGAGTATGGAGCTTGACGATGGAGAGACCCATAATAAGATTGTTGGTCACCTGAAAAGTCACCACGTGGGGAGCGAGCTGGGAATCGTTGTTGTGCTCCTCTACCTCACGGATTTCCTCGTCAACGTTGATTTTAAAGATTTTCTTGATTACGATCATAGTAAGGATGATGCCCACCACGCCGAGAGGATAAGCGGCGGCATATCCCATAGACATCTGCTGGCTGATGTCGTAGGCGTCAGGATTCACCTGGAGCACAGTTTGCTGAGCGGCACCGAGGCCGGGAGTATTGGTTACGGCTCCTGAAAGGACACCAACAAGCTGGTCGATAGTGGTAGAGCCGTCAGCGCCCCCCTGTATGTAGTAGATGGCGAGCATGATGACCACGTTGAGCGCAATGCCCGTAAGCGCGAGAGCATTCAGCCTGATGCCACCCTCCTTGAAAGAGGAGAAAAATCCGGGACCGACCTGCATACCGATAGAGAAGATGAAGAGTATCAGTCCGAATTCACGGAGGAAATGCAGAGTGTCTCCCTGCACTACGTAGCCGAAATGGCCCAAAAGAATTCCAACGAAGAGCACAAATGTGACACCGAGAGAGACGCCGAAAATCTTAATTTTGCCAAGAAAAATGCCGGCAAAAATCACAAAGGAATACAAAAGAATCGTGCTGGCGAGCGATTCACTTCCCGGTCTGAGCAAGTCAATAATCCATTCCATTCGGTAATAATCTAAAGATTAGGAGCATAAAATCGCGGCAGGCCGGCACCTCGCCATCTGCCGGAGTCTTAACTCCATAAAACTGACTGCAAAGTTAGCAAAAAAATCCGAACGGCCACCTACAAGCCAATCTCTTTTTTCTTACTGAAGGGACGGAAGCGTGATGTGGAGAGGTAGTGATATTTTGCCGTTAGCCGATTTTGTGTTATCTTTGCAGAGGCAAAGCATTGCCACGGTGCGCGGACGCTCACGGCGACTCCACGGCACTGAATGGATTAAAATATTTATAAGCAATTTTTCAAGAGGCAATTATGGCTGACGACAAAAAAATAATCTTTTCAATGGTGGGTGTGAGCAAAATCATACCCCCTCAAAGACAGATTCTCAAAAATATCTATCTGTCATTCTTCTATGGCGCCAAGATAGGCATCATCGGTCTCAATGGCTCCGGAAAGTCCACTCTGCTCAAGATAATCGCTGGCATTGATAAGGAGTATCAGGGGGAAGTGGTCTTCTCTCCCGGCTATTCCGTAGGCTATCTGGAGCAGGAGCCTAAACTCGACCCGGACAAGACTGTGCTTGAAGTTGTTCGTGAGGGTGTGCAGCCCGTGATGCAGATGCTCAAGGAGTTTGATGAGGTCAACGAGGCCTTCTGCGACCCCGAAGTGCTTGAAAATCCTGACAAGATGGAGGCTCTGATGGCTCGTCAGGCTGAACTTCAGGACAGGCTCGACGCCGCTGATGCATGGAATATTGACAATAAGCTGGAGCGGGCGATGGATGCTCTGCGCTGTCCACCGGACGACCAGAAGATAGCCACCCTCTCCGGCGGTGAGAAGCGCCGGGTGGCTCTATGCCGCCTCTTGCTCCAGCAGCCCGACATCCTTCTGCTCGATGAGCCTACCAACCATCTTGATGCCGAGTCGATAGACTGGCTCGAACAGCATTTGCAGCAATATCCCGGCACGGTAATCGCCGTCACGCATGACCGCTACTTCCTTGACCATGTGGCCGGCTGGATTCTCGAACTTGACCGTGGCGAAGGTATCCCCTGGAAGGGAAATTACTCCTCATGGCTCGACCAGAAGACCAAGCGCATGGCCCAGGAGGAGAAGCAGGCGAGCAAGCGCCGCAAGACTCTGGAGCGTGAGCTGGAATGGGTGCGCATGGCTCCCAAGGCCCGTCAGGCCAAAGGAAAGGCCCGACTGGCGAGCTATGACCGACTGCTCAATGAAGACCAGAAGCAGCGCGAAGAGAAGCTGGAGATTTTCATCCCCAACGGGCCTCGTCTGGGCAATAAGGTGATTGAGGCCAATAAGGTGGCCAAGGCCTACGGCGAAAAGGTGCTTTTCAACGAGTTGGAGTTCATGCTGCCGCCTAACGGCATTGTGGGAGTCATCGGCCCTAACGGCGCCGGCAAGACCACCCTCTTCCGCCTGATTATGGGTCTGGAGAAGCAGGACGCCGGAGACTTCGAGGTGGGCGAGACTGTGAAGATAGCCTACGTAGACCAGAATCATAAGGACCTCAGCCCGGAGAAGACGGTCTATGAAGTAATCTCTCAGGGTGTGGAGTCTTTCCGTATGGGAGGCCGCGACATGAATGCCCGCGCCTATCTTTCAAAATTCAACTTCACGGGAGCTGATCAGGAGAAGAAAATCGGCGTGCTCTCCGGCGGTGAACGTAATCGTCTGCACCTCGCTATGGCGCTCAAGGAGGAGGGGAACGTGCTTCTTCTCGACGAGCCAACCAATGACATTGACGTCAATACCCTCCGCGCTCTTGAAGAGGGTCTGGAGAACTTCGCGGGCTGCGCGGTGGTCGTTTCGCATGACCGCTGGTTTCTTGACCGCATAGCCACCCACATACTCGCCTTTGAGGGTGACAGCAAGGTCACTTATTATGAAGGCTCGTATAGCGACTACGAGGAGTATCGCAAGAAGAGGGATGGCAACGACACGCCTCACCGTATCCGCTACCGCAAACTCACCGACTAACTATATGAGGTCCGTATAAAGGCAACGGCCGTCTGCAATAAGCAGATGGCCGTGTCTTTTATTCTGGAAATGGTTTTGACTACACGAGGTGAGCGATATGCGCGTCGCGATCGCCTGCGAGGAGGTCGATGACAGGAATTTCAATCATGGTGTAGCAGCCCGGACGCTGACGCATTGCCGCGCGTGCGCAGCATACGAGCACCTGGCCCGTAAGGGCAGGATTATTGATTTTCATGTCAAACTCGAAAAGCTGATTGTGGGTCTTTCCGGAGACGCCCTTTCTTACGAGATTGACACCATGACCCACATCATTGAGCTCAGCCACCGAGGGAACCGCGATAACGTGGGTTTCATCCGAAGAGAAATATGGGTCGGCCTTAATGGCAGCAGCCACGGGGTCAAGTTCGTAGCCATCTTCGAGCTCTATATATACCATGCGGCGATGAATGCCGGTGCCCACGGGGATGGTCATTGAGAGGGCATCGCGCACACCCTCGATGGCCTTCACGGCTACGGTATGACCCATAGAGCGACCGGGGCCGAAGTTAGTATAGGTGACGCCTTCCGGGGCGATAGCCTGCAGCAGAGTGCGCACCACAGAGTCGCTTCCCGGATCCCATCCGGCGGAAATCACGGCGACAGAGCCGTGCGCTTTAGCTGCCTTATCCAGAGTCTCACGAAGCTGAGGTATCTGCCCGTGAATGTCAAAGCTGTCGACAGTATTGATGCCCATAGCAAGAATCTCACGGGCATATTTCTCCACGCTGCGCGTGGGAGTGGCGAGGATGGCTACCTCTACATCTTTAAGATCACGAATGCTTGCCACAACGGGGATATCAGCCGGAATGTCTGCGCGATCAGAGGGGTCGCGTCTCACGATACCTGCTATTTCAAAATCGGGAGCCGCCTGAAGGGCTTCCAGTGTGTAACGGCCTATGTTGCCATAGCCAACGATTGCTGCTCTTGTCATTATAAAAGAGAGTATTTAAGTAAGTTCTAAAATGTGTTATGCATCTGCCCTATTTTACAAACCCTTAGAGGGTGTGCCAAAATGAATTTCGACACACCCTCCGGTTTTTATATCTGATGCGCGGGGCGCAGCAGGTCATTAACAGTCTTAACGGGATTAAACGTCTCTGCGGGCACCTCAACGAAAATAGTGTTCCAGTCAGACATGGCTCCATTCCAGAGTCCCGGGCGCTCCAAGGCCTTAATCTCCACGCCATCCACACTCTTTTCGCTTATGAAGCCTGTGGAACGGTCCACGTGGTCTGTAAGATGAAATTTCCGGCCTTCGAAGTCCTTTATGGCACAGACAAGATCTACCGGATTAAAATGGGTGGAGCGTCTGAAAATCTCCTCAATCCTCTTGTCGGAGGTGTCGAGCTGCACGCTTTCAAGAATCTGGGGACTCACCGTGCCGTCGGGATTATATGCGAGGAAGGGACCACCGCCGGGCTCACCTTCATTTTTCACCATACCGCAGACTCGCATAGGCCTGTTGAGCTTGGCGAAGATATATGAGGCTACCTGCTCATCGGGCATCACGTCGCTCTTGTCATGCGTGATGCAGAGCACTTCACGGAGGAAGCGGAGCATTTCAGCCAGCTCCTCGTGCGAGGGAGTTCCTTTCTGGAGGCGACGGCAGTATTCATCCGCCTTTGTTTTGGCGCCCATGAGGATGCCTCCGGCTATCATCTTGAAACGGTTAGAGACTTCGCGGCGCTGTTCGGGCACCACATTGTCAATATTTTTGATGAAGACCACGTCGGCATCTATATCGTTAAGATTCTCAATTAGAGAGCCATGGCCGCCGGGACGGAAAAAGAGAGCGCCATCCTTGCGGAAGATTTTGCCATCTTGCGTGACGCATATAGTATCAGTAGAGGGCTTCTGCACGGAAGTGCCCACTTCGAGCTTCACGTCATATTTCTTACCGACGCCACCTGCTGCCTCCTCTATCTTCATTTTGACCAGCGGGAGATGATCGTCGCTGACCGTAAAGTGAACTCTCACCTTGCCGTTGCGGTCTTTAATAGTCTCAGCGCCCTCGGCAAGATGCTCTTCGAGAGGGGTGCAAGACGTTCCGGGCACTTTATGGAACTGGAGAAGAGCCTTGGGGAGGCGGCCATAGTTGAGACCCTCTTTATTAAGGAGGGCGGCCACTATATCCTTATATCGTTTCTCCTCTATTAGAGTATATATGCTCTTGCCGAAGAGAGTGAGGGTGACGAAGTTTAGTCTGGGATAGAATGCGAATTTCTCTATATTGTCAAAGAAAGCTCGCCTGAAGTCGGTATCGGGCTTATCCTTCTTTCCGTTGAGGAAAGCGTGAAGGTCCTTGAACATTCTTGAGGCCGCCCCGCTCGCGGGAACGAGTTTTACGGCAACTCCGCCGCTTTCAAGAAATTGATGCCATATCTCAATAGCCTTTTTCTGCATTTCGGCAGTGGGGCGCTTAATGCAATTCTCCACAGTGGCCTCTGCTTCTATATTAAGAAAGGGGAAGCCATTACGCAGGGCTGCCAGCTGGTCATCAATTTCAGTCTGAGAGATGCCGCGCTCGGCAAGTATTTCCAAGTCTTTCGGGGTCAAATCTGCCATAAGGATTCTGATTTTTTAGAACGATACTTACTTAACACCCCGGCGGCTATTAATGTTCAACGAGACGGAAAGCCGGCTAACTACTTGGCGGGAGCGGCCTTGGTCTTATATCCGCACTTCACTTTGCCCTTGACGATATTATTGAGCTTGGTGCGTATGAGCTGACGGCGTATGGGCGCCACATGGTCTATATAGACCTCACCGAGCAGATGGTCATACTCATGCTGGATGATACGGCTGAGAAAACCGGTGAATTCCTTCTCGTGCTCCACGAAGTTTTCATCACACCAGGTGAGGCGGATATGCTCGTGGCGCTTTACGTTCTCGCTGAGGTCAGGAAGCGAGAGACAACCTTCTGCGCGCGACACCAGCGGCGAATCCTCTATCACTTCAAGCTGAGGATTGATAATCACCATCTTAGAGTCGGCACATTCAGGGAAGGTATCGGCAAGCACGGAGCCGTCGAGCACTATGAGCGCTATGGAGCGGCCTATCTGGGGGGCTGCGAGGCCTACGCCCTCTGAGTGATACATGGTCTCCCACATGTCATTGATGAGAGTGGAGAGTTCGGGATAATCGGGAGTAATGTCTTCCGCCTCCTGACGGAGCACGGGATGACCATATAGATATACGGGGAGAATCATTGCAAGAGAATTATATTAAAATAAATAAGTAAATAATGTCTGAAAAAAATTACAGTGCTGGAGGGGCGGCTGCTCTCTTGATTTTGCGCACCTGCACGGCCAGCATTATGGCTGAGACGGTTACGGAGAGGAAATCGCTTATGGGGAATGCGCTCCAGACACCGTTGAGCTGCATAAGGGGAGGGAGAATGAAGAGTAGAGGTATCATGAAGATAATCTGACGTGTCAGAGAGAGGAAGACGGCTTTCCCGGCCATTCCGAGCGACTGGAAGAAGTTGGTGGCTACTATCTGGAATCCAACCATCCAGAAGGTGAGCGTAGTGATATGCAGACAGTTGACGGCGCAAGCTATCTGATCGGGGTCCTGCATGAACATCTTGGCAATCGTCTCCGGACACAAGGCTCCTATCACTGAGCCAATCGTAGTGCATATCACTCCCACTACAGCCGCAAGGCGCAGGGTTTTGAAGAGTCTGGACGTGTTGCCTGAGCCATAGTTATATCCCAATATGGGCTGCATACCCTGGCAGACTCCTATGACAATCATTACGAAGATGGTGACGAAACGATTGAAAACCACTACGGCGGCTATGGCGTTGTCGCCACCATACTTCAGCAGAGAATTGTTGATGATAGCATTGATGACCGAGCCGGCCACATTTATAAGGAAGGGGGCCATGCCGATATAAAGCACAGAGCGAATAATGGGCCACTGGAAGCGGAATGTGCCTTTCTTAAACCTCAGGTCGCTGTCTTTGCGGAAGAAATGACCGAGCACGAAAAAGGCCGTCACGAGCATCGAGATGTCAGTGGCTATGGCCGCTCCCTTGATGCCCCAGCCGAAGCCGAAGAGGAAGAGAGGCGCAAGGATTACGTTCAGGCCCGCTCCTATCAGATTGGTGTACATAGCCTTGCGGGGATAGCCCGAAGCTCGCATCACATTGTTATAGCTGAAGGTAAGATTCATGAGCACCATGCCGGGAAGAATCCACATCAGAAATTCGCGGGCGTAGGGCAAGGAATTGTCGGAAGCACCGAAGGCTCTGAGGATAGGCGTGAGAAAGATAGCGAAAAGAGTGATATAGACAAGGCCCACAATCACCGATAGCAGGACGGAGTTGCCGAGAATGAGCTCCGCACGCCTATGATCTTTCTGCCCGAGCACAATAGAGATTCTCGTGGCAGCACCGGCGCCGATAAGCATTCCAAGAGCCGTAGCGAGATTCATCACCGGAAAAGTGACCGCAATGCCGGCTACTACATTCGGGTCGTCTATGGCATGGCCGATTACTACAGAGTCAATAATGTTATAAATGGCCATCACTACAGTACCCACCACTGCGGGGAGACTGTATTTCAGGAGCATTTTGGGAATCGGAGCAGACCCCAGTTCCTTCAGTCTTATGTCAGGAGCGTCACTATTCTGCATATCGGTATAGTTGAAAGTAAAAAAGACGGGAAAGCGCTAAGGCCATCCCGTCGGGAGAAGTACAGAAAGTGGGACTCGAACCCACACGACCCTTCCGGGTCAAAGGATTTTAAGTCCTTCGTGTCTACCATTCCACCATTTCTGCAACTCTTTGCGCCTGCAAAGATAGTAATAAAATCCCGTCCATGCAAATTTTATCACTCTTCTCACCAATATCTCACTGAGGCTCTGCGTATTACTGAAACATTTTTACTTTTTTTTAACAATGAGACTTCCCGATTGTTATACTAATAGATGCGCACCTCTCGCCCGCCATCTATGCGTGAAGTCCTGACGCAACTTTTAGGAACCCGCTTTTTCAATAATCACGCAATTACTACACAATAAATCCTGAACAACAACACAATAACAACATACCGCTATGTGGAAATTTGACTTCTGGTCGCTGGTGTTCTACACACTGACCTTCTTCCTCTTTGTTTATCCGGTAGCCTTATGGGCCCGCTGGTTCACCCGTAAATGGAATAGAAAATGATGACAGAAACTCTATGGACCGATTTCGCGGAGATACTGCTCGCAGTCACCGACCGCATCAACACTCCCGCCTGCTGGACAGTATGGGGCTTCTGGCTGATAGTCACATGGGGACTAAATTTATATTTCGCAAGAAAGAAAGGGGGTGAGAGATGACCGCACAGGAATGCTTCACGCTCCTCTTCTTCTACTTCAGTGGCATCTGCACCCTCCTGGGACTGCTGACTCTTGCCGCCTGCATACTCTTCGCTCTCCGCCGGCTCTTCCGCCACCGCTGAGTGCCGCTTTTACGATATATTAACGGCACCGTGCCATAAGTTGGCACGGTGCCGTTCGTAATTTTGCATCATCGGAAAGGAGTCCGCACCCTCCGCCGCCAAAACAAAACAAGAAAAACATCACCGATTATGCAGAGAAAAAAGAGATTCAACCCCGGCGACAGAATTTATACGCGCGTGATACTTCAGGGACGACAGGTGGCAGAATATGTGTTTGATTGCGTCTCGGGAATGTCTGAGCTCATCACAGCACTCCGCTATCGAACACGGGAGCTTCGCGGACTGGCCAGCATCTACGTGCGCAATATGACGGCCGGCTGGAGCATGGAGCAGCCACTGATGCTCTATCCGGGCCGTTATCCTCAGGGGAGCTCTCCCCAGACCGGAGCCTCACATCCCGCACCCGCTCCGGCAGCTTATCGCCGCTATATGGACTATTGAGCCCCTTCGAGCGCTACAGGCCCTCCGGCCACGCTGTGTGTGCGCAGATACTCGGAAAACTTCTCTTTATAAGCATCCGAGACGGGGATGAATGTCTCTCCGAAGACGATGCGGGCACGGTCTACTATCGTAAGTTTGCTGAGATTAACTATATAAGACCTATGCACTCTCATAAAGCGTTCGACGGGGAGCACCCCTTCGAGCTTTTTTAGATTGACAAGCGAGACTATGCTGAAGGGCTCGCGGTCAAGCACGAAGGTGACATAGTCGCGGCGTCCCTCTACATAAAGGATAGAATCAAGCGCTATCTGCACCGTCTTGTAGTCACTTTTCACTACGATGACATCCTTGACCAGAGCGCCGTTATGCTCAAGCGCATCCGACATCTTTTTCCATTCCACACCGCGATTGACAGCCCGCATAAAGTCGGCGAAGGCCACCGGCTTCAGCAGATAGTCCAGAGCATTAGCGGCAAAGGCCTGAAGGGCATACTGCTCGTATGCCGTCACATAAATTATGCGCGTAGAGCGCGGGGTGATCTGAGCGAGCTCTATGCCCCCTACGCATGGCATATTGATGTCAAGGAATATCAAATCTATCTCGCCGCTTACCACTTCGCGCACGGCATCCTGCGCAGATGCGTATGAGCCTACGAGGCTGAGCACCGGGACGCGCTCCACATAGTTCTGAATGAGTTCGCGAGCCAGAGGCTCGTCGTCTATTATTATTGTCTTGAGCTTGAGTTGATTCATAAGTGATGAGTAAATAAGTGAGATAATTAAGCGATAGATGTGAGAAAAATCTATTTAATCTTTTATACGGAACTATGTGAAGCCGTTATTATGAGCCTGGCTGTGAAGATGCCATCTATGGCCTCGGTGACGAGCGTAGCCTTCTCGCCGTAGAGGAGAGAGAGCTGCTGGCGGATGTTGGCCAGGCCGATGCCGTGGGTGTTATATTGCGGCGGCAGGGGCGAGGGGGTTCCTCCGATGCGATAGGAATTGCGCACCACGAACTCCATGGTATCATTCTCTGCACGAAGGTCGATGTCAATGAAGGCACCGGCGGCCGATTTGTCGCAATGCTTGAAGGCATTTTCTGTCAGAGTGAGAAGCACCAGCGGAGGGACGGTGATGTTATCATCCTCCGGCGGGGTAAGGCTCACGGTGAGCGGAAATCCCGACTCAAGACGCAGCCGCGAGAGAGCGATAAAGTCTCTGACCACTTCGGTCTCACGCCTGACGGAGACCTCGTTGACGTTTGACTCATGAATAAGATAGCGCAGCATGGCGCTGAGGTCAAGGATAGCCTTCCCGGCACGCTCCGAAGAGATGGAGGTAAGAGCATAAATGTTGTTGAGGGTATTGAAAAGGAAGTGGGGATTGAGCTGCGTGCGCAGGTATTTCAGCTCGAAAGCCTGCACATTAGCCTCCGAAAGCAGACGCCGCTGCAGCAGATATTCCCGCTCTTCATGCACTCTGATAGCATAAGCGAGCGCCACGGCCAGCACGAGATAGAGAAGGTCGCGGAAAAGAAAAGATATCCGCGGAGGGCCGGGGGGAGGGGCCATATCTCCACATTTGGGCGCGCACCGCGCATGATGAATTTCCTTAATGAGACTGCCCACCTCAAGCGAGGCATACACGAAAAAGACCGTCAGCAGAAGATTCCATCCGAAGAAGAGCCACGCTTTTTTTTCCGTAAGCGCACGAGGCACTATCAGATAATAATTTATGCAGAAGGCTACGACGCATAGCACCGGGATAGCCAGTCTTAACGAATCAAAATCCTTCTCTTCTGAGGAAGTCCAGGAAAACTCCAGCACCTGCGGCAGAATGAAGAGTGCCGCGATGAGAAAGATTATGATGAGAGACCGTATGCTTCTGGAGCGCACTTTTATCTCTTCGGAGGGTGTGACGATATATTTTTCGCTCATTGTCTGAGTATTAACTGAGGCCGGAGGGCCGGTATTCTACCGTTTTGGGCGGTAAAGATAGACATAAATCCTTTAATATCCAAACGCCCTTTCCCCTACTCTTTTAAAGGTTATAACTTTTCAAGCCAAACGCCAATATTTATCCACCCAACCGCTGCATTATTAATTTTTTTTAAGAAAAAGAGATATTCCTCACGCCACTTCTCATAGCATGGCACACAATAAGACGTAAAGCGCCGACGTTATCCTCTTATGGCTTTCAACAGTTTTAATTTCTGGCTGATATTTCCGCTTGTCTTCATCATTTTCTGGCTGATACCGAAAAGGTATGTAAAAGCCAGAAACGCTTATCTGATACTGGTGAGCTATGCTCTCTACATGAACTGGAAGCCTGCGTTTGCCCTTGTGCTTCTTTACGTCACGCTCGTCACATATTATGGTGCCCGACTTGTCTATCCACGCACTGTGACCCGACGTCCTCTGCGGCTCTGCGTCATCATCACGCTTCTGGCCGCCGGGCCCCTCGTGCTTTTCAAATATTATAATTTCGTCAACGACAACATCACCTCGCTCCTCTCCTCCGCCGGATTGCATTTCGCCCTCCCCGGACTCAACTGGGCCATTCCGGTGGGTATCTCCTTCTTCACCTTTCAGGCTCTCGGATATTTCTTCGACGTATATCGCGGACGCGAGCTCCCCGAAAAGTCTCTTCCAGACTATATGCTCTTCTGCTCCTTCTTTCCGCAGACAGCCTCCGGACCTATATCCACCACTGCCGAGCTCATGCCTCAGCTCAAGAGAGAAGTCTCTTTCGACTATCATCAGGCCATCGAAGGTCTGAGGTTAGTGCTTTGGGGGCTGGTGCTGAAATGCGTTGTGGCTGACCGTCTCGGGCTTTATGTAGACACCGTTATGGCCCACTACGAGCACTTCTCCTCCCTTAACTGCTTCTGGGCCGCTATCCTCTACACTCTGCAGATATATGGAGATTTCGCCGGATACTCACTGATGGCCGTCGGCATCGCAAAGACCCTCGGTTTTAATCTCACCGACAATTTCCGTCGCCCCTATTTCGCCGACAGCATCACGGAGTTCTGGCGCCGATGGCATATCACTCTCACCCGCTGGCTCACCACTCACGTCTATATCCCTCTGGGTGGAAGCCGATGCTCCAAGACCAGACAGTATGCCAATGTGATGACCACCTTCCTCGTCTCCGGACTATGGCATGGTGCCAACTGGACTTTCATCATCTGGGGCTCTCTGCACGGATGCGCACAGATAGCCGAAAAGGCTCTCGGCCTTGACCCGAAAGGGAAGCTGAGCGCCCATCCGGCCATCAGGAAGTTCAGGCCGGTGAGGATTATCATCACCTTCCTGATAGTGACCTTCGCATGGATATTCTTCAGAATGCCCACTCTGGCTGACGCCATAGCCTTCATCGGACGCATATTCTCCGGGATACCCGGAGGAGAATTCATGGAGAAAGCCTCCAATACAGACCGTCTCCTCACCCTCTTTGCCATCTGCCTGCTCTTTGCCGCTGAAGCCCGCCGGGAATATCTGTCAGAACGACTCTCGGCGCTCGACTCTCCCAAGGCACGCTGGATAACCTGCATGTCGCTTTTCTGCATACTGCTCTGCATGGGAGTCCTCGACTCCGGTTCTTTCATCTACGTCAACTTCTGAGGATTCTATAGTCATGAAACGCTTCATAAAGACAATACTGATATTCTTCGCAGCCATTGCCATAGCCGACATAGCCTTCGGAGCATTATGCCGCTATTTCAGCAAACACGCTCGCGGCGGCGACACTCATAATCAGTATGTCACCACAATGATTCAGCAGGCCCCCGTCATCATCATGGGCTCATCAAGAGCTGCCCGCCACTACAATCCGGCAATTCTCGCCGACACTCTCGGCAGAGAGGTCTGGAACTGCGGGTTGGACGGCAACGGACTCCTTTTTCAATATGGAAGGCTACGGTTGCTGCTGGAAAGATATACGCCTCAGACAATTATCTATGACGTCATCCCGGCCTTTGACATCCGCGAAGAGGATAATCTTAAGGCTATTAAATGGCTTAACAGATGGGCTGACCATGCCGTGCTCGATTCTCTGATAGACGACGTGGATCCGGCCGAACGGATCAAACTCCTCTCATCCTTCTACAGATATAATACCTCTTTCCTTCACATGGCTAAGGATAATGTCGGCTCTCCTCAGATATTTGACCACGGCTTCCTGCCCTTTTACGATCGAATGGACTATGACGGTAAGGGTCCCGATGACAAACCTTCCGTCTGGCAACCGCTGAAGCGCGAATATTTTGAAAAATTCATCAACCTCTGCCGGGAGAAAAACATCCACCTCATTGTGGTATATTCACCCTGGTATAAAGCCCGCTCCAACCGGTCGCTCGAACCGGTCACCACACTCTGCCGTGAGAAAGGGGTGCCCGTCATAGACCACTATGCCGATCCGGATTGGGTGACAGCGCGGGAAATGTTTGCCGACCCTTCTCATCTTAATGACCGTGGCGCCGATGCCTTCTCAAGCCAAATAGCATCTGAGATTAAGAAGGTAGAAACCTCAACGTATAAGTAACCCCCCACGCTCCAAAAAAACAATCATCATGGGAAGAGTGCTTGCCATAGACTATGGTCAGAAAAGATGCGGAATAGCCGTCACTGACATTCTTAAAATATCTGCCAACGGACTCCCCACACAGTCCACACCCAAACTGCTGGATTTCCTGAAGGAATACTGCGCAAGCGAGGATGTGGAGTGCATAATAGTAGGCTATCCGCGCACCCTCTCGGGAGAAGACTCCGACAGCATGCGATATATCAGACCCTTTATGGGAAGACTCAGGAAGGCATTTCCGGAAAAACGCATAGAGATGAGCGACGAGCGATTCACGTCTTCCATAGCTCACCGCGAGATGATAGCCGGAGGATTCACTCGCTCTCAAAGACGCGAAAAGGGACGCGCAGATGAGATGGCAGCCGTCATCATTCTCACCGACTGGCTACAGGCCCACTGCTGACTCTGCGTGTCATAAATTTTTCATTTTCCCACGCCCTGACTTCAACTCCTGGTCACCTCTTTCACGCCCTTTACTGTCTTTATTTTGCGTATTAGCGAATTGAGGCCGTTAACATCCTCAATGCCTATCACCAGATAGCCGTTGAAGAGCCCATCATGCGAATCTATCGAAATATTGCGCAGTGTGCATCCCTTCTCTTTGGAGATGATAGAAGTGATATTGGTGACTATGCCAATGTCGTCATTACCGATGATACGCAGCGTCACAGGGCGGCTCCCTGAAGAGTTGCCGTTCCAGTCTACTTTTATTATCCTGTAAGGATACCTACGGCGGATGTTGGCTGCATTGGGGCAGTCTGTGCGATGAATTTTCACTACTCCATCGCTGCTGATAAATCCGAACACCGGGTCGCCATTGATAGGCGCACAGCATTTGGCAAACTTATAAGAAAGACCCTTGATAGATTTCTCCCCTATTATAAGCACCTCCTGAGAGGGAGCTTCCTGCTCCTCGGTGTGCAGCTCAAAGTCTTCGGCCGAGGCGCGCGACTCCGGCACGGATGCAGGGGCCGCTATTTCGCAATAGTCGGAAAGAAACCGCTGCACGTCAATCTTCTCATCGGCCAGGTCTGCGAAAAAATCATTGGAAAACTTATAGCCCGACTTCTTGATAAACTTCATCAGAAGCGCTTCGTCGAGTTCGAGCTTACGATTTTTGGCTCTGCGCTCAAGGAGCTCGCGGCCGAGCGTGGCCTTGTTGATTTTCGACTCATTAAGCGACTGGCGGATTTTATTGCGGGCCTTCGAAGTGACCACTATGCCGAGCCAATCCTGCTTCGGAGTCTGCTGCGAAGAGGTCAGAATCTCCACAGTGTCGCCGTTGGCTATCTTATAGTTGATTTTTTCATGACGCGAATTGACTATGGCTCCCGCGCAGTGCGAACCCACATTGCTGTGTATCTGGAAGGCGAAATCGAGCACAGTGGATCCCTTAGGAAGACGGAAGAGGTCGCCCTTAGGTGTGAAGGCATACACCTCTTTACCGTAAGGATCGCTCTTCAGATTACGCATGAGCTGCATAGGGCCGGAATCGGCACTCTCCAGAATGTCACGGATATTATTCATCCACTGGTCAGTGCTATCGCTCTTCACCCCCTTATATCTCCAATGAGCGGCAAGTCCCTTTTCAGCCACAAGGTCCATACGCCGGGTGCGAAACTGAACCTCTACCCAACGATGGCCCGGCCCCATGACCGTAGCATGAAGAGACTCGTAGCCATTACTCTTCGGAATGGAAATCCAGTCTTTCATTCTGGAGGGATTGGCAGTATACATATCGGCGAGAATAGAATAGGCGAGCCAGCAGTCGCTCTTCTCCTTCTCGCGGGGAGTGTCTATGATGACGCGGATGGCAAAGAGGTCATAGATGCCATTTATATCCACCTTCTGCTTCTTCATCTTGGCCCAGATGGAGGAGATGGACTTTGTGCGCCCCTTGATGTCGAATTTGAGGCCGGCAGCCTCCAGCCGCTCCTTGACGGGAGCGATAAACTCTGCTATATACTTCTCCCTACTCGCTTTAGTCTGATTGAGCTTGTCGGCTATCTGAGAGTATATTTCACGGTTAGTGTATTTGAGTGATAAATCTTCCAGCTCCCCTTTGATTTTATAAAGGCCGAGACGATGTGCAAGCTGGGCATAGAGGAAGTTGGCCTCAAAAGCTACGTCGCGCACCCAAGCCTCATCCGGGTGATGATTGATAGAGCGCATGAGCACCAGATTATGCACTATCATAATGATAATGACACGGATGTCTTCGGCCAGCGAGACGAGAAGGCCACGGAAGTTATCCTGATGCACGGCATTATTGCGCGAACTATATTTTATCACCTTCTGCATGCCCTTTATAAGGCCGCCGATGTCATCACCCCAATCATTTATCACCTCCTCTACCGTCAGCAATCCTTCATCTACGAAGGGGAAGAAGAGTATGGCAAGCAGAATATTCCTGTCGGCATCAATCTTCTCGGCGAAGAGACGGATGGTCTCGAGCGTAGAGATAGCATTGCAGACGCCATGCTCATCATGCTTTCGCTCCGAAGCAGGCATGAGCCTTCTTAAAGAATCCCCAAGACTCCGACGCTCCGGGAGAGTCAGATTCTTGCTGATATAAGGATGCACGCTGCGCATCAGCGAGCGCACACGTGCCCTTTCGGTCTCCGAAAGCGATTCGCTCAGGGAGTATATAGGTTCATAGGTCATGTCGGTATCAATTATATAGGCAATAGAGGAGAGATCGGTAGAGAATAAGGCATCAGGGATGAGAGCGTATGAAACTGAAGATAGTATCGTATGCTGCATTTCTCACCGGCTCGCGGCTGAGAATGAGGTCATGCAGACCGGAGTCTATAGTGCAGACCACACGATCATGTCCGAGTTTTTCCCCTCGCTTCTGAAGCATTTCAGGGTCGAGCACGGCATCGCCATTCTGGAAATCAGGCTCCCAGTTGCAACCCTCGATATGCTTGCTGGAATGCATCACCAGAATCGGGACCACAATGTGGGAGGCATTCTTCATAAGCTGAGACTGCGCCCTGCTGATAGCCCTTATCCAGCTCATCGTCACGGGAGGAGAATAGATCATCTTCCAGTCGGTGTTATATTCCCATTCGCCATGATACTCTTTGAGAAGGCTGTATGCATAGCCGTCACAATGCCCCTGAGGGATTTTAACATTCTTGGTCACCGCGCCGCAAGCACTTATGACAGGGATGAGGCATTTCCGATAGAAGGCATTGAAATCCCACTCCAAAAAGGGAGAATCAGTCACTACCCTCTTCACCCCGACTCTCGCACCCCTCTCGGATGCGAAAAGGGCCACGGTAAGACCACCGGTGCTGTGGCCGCCGAGCGTAATGTCGGTGATGCCATCTCTTCTCATCTGAGCGAGAGCAGAGTCGATGTCCTGAAAATATTCCTGCTGGCGACGGATATTGAAAGGATATTGCCAGGGCTCAAGGCTCCGGCCATAGCGCCGCAGGTCTACGGCATAGAAATGATAACCGGAATCCACAAACCGCTCTCCCATCTCCTTCTGGAAGAAATAATCATTAAAGCCGTGGATATAGAGAAATCCCTTTCTGGAAGGCGACTTGGCAAGTTTTCGCACTATTGTGCTTCTGCATGGTCCATCGAATGCTTCCCCCTGATTCACATATCGGGCCTCATAACCTTCAAGGATGTCTGGATGCCACGCAGTGTCAGTAGTCGCTCTCTTAGGGCCCTTATATTTTTCCCCTGAAGCCGACCCGCCGAAACATATCACAATGGCTAAAAATGCGGGAACAAGAAGAAGTAGTCTTTTCATTTTAATAAATCGTTAGGAGGCGTCTGTCAGTGGCAAATGACCGCTGAAATATCTTCAATGATAACAACCCACCGGAAAGATAGTTCTGAGAGGTATTTTTTTAAGAACCTAATACTTGTTTATATCTCTATTAATCAATAATTTGGATATATACATACTTACTTTTCGGCCATCGGGTTGCCTCCTGTCTGTTTATTGGAAAATAATATTACGGATTTTTTTCTTTAATTTTTCTTTGCTGTGTGAGAAATTCATTGTATCTTTGTGGCGTTAAGCAATCGGAATGTAAAGACATCTCCGGGCCGGCGGACTAAAATCATCGTCCGCCAAGGACTTACCCAAAGCAAAATAAGTAAGTGAGAAAATTAATGTGCATATAAAACTTACTCATAAACTATATTCATGGAACTCAAAACCGCTCATGCCGGAACTCTCGAATCCGGCGACATCCTCATTCAGATCTTCCCTGCTGAAAAGCCGGGCCTCGAGATCGCTCTCGACAGCACGGTAGCTTATCAGTTTGGCGACCAGATTAAGAAGGTGATAGCCGAGACCGCCAAGGAGCTCGGACTCGAAAATGCCCGCATTTCCGCCACCGATAAGGGAGCTCTTGACTGCACAGTCCGCGCAAGAACCACTGCAGCCGTGGTGCGCGCCACAGGTAAAGATGTTTGGGCTGATTAAATCCGTCTTAAATAACTATCCCCTACCATGCAAAGACTTAGAAGAACTATGATGTTTGTGCCGGGCAATAATCCCGGCATGATGGCTGATGCCCATATATATGGTCCCGACTCTATCATGCTCGACCTCGAAGATTCGGTCACTATGACTGAGAAGGACACCGCTCGCCTCCTCGTATACAACGCTCTTAAAACCATTGACTACGGCGACACTGAAATGGTGGTGCGCATCAATCCGCTCAACACTCCTTACGGCAAGAAAGACATCGAAGCCGTAGTGAAGGCCGGTGTGGACGTTATCCGCATGCCCAAGACAGAGACCGCCGAAGAGGTCAGAGAAGTGGAACGCGAAATCGAGCGCGTGGAGAAAGAGATAGGATGTCTCGGCCGCACTAAGATAATGGCCGCCATCGAGAGCACTCTCGGCGTAGTAAATGCCTACGACATCGCCACCGCCTCCCCCAGAATGATGGGTATCGCTCTCGGAGCAGAAGACTATTGCGCCAACCTCAAGGCTCAGCGCACCAAAGGTGGCGAAGAGCTTCGTCTCGCCAGAGAGACTATCGTGGTGGCTGCTCGTGCTGCCGGAATTGATGCGCTCGACACTGTCTTCTCCAACCTCAATGATATGGAGACATTCCGCAATGAAGTGGAATACATCAAGTCTCTCGGCTTCGATGGAAAATCCATCATCAATCCCCGACAGATTGAAGTAGTCAACGAAATCTTCGCCCCCAAAGAGAAAGAAATAGAGAAAGCCCGCGCTATCGTGGCAGCCATCAAGGAGGCCGAGAAGAAGGGCTCCGGAGTCATTGCGCTCAACGGCAAAATGATCGACCGCCCCGTTGTGATCCGCGCTCAGAGAACCATTGACCTGGCCGTTGCGTCCGGCATCCTTTCACCCGAAGAAATCTAATACGATGAACAGCATTAAAGAAAGAACTCAAGACATCCGGGAAGCCGCAAACCACCTCGGCAAGGAGGTCTTCACTGATAATATATCTAAAAAGACCGAACAGCGCCTCGAGCTCCAGAAGGTTTCGCCCAAGCTCGCTACCCTCGAAGAGGCTATTCGTAAGTCCGGACTTAAGGATGGCATGACCATCTCCTTCCACCATCACTTCCGCGGTGGCGACAAGGTAGTCAATCTCGTCGTGGATAAACTCGCAGAAATGGGATTCAAGAACCTGCATCTCGCAGCCTCTTCTCTTTCTGACGTCCACGCGCCCCTTATCGAACATATCCGTAACGGCGTCATTACCAAGATTTCCACCTCAGGCCTACGCGGCGAACTCGCCCGTGAGATTTCCATGGGACTCATGGAAGAGCCCGTAGTTTTCCGCAGCCACGGAGGTCGCGGTTCAGCTATCGCCAACGGAGACCTGCACATTGACGTCGCCTTCCTCGGAGCCTCATCCTCCGACCCTCTCGGAAACGCTTGCGGCTATTCCCGCTCCGAAAATCCCAAGTCTATCTGCGGCTCTCTCGGCTACGCTCTTCCCGATGCCCAGTATGCCGACAAGGTGGTCATTCTCACTGACGACCTCGTGGCTTATCCGAATACTCCCAACTCTATCTCCGAACGCGACGTAGACTTCGTGGTAGAAGTGGAATCCGTAGGCGATTCTTCAAAAATCGCGTCCGGAGCCATCCGCGACACCAAGAATCCCCGCGACATCCTTCTCGCTCAGCAGGCGGCTAAGGTTATCATCAATTCCGGATATTTCAATGACGGCTTCTCCATCCAGACCGGTTCCGGCGGCGCCTCGCTCGCAGCCGTGAAGTTCATCCGGGAATCTATGATAGAGAAAGGCATCAAGGCCTCTTACGCTCTCGGAGGAATCACCGCTCACATGGTGAAACTCCACGAAGAGGGTCTCATTGACCGTCTCATCGACGTACAGAGCTTCGACAAAGTCGCTGCAGAGTCGCTGAAGAACGACCCCATGCACAAAGAGGTCTCTTCATGCGAATACGCAAGTGCCGATGAGCCCGGCTCAGCCGTTCACTACCTTGACATCGTCATTCTTTCTGCTCTTGAAGCTGACGTCAACTTCAATGTCAATGTCCTCGTGGGAAGCGACGGCATCATCCGTGGAGCCATTGGCGGCCACCCCGACACTGCCGCTGACTCCGCACTCTCCATCATCGTCTGCCCGCTGCTTCGCGGACGCATCCCCTGCATCGTGGATGAGGTGACCACCCTTATCACTCCGGGCTCTACGGTGGATGTCATAGTCACCGAGTATGGCATTGCTGTCAATCCCCGTCGCCCTGAGCTCGCCGAGCGTCTCAAAGCTGCCGGGCTGCGCGTAGTTGACATCAAGGAGCTCCGCGACAAGGCCCTCTCTATTATCGGAACGCCCGCACAGCTCCCCTTCGGAGACAAGACTGTCGGAATCGTCATGAATCGTGACGGCTCCGTGCAGGATGTCATCAAGAACATCGCCGAGTAAAAAATGAACGTCAACATGGCCCCTACACTGGCAGAGGTTCTTGCCGCCCGCGATAATCGGGCGGCAAGACACGCTCTGCTGTCAGCGCGCTCTGCAGAGGATGTCACTCTCGTAGCGCTCACTATCGTGACTCCGGGGCCCGTGAAACGTTCTTATCGGAGCGTTGCGGCCGGCAACGCCGCCTGCATTGCTCTGACAGCCGTCTTCGCTCATAATATTCTTGAGTCGGAGATTTTTGACCTCCCTACAGGCTTTGAGGCCGATTTTCTCATTTCTCTCCCGGCAGCGGAAGTAAAACGCAAAGCTATGGAGATAGAAGAAAGACATCCTTTAGGACGCCTTTTCGACATCGACATTATCTCGGCAAACGGCACACCGCTCTCCCGCAAGGATGCCGGACTCCCCGAACGCCGCTGTCTGCTCTGCGACTCTCCGGCAAGGCTCTGCATGAGAGCCGGCAGGCACTCCCGCGATGAAATAGCGGGATACGTGGCAGGACTTATAGACTCTTATCTTCACTCTTCATCACAAACCCTGAGATGATTCAGATGCCCGAACTCCGCGAAATACCGTTATCTTCGGGGTGGTTTCGCCGAAAGGCTGCCGACTTCCTCGAAGCCAGGGGACTCGCCCTCGACGCTAACCTCGACACTCTCTTCGGCCTTTACGACGCAGAGGATCGTCTATGCGGCTGCGCCGGACGTGACGGCAACGTCATCAAATGCGTGGCTGTGGATGAATCTCTGAGAGGCATGAACGCTACTTCTCTGCTCATCTCTCCACTGATTAATGAAATTCTTGAAGATGGTGAGTCTGATGTCCTTGTCTTCACCAAGCCTGAAAACAGAGCCATCTTCGAAAGCATGGGATTCCACCTCGTGGGAGAGGCACCGGTCGCCATCATGATGGAGAGTGATCCTGAAGGGATAGCATCTCACTGTCGTCGTCTCTCAGCACTCACCGCCGGCAAGCCCGGACCCGTAGGCGTCATTCTCCTCAATGCCAATCCCCTCACCCGCGGACATGAATATCTGATTCGCCGCGCTGCCGACTCCTGCGCCACTCTGGTGCTTATCCCTCTTGCGGCCAACAAGAATTCCAAATTCTCTGAAGAGGCTCGCACGGAAGCCCTAAGAAGGCTGACGGAGTCTATACCTTCGGCCATTCTCGCCCCTGCAAGCCCTTACTCCATCTCCGCCGCCACTTTCCCCTCCTACTTCATAAAGGACCCTTCGGAAGCGGCACGCAATCAGATGGTTCTCGAACTGAACATTTTCACTAACCACCTCGCTCCGGCCATCGGTGCGA
This sequence comes from Bacteroidales bacterium, assembly GCA_014800685.1. Taxonomy (GTDB): domain Bacteria; phylum Bacteroidota; class Bacteroidia; order Bacteroidales; family Muribaculaceae; genus Lepagella. The sequence continues at coordinate 92,628 of JAAVFQ010000008.1, forward strand.
AAGTAAGATTTGTCGGCACTGAACCCTCCGACGCCCTTACTTCACAATATAATGCCCTCATGAAAGAGACACTCCCAAAACATGGCATTACGGTCGATGAAATAGACCGTCTTTGCGACAAACATGGCCAGCCCTACTCAGCCTCCCGTGTGCGTCAGGCCATAGATGAAGAGAGGCTGGGCGATGCCCTTCAGATGATAGCCCCGGAAGCTGTCCCGGCCCTCCTGGCCGAAGCTGCTTCGCAGGCGCTGCTGACTGAGCTTGACCTGACTCCGAAGCCCGGTCTTGTAGACCGCGGCAACTCCGGCCCTCATAAGGATATGACTCCTTTTATGATGGAAAAAAGCATACGCACGCTCACTCCCTATTTCCGCAGAATGGCTGACGTCACTTTCTTCAACCCTCAGCCTACCGCTGCAGAGCTCGTTGCCATTGGCAATGAGGCCGAAAAGGATATGCTCTCCGTCTCCGGAGGAGTCAATACACATCGGGGCGCCCTCTTCTCACTCGGCATCGCGGTAGCCGCCGCTGCCCGCCTGATAGCTAAGCGCGTGCTGCTCAACGACATGAATCTTCGAGCCGAAATCGCGGTCATTGCGGAAGCCCTCCCAGCATCAAAGGGAGAAGTCAGAGAAAGCAACGGCCAGGAGGTGATAAGGAAATATCACATCAAGGGGGCTCACAAGAATGCCTGTGAAGCCTATCCTCAGCTCTTTGACGAATGGCTCCCTGAATATACCCGCATGAGACGCGAAGGCATCTCTCACCCTCTTCACCGTCTGCTTCTGCTCATCATCGCATCGCTTGAAGACTCCAACGCGTATCACCGCGCAGGCAGCGAAGGAGCCGACTTCGCTCACAAAGCTGCACGCGAATGTCTGGACAACTTCTCGGAAGAGAATCTCGAACGCCTCGACCGTGAATTTACCCAACGCAACATCTCCGCCGGAGGAGCGGCCGATATGCTCGCCCTCACCATTTTTATCTACTCTCTGCTCAATGCCCCTTCTCAACCCGAATAAGAAGAGAGCATAGCAGTATCTTTCATTTCAAGAAGTTTCTTTAAAAATTATACCATACAACATGATTGAACTCATCGACAAAGGTGTCTATCTCCTCAACGGCAAAGACTTCGCTGCCGCCGACACCCCCAACCTTCCCTCTCCCAAAGAGGCTCGTGAAAATACTATCGCCTATGGCATCCTGCGTGCCCATGACGTAGACGGCGATAAAGGCGACAAGATGCGCATCCGCTTCGATGCTATGATGAGCCACGACATCACTTATGTCGGCATCATCCAGACTGCTCGAGCTTCCGGCCTCGAAAAATTCCCCCTCCCTTACGCAATGACCAACTGCCACAACTCGCTCTGTGCTGTCGGCGGTACCATAAATGAGGATGACCATGTCTTCGGCCTCTCAGCTGCCAAGAAATATGGTGGCATCTATGTGCCCGCTAATCAGGCCGTAATCCACCAGTATGCTCGCGAAGCTATGGTGAAATGCGGCAACATGATTCTCGGCTCAGACTCCCACACCCGCTACGGCTCTCTCGGCACCATGGGCGTTGGAGAAGGTGGCGGCGAGCTCGTGAAGCAGCTCCTCCGCAACACTTGGGACATCAATGCTCCCGAAGTGGTGCTCGTATGGCTTGAGGGTGAGCCCCGCAAGGGTATCGGCCCCCACGATGTAGCTATCTCTCTCGTTAAAGCCGTTTTCGACAATGGCTTCGTGAAAAACAAAGTGCTTGAATTTGCCGGCCCCGGCGTGAAGCATCTTCCCATCGACTTCCGTAACGGCATCGACATCATGACCACCGAGACCACCTGTCTCAGCTCTATTTGGGTCACTGACGATGAAGTGAAGCATCATTATGAAATCCACGGACGCCCCGAAGACTATAAGGAGCTCAAGCCCGGAGACGTAGCATACTATGACGGTGTCATCAAGATCGACCTCTCCAAGCAGGAGTCTATGATTGCGCTCCCCTTCCATCCCTCTAACGCCTATTCCATCCATGAGCTTCAGGCTGACCCCGAACGCATCATGCGCGAAGTGGAAGAGGATGCTCGCAAGCGCTTCGGCGAAAAGATCGACATTGACCTCGTAGGTAAGGTGAAAGACGGCAAAGTGCTCGCCGACCAGGGTATCATCGCAGGCTGCTCCGGCGGTACTTATGACAACCTCTCGGCTGCCGCCGCTATCCTGAAAGACCAGACCGTAGGCAACGACTATTTCACTATCTCCGCTTATCCCCAGTCAGTGCCCGTATATATGGCCACTACCCGCAACGGCATTGCAGAAGAGCTTCTTGAAGCCGGCGTAGTGATTAAGCCTGCATTCTGCGGCCCCTGCTTCGGTGCCGGCGACGTGCCCGCCAACAACGGCCTCTCCATCCGCCACACTACCCGCAACTTCCCCAACCGCGAAGGTTCTAAGCCCGGTCAGGGTCAGCTCTCCCTCGTAGCTCTCATGGACGCACGCTCCATCGCCGCCACAGCAGCCAATGGTGGTGTCATCACGGCTGCTACCGATGTGGAATACAATGACGAGCACGCTCCCTACGATTTCGACCGCAAGATATATGACCGCCGCGTCTACAATGGCTTCGGCAAGGAGGATATCAGCCAGGAACTCCGCTATGGTCCCAACATCAAGGACTGGCCCAAAATGTATCCTATGAGCGAGAATATGCTTCTCGAACTCGCTGCCGTCATCCATGACCCCGTCACCACTACCGACGAGCTCATCCCCTCAGGAGAAACCTCTTCCTACCGCTCCAACCCGCTGAAGCTCTCTGAGTTCGCACTGTCACGCCGCGTGCCTGAATACGTAGGTCTGAGCAAGCGCATTCAGAAAGAAGACCTTGAGCGCCGCGAAGGCAAGACTCCCGCCAACGTAGAGAAAGTGCTTAATGAAGTAGGAGCTTCTGCTGCCGACACTTCTCTCGGCTCTTGCGTCTTCGCTAACCGTCCCGGCGACGGCTCAGCTCGCGAGCAGGCCGCTTCATGCCAGAAAGTACTCGGAGGCGATGCCAACATCTGCTACGAATATGCCACCAAGCGCTATCGCTCAAATTGTATCAACTGGGGTATCGTGCCCTTCACCATCGACAAGGATGTGAAGTTTGATTATGAGGCTGGCGACTTCGTATTTGTGCCCGGCATCCGTAAGGCTATGCTCGAAGGCAAGGAGGAAATCATGGCTAAGGTAGTCACTAAGGACGGCATCACCGACCTCAAGCTCTACTTCAAGAACCTCACTCCCACTGAGCGCCAGATTCTCGCTGACGGCTGCCTGATGAACTATTACGCTAACCAGAACGCGAAATAAGACACCCCCGATTCTGTCTGCCCTCCTCTCTCATGGGGAGCGCGGACAGAAGCGGACGTTCACCGCTCTTTTAAAGCAACCATACTCTTAAACCAATCATAATTAACTCCATACAGAAATGGAAAAAATCAAAATGACCACTCCCATCGTGGAGATGGACGGCGATGAAATGACCCGTATCCTCTGGAAGATGATTAAAGATGAACTCATCCTCCCCTTCGTAGACCTCAAGACGGAATATTTCGACCTTGGCCTGCCCGAGCGCGACAAGACCGATGACAAAATCACTATTGAGGCTGCCGAGGCCACCAAGAAATATGGTGTGGCCGTGAAGTGCGCTACTATCACTCCCAATGCGCAGCGAATGACAGAATACAACCTTCACCAGATGTGGAAATCGCCCAACGGCACTATCCGCTCTATCCTCGACGGCACCGTATTCCGCACTCCCATCACTCTTGATTCTATCCACCCCGCAGTCCGCAACTGGAAAAAGCCTATCACCATAGCGCGTCACGCTTATGGCGACGTCTACAAGTCTGTAGAGATCCGCGCTGAGGAAGAGGGCGTGGCTAAGCTCGTCTTCGAAGGCAAAAACGGCCAGAAGGAAGAGGTGGTGATCCACGAATTCAAAGGCCCCGGAGTGCTTCAGGGTATGCACAACACCGACAAGTCGATACGCTCTTTCGCTCACAGCTGCTTCAAGTTCGCTATCGACACCAAGCAGGACCTCTGGTTCTCTACTAAAGACACCATCTCCAAGAAATATGACGCACGTTTCCGCGAAATCTTCGATGAGGTTTTCGAGGAATACAAGTCTGACTTCGAGCGTCTCGGCCTTGAATATTTCTACACTCTGATTGACGACGCTGTAGCTCGCGTGATTCGCAGCAACGGCGGCTTCATCTGGGCTTGCAAGAACTACGACGGCGACGTGATGAGCGATATGGTCTCTACAGCTTTCGGCTCTCTGGCAATGATGACCTCAGTGCTCGTTTCTCCCGATGGCAAATATGAGTATGAGGCGGCTCACGGCACTGTCACCCGCCACTACTACAAGCACCTTAAAGGAGAAGAGACTTCCACCAACCCCATGGCGACTATCTTCGCTTGGAGCGGCGCGCTCCGTAAGCGTGGCGAACTTGACGGTCTCCCCGAACTCGTAAACTTCGGCAATCAGCTGGAAGACGCTTGCTTCGACACTCTGAACGCCGGCATCGTCACTAAAGACCTTGTCAACCTAATGGAGGGAATCACTCCCACAGCTGTTAACTCCGAACAGTTCCTCAAGGCTATTCGCGAAAATCTCGAAAAGCGTCTCGCCTGACTCTCACCGGTCGCCCCATACTGACTACGGAGTGACTGAAACATAGTTACGGGTGTGTCGGAGTGATTGTGACTCCGGCACGCCCTACTATCCTTTCTTTAAAGTAAGTATTCACATCTTGACTACTCAAGTTTCGCAAACTCTTAGGACATACATAAATTTATTTTTTTGGATACTTACATATAGTTTAATTTTGAATACTTGCTTAGAACTTAGAAGTTTCTTAGATTATCATCCATATTGAAACTGGCTGTTTCCATTATTGCAACCTTGTGTAGCGCTGCCATTCTCTTTATCTACAGTCAAGACAGCAGTTACATTCCATATCTCCTGACCCGCCATTCAAAATCATTTGCTTTATGAGAGATTCAATCACAAGAGACCGCCGCATAGACCGCCTGGACGAATATGCCCGTATCCGTGGCATTAACGACAATAGAATCACTAAAGATTGCGGACTCTCGCTCGGCACTCTCGGAAAATCCAGAAAACCCGGCAAAGACATTTCACTAAATACCGCCAGGAAAATCCTTGACACATATTCCGATATTAACCGCGTTTGGTTTCTCACCGGTCGCGGACAAATGTTTGAATCTGAAATTCAACCCGACTTCATCACATATCCCCTCATTGACACCTCGCTGGCTCAGTGTGGTAAAGCCGACGGACTCTCTGAGGCTTCCAAAATGGAAGACCTTCCCAGAATCGCTATCCCGGGCATTCCCCGCGAAACAGAATTTTTCATTCAGGCCACCGGACATTCCATGATAAATCATGAGCATCCTCACCTCTCCATTCCTCCATCTTCGCTCGTGGGCCTCTCCAAAATCAATACCGGGATCATCCGGTGGGGAGAAGTATATGCCGTCTCCACTATTGACGGAATAATGATTAAGAGGCTCCTCCCGGATGATAATGACCAAACCATCGTCAGATGTCTCTCCTACAACTCAGAAGAATTTCCGGAGTTTGTCATTCCTAAAGAAGAAATCAAAGAGGTAGCACGCATCACCTGCGTAGTGCCCGTCATGCTCAGATAATCCCGATGAAGACTGCCCCTCTATCCCTTATTAAAGCTCTTCCTCACGGTGCCACTTCTCTGCTTGTGGCCGTGAGCGGAGGTGCCGACTCGGTGGCTCTTTTGCGCTCACTCCACCATCTGGCCGGAGCCGAAAACCTCCACGCCGTGCACTGCAACTTTCATCTCAGGGGCAGCGAAAGTGACCGTGACCTTAAATTCGTAGAAGCCCTCTGCCACGAGCTGCAAGTCACGCTCACGGTAATACATTTCAATGTCGAGGAATACATGAAGGAGCATGGAGTCTCTTTGGAAATGGCTTGCAGGGAACTCCGATATGCCGAGTTTCACAAGCTGAAAAAAGAGCTGGGATGTTCTCGCATAGTGCTCGGACATCATCTTGATGACAACATTGAGACCATGCTGCTAAATCTCTTTCGCGGAACAGGACTGCGCGGTCTGGCCGCCATGAAGAGCGATGACGGAACCCTCTGGCGCCCTCTCCTTTCCCTGTCCCGGAAAGACATTCTGGACTATCTTCACGCCCTGGGGCAGCCCTTCGTCATCGACTCAAGCAATCTTGAAAGCGATGTCAGGCGCAATTTCATTCGCAACGAGCTTCTCCCTCTTCTCGCCACCCGCTGGCCCGGAATCCATAAATCGCTCGCCCTCTCACAGAGAAATTTCCGCGCCGACCTTGACATCCTCGACTCCATAGAAATACCCGACAGCTACCTTTCTGCCGAGACTCTTCGCCAGTCGCCATCCCCGTCATTCCTAATTCGCACCCTGCTGCAGAAATCGGGCATCGCCGGGGGCAGCGTCATTGTGCGCGAAATAGAGAGAGCCATCCGCGCCGGCTCATATCCCCGCCGGTGGTCACTCTCCGGGCATGAAATTATTCTGGATCGCGACGGCCTCTCTATCGCTGACCGACCGGAGGGGGAGCTTACATCAATCCCTGACAGTCATCCCTTCACATTCGAGCAGCTGACCCCTACGGCGAGCCTTATCGCTACGCTGAAACAGCATCCCGACAATAATATCCTCTACACCTCTCTTCACCCCTCACAAATTCTTTTCCGCCATCCACAAAAGGGCGACCGCATATCACCTCTCGGCATGAAGGGCTCCTCACTGCTGAGCGACATAATGAAAGATGCCGGCCTCACGATTATGCAACGGCGCGCCATCTGGCTCGCTGTAGACCCGGACGGCCACGTCATCTGGGTCCAAGGACTCAAGCGCTCGCGCCGCCACCTCCTCTCCCCTTCATCAGATAAGGGATATAGAATCTATATACCCTGACACCCCGGTATTATTCACCACCAATCTTCTTTTGGCAGATTTTAGCATACTCTCAGAACAATCCGCCCCACATCTGCGTTATGGATAGTGACGGCGGCGTTATGTCCGTCTCATAACTCTAATTTTATTACTACAATGGTAAGCGGCACAATCCTACTTACCTTATCGTTTCACTTATTAAGATTACTTTAGAAAATGGCTAAAGAATGGATTTGCACCGTATGCGGATATGTAGCTGAAGGCGAAACCGCTCCCGAAAAGTGCCCTCAGTGCGGTGCTCCCGCAGATAAGTTCAAAGAACTCGACCAGAAGGCTCTCCTTAAATTTGTCACAGAACACGAAATCGGCATTGCCAAGGGATGCGATGACGAAATGATAAAAGACCTCAATGCGCACTTCCAGGGCGAATGCACCGAAGTGGGTATGTATCTGGCCATGTCTCGTCAGGCCGACCGTGAGGGCTATCCCGAAGTGGCCGACGCTTTCAAGCGCTACGCTTGGGAAGAGGCTGAGCATGCGGCAAAATTTGCAGAGCTTCTCGGCGACGTCGTTTGGGACACTAAGACCAACCTTGAAAAGCGCATGCACGCAGAGGCCGGTGCCAATGAAGATAAGATGCGCATAGCAAAGAATGCAAAGGCTCAGAATCTCGATGCTATTCATGACACTGTGCATGAGATGGCTAAAGATGAGGCTCGCCACGGCCGCGGCTTCGAAGGCCTTTACAACCGCTACTTCAAAAACTGATTCTGAAAACCGGATTCCGCTCTCCCGCCTGGCGGCAGCGGAACGAATGATAATGGCCGCGCCACGATTTATTCTGACGCGGCCATTGCGTTTTCCCCTCTTTCTATAATCCCTGACTTCAGCAACCTCCACCGTGGATTTCACCCCCCTCTTCCGGCCTTACTTCCTGAGACGAGCCCGACGCACTGACCGCTGGGCCACTGACACTACATCCATCCAGCGCTCTCTGCTCAGAAATAATATCCGCCACGCTCAGAACACTGAATATGGTCGCCGCTACGGCTTTGACAAAATGTCAAAACTCTCAGACCCTTACGAGACTTTCCGACGTAGCGTCCCGATAGTCGATTTCGAAGCCATCAGGCCCATCGTAATGAGAATGATTCAGGGGGAGAAAGACCTCCTCTGGCCCGGCGTTTGCCGCAATTTCGCGCAGTCATCCGGCACTTCCGGGGGAAAATCAAAATACATACCCATCACGCCGGACTCGCTGCGCACAAATCATTATCCCGGCGCCTCTGACGCCGTAGCGCATTATTTAAGGCGAAATCCCTCTTCCAGAATATTCAGCGGCAAAGGATTCATCCTCGGAGGCTCCTTCGCCAATGAACTCAATCTCACCGACAGCAAGGTGCGCGTAGGAGATCTCAGCGCCACCCTTATCAATGATGTCACTCCACTGGCGGAAGCTGTGAGAATCCCCGAAAAAAAAATCGCCCTCATGCCCGACTGGGACGTGAAGCTGCCCGCTCTTGCTCAGGCGGCCCTGAAAGCCAATGTCACCAATATCTCAGGAGTCCCCTCCTGGTTTCTCGTAGTTCTAAAACGAGTTCTGGCGCTCAGCGGCAAGCAATCTCTTCATGAAGTCTGGCCCTCACTGGAAGTTTTCTTCCATGGTGGCATCTCTTTTGCCCCATACCGCAATGAATATCTGCGCATCACAGACCCTGCCCGAATGCATTTCCTTGAAACATATAATGCCTCGGAAGGCTTCTTCGCTACGCAAAATGACTTCATCGACCCTGCGCTTCTCCTCATAATAGACGCAGGCGTATTTTTCGAATTCGCGCCCGTAGGCAAGCCGGAATTACTGCCCGAAGATGCCGTGCCCGCCGAAGATGTGCAGCCCGGAAAAATCTATGAGCTAATAATCTCCTCCACTAATGGTCTCTGGCGATACCGACTCGGAGACACCGTGAAGATAGAGAGCATCAATCCGCTGAAAATAACCATTGCCGGACGCACTAAGAGCTTCATCAATGCTTTCGGAGAAGAGCTCATGGAGGCCAACGCCGAGAGTGCGATAGCCAAAGTCTGCAATGCCACCGGAGCCTCGATAAAAAACTATACAGCCGCCCCCGTATTCGCGGAAGGAGGACGCCGTGGCCGGCATGAATGGCTGATAGAATGGGGCAATAAGCCTGCCTCCATTAAAGAATTTGCAGCTCAGCTTGACCGGGAACTCTGCCATCTCAACTCCGACTATGAAGCCAAGAGAAACGGCAATATCTTCCTTGACCCGCTCTCTATCGTGACGGCTCGCGCCGGCCTCTTCGACAGCTGGCTGAAGTCTGCCGGAAACCACAAGCTCGGAGGTCAAAGAAAAGTGCCACGGCTCAATAACACCCGAGACCTCATGGACTCCCTGCTCGAAATGAACAAATGACCCCCTCCTCCCACCGACTTATTTTTTTAACACGCAAAATAGCGATTTGCACCATGATTTTTTGGTCAAATCAAATTTATTTTGTAACTTTGCATTGAAGTTAAGTAAGCGCCGCAGACAGAAATTTAGCCATTTAAGTATGTCAGAGACGCAATGTGATTATTGAAAACAATGTGTTTTTTGGTGTCAGTTTCTCGGCGATGCGAGTGATGACATTTGCATATCTCGCTGAGAGCCAATGATGAATTAGTCCAAAAGACAAGTTTTTATACCACAAGAGTTTCCGGCTGACATATTTCGCCTGATTTTTCAGACTTGCTTCCCGGTAAGTTGATTACTCTGACCACTTACTGACACTTCACCTTCAAAAGGCCTCTTTGCATTGCAAATCTTATCATCTGAGGCCACCGGGACTTAGTGACCCTTACATCTCCCGGATTTTCCCGCTCTGACATTCTTTTCCATCCTGTCTATCTCTGCAGGTTGCTTCCTCCATTTTGACAAGCACCTCCATGACGAAAGGACAATGACGCAGACTTTGCCGGCGTCATCTCCCAAACACCCTGACATGGTGTAGAAGAGTTGCAAGCGAACATACTCCTAACACCCAAAATCTACATAATGTATAATTACGACGAGCTCTTTGCCATGGACATTGACGAGTTGAAGAAACTCGCTCTGGAGATGGGCATGAAAAAGGCTGAAAGTGCCGAAAAAGAAAGCCTCATCTACCATATATTGGATCATAGCGCAACTGAATTTGCCAAATCCGAGGCTCAGAAAGTAAGCGGACGTAACAAGACCACCCGTGAAAGAAAGCCTCGGGCAAAAAAAGATACTGAAAGAAAAACGGCTGAAAAGAAGGATGCAGGCGACCCGCAACCGGCCGCTCAGCCCGACACCACCGCCGAGAAAAAGGATGCCATCGCCGCAGCCGAGGCTCCTGCACCTAAACGCAGAGGCCGCAAGCCTAAAGCTCAGGTAGAAGCAGAAAAAGCCGCTGCAGAAGCTCAGACAGCTATCGAGAAGCCGTCTGAAACGCCGTCCTCCGACGTCAATGCAGAGGGCGAGGCATCGCCGGAAGAGAAGCCCGCTCCCAAAAAGCGTGGCCGCAAGCCTAAGGCAAAAGCCACTGAACAGGAGCAGCCGGCTCTCCCCCTAACCAATGAGGCTACACAAGAGCCAGCCCCTCAAGAGGAAATTCCCGCCCCTGCCGAAACCGAGACCCCTCGAGACAATCAGCAGGCGGCTCAGCAACGCCCCGAAGAGAATCAGACTCCACAAGCTCATAAAGACAGACCCTCTCTCGACTCCTTCTTCACCCGCGCAAAAGGCAAGACTTTCACCCCTCGCACTCAGAAAGAAATCGAAGAGGCTGCCATTGCTGCGGCCAAGCAGCCTATCACCCTGCAGGAACCCGGCGCAAACACTCAGCTCCCCGCCCCCTATCAGCCCTCTCAGAGGCTTTCTAAAAAGCAGATGAGACGCCAGCAGAATCAGCAGAAGAAAAACTTCAATCAGTCTCATCGTCCCGACCTCATCTTCGACTTCGAGGGGATTCTCGTCTCTTCCGGAGTGCTGGAGGTGATGCCGGACGGATATGGTTTCCTCCGCTCAAGCGACTATAACTATCTCTCAAGCCCCGATGATGTCTACGTCTCTCAGCAGCAGATTAAGCAGTATGGCATGAAGAGTGGCGACGTGGTAGAGGGAGGCATCCGTCCTCCACGCGAGGGTGAGAAATATTTCCCGCTCTGCCGCGTACATTCCATCAACGGGCTCGCCCCCGAACTTCTCCGCGACCGCGAGCCTTTCGAGCATCTCGTCCCCCTCTTCCCCGATGAGAAGTTCGATCTCACCAAAGGCCGTTCATCCAATATATCCACCCGCGTGGTGGATATGTTCGCCCCCATAGGAAAAGGACAGCGTGCCCTCATCGTGGCTCCCCCCAAGACCGGTAAGACCATTCTTCTAAAAGACATCGCCAACGCCATAGCCGAAAATCATCCCGAGACCTACATCATCATGCTTCTCATAGATGAGCGTCCCGAAGAGGTCACTGATATGGCTCGAAGCGTCAACGCCGAAGTCATCGCATCCACCTTCGATGAGCCGGCCGAGCGCCATGTCAAGATTGCCGGCATTGTGCTCGAAAAGGCTAAGCGCCTTGTGGAATGTGGCCATGACGTTGTCATTATGCTTGACTCTATCACCCGACTCGCAAGAGCATATAATACCGTCTCTCCGGCTTCCGGAAAGATTCTTTCCGGCGGCGTGGATGCCAATGCCCTTCAGAAACCCAAACGATTCTTCGGAGCTGCGCGCAATATTGAGAACGGCGGCTCGCTGACCATTATCGCCACAGCGCTCACCGAGACCTCTTCCAAAATGGACGAAGTGATTTTCGAAGAGTTCAAGGGCACCGGCAATATGGAGCTTCAGCTTGACCGCAAGCTCTCCAACAAGCGTATTTTCCCCGCAGTGGACATTATCGCCTCCTCCACACGCCGAGACGATCTCCTGCTCAGCGATGAGACTCTCAACAGAATGTGGATTCTCCGCAACTATCTCAGCGACATGAACTCTATAGAAGCCATGGAGTTTATGAAGAAAAGAATGGAGATGACGCGTAACAACGAGGAACTCCTCGTCACTATGGACAGATAATTTGATTTTTCCGTGAGCTGATTTATCCCTCACCGACTCACCATTTCCCAGCTGACACACATGGCCGGAATCCAAAAAACAAATGCCGCCCGCCTGCTCGACAAGGCCGGCATCTCCTACCGCCTCGTGCCCTACACTGTCGACCCCGAAAACCTCGCGGCCGACCATGTAGCGGCCTCTCTCAACGAGGACATCCGCCAAGTCTTCAAAACGCTCGTTCTTCATGGAGACAAGACGGGATATATCGTCTGCGTAATTCCCGGTGACATGGAGGTCGATCTCAAGGCCGCCGCCCGCATTTCCGCTAACAAGAAAGTGGAAATGATACCCATGAAGTCGCTCCTTCAGGTCACAGGCTACATCCGCGGCGGATGCACTGCCATCGGAATGAAGAAGCACTTCCCTACTTTCATTCACTCGTCGGCACTCTCATTCCCTACGATTTTCGTCTCTGCCGGAGTGCGGGGGCTTCAACTTGAAATTGCTCCCGCCGATCTTATTGAGGCTGCCCGGGCCACGGTCGCCGACATTGCTATCCCAATGCTCTGATATGAATACTTTCGGAAGAACTCTTCGTCTCACCACGTTTGGCGAAAGCCACGGAGAAGCCATCGGTGGCATCATCGATGGATTCCCGGCCGGATTCCGTCTTGACCTGAAGGCGGTTCAGGCATTCGTTAGCGCCAGACGCCCCGGAGCATCCCCTCTCACTTCCACTCGCAACGAGCCCGACATAGTGCAGTTTCTATCCGGCATCTCTCCTGAGGGTATCACATTCGGCTATCCCATCGGTTTTATCATAAAAAACTCTGACACACGCCCATCGGACTATGCCAACCTCCGCGACGTCTTTCGCCCTAATCATGCAGACTTCACTTATCAGGCTAAATACGGGCTGAGAGATCATCGCGGCGGCGGCCGCTCATCCGCACGCGAGACTGCCAACTGGGTGGTAGCGGGCGCTCTCGCCATCCAGCTCCTTCAGCATCACCACGTCGCTATTGAAGCCCGACTCGTCTCAGTGGGCAAATGTGGCGACCCCACGCTCTTCCACTCTTACATCGAGCAGATAAGAGCCCTGGGGGACTCTGTCGGTGGATGCGTGGAGGGCATCATCTCAGGACTTCCGGCCGGAGTCGGCGACCCTATATTTGACAAACTGGACGCTCGGCTCGCCCACGCCATGCTCACCATTAACGGTGCCAAAGGGTTTGAGAGCGGAGCCGGGTTTGAAATGGCACGAGCTTTAGGCTCTGAGGTCTCCGACACTTTCAAAGGACTTGGCAAACAGGGCTCTCTCACCGACACTAATTTCTGCGGAGGAGTGCTCGGCGGAATTTCTGACGGTATGCCCGTGACCTTCCGCGTGGCCTTCAAGCCTACGCCCACCATAGGCCATCCTTTGCCTACCATCGACTCTGCAGGCAACCCTGCCACTCTCCGCGCTTCCGGACGCCACGACCCCTGCATCGCCGTCCGTGGCGCCCATGTGGTGAAAGCTATGGCTGCCCTCTGTGTGGCTGACCTTATGCTCTCCGACGGATTCATTCCTCCTACGGCCGTCAATAGAACATACTCTCCAAACCCCGGTCTATGAATCCCTGGTATAAAGACTATTCATCACTGCTGGCCGAAAAGTTTCCCGGAGTTAAGGTTCAGAAAATTTCGGTAGATGCCGGATTCTCATGCCCGAATCGTGATGGGACTATCTCCACCGGGGGATGCATATATTGCAATAACCGCTCCTTCTCTCCCTCCTACTGTCAGCCTTCATTGTCTGTCAGCCAGCAGATTAACGAAGGCAAGGCTTTCTTCGCCCGTAAATATCCCAAGATGAAATATCTGGCATATTTCCAGGCTTATACGAGCACATTTAATTCCGACACTGCGCATCTCCTCTCGCTTTATCACGAAGCTCTGGCTCAGACAGACGTCATAGGACTGGTGATCGGTACGCGCCCGGACTGTCTGCCTCTCCCTCTTCTCGACGCTCTGGCGGAAATCAACCGTCGGCATACGGTAATGATAGAACTCGGAGCCGAAACCTCCCATAACCCTACTCTGCGCCTTATCAATCGCGGCCACTCATGGCAACAGACCATTGAGGCTGTTCTCGCCTGCAATGCCAGAGGTCTTGACGTAGGTCTGCATCTCATCGCCGGGCTCCCGGGAGAGACGGAAGAGGATGTCTTGCAGACTGTCAGAAGAGCTTCCCTGCTCCCGATATCATCCATCAAGCTCCATCAGCTTCAGATTATCCGTGACACTCCGCTGCAGCGAATGGTCAGCAACGGCACTCTCTCCCCAAGGCTATTCACTCCGGAGCGTTATCTCCAACTCTGTTTGCGGATCGTAGACATCGTTCCCCGCAGCATAGCCATTGAGAGATTCGTATCTCAAGCTCCGGCCGAACTGCTTGTAGCTCCCCGCTGGGGACTGAAAAATTATCAGTTCACTGACCGGCTGCATAAACTTCTGGGCTCCCGCAATGTCAAAAATCAAGAGGCAGAGGACTATCCTTCCATTTCCTCCCCCCAACTATAGCTTACACAAGAACTTACTTTCATAAAAGAACTTACTTCATAAAATTATGAACATTACCTCCCTTTCCCGGCTCGCTCTGCTCGGTGCAGCCTGCATCGTCGCTCAGAGCGCTTCTGCCGACATTATGCTCAACTTCGCTGAAAAGCCCTCCGCCGACAGCGTTGTTGTCTCTCGCGTGCTTATTTCCGACCTCACCGCCGGCCCCAAGACACGCAATGCCCCCATGGTGACTGACACCATTTCCATTCAAGGACTCACAGCCACAATCCCTGTCACCGATGAAGGGGACGCCCGCTATCGAATAGCTATGGCGGATGCCCCTGCAGCTACGCGAGATTATTTTATTGACTTCTACACCTCGCCCGGCGATAATATTCAGGTAGCTGTCGAAGCGGTCGACCCTATGCTGTATAAAGTGTCAGGCACCCCGCTCATGGATGGCATAGCCCAAATCAACGCTGCCCTTGAGCCTTGCGAAGAGCAGCTCATGAGGATTCAGAACGGCCAGCTCCCCCCTACGGCTTTTGCAGAAGTGGCAAAAACCTACGACCGTATCCTCATGGACTATATCGAAGCAAATCCCACGGCACCCGCTACTGTTTATGCCATGATTTCGCTTGACGATGAGCCATTCGAGAAATACTATGCACAGATGAATCCGGCTCTCGCATCCACTCCCCTCTTCCCCTTCCTGAAGGCTGATAAGGAGCGTCGTGACGAGCAGAAGATTCTTGAAGCAAAAAAGCAAGCGCTCTCCACGGGCACCACGCCTGCACCCGAATTCACCCTTGAAGACATCAACGGCAAGCAAGTCTCTCTCGCCGACTTCCGCGGCAAATGGCTTGTGCTTGACTTCTGGGGCTCCTGGTGTATCTGGTGCATAAAGGGATTCCCGGAACTCAAAAAAACCTACGCGCAGTATGATGGCAAACTTGAAGTGATAGGCATAGACTGCGGCGACACTAAAGAGGCCTGGAAGGCTGCCGTAGCCAAATACAAACTCCCCTGGGTAAATCTATATAATCCCGACAAACCCGGCAATCTCACTCAAGTCTATCCCGTGCAGGGATTCCCCACCAAAATAATCATATCTCCTGAAGGCAATATAATGAATATCTTCACCGGAGAGGTGCCCGAATTCTACACCCGCCTCGCCGAACTCATAAAATAACCTTCAGGATGCTTTCGGACTTATCCGGCGTAAATCCGGCAAAGCAATAAAGAAAACATAATAACCTAAGGAGGGTGTGGCTGAATGAAATAATCTCAGCTACACCCTCCTCTGTTTAAGGATTCTACGGTTCTCTTGAAAACGCTCAGCCTCTGTGCAGATACCTGTAAATCACTACTGCTATGAGGCTTACACATATTATGGCGGCCACCATCTCCATTACTAAAAGATTTGACCTGCGACCGGCCGGAGCAAGCATCCCGCTCCATACTCCTACAAAATAGAGCACTGTGGCCCCCGCTACAATTAAAAATAAGGTTTTTAAAAATCGCGAATCTCTCATTAGAAGTAATTTTTAATCCCGACTGGCGCATCAATTTGCGATTCTGTCGGCATGGTTCACTGTTGAAGATGCACAAAAATAATAAATATTTCTTAAATATGCAAATTTTCATGACTAAATTGCATTTTTATTCATTATGTAAATGAGAAAAACTGATGTGCGGTTAAATTTTGGAGATAATTTAATGGCGAAACGAAGGAATTGTTAGACATATCTGTCTGAGCGACAACCGGAAATTTGCTCCATAGAACAAGCTTTACACTACAAGAGTATTCTTCTTACGTAATAACCCTTGATTTTTGGGGGTGCTTTGTTATGGATATTTTAGCGATATTTTTGGACGGCAATAATATTTTTTTGTAACTTTGCAGAACGAAAAAGCCGCCTAAAGAAGGCTTGAGCAACGACTATCAAGACCACTCATGACAGAGCGAGAAGACGTTATAGACCATATCTCACACCGGGCCGTAGTGACAGCCGTAGATGCCTCAGCTGCTAAAGTCTCGGTAAGCATCATTGACGCAGGCGAATGTGACGCATGCCCCGCTGCGCGTCTCTGCTCGGCGGCTAACTCCCGTGACTCTCTGACCATCACCACACAGGATGCAGCCTCTTTCCGCCCCGGCGAAAACGTTGAGATAAGAGGCACAGAACAGATGCACAGAAAGGCTATCTTTCTGGCAACTCTTTTTCCCTGCATTATTTTGGTAGCCGTAATGGCCGCTGTCTTCATTCTCACAGGCAGCCAGGGCATCGCAGCCGTCACCGGCCTCGCCGCAATGCTCCTCTTTTTCCTGATCCTCTTCCTCTGCCGCAATAAAATAGCTCACGAATTTCAATTTCAAATTTTTCATAAGTAGGAGATAGTAAAACTATCATGAGCATTATAGCCATATCTATTATCATTCTGGGCATTATCGGCATCTTAGCCGCCGTGGTGCTCTTCTTCGTAGCCAAGCGTTTCCACGTATACGAAAATCCCAACATCGCTCTGGTGGAGGAGATTCTGCCCGGCGCCAACTGCGGTGCCTGCGGCTATAGCGGATGCCACGCTTTCGCAGAGACTTGCGCCGAGGCCTCTTCTCTCGAAGGGCTCTCTTGCCCCGGTGCCGGACAGGAGGGTATGCAGCAGATTGCTTCTCTTCTTGGACTCGTGCCCGGCGAAGTGGTCAGAAAAACGGCCATTGTAGCCTGCAACGGCACCTGCGCCCACCGCAAGACTTTCAATCACTATGACGGTGTGCGCTCTTGCGCCATCGAAGCCGCTTACTATGGCGGCGAGACGCCTTGCGTCTACGGATGCCTCGGTTGCGGCGACTGCGTAGCCGTCTGTCCGCATGATGCTATTCACATTGACGAGCAGACGCGCATCCCCGTCGTGGATATCGAGAAATGTGTGGGCTGTGGCAAATGTGTGGCCGAATGTCCGCATGACATCATTGAGCTCGCTGAGATCTCTCCCGACAAGCCTATTGTCTGGGTAGCCTGCCGCAATCACGACAAGGGAGCCCTCGCTCTCAAGGAGTGTGACGTGGCCTGCATAGGATGTGGAAAATGCAAGAGAGTATGCCCCTCGGAGGCCGTAGACCTCTCTACTTTCCTCGCACACATAGACCCCGCAAAGTGCATCGGCTGTGGAAAATGCGTAGCCGACTGCCCAAGAAAATCCATCCTTTATCTCGGCAATCTCAAAACTCAGGAATCCCTATGAAGACTTTCAGAAAGGGGGGCATACACCCCGCGGCCGACAAGCTGACCGCCGATGCTCCTATCACAGACGTCACGCCTACGTCACTGATTCGCCTGATGCTTTCCCAGTCTATCGGGGCTCCGGCAAAGTGTATCGTTAAACCCGGCGACACTGTCGCCCCCGGACAGATGATAGCCGAAGCCGCCGGCTTCGTCAGCGCACCGGTGCATTCTCCTGTAGCAGGCACCGTAAAGCGCATTGAGTCGGTGAGAAATCCTAAAGGTCTCTGGCAGGAGTCTGTAGTCATTGAGATTGACTCAGACGCTTCTCAGCAGCAACCATCCCACCCTCGCTCGGAGAAGGAAATGAACGACCTCTCCCCCGCCGATATTATCAAGGAGGTGGGCGAGGCAGGAATTGTCGGTCTCGGCGGCGCCACTTTCCCTACAAGGGTCAAGCTCTCTGTGCCCGACGGCAAGAAAGCCGACTTCATCCTTCTGAACGGAGCCGAGTGCGAACCTTTCCTCACCTGCGACGACGCTCTGATGAGAGAATCCCCGGAAGAGATACTTAAAGGCACACTGCTGCTGATGAAAGCCACTTCTGCTCCAAAAGCGATTGTGGGCATCGAAGAGAATAAGCCTCAAGCCATAAAAGCCATGCGCTCTGCCGCTTCTGCTTATCCCGAGATCAGCATCGTAGTGCTTCGCAAAAAATATCCGCAGGGGAGTGAAAAGCAGCTGATCGAGGCCCTCACGGGACGCAAAGTGCCCCCCGGAGCTCTCCCCATTGACGTAGGGGCTATCGTAGACAACGTGGCCACAGCTTTCGCCGTGTGGGAAGCTATCGCCCTCAGACGTCCGCTCACTCACCGCATTGTGACCGTCACAGGCCCCTCTCTGACGAATGGGGGCAATTTCAGGGCTCCCTTCGGCATCCCCTTCAGCGACCTTATAGAAGTGGCCGGAGGACTCCCGGAAGACACCGGAAAAGTAATCTCCGGAGGCCCGATGATGGGACAAGCAGCTGCTGACCTCTCCGCACCCACTACCAAGGGAACCGGCGGCATCCTCATCCTCCCCGAATCTATGTCGGAGCGCAAAGAGGCCGGCCCCTGCATCCGTTGCGCAAACTGCGTCTCGGCCTGTCCTATGGGTCTCGAACCATATCTCCTTATGCTGCAGGCTCAGAATTCGCTCTGGGCTGACACCAAGGAGCATAACGCCATGGCTTGTCTGGAATGCGGATGCTGCAGTTACATCTGCCCGGCTCACCGCCCGCTGCTTGACTATATCAAACTCGCAAAGGCACATATCAGGCGTGACAAACTTTAATCTCTACCCTCTCTTTCGCCTTCCTGAAAAGATTCTGCACATCACTCTTTTAAGTAAATTACCGACGTGGACTTAACAGTATCATTATCACCGCATATCCACACGCGCAACTCCATCGACCGCGCCATGTGGAATGTAATAATCGCCCTGATGCCCGCTCTGGCGGTGGCTATCTGGATTTTCGGGCTTCCGGCTCTTTCGGTCACAGCCGTCTGTGTGCTCTGCTGCATAGCCACTGAGTGGCTCATAGAGCGTTTTATGCTTCATCGCCCCTCTACCATCGCTAACGGCTCAGCCATCATTACCGGCCTGCTGCTCGCCTTCAATCTCCCGGCCTGCATCCCTCTCTGGATGGCTGCCATCGGCTCTATCGTGGCCATCGGCATTGCCAAAATGTCGTTCGGAGGACTCGGACAGAACATCTGGAATCCCGCTCTCGTAGGCCGCGTATTCCTTCTTCTCTCATTCCCGGCCGCCATGACCACGTGGCCCACGGCAATCCCTTCAGGACTCGCACACTCCACAGGAGCCTCAGCTGCCGATGCCTCTTCTGGAGCCACTCTCCTGCAGTCGCTCAATGCCTCCGGCTCAGCCATAAGTCTTGACAATGTCGACTTCCTCGGAATGGCCGTCGGGCAGATGAACGGATCGCTCGGAGAGGTAGGAGCCATTGCCATCCTGATCGGACTGGCATATATGCTCATTATGCGCGTCATCACATGGCACATACCGGTCAGCGTGCTGGCCTCGGCTGCTCTCTTCTCCTTCATCTTCGGAGGCAACCCCCTGCTTGACCTCTTTGCCGGCGGTCTGATACTGGGCGCCGTCTTCATGGCCACCGACTATGTCACCTCCCCCATGACTCACTCCGGACAGCTAATCTATGGCGCCTTCATTGGCCTTATCACCATCATCATCCGCCGCTACGGCGCCTATCCGGAAGGTGTCTCCTTCGCCATTCTGCTGATGAACTCTTTCACTCCGCTAATCAACCGTTATTGCCGTCCGCGCGTATTCGGAGAAAGGAGGGGCAAATGAAAAAATTAGCATCCACCTTTCCTAACATGGTGCTCTCACTCGGCCTCATCACCGCTCTGGCCGGCGCTCTCCTCGGAGTGATATATGACATCACCAAGGAGCCGATAGAGGAGCAGGCGCGGCAAGCTCAGATTCAGGCAATCCGCGAAGTGGCTCCGGAGTTTGACAATAATCCGCAGGAGCAGGCCAAGACCTTCACCATAGATGGCAACGAGTTTGTAGTCTATCCGGCTTATAACAAGGGTAAACTCGAAGGAGCTGCCGTCAAGGGGCTGTCCATGAACGGCTTCTCAGGTGAGATCGACGTCATGGCCGGATTTAACCTCGACGGCTCCATACGGGACTATCGGGTGCTTCAGCAAGCTGAGACCCCGGGACTCGGTTCAAGAATGGAAATGTGGTTTCGCGACCCGGCCGGAGCCCGTTCCGTCATCGGCAAGAACCCTGCCGAAACTCCGCTCTACGTAGTCAAGGATACTGAACAGCATGGTGCCATAGACGGCATTACAGCTGCCACAATCTCTTCGCGCGCGTTCCTGGAATCACTCCGGAGCGCCTACGAAGCTTACAGGCAATATGCTCTCTCGGAGAATAATGAGTTAAAAGAACACCTATGAAAAAATATTGGAAAATAATATATGAGGGCATACTCCCCTCCAATCCTGTTTTCGTGCTTCTTCTGGGCATGTGCGCCACGCTGGGCACCACATCCTCAGCAATGAACGGACTTATGATGGGCATAGCCACGGCTGCCGTGCTCATCTGCTCCAACGTAGTGGTCTCAGCTGTGAAAAACCTCGTGCCCGACAAGGTGCGCATCCCGGCCTTCATCGTGATTATAGCTACCTTCGTGTCAATGCTCCAGCTCCTCATCAATGCCTTCATGCCTGCTCTCAATGCCTCGCTGGGCATCTTCATTCCGCTGATAGTGGTCAACTGCGTTATCCTCGGACGCGCTGAGGCTTTCGCCTCACGTCACTCCGTCTTTGAGTCACTTCTTGACGGACTCGGATGCGGACTGGGATTTACTTTCGCTCTCACGCTGCTCGGAGCCACAAGGGAAATTCTCGGCACCGGAAAGCTTTTCGGACTCACACTCTTTCCGGAAGACTACGGTATGCTCCTCTTCGTGCTCGCTCCGGGAGCCTTTATCGCTCTGGGCTATCTCATAGCTCTCGTCAACCGTCTACGCAAGGTCTCCTGACACAACGGATGCCCCCCTAACCAGAAAATCGATTGAATCATGCTTACATATATCTCAATCATCATAACGGCGATCTTCATCAATAACATCGTCTTCGCACAGTTTCTCGGCATCTGTCCCTTCCTGGGTGTCTCCAAGAAAATCTCCTCCGCCCTCGGCATGGGAGCCGCCGTGACCTTTGTCATTACCCTCGCCACCGTAGTGGGCTGGCTACTTCAATATTATGTGCTCGATCCCTTGCACCTTGAGTTTCTGCAGACCATAGTTTTCATTCTCGTCATCGCCTTTCTTGTGCAGATGCTTGAAATTATTATGAAGAAGATCACTCCGGCTCTCTACCAGTCGCTCGGAGTCTTCCTGCCACTCATCACCACTAACTGCGCAGTGCTCGGTGTGGCCATCCTCGTGGTGCAAAAAGGTTTTAACCTCATGGAGTCTGTCACGTATGGCATCGCTACCTCCATCGGCTTTACGCTGGCCCTCTGGATATTTGCCGGCATCCGCGAACAGCTCTCACTCAGCAGCGCTCCTAAAGCGATGCGCGGAGTGCCTCTGGCTCTTATCTGCGCGGGTATTCTCGCCATGGCCTTCATGGGCTTTTCCGGCATAAAAATCGGATAATAAGAATTAAGCTCCCCAAAGCCACGATACAGAGAGCGCCCTTCCCGATATTGAGGAAGAGGCGCTCTCGCCATTTCAGAGCCGGTGCATGAGCCTCTGCCGGCCTTTGTTCTATTCTAACTATGGTGTCTTGACGCAGCCTTTCCACCGTGTCTCTGAGGATGCGGTCTCGATAACGCCATTTATACACCTCATGGCGAAGGGTGTCGCCTCTGACCTCCACATAAATGCTGTCACGCTCCCATATTGAGTCAAACTGCACTCTCACCTCCGTGATACTGTCTCGACTCAGTAGCCAGCGGTCGCGTGTGGTATAGACTCTTTTCGAGCATCCGGCGCAGAGGAGCGTGGTGGCAACCATCACACTCCCTATCGCTAACTTTACTCTCGGCATCTTCATATCAGGGCATACTCTTTTGTGGCATCGAAGCAAGGACAAGCCTTCGCCGCAAAATCACGATGACCATGAATTTCAGCACCCGGATATTTTCTCTTTAACATCGCCAGCAAGCATCTTAGAGCCTGCTTCTGGACCTCGGTTCTGGTGTCGGCAGGAGTCTTCCCGTCTTTTTCGAGTCCGCCCACATAGCAGACACCTATGCTCGCGGCATTGTGCCCGAGACAATGCGCACCGACTTCAGCCTCAGGACGCCCGGCGACCACTTCCCCATCAAGAAGCACAAGATAGTGATAGCCGATAGAGCGGAAACCTCTGGCTCTATGCCAGCGATCCACATCGTCACGACCAAACGAAACACCGCGTTTTGTTGCGGTGCAATGTACGATAATTTCTGAGATTCTTCTCATGAACTAATGATTTTAAGGATTAATATTAGGATTTAGGTATTAGGATTTAGGTATTAGGATTTAGGTATCAGGTATTAGGTATTAGGTATTAGGTATTAGGTATTAGGAAGTATGAAGGAGGAGGCGCCTTTTAAAAAAAATAGACACCTCCTCTACTCTCCTCCCACCTCTTAGAGAGATTAATGATTATAGCACAAAGAGAGATTTTGGCAAGAACGCGCCCGCTCCCCGCAAACTAATTGTGGGCCCATTTTAACACTTTAACGGACTTTTGGACTTGACCCCTAAATTGCTTCAACTGCTTGCTTCGACTGCGGGCATTGACCGCTTGCTTAAACTAAATTGCTTAGACTGCAACTAACAAAAACAAGAGCCTTTCTCACGAAAAACTCTTGTTGTCATGTATAATCAATTAACCAATTCTTAGTGGGTGAAAGATGGGTCTCGAACCCACGACCTACGGAACCACAATCCGTCGCTCTAACCAACTGAGCTACATTCACCATTTGCCAATCCGAAGCGACACCCACTAAAGGCTCCGCAAGGGCGCCTCCCCGGAAAAGCAATGCAAAGTTACAACATTTTTTCGCATACACCAAATTTTTTTGTCACTTTTTTTCATCTTTTTTCACTCTTTTTCCTTATATGTCATATAATCAGAATTTTACAAATTATTTATTTTTTCATCCCGACTCTCTATTCATCTGCTGTCTCAGCAACCTCTTTCATCGGGACCGCGAACACATACACTGCATTGTGCGTTTTTCTATTAGCCAAAAAGACAAGTTTTATACTCCAAGAGTTTCATATCACATATATCGTTTAGCTAATGTCTGTAATTCTCAATTTAATCTGGGTAATATTCGGTGGATTCATGATAGCCGTGGAATACGTTATTTCCGGTCTTGCCATGATGCTGACCATAGTAGGCATACCCTTCGGACTTCAATGCTTCAAGCTGGCACGAATAGCGCTCTGGCCCTTCGGCTCAGAGATAGACTCGACAGGCTTTCCAAGTGGTTGTCTGGCAGGAATAATGAATATTATCTGGTGGTTTCTCGGCGGTTTTGGCATAGCCCTCACTCACCTCTTCTGGGGGCTGCTATTTTGCATCACCATCGTCGGCATACCCTTCGGCAAAGAGCATTTCAAGCTGATGCACGTAGCTCTTTTCCCTTTCGGCAAGAGTATCAGCTGACTCTCGCCGCCCACTCTAAGTAAGTATTGAAATTAAAGTAAGAATACTTACCTATCACACCATCATTTTCTCACTTTCGTATGGAAGGTCTCTTAATAGGATTATTACTACCCTTCGCAGGCACCACGCTCGGAGCAGCCTGCGTGCTTTTCATGAAGAAGCAGATACCGTCTCGACTGCAGAAGGCCCTGACCGGATTTGCAGCCGGAGTCATGGTGGCCGCCTCCGTGTGGTCGCTGCTCATACCCTCTATCGAGATGAGAGGCGGCGAAGGGCTGACGGCGATTTTGCCGGCCACCATAGGATTTCTCGGCGGCATTCTTTTTCTCCTCTTTCTTGACTCCGTGATCCCACACCAGCACATAGACAGCTCACTTAGCGAGGGGCCGAAATCTCATCTGTCGAAAACTGCGAAGCTTGTATTTGCCATCACTCTGCATAACATTCCGGAGGGGATGGCCGTAGGGGTGGCCCTTGCAGGCGCCATGGAGCATAATTCCTATATGCCAATGGCCGGAGCGCTGGCCCTCTCCATCGGTATCGCCATACAGAATTTCCCTGAGGGAGCCATTGTCTCCATGCCACTCAGAAGCGCCGGAAACAGTCGCGGCAAATCTTTCCTTATGGGTAGTCTCAGCGGCATTGTGGAGCCTATAGGCGCTATGCTCACTATTCTTCTCGCCTCAGTGATACTGCCTGTGCTCCCCTATCTACTCTCTTTTGCAGCCGGCGCCATGATGTATGTGGTGGTAGAAGAGCTGATTCCTGAGACACAGGAGGGGAAACATTCCAACCTCGGCACTCTGGGCTTTGCTGCCGGGTTTGCGCTGATGATGATACTTGACGTTGTGTTGGGTTAGAAGGATATATATACTAAAAAAAGAGAGCGGCGTGAAGGTGATGTCCTGCACGCCGCTCCTTTAGGATTATGCCCGGGGGCTTTCTTAAATAGATTGCTCTACAGTCCAGACGAAAGCCCTGAGGCCGAGAAGAGGTCTCTCCTCATCGAGCTTTCTGAGTCTTTCGAGAAGAGGCTCCACGCGGTCATCTTCCACCATAGTTATGGTGGCAGTGGCCAGCGAGGGCCACGCATGGCTGCCATAGTGGGGCTCACCGGTTTTGCTTCCGCGGCCCTGCACGGTGCCGAAGGAGGTGAATCCGCGGCAGGAAGTGCGGTCGAGGGCTTCGATGATTTTCTCGTGGTGAGCCTGGTCGTATGTTATGAATATAGCTTTCATAGAAATATGCTTTAGAGTGGGAGATTAAGTAAACAAGTTTTATTGTACAAGAGTTTTCATCTCACATCTATCGTTTAATTTTTCAAACTTCCTTACTTATTCGATGTCTCAGCCTGAGCCTCAAGGCTCTTGCGAATCTTCTTGCGGGTCTTGCGCACTCCATTTCCGGCGAATACGCAGTAGAGCACAGGGACGAAGAGGAGCGTAAGAATGGTAGAGAATGTGAGACCGCCGATAACTGCCGTACCCATCGGCTGCCACATTTCGGCACCCTGACCCGACCCTACAGCCATCGGCACCATACCGAGGATAGTGGTGAGAGTGGTCATGACCACGGGGCGCAG
Source organism: Bacteroidales bacterium (assembly GCA_014800685.1). Classification (GTDB taxonomy): domain Bacteria; phylum Bacteroidota; class Bacteroidia; order Bacteroidales; family Muribaculaceae; genus Lepagella. The sequence goes on from JAAVFQ010000008.1 coordinate 118,226, forward strand.
ACGAGAACGTCCGCCGTCGATTACGGCAAGGCGAATAGACATGCCACGCTCGCGGTTGAGCGTGATATAGTCAATGAGCACGATACCATTCTTCACCACGATACCGATAAGCATAATGGCACCGATCATAGACATGACGTTAAGCGTGTGTCCTGTGAGCCAGAGTATGATGAAGACTCCAGAGAAGGCGAAGAGGAGCGACGTCATGATGATGCCGGGATAAGTAAGCGACTCAAACTGTGCAGCCATCACGATATAAACGAGGATGATGATGAGCACGCCGAGAATAATAAGGTCGCCGAAAGAGTCCTGCTGGTCTTCGTAGCTACCTGAGATGCCGATAGAGATACCTGGCGGAAGATGCATTTCATCAATCTTGAGCTGAGCTTCAGTCACAATCTGGTCGAGGGGCACGCCGTCCACTACAGTCGAAACGGTGATGAGGCGTTCGCGGTCTTTACGCTCGATAGTAGGAGGAGTGAATCTCTGCACTACAACTCCGAGCTCCTTTAGCTTGACGGGCTGTCCGGCACCACTCATGATAGTGATGTTTTCTATGTCGGAGATAGAGGTGCGGTGGTCAGGGTCATACATGACCTTGATATCATACTCCTCTCCATCCTCGCGGAATTGAGAGGCAGTGGCGCCATTGATACGGTTTCGCAGATAGTTGGCCACCGTGGCCATGTTAAGGCCATAGAGGGCGAGCTTCTCGCGGTCGAAGTCAACCTGATATTCGGGCTGATAGTCAGAGCGAGAAATGGTGATATCGGCTGTGCCCGGGATTCCGGCGAGAATGTCGCGGAGCTGGGAAGCCACGGAGTCAGTTTCTGCGAAGTCATAGCCATAGACTTCGAAGTCCACAGTGGCCTGACCACCCATAGACTGTCCGCGTCCGCCACCGATATTGACCTGCGCCTTCTTGAATTCCGGATAACCCTCTTCGATGTCCTTACGCATTGAGGCCGCAATCTCCTTGATGCCACGCTCACGGTCGCCGGGATCAGAGAGGCGAATATTCATTGATACGATATGGGAGCCGTTGTCGGAGAGCGAAGCGTATGTGTTATCAGTACCGGCGGGACCCACCGTATAGCTCGACACGAGGATTTCGGGATATTTCTTGCGCCATTCGGCATCAAGACGCTGCACGGCTTCCTGCGTGATTTCCACGCGGGTGCCGATAGGGGTCTCCAGAGAGACGCCGAGACGGCCGTCGTCTTGAGTCGGGAAGAACTCCGTGCCGACAAATTTCATGAGGAAAATAGAGCCGACAAAAATAGCAAGACAGACGATGATGGTGACCGTCTTATGGCTCACTACCTTGCGGAGCACTCCGGCATACCAGTTGTCGAAGCCATTGAGGACTCTTTCGATAGGCAGATACAGCACATTGTAGAGGCGGCTGTGATGCTGCACTCTGCGCAGCCACTGCGAACATAGCATCGGCGTCAGAGAGAGTGCGCAGGTAGTGGATATAATCATCATGATGGTGACCATCCATCCGAGCTGACGGAAGAGGACACCGGTCATGCCGGTGACGAGGGTGAGGGGGAAGAAGACGGCGATAAGTGTTAGCGTGGATGCGATAACGGAGATAGCCACCTCGTTGGTGCCGTGGACGGCAGCCTGCTTTGGATCGGCCCCTCGCTCTATATGAGTGGTGACGTTTTCAAGAACCACGATGGCATCGTCGACCACCATACCGATTGAGATGGAGAGCGCCGAGAGAGAAACGATGTTGAGCGTATTGCCTGTGGCATACAGATAGATGAACGAGGCGATAAGCGAAACGGGGATAGTGATGACGATAATCATAGTGGCTCGCCAGCGACCGAGGAAGACGAAGACCACAATCATCACAAACAGGAGCGCATAGAGCACAGTCTCTTCCAGCGAAGCGATAGTGTTGCGGATATTATCCGAGGTATCCACGATGACACCGAGCTTTACGTCAGAGGGGAGGCGCTTCTGGAGGTCGGGAAGCATCTTCATGACCTTCTCGGAGATGGCCACGGAGTTGGCTCCTGATTGCTTCTGGATGATAATCATGGCACCTTCATGTCCACCCACATAGGTCTGCTGAGTGCGCTCCTCGAGGGAGTCGTCCACGCGCGCCACGTCACGCAGATAAATCGTGCGTCCGTTATAGGAGCCTACGGGGAGATTACGCAGCTCCTCCGTCTCATCAAACTCGCCCTGAACACGCATGGCAAACGTGTTGGAGCCGACATCGAAAGAGCCGCCGGGGATATTGCGGTTTTCCGCACCGATGACGCTTGAGATCTGCTCTACGGTGAGATGATAAGCCTCAAGTCTTGCGGGGTCGCAGTAGATATGCACCTCGCGCTTCGGGGCACCGGAGATAGAGACCGAGCCGACACCATCGACACGGGCAAGGGGGTTGGCCACATTGTCGTCCAGAATCTTGTAGAGACCGGACATGGACTCCTGGGCCTCTACCGAAAGCAGTGCGATAGGAATCATATCGGTGGAGAACTTGAAGATAATCGGGTTCTCACAGTCATCCGGAAGGGATGACTTCACCATGTCGAGCTTGTCTCGCACGGAATTGGTGAGCACGTCGATGTCATAGCCATATTCAAACTCAAGCGTGATGACAGAGGTATTCTCGCGTGAGTTGGAGGTGATATGCTTGAGGTGCTCAACGGCGTTGAGTGAGTTTTCAAGAGGCTTGGTGACATTCTGCTCAATGTCTTCTGCACTCGCACCGGGATACATCGTGATGACCATGATGGTGTTGGTGTCGATGTCCGGATAGAGGTCAATGGGGAGTTTGGCCAGTGAGAAAAGGCCGAGGATGACTACAGCCACGAAGCATAGAGTAGTCATCACGGGGCGCTTGACGGCCGAACCATATAGACTCATCTTCTTATAGTTTTAATGTGAAATGAATTTACTTGATAACTCTTACCTCCATGCCGTTGGCAAGACGGTTCATGCCGGAAACGACAACCTGCGAGCCGGCATCTACACCTGAAAGGATCTCATATCCGGCATCGAGACGCTGTCCGAGAGTGACCTGATTGTAGGATACTTTTCCATCTTTATAGACATAGACGTAATGATTTCCTGAGCCTTGCTGCTTGACTACGGCTCTATCGGGCACAACGACGTGGCGAGAGACGCCAAGATTGAGAGTGACGCGGCCGAACATTCCCGGAAGGATACGGTCTTGCGAATTGGGGACGGTGATTTCCACGCCGAAAGTGCGGGTCTGAGCGTCGACGGTCGGAGACACCATAGTGATAGTGCCGTGAAACTCTTCAGAGCCGTAAGTGTCAAACTTGACAATAGCGGGCATCCCCTTCTTCACTTTGGAGAGTTCAGACTCGGAGACATTAATGACAATCTTGACAGGCTGAACCTGAGCCACCGTCAGGATGGGGAGCTGTCCGGTCATGTCGCCCGGGTCGTAGTTACGGGCAGTGACGACTCCGCTGATTGGGGAGACGAGCACGGTGTTTTCAGCAGCATTCCGCAGAGTGCGCTCAGCCTGAGCCACGGCGTTCTTTGCATTGATGAGCTGAGTCTCCATCTGGTCTACGGCCTGCTTGGTGCCGCCGCCGATTCTGTAGAGTTCGAGAGCACGGTTGTAGTCGGTCTGAATGTTGCGAAGATTAGCCTTGGCATTATCCACCTGAAGCTGATAGGTAGCAGCGTTAACGTCGTCGAGGAGAACGAGCTTCTGACCTTTGCTGACGCGCATGCCATCATCCACATAGATGTCGCGTATGCGAGCGGAGAGCTGTGCGGAAATGTTGTTAATTTTCTCAGCCTCGACGCTGGCGGTGTATTCACTTATCTGGTTGACGTCACGGGCGTCTACTGTTTCCACCTTTACTGTAGGGGCCTCCTCTTTGGCGTCTTTGCCATCGTTTTTGTCCTTATTGCAGGCGCTCAGCGTGAGCAGCAGAGCCAGAGGGAGTGCGAAAAGATATGCTGATTTTTTCATTTGGTGTGATATTTTTTCTGGGAATATGATTTCTGAGAGTATGATTTAAAGGGTGTTATCTCATCGGCGCGCGGCGTTTGCAGGGAGAGCTACGCCGGCCTTTACCAGCGCATCCTCCTTTCCGAGCAGGAGGTCGAGTTCGCTTGTGGAGACAAGGTAATTATAGATAGCCTGATAATAAACGAGTTTGGCGGAGGTGTCGGCAAGCTCAGCGTCGCGGAGACTAAGATAAGTGGCAGCTCCGATCTCAAAGCTCTTCTGCATGATCTGATGAGCTTTTTCGGCCTGTCGCACGCCCTCGGCGCTTGTGGCGATCTGGCGAGCCTCCTGGTTGATATTGTCAAGGGCGAGATCGACCTGCATATTCAGCGAGTTGAGCAGATTCTCCCTCTGGAGTTCCAGTTCCTTCTGCTGCACTTCAGCCCCTTTCAGACCGTAGTATCTTGAACCTCCGGAAAAAATCGGGACGTTAAGAGCGAGCCCGACGGTGCTGTAGGGGTGAAACTCCTGATTGCGGAAGGGAGAGCCGTTGCTGAGCGAGTTCCAGTTGATATTGAAAGAGGCGGCGAGCGTAGGGATGAAAGCGAGTTTCTTCATCTCTACATTCTGCTTGGCGAGCTGAGCCTGGAGGTCGAGAGAGCGAAGCTGAGTGTTATTGTCAAGCGTTCTCTCGCGGAGGGCATAGCCATACATCTCCTGCTGCATATCCTTGAGGGTGACATCAGGGTCAATATCGACGGTCTCATCGAGGCCCATAAGCACTTTAAGCTGTAGCTTGCACTGCTTGATAGCGATTTCGGCCTGGAGGAGTTCGGGCTCAACATTCTTCACCTGAACGGCAGAGCGAAGCACGTCATATTCGGTGGCCGTTCCTACTGAAAACTGCTTCTCATAAACGGAGGCATTGAGACGAGCTATGTCATAGTTTTCCTTTATGACCTCATAGCTGGCATTAGCGAGAAGGAGGGCGTAGTAAGCCTGATTAATCTGATTGACGAGGTCAAGGCGGGATGCGCGTGCCGATTCAAGATTCTGAAGAATCTGAGTATCGCTGATTTTAATAGACTTCCATAGCTGCGGAGCGACGAGAGGGAGAGCTGCGCTGAATCCGAAGTTCCATGTGTTGTCGCTACCCATCTTGAGGCTCTGGCTCTGGCCGCCCATATCCATGCGGATGGTCTGAAGTCTGATAGAACGCTGATATGCGCCTTGAAAATCGATGGTGGGCCATAGCTGCGCCTGCACCTCTTTTTTGCTCCAGTCGGTGCGTGTGATTTCAAGGTCGGCAATTCTGATGACCGGGCTCTGTTCGAGAGCTATTTTAAGACATTGTTCGCGAGAGAGGGTCACTCTCCGGCCGCCGATTGTAATTTCCCGGGCCGGGAGAAAATGGGGCATAGTGTCCATGTCGAGAGAGGGCTGCATCGCGGTAGGATTCGTGTGAGCCTTCAGCGAATCGGGCGAGGCGGCGGGAGTGGCTGCCGTCATCAGTCCGAGGCAGCCGGCCGTCATGGCAAATGCTAATGTAAGTCGTTTCATTATGGTGTAGTGATAAGTATATTGCAAGTAAGTATATGCGAGTAAGTTTGAATCCTGATATTTATTTTATATTGTCCATACCGGTGAGGGTATTTCCGGGTGTGAGCGCATCGAGAATTTCCATGCCTTGAGGAGAAGCGATGGTGCGCAAAAATCCGATGGTGATGGCATCGAAAGCCTGCACTATAGTCAGTCCGGGGGGAAAATTATCCTCCATCCTCTTGAGCGACTCCATCTGCACCTTGAAGAGACGGCAGCTCAGCAGGAAGTCAATGTCGGGACGAAACATTCCCTCTTTGACCCCTATTTTATAGAGATTAGCCATCCACTCATTAACCATTTCCTCGTCAACATGATAGCGAGCATGGATCTGGGGGTAACACTCCTCCATGTCGTTAAAGAAATTGACATTGACCTCGCGAATCATGTCGCGGTGATAACTGAAAATGAGAAGCAGAGCCTCCATCACATTGGCGGCTTTCTGAAAACTTTCAAGGTCGCGTTCATGCATTTTCTTGTGGAAATAGTCCATGACGCATATCACCATCTCCTCCTTGCTTCCGAAAATTTCATATAGAGTGCGCTTGGAGATGGAGAGAGCTTTCGCCACATTATCCATCCTCATACCACGGAAACCATGCTTATGCAGGATGTCTCCGATCTTGTCAAGGAGTTCGGGGGTGACACGCGCATCAGCGTGAGAGGATTCTTCTATATGAGTATCAATCATAAATGGCCACAATTTTTCGGGCACAAAATTACAACAAAAAACTGAAAACCGCAATAGGGTTTTCAGTTTTCAGAATCTTTAACAGAGCGTCAATCTACGGCTGCCGGAAGTCAGGGTACCACGATTTTTCGGGTTTCGCCCTCCCCCACAACTATGTAAATGCCGGAAGGGACATCGGCGGAAAGCGAACCTTTACCCTCGGTCACGACACGACCGTCGGCTCCATACACCCGGAAGCCACCGGCACACTCCACGCTGATGACACCCTTGGATGCGCGCACCTGAAGGGAAGCCGGGTCATCGGCCACGCCGCCTGCTCCGAGCATATAATCCTTGTCTTTGGAGGGGTCGCCCCAGAGTATCTTATTGGTGCGCAGGTCTCGGACATAGAGTAGACTTGTGGGAGTGCCGCTGTCAGGAAGTACATATATAGGATAGACCGGATTGGAGGCTATATTTTCGCCGATTGGGCCGATGCCGGGAAGCCATTCAGCCATCCACTGCACCTCGCCGGTATATTCATTATTCCATGAGAGCAACTTCACCATCGTCTCCTTGCCATCGATGTCACGCTTCTCAAATCCGTTCACCTTATACGGCCGGCTCACCCCTGTCAGATAATCGGCATAATAATTTTTATCGGCCGAGACCGTCCCGCCCGCTACGCTGAATTTATTGAGATATGGCGCTATATCGCCTTCCATATCGCGAGGATTGCGGGTCTTATCTTTGAAGTAACTCGACCAGAATTCACCCGGAATCTCGCAGTCTGCCACTGCCATGCAGAGGTTATAGCCACAGTCATTGTTTATCTTTGAGATGTATGCTATCACCGGCGCCTCCGACAGGTCGGCATCAAGGTCCTCATAAAGATACATGGGATAGCAAGGCAAACTATTTTCGCCGATGGTGGGGACCGACGTCTCCTCTCCGAGTCTCATCCTGAATATCCTTCCGGTCTCATCGTTGTAGACCACCCATTCGCGATGCAAGAGACCCGATTCCTGTGTCAGAATATTGACCGGCGTGGGAGTCTCGGTTATATCTATGCCAAAACTTACTCTGTAAGGATTGCCTGTCATGCCCGGCGCCGCATGGATATCCACGTCCATGTCAAGCAGATAATGACCGGCGGAGAATCCCGGGAATGACCATGTGATGTCATACAGAGTAATGGAGGAGCCAGCCGGATTCTCATTTTCAGCATCGTCACCGGCTATACCGTTCTGATAAGACATGAATACGCACTTTACATATATGCGGTTCTCCTTTACCTGAATATACTGGTAGGGCTCGGGAGCGGTCCCTCCGGCGGCTAAGCCGGCGGTAATGACATTGTGAAGGGTATAATAAAGTGTGTTGTCCTTGACATATATCTCCTGAGTGGGAATAACGTTTGTGGTGGCAGAGGTGCCCACGGGGGTGTATGTTATATCGCCATTGATCCATCCGCTGTCGTCCGCCTTGACCTCCGGCGGAATCAGGCTGCAGAGCATAATCGCTGCAAATAGAACTAACTTTTTCATAACTTTAGAATTTTAATATTATAGATTTGTAGTTAAATCAATAGTGGCTTCGCTACCAATATAACGTACGGCAAGTTACTGTCACACCTCTTATTTGAGAAGGACATTTTGTCCTCATTATAAGAGTTGGGTCACCGAAATTGTGGAATCCAAGTCGTTGGCCGGTTAAACAACGATTAGCAGTTGTAGGAGCAACAAATTCTCTCTTGACACCTCCTATCGGAGGGCTGAAGTCTCTGGTGGAGTCATAGCGGTGTATTTTAAGTGGACATTGTATGAATCATTTACGATCCGACACCACAAAGATACACATATTTTTTATTATATCCTAATTTTTATTATAATTTCTCAAACTTTTTTTGCATAAACAATAATTTATCATCTTTTAATCCACCACCATTATTTACATCTGTAAACTACAACTTAAATGTAATCGGAAATTTCACTGAGTAATCTGACACGGAGCCATGTTTGCTTTACATCTGTAAAATCTGAATATAAGTAAGTTCGAAAAATCAAACGATATATGTGAGATTAAAACTCTTGTACAATAAAACTTGCCCTTTTGGGCTAATTTCACGTTGTCACTCAGTCAGATATGCTTATATCTTCCTTCGTTTCGCCACGAAATTATCTCCAAAATTACTTCGTTTTATATGTACATTAATTTTTCTCACTTACTTAGTTAATTTTCACAACCTTTTTTTGTTTTGCAATTTAATCTGTTTTGTAATTTAATTCTGAAGCAACTGACGGCGTCTCCTGTGAAGGGGTGGAGTAGACAAGGTGGCGGTGTAAAGAAAAAAGCGCCCCATAAGTTTTTGTATAACCTTTGGGGCGCGGAATAGAGTAGAGTAATGTTCAATATTTTATCTTGTCGGGCTTTGCCGCCCACTTCTCAAAGGCCTTGATAGTCTCACGGCTGTCCACCTTGATGCCCGGCAGATGACGCTCGGCCGGCCGGCGGTCAAGCTCCTCATAAATAAACTTATCCGAGAAGTCGATGGCGTCGGCATCCTCCTTGGTGTTGCCATAGAAGATCTTCTTGACACCGGCCCAATAGAGGGCGCTCAGGCACATCGGGCATGGTTCGCAACTGCTATACACGATGCAGTCACGGAGTTGGAAAGTCTGAAGTTTGGCGCAGGCGTTGCGAATGGCCGACACCTCGGCGTGAGCGGTAGGGTCATTGCTGCGCGTCACGCTGTTGACGCCCGTAGCGATGATTTCATCACCGCGCACTATGACGGCACCGAAAGGGCCACCACCGTTATCTATATTCTCGCTGGAGAGGCGAGCCGCCAGGTCCATGTATTCTTTTTTGAAATCAGGGTCTTGCATAGGTGTGGGAATTTAAATGTGGCGAGGGCAGACATACGCCTCCCCCTCACTTCCTTAACACTCCCGGGGGGCCTTTTGTTTGAAACGGCAATTTGCTCACGCGCCGATTTTTTTGTAATTTTGCGCTGTGATGAGATTTAACAAATTATTCGGTGTATTGGCGCTCGTGCTGGCCACGGCATGGAGTGGAGTGACCTACGCACAGTCGCTATCCGGGAATGACCGTATACTGACAGCCCCCTCCAAGACTGAGTCACCGACCTACAAACCGGGCAACTGCTGGACTCTCGCCTATCCTCTCGGGGCTCATATCCCTGCCGAGATGGACACCCTGACATATAATTATCAGCGTCTCAGCATCCCTTCGATGGTGAGCGATGCATACGCTTCGGAGGGCAACCTCGGCTCGCCCGGTATCAATATGATATTCTTCGACCGAAAGCGGCGAACGGATTTCTTCTTCCGCGACGCGATTGATGCATGGGCTCCATCGCGCGAGAAGCAGAAGTTTTATAACGTCTACATTCCCATGACTCTCCTCTCTTACAATTTCGGAGGAGGAAGGGAGACGCGCACCGACCGTCTTCAGGCCACCTTTGCCGGAAACGTCAACCGTCGCCTCGGCATCGGCGCAATGATGGATTATATCTATGGCAAAGGCTCTTACGCCAATCAGGCGGCCAAGGAGTTTAACTTCGGCTTCAACACGTATTACCGCGGCGACCGCTACGAGATGCAGGCTTATTATTATCATTTCAACCACCGCAATAAAGAGAATGGCGGAATAACCGATGACCTCTACATCCTCGACCCGGCTCAGCTTCAGGGGGGAGTCTCCTCCATTACGTCTACAAGCATCCCGACGCGCCTCTCTCAGGCTCAGAACAGAGTCAATGGCGACAGGCTGTATATGAGTCATGCCCTGAAACTCGGTTTCTGGCGAGATGAGCAGGTCAACGACACCCTCACCCGGCAAATTTACGTGCCCGTCACGCGATTCATTTATTCGCTTGACTATAGCTCCGGCACCCATATCTTCAAGAATGGCTCGGCTGCAGAAGGCGAATCTTTCTGGGATGACAGGTATATGAACGGCTCAAGAACTTACGACCGCACTCACTACTATTCGCTCGAAAACTCTCTCGGAATCGAGATGATAGAGGGCTTCAACAAATGGGTGCCTTTCGGACTGGCCGCCTACGCCTCTTTCGAGACTCAGCATTTCCGCCTCCCTACGGATTATGACTATGGATGGCAGGATGTGCTCGATGAGCCAGAGGGCGACACCTCGGCCGCCCCTATCCTCGACGCCTGGCCTGAAGGGGTCGGGATGCTTCGCAAAGGGAGTAGAAACATATTCCGCATCGGCGGACGCCTCACGGGCACCACTCACCCACTCTTCACTTATGCTGCCAACGTAAGATTCGGGCTCTCCGGAGATGCCGTGGGCGACATTGACATCACTGCCGAGGCCGGCTCCCGCTTCCGTATGCTCGGCGACACCGTGCACATTAAGGCGAAAGGATTCTTTCACAATAATTCGCAGCCTTGGCTGATAAAGCATTATCTTTCCAATCATTTTGCCTGGGACAACTCCGGATTCGGCAAGACACGCGATTTCCGTATCGGTGGCGAACTGCTGATACCCTGGACCAGAACCACACTCTCCGCCGGCGTGGAGAATATCCAGAACTTCGTCTATTTCAACGCCGCAGGGCTTCCTACTCAGAAGTCCGGGAATATTCAGATCTTCTCCGCGGCCCTCGACCAGCGGGTGGCGGCCGGAATCTGGAATTGGGACAATCGTATCACTTATCAGGCCACTTCCGACAATGTGGCTATCCCCCTTCCTGCGCTTACGGTATATTCCAATATGTATCTGAAATTCACTGCCTTCAAGGTGCTTCACGCCCAGATTGGCATTGACTGCGACTATTACACCCGCTATCGCGGACTCAACTATCAGCCCGCTCTTATGGCTTTCACAGCTAATGATGACAACCCCGTAGGCAACTTCTTTTTCTGCAATGTCTATGCCACCGCCAAGCTCTACAAAGTACGCTTCTATGTGCTTTATTCCCATGCCAATCAGGGGCTCTTCTCAAAGAATGCCTTCTCACTGCCTCACTATCCCGTCAATCCCGCCAAGCTACAATTTGGTCTGAGCATAGATTTCGCCAACTAATAACGACTCATTATGGACTCCACTACTGAAAATAACACCCGCAAGGGATTCTCCCTCTCCCGGATGCCGCTACTCCTTAAGATTGTAATAGCCATAATACTCGGCATCGGTGCCGGCTACATTTTCCCCGTATGGCTCGGCCGCATTTTCGCCACTTTCAATGCTATCTTCAGCCAGTTTCTCGGCTTCCTTATTCCGCTCATCATTGTGGGCTTCATCACTCCGGCCATCGCCGAGATTGGCAAGAAGGCAGGCTTAGTGCTTCTTATCACCGCCGGCCTCGCCTACCTCGACACCATTCTGGCCGGCTTTGCAAGCTTTTTCACCGGCGACCTACTCTTCCCCTCACTCATCTCTCCGGGCTCTATGGGCAACACCCCCGAAGGTCATGACCTCACCCCCTTCTTCACAATAGAGATGCCACCGGTGATGACGGTTATGACCGGACTCGTTCTCGCCTTTCTCGTGGGTATCGCCATGGCCGTGCTCGGCTCTGTCTCCATTAAGAAAATCGCTGATGAATTTCGAGACATCGTGACTCTCGCCATAGGGAAAGTCATCATCCCACTGCTTCCCATCTATATCTTCGGCATTTTCCTCAATATGACCGTCGCCGGACAGGTAGGCCCCGTTCTGGGCACCTTCGTCAAGATTATTGCCATCATCTTCGCTCTCACTTTCCTGCTGCTCGTAGCTCAGTTCTGCATAGCAGCATGCTTCAATCGCAAGAATCCGCTGAAGATGCTCATCAAGATGATGCCGGCCTATTTCACCGCCTTAGGCACTCAGTCGTCCGCGGCCACCATCCCGGTGACTCTGCGCCAGACCATCTCCTTAGGCGTAAGTGAAGAGATAGCCGGCTTCACCATACCTCTCTGCGCCACAATCCACATGAGCGGCAGCACGCTGAAAATCGTAGCCTGCGCCATCGCACTTATGATTATGCAGGGCATTCCGTACGACTTCCCGATGTTTGCCGGATTTATTTGCATGCTGGCCATCACCATCGTAGCTGCTCCGGGCGTGCCGGGAGGTGCCATCATGGCGTCCCTGGGTCTCTTAGGGGGCATTCTCGGATTCAGTGAAGCCGACCAGGCGCTGATGATTGCTCTCTACATAGCTATGGACAGTTTCGGCACTGCCTGCAACGTCACCGGCGACGGATACATTGCTGTCATCGTCGACCATTTCTTCGGACCGAAAAAAAAGGGGAATAACTAATCCTTCAGGGCTTCCTTATAAAACGAGGGGGGTGTGTCAAATGCAAAATTTTGACACACCCCCTAAGGTTACATTTAGTCTCGCATAAACTTCGCGATTTTACCCCTTTGTCTCAGTCGCCGGCCATTGTCTTCAGCCACCCCTTAAGCATTGTGTCGGCAGCCTTTTCAAAGGCTGATGAAAGCTCCGATTTTCCAATTACATTGAGCCATTTGCCGCACGCCTTCAAGGCAGCCTCTCCCCTGGCAGCTCCCTCGCGGAAAGAACCGGAAACGTCAGACAGCCCCATATCTGCAAGAGCATCCGCAGGCAGCCATTCTGACGACTCTGCGATTTCCTTCTTAGCCTGCTTCTCTATCTTGAACCAGGCTGACAGCAAATCGGCTTTCCCATCACCGGCAGCCTGCCCGGAGAGCATCTGATATTGCGCCACAAGCATGTTGATCCAATCTTTACGATAGGAAAGGAGTTGGTGGGGATAAGAAACAGCGATAAACGATCCCCCATAACTATCAAGGCTTCCGAGATTAGCAAGAAGCGCGGAGGAAAAATTATAGAAACTCTCCTCTCCGAGAATGGCGTTATAGCAAGCAGCGCGCGCTTCATCGCTTTCCATTTTGGCCGCTATCTTTCCATAAATATATGTAGCCGCAAACTCGTAATATTTCCACTGCAACGAGACGCCCCATGCCATAGACATCGTGTTCTCATTATACTGTGCGGAATTGGAGATATAGGAAGAGAGATAGTCGCCGTAAGCTGCCACTTTCTCCACATCGGAAAGGCCTGTTTTAGCGGGATTGCGTGTATCAAATGATTTAATCACCGTAGGAGCCAGCCGATTGGCTTTGGCTATCTCGGCGGTAAGCTGATTCAGATTCTTTACTTCTATGTAATCCCACTTATCGAGGTAGCCGATAATCCCCTTAGGCGTAGATGAGATGGCTGAGGTCCGAACGGCCGCTTTCTTGCGTGGAGCTGCCGTTTTGGCTTTGGCTACCTTCCTGCGTGGAGCCTCACCCACGGATGCCACCGACATACTTCCCATGCCTGCGAGAAGCGCAAGAGCGATAATAAATTTTTTCATCATAAGTATGTATGCAAAATTACACGATAATATGAGTTTAGAAATGTCCGCAGAAAAAAATCAGGAGAGCTGACTGCCCTGAGCGAGTAGTCTCTCCCCTGATTATTCTGTTATTGTAAGAATTTGTAAGTATTGTAAATTTCGCAATTCCTAAAGGAGCTTGAAAGCCTTAAGTTGAGCTTGCGAAACTTAAGCTACTTATTTTATCACGCCGAGCTTTTTGCCCACCTTGATAAAGGCTGCGATAGCACGGTCAAGCTGCTCTCGGTTGTGTCCGGCGCTGAGCTGAACGCGGATACGAGCCTGTCCCTTGGGCACTACGGGGTAGTAGAAACCGGTGACATAGATACCCTCTTTCTGCATCTCGGCGGCAAAGTCCTGAGAAAGTTTTGCGTCATAGAGCATCACGGCGCAGATGGCAGACTGAGTGGGTTTGATGTCAAAACCGGCCTCAAGCATCTTGTCGCGGAAATAGTTTACGTTCTCCACAAGCTTGTCATGGAGCTCATTGCTTTCGCCGAGCATCTTGAACATCTCAAGGCTTGCACCTACGATGCCGGGAGCCACAGAGTTGCTGAAGAGATAGGGACGTGAGCGCTGACGGAGCATATCGATAATCTCCTTGGGGCCGGTGGTGAATCCACCCATGGCGCCGCCGAAGGCCTTGCCGAGAGTGCCGGTGAAGATGTCTATCTTGCCATAGCAGTCAAACTGCTCTGCCACGCCGTGGCCTGTGGGACCCACTACGCCGGCAGAGTGGCTTTCGTCTACCATGACAAGAGCGCCATACTTCTCTGCAAGCTCGCAAATCTTATCCATAGGAGCCACGTTGCCGTCCATAGAGAAGACGCCGTCAGTGGCGATAATCTTGAAGCGGCAGTCGGCAGCCTCTTTCAGGCAACGCTCCAGGTCTGCCATATCGGCATTGTTGTAGCGGAAGCGCTTAGCCTTGCAGAGACGCACGCCGTCGATGATGGAAGCATGATTGAGTGAGTCGGAGATGATGGCATCCTCAGCAGTGAAGAGGGGCTCGAAGAGACCGCCGTTAGCGTCAAAGCAAGCTGCATAAAGGATAGTGTCTTCAGTGTGGAAATATTCGCTGATGGCCTTCTCAAGCTCCTTGTGGAGGTCCTGAGTGCCACAGATGAAGCGTACGGACGACATTCCGTAACCACGCTCATCCATAGCCTTCTTGGCAGCCTCGATCAGACGGCTGTTGTCTGAGAGACCGAGGTAATTGTTGGCGCAAAAGTTGAGCACTTCGCCCTTAGTGTTTTCCACCTCAATATCAGCCTTCTGAGGGGTGACGATTACGCGTTCATTCTTGTAGAGACCCGCATCTTTGATATCCTGCAGCTCTTTCTGCAGATGGGTCTTGAAATCCTTATACATGGTATTGAAATTTTGTAAGTTCTGAAATTTTCCTCAAAATTACAAAATTCCGCTGACATAGCCCACTATTTTTTTATATTTTTTTCAGCCCTCATTATAGCATATTCCGATTAATCTTGCTAACTTTGCAGAAAATTTGACTGACCTAATAAATCGGAATATACGATGAAGAATGTTCTCATTATAGGAGCTACGGGCCAGATAGGCTCTGAGCTCACCATGAAGCTCCGTGACATCTACGGCGGCGATAACGTTGTGGCAGGATACATCAAAGGAGCTGAGCCCAAAGGCGCCCTCCTCGAATCCGGCCCTGCCGAAGAGGTGGACATCACCAACGCGGCCCAGATAGCAGCGGCTGTAGACAAATACAAAGTCGACACCATCTACAATCTTGCAGCCCTTCTCAGCGCCGTGGCCGAAGCTAAGCCTCAGCTCGCTTGGAAAATCGGCGTCGGTGGACTCGTAAACTGCCTCGAAGTGTCTCGTGAAAAGAACTGCGCTCTCTTCACTCCCTCTTCTATCGGCTCTTTCGGACCCGACACCCCTAAAGACAACACTCCACAGGACACCATTCAGCGCCCGGCTACTATCTATGGCGTGACCAAAGTCAGCGGCGAGATGCTCTCGGACTACTATGCACGCCGTTTCGGCGTTGACACTCGCTCCGTCCGCTTCCCCGGCCTCATATCTTACGTGGCTCCTCCCGGCGGCGGCACCACAGACTACGCCGTTGACATCTACTACTCTGCCGTCAAGGGTGAAGAATTCAAATGTCCCCTCAAGCCCGGCACTTTCATGGACATGATGTATATGCCCGACGCGCTCCGAGCAGCTATCGAAATCATGGAAGCTGACCCCGCAAGACTCGTGCACCGCAACTCTTTCAACATCGCCTCCATGAGCTTCGACCCCGAAATCATCTGCAAGAAAATCCAGGAATATGTCCCCGGTTTCAAGATGACTTACGAGCTCGATCCGCTCCGCCAGAAAATCGCCGACTCTTGGCCCAATAGCCTCGACGACTCCTGCGCTCGCAACGAGTGGGACTGGAAGCCCGAGTATGACCTCGACGCAATGACCCGCGACATGCTCAAGAATCTTCGCATCAAGTTCGGAATCAAGGAAGAGGCGATGGCCTGATATCCTGTCTTCCCCACAGAATAAAATATCCGGAGGGTGTGCCTGAATAAAATTCGGGCTCACCCTCCCTTCTTTTATCGACCCTGGGTGGCTCCATTTTGCCTCGCCGGAGAGGTTTATGGCCCAAAATTTCCATATCTCAATATTTATTACTAACTTCGCAATAAGATTTATTGAACCCTCTTCACTATGATTGACAAGATACAGACACTCACCGAAGAAATCAAAAACCTCTCAGCCACTCTTCCGGAGCAGGTGGAGGAACTTCGCATCAAATATCTCAGCAAGAAGGGCATCATCTCAGCCCTCTTCAACGATTTCAGAGCTCTCTCTCCCGAAGAGAAAAGACAGCTTGGTCAGCCTCTTAATATCCTCAAGAATTTCGCCACTGAGAAAATCAACTCTCTGCGCGAAAACCTCTCGGCTTCAGCCTCTGACGACTCAGCAGCCCTTGACCTCTCTCGCACTGAGACTCCACTTCCACTCGGCTCTCGCCATCCCCTCTCCATTGTCAAGAATGAAATCTGCGACATATTCGCCCGTATGGGTTTCTCCATTGCGGAGGGCCCCGAGATTGAGGATGACTGGCACGTCTTCTCATCTCTGAACTTTGCTGCCGACCATCCCGCCAGAGACATGCAGGACACTTTCTTTATAGCCCGCAATCCTGCCGACGTTCTCCTCCGCACGCATACATCATCCGTGCAGACAAGAGTCATGGAAAAGGCTCAGCCCCCTGTCCGCATCATCTGCCCGGGAAGAGTATACCGCAACGAAGCCATCTCTGCCCGCGCGCACTGCTTCTTCCATCAGGTCGAGGGGCTTTACATAGACCGCAACGTCTCTTTCGCCGACCTCAAGCAGGTTCTCCTCACTTTCGCCCGCGAAATGTTTGGCCCGCAGACTCAGATCCGACTCCGTCCCTCCTACTTCCCCTTCACCGAACCATCGGCGGAAATGGACATCTCCTGCAACATCTGCGGCGGCAAAGGTTGCGCTTTCTGCAAAGGAACCGGATGGGTGGAAATCCTCGGATGCGGAATGGTAGACCCCAACGTCCTTGACGCTTGCGGCATTGACTCCAAAGAATACACCGGATATGCATTCGGAATGGGCATAGAGCGCATCACAAATCTTAAATATCGCGTCAAAGACCTGCGAATGTTCTCTGAGAACGATGTGCGCTTCCTCTCTGAATTTGAAGCTGCCAAACGCTGACGCCCCTTATGACTACGAAGGAAAGATACGAGAAAGTGCTCCAATGGTTTGAGGATAACGTCCCCGAGCCGGCTACCGAGTTGCACTATGACTCCCCCTTTCATCTTCTGCTGGCTGTTATCCTCTCTGCCCAATGCACCGACAAGAGAGTAAACCTCGTCACTCCCGCACTCTTCGAAGCCTTTCCCGACCCCGAATCGCTTGCGGCGGCCACTGAAGAACAGGTCTTTCCATTCATCAAGAGCGTCACATTCCCCAACAATAAGACCCGGCACATCCTCCGCGCTGCAAGGATTCTTGTGGAGGAGTTCGGCTCAGAAATGCCATCAGACATTGACGGACTCATGAAGCTCCCCGGTGTAGGCAGAAAGACGGCTAACGTCATGCTCGCCGTCGTCTGGAACAAAGCAGCCATGGCTGTTGACACGCACGTCTTTCGCGTAAGCAACCGCATCGGACTTACCCTCAACTCCAAAACGCCACTCGCCACCGAGAAAACGCTGATGACATACATTCCGGCCGACAAAGTGAGCCGTGCCCACCACTGGCTGATTCTTCACGGGCGCTACGTATGCAAAGCCCGGAAGCCGGACTGCCTCAACTGTGGCATCGCCCCTTTCTGCAAGACGTTCTCCGGAAAATAATCCCATACTATCAAAAGAGGGCTATCCGAAGCTTAAAAACGGATAGCCCTCTTTCTATATGAATAGGTCGCGTCAAGGCTGATATAAGAAGCGCTTGATGCTTCGCTTAGGTGTCTTCTCAAACTCTGTGTCGAAGAGCTTATACGTGCTCACACGGCTGTAGCTCGGTATATCCTTATTCAGCGTGTCAAGGTTCTGTTGCATCACTTTCTCCAGTCCTTCACGGTCCAGCCCCTCCTGATGAGCGGCATCGAAATCCGGGAAGATGAGTGCTTCGAGCTTGCCACCCTTGTCTATCACGAGCGACTCGCTGACGTAGGGCAGATTGTTAAGTTTTGCCTCTATCTCCTCCGGATAGATATTCTGTCCTGACGGCCCCAGAATCATAGTCTTTGAGCGTCCGGAGATGTAGATGGAGCCATCATCTTTCAGGATACACATATCCCCCGTATTCATCCAGCCGTCATCATTGGGCATCACCTCTTTTGTGGCTTTCTCATTCTTGTAATAGCCCTGCATCACGTTGTCTCCCTTCACCCAGAGATTACCGGGCACGTTGGCCGGGTCAGGAGAATCCACGCGACAGAGCATTCTATCTACCACGCGCCCCACGCTATGAGGCTGAGTCTCGCTGGGCGGCGCGTAGGTGATGAGCGGGCCACACTCGGTCATGCCATAGCCTACCGTGTAAGGGAAATTGATGCGTTGCAGGAAGCTTTCCACTTCCGGATTGAGCGCTGCTCCTCCTATTATCACCTCTCTCAAGTTGCCGCCGAAGGCCTCCTCCAGTCCGGACTTTACCTTAGCCAGCAGACGGTTATCGAGATAGGGCACGTGGAGAAGCATCTTCATCAGAGGCTTGTCAAGAAGCGGGAAGATCTTATTGCGGATGATTTTTTCCAGAATCAGGGGCACTGTGATGACGAGTTTCGGCTTAACCTGCGCGAAGGCTCCGAGGATAATCTTCGGAGAGGGCACTCGCGTCAGAAAATAGCAGTGACATCCTTTGCAGAAGGGATGAAGCATCTCTATCACCATTCCATAAAGATGAGCCAGAGGAAGCATATTCACTATGCCGTCGCCGGATTCCAGGAAGTCAAGGTGCTCCAGGCAATACTTGATATTGCTCCAGATGCTACGGTAAGGAAGCATCACTCCCTTCGACATTCCGGTTGACCCTGAAGTATAATTGATGAGCGCAAGGTCTTCCGGCGAATCCTCATAATACTTTACGTCTGCCGCCGTAAACTCGTAGGGATATTTGCGTCCGAATACCTCATTCAGTGTATTGCGCGTCTCCGTGAGCTCTGCGCTTCGTGAGAAGGGCATTCCAAACTCCGAGATATAAATCACGGCCTCAACGTCGGGCATCAGCTTCTCATCCAGATTCTCCCAGATGGCGGCATCGGTAAAGAGAAGTTTCGCCTCTGAGTGATTCACAAGATGATGTATGGTCTCTGCCTTGAATTCATGAAGTATCGGCACTGCTACGACGCCCTTAGTCAGACAGGCAAGAAATGTTATGGCCCAATGAGCCGAATTCTTGCCACAGAGTGCTACCTTGTCGCCTACGCCCACACCTGCGGCATCGAAGAGGATATGCAGCTTCGCTATATGCTCTGCCACTCCCTTATACGCATAGTTAGCTCCTCCGATGTCGCTCAGCGACTGGCGCTCCCAGTTTTTCTTTATGGATTTCGCTATGATTGCGTTCAGCGATTTCTCCTCTACTGTCACGTTGTTTCCCATAGAATACGGATGTTAGTCGGCAGGTTATAGCTCTCCTGCCCGTTATTTTTTAATTGGGTAGCTTAGAATATGTTTACTTTTAAATCAAAGTTAAACACAACTATTCTAATGTGTAATTTGATTCAAAAGTAAACAGACTCTTAGATATAGTCTTCGAGTTTCTGAAAACTCACATGGATTACTTAATTTATAACAACGTGTTTTGACAAATAGTTGGCTCAGTCGCCAAAGATTCCGCTAAGCCTTGTGGCCGTCTGCGCTGCTGACTCACCTCTTGCCACAATTCTTCCATCCGGGCCTATAAGTATCAGGTGAGGGATGCCGGAAAAGCCATACACATCGTAGGGCACTTTCCCCGCATTCTTTATCACCGGCCATGTCAGTCCATGACGCTTCAAGGCGGCTTCGGTGTCGGACGGTTCGTCTCGGACGGCTACGCCCACTACTTCAAAACCTCGGTCTTTATACTTGGCGTAAAGCTCTTTCAGCTCCGGAAGCTCTTTAACGCAATAGGGGCACCAACTTGCCCAGAAGTCTACGAGCGTATACTTCCCGGCCTTCACATAGTCGCTGAGTGCCACTCGGCTCCCATCCTGCTGAGTTGCTGTGAAGTCGGCATATTTTTCTCCTGTGGCTGTCCGGGCCCGAAGCGATGCATAGCGGCCATACCGCTCCACCTTTTTCGATTTGCGGAATTTTTCAGGCGATTCTGCTATCATCTTGAGCACCTCTTTAGGCTCGCCATATTTTATCCATTCCACTCCGAAGTATTCGCCAAGCACTCCATCCTTATTCTCCAGATATTTCTTTTTGGCAAACTCCGCGTAGGCTATCATGTCGTTAAGATTCTCCACTGAGTCGAGCTGCTGAATCCCTCTGCTGAAACTATCATTCAGCGGTGTGCCCTTGGCCACGCTCATGCTGTCGGCAAGAAGAGCCTTCCCCTCCTCTATTACGAAAAAGCCCTTGACGCGTCCGTCTATCACTACCTGCGCCAGACGAGGCTCTTTGCCTAAAAGATCGCTATTGTCAAAGATCACCTTCCCATCTTTCACCACTGCCGATTTCAGCACTGTGGAGTCGCTGAAGCTGATTAGCTCAACTGTTTCTCCCTCAAAATCGGGATATGAAAGCTCGAGGCCGCTCTCTTTTTTGCCGCACGCCATAAGTAGTAGCCCGGCGGCAATGCTCATTAGTCCTGCTCTTTTCATTTTGTCAATGGGGTATAGCCGGAGGGCACGGGATATTTATCCTTTCGCGCCTTTTTCTCCATATTTTCTATTCTTTTCTCTGTGGACGGATGGTCGCTGAAGAGGTTCTTCACACTTTTGGATACGCTCCCCGACGACTTCTCCATGCTCATTAGCTTCTTGAATGCCTGTGCCATAGCCCAGGGGTTCTTGCCTGACTTTTTCAGGAAGTCATAGCCATAATTGTCAGCATCTGTCTCCTGCGATTTGGAATATTTGCTGCTCACCAGGGCCTCCCCTATCGCGCCTATCTGCGATGCGGAGAGCGTCGCCACTATCCCGGAGCCGGAAGCTAATGCCTCGCGGGCTGCCGAGGTCAGAAGGGCCTGCTTTATGGCTTTCTTTGTATGCTTGTGAGCTACGTGGCCTACTTCATGTCCTATCACGCCAAGCACCTCATCATCATTCATCAAGTCCATCAGGCCGGAATAGACCCTCACGCTCCCGTCGGCACACGCGAAGGCATTGATGTCGTTGGTGATATACACCTTGAAGTTCAGAGGCACTCCGTCTACTGATTTAAGTCCGGACGTGAGTTTTTTCAGTCGAATGGTGTAGGGACTGTTTTCCGGAGCTATCTTGCTCTTTTTGTCTAAGTCTGCCACATACTGGCCCACATAATTCCGCACTTGAGCATCGCTCAGCGTCATGGACTGAATAGCCTTCGTGGCGCCTGAAGCGGCACGAAGCCAGTCAAAAGACTGTGCCTGCATCGGTGTCAGCAGCATGACTGCCGTAGCCATGGCCGCTATCGCGTTTCTTAACTTTATCATTTTCATGCTATATCATTCTTCTAACTCAGCGTTAAGAAGCTTACTTATTATAACGACATCAGCCGGATAGCCCTCACAGTCATTGCTCAGGTATCCGGCTGATTGTTTTATTAATTTCCGCGTGCCGCTTATTTAGCAGGCTCGCTCAGATCTTCAAACGTCGTTTCGATTACCTCTTCGGTGGCATCGTCGCGCTTGAGGGCCTGATAATCGTCATAGTTGGCCACGATTATCTTGTCATACTCGCGAAGACCGGTACCGGCCGGGATGAGGTGACCGCAGATGACGTTCTCCTTCATACCCTCGAGATTATCAGTCTTTCCATTGATAGCTGCCTCATTGAGCACTTTTGTAGTCTCCTGGAATGAAGCGGCCGACATGAACGAGGATGTCTGCAGGGCTGCACGAGTGATACCCTGAAGTATCTGCTCTGAGGTAGCCGGAATAGCATCTCTGACCACCATGGTCTTGAGGTCCTTGCGCTTGAGGCTACTGTTCTCATCGCGAAGCTTGCGCATCGTGATTATCTGGCCCGCAAGATAGGTCTGGCTGTCGCCGGCATCAACGATGACTTTCTTGCCCCAGATGTTATCATTCTCCTCCATAAACTCTCGCTTGTCGACGATCTGCTGCTCAAGGAAGCGGGTGTCGCCCGGATCGAGAATGTTCACCTTGCGCATCATCTGACGCACGATTACCTCAAAGTGCTTGTCATTGATCTTCACACCCTGCATGCGATATACGTCCTGCACCTCATTCACGATATACTCCTGAACGGCCGTGGGGCCCTTGATATTGAGGATATCGCTCGGCGTGATGGCGCCGTCTGAAAGGGGTGTGCCGGCTCTCACATAGTCATTAGGCTGCACAAGAATCTGCTTGCTCAGCGGCACGAGATATTTCTTTGTCTCTCCAAGCTTCGATGTCACGGTTATCTCACGGTTACCTCGCTTGATATTGCCGAAGGTCACCTCACCGTCGATTTCGCTCACTACTGCGGGGTTCGACGGATTGCGTGCCTCAAAGAGCTCGGTGACGCGAGGCAGACCGCCCGTGATGTCGCCGGCATTACCTGCCGCACGGGAAATTTTCACGAATGTCTGGCCCGGCGTGATGTCGGCGCCCTCCTCTACAAGGAGATGTGCACCTACAGGGAGCGTATAGCTGCGTATCACTTCTCCCTTGCTGTTCACTATCTGAGCGGCAGGAGCCTTTGTACGGTCTTTTGACTCGATGATGATTTTCTCGCTCTTGCCGGTGGCTTCGTCTATTTCCACACGATAGGTCACACCCTCCTCTACGTTTTCAAAACGTATCTTACCGGCATCTTCCGAAACGATTACGGCATTGAAGGGGTCCCATTCGCATATCATGTCGCCATTCTTCACCAGATCGCCGTCGTTGAAGAACAGTTTGGAGCCGTAAGGGATGTTGGCTGTCGTAAGGATGTTGCCTGTCTTGGGTGAGACGATGCGCAGTTCAGCCATTCGGCCTACTACAATCTCCACGCCATCCTTATCCTTAACTGTGCGGAGCTCATCTATTTCTAGCTTACCATCATAGCGTGAGGTGACGTCCTTGACGGCCGCAACGTTACCGGCCACACCACCGACGTGGAATGTTCGGAGGGTCAGCTGCGTACCGGGCTCGCCGATCGACTGGGCCGCTATCACGCCGACAGCCTCTCCCTTCTGCACCATACGGTGATTTGAGAGGTTACGGCCATAGCATTTCGCGCAGACGCCCTTCTTGGACTCACAGGTAAGCACCGAGCGGATTTCCACCGATTCGATAGGCAGACTCTCTATTCTGTCGGCTATGGCCTCGGTGATCTCTTCTCCGGCTGCTACGATAAGTTCCTCTTCGTTTTCAGGATTATAGATGTCATGCACTGATACGCGTCCGAGGATGCGCTCGCTAAGCGAGGCCACTACCTCTTCGTTGTTCTTTATCTCCGTGCAGACAAGGCCGCGAAGGGTGCCGCAGTCCTCTTCTGTGATGATGACGTCGTGAGCCACGTCCACAAGACGGCGGGTGAGATATCCGGCGTCGGCCGTTTTGAGCGCCGTGTCGGCAAGACCCTTACGTGCACCGTGTGTGGAGATGAAGTACTCAAGCACGGAGAGGCCCTCTTTGAAGTTGGCAAGAATCGGGTTCTCGATGATCTGACCACCCTCGCTACCGCTCTTCTGAGGCTTGGCCATAAGACCACGCATACCGGAAAGCTGACGAATCTGGTCTTTCGAACCACGGGCTCCCGAGTCAAGCATCATGTAGACTGAGTTGAAGCCCTGCTGGTCCTCCTCCATCTGCTTCATTAGAGTAGAGGCGAGTTTGCTGTTGACGTGCGTCCAGATATCGATGACCTGATTGTAGCGGTCGTTGTTGGTGATGATACCCATCTGATAGTTATTCATCACGGCCTCTACCTGACGGTAGCCCTCTGCCACATATTCCTCTTTCTCCTTCGGAATGATGACGTCTCCGAGGTTGAACGAAAGTCCTCCGCGGAATGCCATGCGGTATCCGAGGTTCTTGATATCATCAAGGAACTGAGCCGAACGGGTCACGCCACAGAGTTTGATGACGCGGCCGATGATGCCACGAAGCGATTTCTTGGAGATTATCTCATTGACATATCCCAACTCTTCGGGCACAAACTGATTGAACAGCACGCGGCCCACTGAGGTATCCTTCTGAAGTCGCTTGATGGTATTGCCGTTCTCATCCTTGTCTTCCACGAGGATTGAGACAGGGGCGTGGAGTGTCACTTTACCCTCATTGTAGGCGATTTCAGCCTCTTCCGGCCCGTAAAATACGGAGCCTTCCCCCTTGTCGCCCTTGCGGAGCTTGGTGATATAATAGAGTCCGAGCACCATGTCCTGAGAGGGGACGGTGATAGGAGCGCCATTGGCAGGGTTGAGGATGTTATGCGCACCGAGCATGAGCATCTGGGCCTCAAGAATAGCCTCATTGCCCAGTGGCAGATGCACTGCCATCTGGTCGCCGTCGAAGTCAGCATTGAATGCGGTACAAGCCAGCGGATGAAGCTGAATTGCCTTGCCTTCTATCATCTTGGGCTGGAAAGCCTGAATACCGAGACGGTGAAGGGTCGGAGCTCGGTTCAGAAGCACGGGATGGCCTTTCATCACATATTCCAGGATATCCCATACTACCGGCTCTTTGCGGTCTACTATTTTTTTAGCACTCTTCACAGTCTTCACTATGCCGCGCTCTATAAGCTTACGGATGATGAAGGGCTTGTAAAGCTCGGCGGCCATCAGCTTGGGAATACCGCACTCGTGCATTTTCAGCTCAGGACCTACTACGATGACCGAACGTGCCGAATAGTCCACACGCTTACCGAGAAGGTTCTGACGGAAGCGACCCTGCTTACCTTTCAGTGAGTCGGAGAGCGACTTGAGAGGACGATTCACGTCTGACTTCACGGCAGATGATTTGCGGCTGTTGTCAAGCAGTGAGTCTACAGCCTCCTGAAGAAGACGCTTCTCATTGCGGAGAATCACTTCCGGAGCCTGAATCTCGATGAGGCGTTTCAGACGGTTGTTGCGGATGATGACTCTGCGATAGAGGTCATTGATGTCTGAGGTGGCAAAGCGGCCGCCATCCAGGGGCACGAGAGGGCGAAGCTCCGGCGGAATCACCGGCACTGCCTTCAGTATCATCCATTCGGGACGGTTGCGGTCTTTTGATTTGAGGAATGAGTTGACCACCTGCAGACGCTTGAGCGCCTCTGTCTTGCGCTGCTGAGAGCCATCCTTATTCGCACGGTCGCGCAGCTCGGCTGCCAGCGACACGAGGTCAAGGTTGCAGAGAAGATCATAGATCGCCTCAGCGCCCATCTTGGCTACGAACTTATTGGGATCGCCATCTTCGAGATACTGATTGTCCTCGGGAAGTGACTCCATTATGGCGATATACTCCTCCTCTGTCAGCAGATCCATTTTCTCTATGGGCTTGGTCTTGCCGTCAGAGTCCGTGCGCTTGTAATACTCGTTGACCACGCCGGGATTGATCACGATATAGCGTTCATAATAGATTACCATATCGAGCTTCTTCGACGCAATACCGAGAAGATAGCCTATTTTATTGGGCAAAGAACGGAAATACCATATATGTGCCACGGGGACAACGAGCTCGATATGGCCCATTCTCTCGCGGCGCACTTTCTTCTCCGTCACCTCAACGCCACAGCGGTCGCAGACGATACCCTTGTAGCGGATGCGCTTGTATTTACCGCAATGACATTCGTAGTCCTTCACCGGGCCGAAAATCTTTTCGCAGAAAAGACCGTCGCGCTCCGGCTTGTACGTACGATAATTGATGGTCTCGGGCTTCAGCACCTCGCCGCTGGATTTCTCTTTTATCTCCTCGGGAGATGCCAGTCCGATAGTTATCTTTGAAAAGTTGCTTTTGATTTTATTTTCTCTTCTAAAAGCCATCTTTATTTCTTCCTTTGTAGTTTCTTAATCGCGGAACACACTCTTAGAGAGTGTTTGAATTTAAATGATTTTAGCTCAAAGAGAGATTTTGGGATAATTTCGCAAAGTTGAAGAGGGAGCGATGCGGGCATCACGACCGATGAAATCTTTGTGAAAGCGCCCAAAAGATCCTTTGAGATGAAATCAAATATTTCTTAGATTCTGAATATTAAATTTGATTTAAATCCAAACACACTCTTAGTCCAGACTGATGCTCAGACCCAGACCTCTGAGTTCATGCAGAAGCACATTGAGCGACTCGGGGATGCCCGGCGTAGGCATGGGGTCTCCCTTAACGATCGCCTCGTAGGCTTTGCTGCGTCCCATGACATCATCTGACTTGATGGTCAATATCTCCTGAAGTATATGGGCAGCGCCGAATGCCTCAAGCGCCCATACCTCCATCTCTCCGAAGCGCTGTCCACCGAACTGTGCCTTACCGCCGAGTGGCTGCTGCGTGATGAGTGAGTAGGGACCGATGGAGCGGGCATGCATCTTGTCTTCCACCATGTGGCCAAGCTTTAGCATGTAGATCACGCCGACTGTAGCAGGCTGGTCAAAGCGGTCACCGGTGCCTCCGTCATAGAGATAGGTCTTGCCATAGCGGGGCACTCCGGCCTTGTCGGTCCAGTCATTCAGGTCGTCGAGCGATGCGCCATCGAAAATCGGAGTGGCAAACTTCTCGCCGAGTTCGCGACCTGCCCATCCGAGCACTGTCTCGAATATCTGTCCGAGGTTCATTCGTGAAGGCACGCCCAGAGGGTTCAGAACGATATCCACAGGAGTACCATCCTCAAGGAAGGGCATATCCTCCTGACGGACTACGCGAGAGACGATACCCTTGTTTCCGTGGCGTCCTGCCATCTTGTCGCCGACGCCTATCTTACGCTTCTTAGCGATGTAGACTTTCGCCATCTGCATGATGCCGGAGGGGAGTTCATCTCCGATAGTGAGGTCAAACTTCTTGCGGCGCAGTTCGCTGTCTATCTCTTTCGACTTTCTCAGATAGTTAGTGATGAGGTCAGCCACCATGCCGTTTATGCGGGCATCATCCGTCCAGTTGGAAAGATTGATGGTTTCGTAGTCGATAGTGCCGAAGTTCACGCCCTTGAAGGAAACGCCTTTGCCGATGATATCTATGCCGAGGAAGTCTTTCACTCCGGCTGATATCTTATCGTTGAGCAGTGTCTCCATCTTGCTGACCATAAGGTCACGGAGCTTATCCTGCTCGCGGCTATATTTGCCATCAAGTTCCATCAGCTCATTATTGACAGCAGTCTTGCTACCCTTCTTCTTAGTAGCGCGGCTGAAGAGATTGGTGCCGATGACCACACCCTTGAGTGAGGGGGAAGCCTTGAGCGAAGCATCCTTCACATCGCCGGCCTTGTCGCCGAAGATGGCGCGGAGGAGCTTCTCTTCCGGAGTAGGGTCGCTCTCGCCCTTCGGAGTGATTTTACCAATCATGATGTCGCCGGGCACTACGTGGGCACCCACGCGGATTATGCCTCGCTCGTCAAGATCCTTTGTGGCATCTTCGCTGACGTTGGGGATGTCGGAGGTGAGCTCCTCCATGCCTCGCTTGGTCTCACGCACTTCGAGAGTATACTCGTCCACATGGACTGAAGTGAGTATGTCTTCTCTAACCATGCGCTCATTGAGCACGATAGCATCCTCGTAGTTATATCCTTTCCAGGGCATGAAAGCTACCTTCAGGTTACGTCCGAGGGCAAGCTCACCCTTCTCGGTGGAATAGCCCTCAGTAAGGATGTCGCCCTTCTCCACTCTCTGTCCCTTATTGCAGATAGGACGCAAGTCTATCGTGGTGCTCTGGTTGGTACGGCGGAATTTAGGTATCTTATACTCTTTGAGTGAAGAATCAAAAGAGACGAATTCCTGATCCTCAGTGCGGTCGTAGCGTATGCGGATAACGGTGGCATCCACATATTCTATCACTCCGGAGCCTTCGGCTGTTATCTGAGTTCTGGAGTCCTTGATAAGCTGACCCTCTATGCCTGTACCCACGATGGGAGCCTCACTACGGAGCAGAGGAACGGCCTGGCGCATCATGTTTGACCCCATGAGCGCACGGTTAGCGTCGTCATGCTCGAGGAAGGGGATGAGAGATGCTGCGATAGAGGCTATCTGAATCGGAGCCACATCCATCAGCTCAACTTCCTCGGGATTAGCCAGCGGGAAGTCGGCATCCTGACGCGCTTTTACCTTATTGTTGATAAAGGTGCCATCGTCATTCAGAGGAGCGTTACCCTGAGCGATAACCTTGCCATCCTCTACTTCAGCCGTCAGATAGATTACTTCATCGTTATTGAGATTGACTTTGCTGTCTTCCACCTTACGATAGGGGGTCTCGATGAAGCCGAGGTTGTTTATCTTCGCATAAACGCAAAGAGAGGAGATAAGACCGATGTTAGGACCCTCAGGCGTTTCGATAGGACAAAGACGACCATAGTGGGTATAGTGCACGTCTCGAACCTCGAAGCCTGCGCGCTCTCTCGAAAGACCGCCGGGGCCAAGGGCTGACATACGGCGCTTATGTGTGATTTCGGCCAGAGGGTTGGTCTGGTCCATGAACTGAGAGAGGGCGTTGGTGCCGAAATAGGTATTGATTACGGAAGATATGGTCTTCGCGTTGATAAGATCGATAGGAGTGAACACCTCATTGTCGCGGACATTCATTCTCTCGCGGATAGTGCGCGACATACGGGCCAAGCCTACGCCAAACTGATTATAAAGCTGCTCGCCTACGGTGCGGACTCTTCGGTTGCTCAGGTGGTCGATGTCGTCCACCTCTGACTTGGCGTTGATAAGCTCTATGAGATGCTTGATAATCTCAATGATGTCTTCACGGGTAAGCACCTTGACATCGGGTGAGGTGTGCAGATTGAGCTTCTTATTGATTCTGTAGCGGCCTACCTCGCCGAGGTCATATCTCTTCTCAGAGAAGAAAAGATTGGTGATAACCTCGCGTGCCGACTGCTCATCGGGAGCCTCGGCATTGCGGAGCTGACGATAGATTTCTTTTACAGCCTCGCTTTCAGTGGAGGTGGTATCTTTCTGAAGGGTATTGAAGATGATGCTATAGTCAGTAGTAGTAAGATTCTCTTTCTCTACAAGAATCATCTTCACACCGCTCTCGCGAATGCGGTCTGCCACTTCTTCAGTGATTTCAGCGCCTCGCGGTGCAATCTCGTCCACACGCTCCAGCTGATTCACCTCACCGGTAGACTCATCCACGAGGTCTTCATACCAGATTTTACGCACGTTGCTGGCAAGCTTACGTCCGAGCACTCCCTTGAGGTTAGTCTTGGTGACCTTAACCTCATCAGCGACATTAAAGACTGAGTTGATATCGCTGTCAGTAGCCAGACCGATGGCGCGCAGAAGTGTAGTCACGGGGAGCTTCTTCTTGCGGTCGATATAGGCATACATCACATTGTTGATGTCGGTAGCAAATTCTATCCAGCTTCCGCGGAAGGGTATGATACGGGCACTGTAAAGCTTGGTGCCGTTAGCATGAGTGCTCTGTCCAAAGAATACGCCGGGAGAGCGATGCAGCTGAGAGACAACGACACGTTCCGCACCATTGATGATGAAGGTGCCCTGCTCGGTCATATAGGGGATGGGACCGAGATAGACATCCTGAACTACGGTGTCAAAATCCTCATGGTCCGGATCGCTGCAGGAGAGTTTCAATTTTGCCTTGAGGGGTACGCTATAGGTTAAACCTCTCTCAAGACATTCATCGATGCTATAACGCGGAGGATCAATGTAGTAATCCAAAAACTCCAGTTTGAAATTATTACGGCTGTCCTCTATAGGGAAGTTTTCGGCAAACACCTTATAGAGCCCTTCATTCTTTCTGGTTTCCGGAGGCGTATCAAGTTGCAGGAAGTCTTTGAATGACTTCAACTGTATCTCAAGAAAATCCGGAAAAGGTAACGGATTTTTTATCGATGCAAAGCTCACGCGCGGCTTTTCGGGTAAGTTTTTTGACATTTCGATTTTATGATATTATGTGCGCCGGACGCACAGTTTTATTCCCAAATTCTGTTCCCAATCTCACTTCAAGAGTATAATCTGCACATTTCAGTGCCTTTCTACCCTTTTGAATCCCACTGCGCCACTAAATTAGACTGTCGGTAATCTCGTGCCGGTCTCACAGTAGCATATTCTATTCCATCTTCACATCAGAGAGTCGTCTGGCAGAAGATGTCAGAGTCGCTTTTGACTCTTTTATGACAAGATTCAATCAATCACTGCAATGCACGATAGGGTCTTGTCAAAAAAATCCACCCCATATAAGAGCGAAACAAAATACTCCAACCGGCAAACTAACAGCAAATTCCCATCTTGAGAAGAGCGAAAGTCATTAAAGCTACAGACACAACGAAAAAGCATCCGTCACTTGACCATAAATGTCTGTGGCGCTGCTTCAGTTAACTGTAACGATTATCACCGGTACTGTATCAATTCTTTTGGGTAGTAAGTGGTCTGATATATCTCAACCATCAGCGCATCCACTCGAGTTTTGATGCGATCTGGCATAAGAGTATATATAAATAAACAGTCCGAGAAATACAAAATACACAAAAATTGTCTATCGGACTATAATACTTTCCTGCAAATATCGTGCCAGTTTAAGCATTTTGGGTTCTGAAACGAATTTTCTGATGAATAAGGATTCTAAAAGAGCTGACGTAAAAAATCTCAGTTAACAAGGATAAATTCTTCAAGACAGGATAGTAACCCGCTGGGCACAAACTTGAGACCTCTATGCTAAAGAATTAAATCCCTCTAAGCAGAAAATAAACTCTCTTAACAGGAGAGAGAAATTCACCAAGAGTAAGAAAGAGGCTCTAAGCCAAATAACAAATCCCTATTAATAAATTAGACTCTCTTAGCAGCGAGCAAACTCTCCAAAAGATGGAAAAATCTCTAAGCTAAGGATTGGAAATCTGTAATCCTAATTGAGAACCAAATAATTCCCGCTTTTCAGCCTTTCAGCTTTTGAGCATATTTAGAAACTCAGGAGTGTCGGCTGTCTGATTATTGAAAAAGTCATCAGCATCTGCTGATCACCTAATTCAGAAACGCGACAGTGTCTGTTCATCAGCTTATTCAGAAACTCGGCAGGCCAGTTCATCAGCTTATTCAGATACCCGACAGTGTCAGTTCATCAACCTAATTCAGATATCCGACAGCGTCAGTTCATCAGCTTATTCAGATACACGGCAGTGTCGATTCATCAGCTTATTCAGATAGCCGACAGTGCCAGCTCATCAGCTTATTCAGATACCCGGCAGTGCCAGCTTAATCCAAATGACATCTGCAAAGGAAAGCAATCCGTTCAGGTTCATAGCAGCCTCAAACTGTCAGAAACATTCAAGACGCCCCCACCCTACCGGATAAAGTGGAAAAAGGTTAAGAACATACGTCCTCCTAAGAAGCCGTAGTTCTTAACCGATATTTTAATCCTGGGGAAGATTATTTAAGCTCAACTTCAGCACCAGCCTCTTCGAGCTGCTTCTTCAGACCCTCAGCGTCAGCCTTGGGAAGAGCCTCCTTGATGGTAGAGGGAGCACCGTCTACGAGTTCCTTAGCCTCCTTGAGACCAAGACCGGTGAGTTCTTTCACGAGTTTAACTACAGCAAGCTTGCTTGCACCGGGAGCCTTGAGGATAACGTCGAAGTCGGTCTTCTCCTCAGCAGCTGCACCGCCAGCTGCGGGACCTGCTGCCACTGCTACTGCGGCTGCTGCGGGCTCAATGCCATATTCCTCTTTGAGGATCTGAGCGAGTTCGTTAACTTCCTTAACAGTGAGGTTTACGAGTTGTTCTGCAAATGCTTTTAAATCTGCCATTTTGTGTATTTGTTTTTTTGATTTTATTAAAAATTTGATTAGCGGTTGGAGAGAGTCTCAAGCACGCCGTGAAGCTTGGTAGCACCACTCTGAAGCGCGCTGACCACGTTCTTCGCGGGAGACTGGAGAAGAGCGACAACGTCTGCGATGAGCTCGTTTTTGCTCTTGATGTTGGCAAGGGTCTCCAACTGTTCCTCACCTACATATACTGTTTCCTCAACGTAGGCACCCTTCAGCATGGGGAGAGTGTCATTCTTGTCGCGGAATTTCTTGATAAGCTTTGCGGGCGCATTACCGGTGTTGCTGAGAAGCAGCGTGGTCTCGCCGTGAAGCAGGTCATAGAGCTCGGAATAGTCCACTTCGCTGGCTTCAAGAGCCTTCTTGAGAAGTGTGTTCTTAACGCAGAGCATTTTCACTCCATCCTTAAAGCAAGCACGACGAAGTGCGCTTGTCTTTTCGGCGTTAAGTCCGGCTGTCTGAGTGAGGTAAACGCAGCTGTACTCAGCAAGCGTATTACCAATCATCTCTATTACTAATGCTTTATCTTCCTTCTTCATGTTACTGTCGTATTATTGATTATTCCGACACCGACTTGGTCTCAACCTTCACGCCGGGACTCATAGTGCTCGAAAGATAAATGCTCTTGATATATGTACCCTTAGCAGTGGCCGGTTTCAGTTTGATAAGAGTGTTGATGAACTCGCGTGCATTGTCGCGCATCTGCTCGGGAGTGAAAGACACCTTACCGATAGAGGCGTGAACGATACCAGTCTTGTCCACCTTAAAGTCAATCTTACCCTGCTTTACTTCCTTAACAGCTTTGGCAACGTCCATAGTCACAGTGCCGCTCTTGGGGTTAGGCATCAGACCGCGGGGACCGAGAATACGACCCAAGGGACCGAGTTTACCCATAACAGAGGGCTGAGTGATGATAACGTCTACGTCGGTCCAACCACCCTTGATTTTCTCAAGATACTCGTCGAGACCTACATAGTCGGCACCGGCTTCCTTAGCAGCTGCCTCAGCATCGGGACCGCAAAGCACGAGAACACGCACCTGCTTACCGGTACCATGAGGGAGCGACACAACGCCACGTACCATCTGATTAGCCTTACGAGGGTCTACACCGAGACGCACGTCAATGTCAAGAGAAGCGTCAAATTTGGTGAAAGTGATTTCCTTCACCTTCTCCGCTGCCTCTGCAAGCGTGTAAGCCTTCCCGACTTCAATCTTCGACAAAGCCAACTTCTGATTTTTTGTCAGTTTACTCATTTCAATTGAAGTTTATTAGTTATTCTCAGGGAACGCCCCTTTAACGGTGATACCCATACTTCTCGCTGTACCGGCTACCATTCTCATAGCCGCGTCTAAAGTAAAACAGTTCAAATCGGGCATTTTGTCTTCAGCAATCGCCTTAACCTGCTCCCAGGTGATTTCAGCTACTTTGTTACGGTTAGGCTGAGCAGAACCACTTTTGAGTTTTGCCACTTCCTTGAGTTGCACCGCTACCGGGGGAGTCTTTACAATGAAGTCGAAAGACTTGTCGGTATAATAAGTGATGACAACAGGAAGCACCTTACCGGCCTTATCCTGAGTGCGGGCATTGAATTGCTTGCAAAATTCCATGATGTTGATGCCTTTGGAACCCAGCGCGGGACCTACCGGCGGCGAGGGGTTTGCAGCCCCGCCTTTAATCTGCAATTTGATCTGTCCAGCAATTTCTTTAGCCATTCTTGTTTGTAATTTTTTGGTTTGATTACCTTGAACTCGCTACGCGCGTAACATCACGCAACTCATTCTCTTTCCACTTGGGAAGTTTCCAACTCAAGGTCAGTGCCACGACCGAAAATCTTGACCTCAACCTTCAGTTTCTTCTTCTCACTTACGACTTCCTTTATCACGCCGGAAAATCCGCTGAAGGGACCGAAAGTCACCTTAACGGGCTCACCGACAATGAACTCTTCAGCCGCTTCGTCTACAGCATTACGCAGGTCATCAGCCTGTCCGAGCATTCGGAGCACTTCAGATTCGCGGAGCGATTCGGGCTTCGCACCCTTGCCGCGACCACGCAAAAAATCAATGACATTAGTCATGTTGCGGAGCTCATATTCCACCTCGCCAGTCAGGTCAGCTTCAATGAAGACATAACCGCTGTAGAGATTGCGCTCCTTGATGACTTTCTTGCCATTGCGCGTAGTGTAAACTTTTTCAGTGGGTATCAACACTTGAAAAACGTATCTGCCAAGGTCAGTGTTTTTGATTGACGCATCAATCATTTCCTTGACTTTCGCTTCCTTGCCTGAAATGGCACGTAGCACGTACCATCCTTTATTCTTTTCAGCCATCGGTTGATTCCTCTTAAAAGTTAGAAAGAAATGCTGTAAACCAACTCCATGAGAAGGTTGAAAATCTTATCAACAGCCCAGATGAAGACAGCGATGATGATGGAAGCGATCAGCACCAACACCGAGCTATTGACAAGCTGTTTTTGAGTCGGCCAAGAAACCTTATATACGAGTTCGTTATAAGATTCCTTTATGTCCTTAATTAAATTCATATTCGTTACGATTGGCACGGGAAGAGAGGCTCGAACTCCCGACACCTGGTTTTGGAGACCAGTGCTCTACCAACTGAGCTATTCCCGTATTGAGGGCGTTCCGCAAGGCAGAACGCCCCTATTTTTATTTACTCATATCTCTGAAGAAGTTCAGAGTCTGACGAGTGAATTAGTCATCGATAACCTGAGTGATCTGACCTGAACCTACAGTGCGGCCACCTTCACGGATAGCGAAACGAAGACCCTGATCGCAAGCTACGGGAGTGATGAGCTTAACGTCGATTTCTACGTTGTCACCAGGCATTACCATTTCTACACCTTCGGGGAGAGTGATCTCACCGGTAACGTCGAGAGTACGGATGTAGAACTGAGGACGATACTTGTTGTGGAAAGGAGTGTGACGGCCACCCTCTTCTTTCTTAAGGATGTAGACCTGAGCCTTGAAGTGGTCGTGAGGCTTAACCTGTCCGGGGTGGCAGATAACCATACCGCGACGGATTTCGTTCTTGTCAATACCACGGAGGAGGAGACCTACGTTGTCACCAGCTTCACCCTCATCGAGGAGCTTGCGGAACATTTCCACGCCAGTAACGACAGACTTGCGGTCAGCGCCGAGACCGAGGATCTGCACCTCATCACCAACTTTGATGCGGCCAGCTTCGATACGACCTGTAGCCACGGTGCCACGACCGGTGATTGAGAATACGTCCTCAACAGGCATAAGGAAGGGTTTGTCCACGTCACGGGGAGGCAGGGGAATCCAGTTGTCAACAGCCTCCATGAGCTCCATAACCTTCTCTACCCATTCAGCCTCGCCATTGAGAGCGCCGAGAGCAGAACCGCGGATGATAGGAGTCTCATCGCCGTCATATTCATACTGAGAGAGGAGGTCTCTCATGTCCATTTCAACGAGTTCGAGCATCTCTTCATCGTCCACCATGTCACACTTGTTCATGAAGACAACGAGACGGGGAACGTTCACCTGACGAGCGAGAAGGATGTGCTCGCGAGTCTGGGGCATAGGACCGTCAGTGGCAGCAACTACGATGATAGCGCCGTCCATCTGAGCAGCACCGGTAACCATGTTCTTCACGTAGTCAGCGTGACCCGGGCAGTCAACGTGAGCGTAGTGACGGTTAGCGGTTTCGTATTCAACGTGAGCGGTGTTGATAGTAATACCGCGCTCTTTTTCTTCGGGAGCGTTGTCGATTGAGTCGAATGAACGCGCTTCGGAAAGACCTTTTTCTGCGAGCACTTTAGTGATGGCAGCAGTAAGGGTAGTCTTACCGTGGTCAACGTGGCCGATAGTACCGATGTTGACATGC
Organism: Bacteroidales bacterium; assembly: GCA_014800685.1. Taxonomy (GTDB): domain Bacteria; phylum Bacteroidota; class Bacteroidia; order Bacteroidales; family Muribaculaceae; genus Lepagella. The sequence continues at coordinate 154,258 of JAAVFQ010000008.1, forward strand.
GGTTTGGTTCTTTCGAATTTTTCTTTAGCCATAATTTTGCTATTGTTATTTTAAAGATTAAATCGCTATAATGAAGAGAGGGATGGCATTTTACCAACATAAGCCGACTAACGCCGGCTTACCGATGGAATCGCCTAAAGATTTTGAGCCGATGGCGGGATTTGAACCCGCGACCTCTTCCTTACCAAGGAAGTGCTCTACCCCTGAGCTACATAGGCAATATTTGGAGCGGAAGACGAGGTTCAAACTCGCGACCCTCAGCTTGGAAGGCTGATGCTCTATCAACTGAGCTACTTCCGCATATCTCAAGAAGCTTTAAAAGCCATAGTGAGTGTGGGCGAAGATGGATTCGAACCACCGAAGGTATAAACCAGCAGATTTACAGTCTGCCCCATTTGGCCACTCTGGTATTCGCCCAAATTTCGCGCTCCCTCCGGAGCCTCGACAAGCGCTTCAAGCAGTTCCCGCCGGAAATCGAGTGCAAAGTTAATACGAAATCGAGACTTCTGCAAGTATTTCAGCAAAAAAAATTCAACAAATTTCCGAAAAATTCACGTCTCTTTATTTATAGTGTTGATATGGTGCTACTTACGGCACATTTATTTTTTGCATCATTTTTTATAAATTTCTGTCGCAATGCACACTTGGGCTATTTTTGTGCGAAGGCTATCTTTGTCATTTCCATCCTTTAGATGGCGAGTGAAATATCGGTTAATTTGAATGAAGAGGAGCCACTGAGATATTTTTCTCGCGGCTCCTCCCCTATTCTATATTTATCTGCCGTCACTCTACGGTTACCGACTTTGCAAGATTTCTGGGCATGTCTACATCCTTGCCTTTATTAATAGCTATATGATAAGATAACAGCTGTAGGGGAATGCTGGTGATGATCGGTGTGAGACATTCGGGCATATCGGGCACTTTAAGCACGTGGTCGGCTATGCCGGAGATGGTCTCGTCGCCGTCAGAGACAATGGCTATGATATTGCCGCCACGGGCCTTCACCTGCTGAACGTTGTTGACTATCTTATCGTAGAGATGATCTTTGGGGGCGATAATAACAGATGGCATCTCTGAGTCGATCAGAGCGATGGGGCCATGCTTCATTTCGGCAGCGGGATAGCCTTCGGCGTGAATGTAGGATATTTCCTTGAGCTTCAGGGCACCTTCAAGAGCCACGGGATAGCTGTAGCCGCGTCCGAGATAGAGGAAATTTCGCGCGTAGGTATATATCAGAGAGAGACGCTCGATGGATTCATTAAGCTCCAGAGTGCGCTTGACATAGTCAGGAATCTGGAGGATATGATGACCGAGTCGTTCCACTTCGTGATCAGAGAGCAGACCTTTAAGGTGTCCGATGCAAATAGCGAGTAGTGTGAGCACCATTACCTGACCAGTGAAAGCCTTTGTGGATGCTACTCCGATTTCAGGGCCAACGTGGATATACGTGCCGGAGTGCGTTTCACGGGGAATGGATGAGCCGACGACATTGGAAATGCCATAAACGAAAGCACCCATAGAGCGGGCGATTTTTATGGCTGCGAGGGTGTCGGCCGTTTCTCCGGACTGAGAGACGGCGATCACGATATCGTTTTCGTCAAGGACGGGGTTGGAATAGCGAAATTCAGAGGCATATTCTACCGTTACGGGAATTTTGCACATATCCTGCAGGAGGTATTTACCGAGCAGGGAAGCATGCCATGATGTTCCGCAGGCCACGAGCACAATTCTTTTAGCCTTTAGGAATCGCTCTTTATTATCAAGGACACCATTGAGGATTACGCGACGGCCATTGTCAACCACTCTGCCTCGAATGCAATCCCGGAGCGTTTCGGGCTGTTCGAAAATCTCTTTAAGCATAAAGTGGGGATACCCACCCTTTTCAAGCTGAGAGATGGAGATCTGGAGTTTCTTTACGTCGACAGTGGACTCACGGTTGTCAAGGTCGAGGAGTTTGAGGGGCTCGCCACGCTTGATAACAGCAATCTGACCATCTTCGACATAGACGACATTGTCAGTAAACTCCACGAATGGAGTGGCATCAGAGGCGAGGAAGAAATCATTATCTCCGATTCCGATAACGAGAGGTGAACTCTGCCGGGCCGCGATGATAGTGTCGGGATTATTTTTTTCTATCACCGCAATGGCGTATGCACCCACGACCTGACGGAGAGCTTCCCTGACGGCATCCACCAGAGAACATTTATTATTAATACGGATGTATTCAATTAGCTGGACGAGCACTTCGGTGTCAGTTTCGGAATGAAATTTACAACCATGCTCCATGAGGGCATCCTTAAGAATCTTATAGTTTTCTATGGTGCCGTTATGGACCAGAGCGATGTTGCCGTCTTCTGAGAAATGGGGATGGGCATTGCAGTCGGAGGGTTCGCCATGGGTAGCCCATCGGGTATGAGCAATTCCCACGAGGCCGTCTGTATTCTTATCTTTACAGAAGTTTTCGAGATTGCTCACTTTACCGCGAGCCTTATACACATTAAGGTGACCTTCAGGAGAGACCAGGGCCACGCCGGCGGAATCATATCCTCTATATTCAAGTCTGTGCAGACCACCGATGAGCACTTTATAAGCGTTCTCATCACCGATGTATCCAACTATTCCACACATAGGTAAGTTCTAATTTTTGTTAAAAAACTATATATGCCCTAAAAAGAGCATCGTAGGCCACCGGGGAGGACCCGTAGAACCTTGACACGCCTTTTCACTGAATGAAAATAACCTCAAAGAGCTAATTAAGTGAAAATCACACAATTAGCCCACCACATTAAGGACTGTACGGGAGGCTCAATTCCATTAACGCATATTTATGAAAAGCAAAATTACAAAAAAAAAGCATCAAATGCAAGAGTTTCAGCCAAAACCGACTCGATTGTGACATTAAACAGAATCGCTCTTCTTGCAGAGTCAGGCCATTTTCGTTTTTGGGATTCTTAGCCATTGTGATGAAGTATTTACGTGGATTATGTTATAGGTTTTTCGTTAAGAGAAATATTCCGGCCATGGAGGATATATTGCCGTTGACAGGGCTTGATTTTGATACTCGTTAAAATCCATAATTCCTATTGTTGTAAGGGTATGAAAAAGCCCGACTGACTTTGTAGGTCAATCGGGCCGGGTATCCGACTTTTGCAAACGTTTGACAGACGAAGATGTTACTCTTATTGCAGTTCGTCGGCTATCTCTTGTAGCTCAATAGAGATAGTATATAATGCGTTTCTCAGTGTCTCAATCTCAGAGTCTGTGAACTCGGAAGGAGAGCCATTTTTTATATGATTGTTGAGCTTTTGATAAAATCAGCTTTTTGATTTTCCGAAAAAGCGTTCAGCAATATAGGATGCGTTCAGAACACGCATGATGTCACTTTCTTTTAAATCTTCAATCTTGGAAAGAATGGGATTATCTTTGTGCTTATCTCTAAATTCTTGCTCTGTCATACATTTTGAGTTTTTTAATCTCTCCCCCCGGAGAGGGAGGAGAGAGGGTTTTTAGTTTAGTCTTTCATCACTCTTGTGAGTTGGACTCTAATTTCAGCTTTGACCTTTCTTCTCTGCTCTCGGTCTCTTATCAACCTTAGATTTTTGAGCATCCCTATCAGTTCCTGAAGCTCTTTCTTATTTTGGCGAGCATACTTTCTGATTGTCTCTTTTCTCAAGCTGAAGTATCTTTCCCGGACTAATCGTTGAACAGAGAGGGGTTGAGAGGGTAATATCCAGAAAAAATTAGTAATTTTGTAGCCTAACTTCGTTCTAAGACCCTGTCCCACAAGAAATGTTAACATCCGGGTCACGGAAACGAACGAGGTTGTCCTTGCAATAGAACTTACATAAATAAAAATTAGTATGCTTAAAAATTCAGAATATTTCAGCCGTCGCGGTTCAATACGTCAGTATAAGGCGGAGAGGGTTTCTGATGAGATGATAGACGAAATCATACGCCAGGCAGCCAAAGCGCCCACTACGGGGAATATGCAGCTCTATTCCGTGATAGTCACTTCCTCCGAGGAGGGTAAGGAGCGCATAGCCGGAGCTCACTTCAATCAGCCGATGGTGAAGGGATGCTCACATCTGCTGACGATATGTGCTGATTTCAATCGTTTTACTCGCTGGTGTGAAATCAACAATGCCGACGCCGGGTTTGACAATCCGCTCTCCTTTATCTCGGCAATGACCGACGCCGTAATCTTAGCTCAGCAGATATGCACCATCGCGGAAATGAATGGACTTGGCACCTGCTATCTCGGCACCGTCACCTATAATGCCGCTCAGATAGCTGAGATACTTGAACTTCCGGAGCTTGTGGTGCCGGTGGCCTGCGTCTCGATCGGCATTCCGGCTGTGGAGATCCCTGAAACTGAACGTCTTCCGCTTGAGGCATTCCGCTATAGCGAGAAATATCCACGTCTTTCTGACGGGGAGATTACTGAGCTTTATAAGGCGAAGGATGAGTATGCACCTAATAAGAAGTTCATCGAGGAGAATGGCAAGCAGAATCTCGCTCAGGTGTTTGCCGAAGTGCGCTACCCTCGCGCAATGAATGAGGAGTTTTCGCGCACGTTTATGGATTTTCTAAAGAAAAGCCGTTTTCTTTGAACGAGTATGCGCCAGACACTTATCCGAAGCGTCAGACGCTTCGGATAAAGTAGTCTTATTCGTGATTAAAGCTTGTGAAATAATTTTTCTCCTGCTGAGGGATTTCGGCGCGTTTGCCGTCAATAGCCTTAAGCAGGAAAGCCATGTTGCGCCCTAAATTCCTCATGGTCTGAAGACCTTCAAGGTCTTCTTCCACGTCGGCGGCCTGGAAGCCGTGCACTTCATTCCAGTAGGTGCTGGAGACAATAGGCATGGAGCTGATAGTGAAGTAATGGTTGAGCTCGTCGAAAGCTGAAGTGGAGCCTGCTCTGCGCGAAGAAATCACAGCTGCACCGACTTTCATTGCCTTATTGAGAGTGCGCGAAGTGGAATAGAAAAGGCGGTCAAGATAGGAGCGGAGGGTGCCATTAAGATTGGCATAATAGACGGGCGACCCTATCACTACCCCATCGGCGTCTGCCCATTGAGACACCGTCTCGTTCACAATATCGTTAAAGACGCATTTGCCATGCTCCGCACAATAATTACAGCCTATGCATCCGCGAATGTCCTTATTGCCGATATTGAGGCGAACAGTCTCGATTCCCTCTTTATGCAGCGTTTCCTCAACTTCTAAAAGTGCTCTGTCTGTACATCCCTTGGGATGAGGACTTCCATTGATAACTAATACTTTCATAAGATACGTATGTTCAGAAAATTATAGGATGATAAGTAAGTAAGTATTCAAAATTAAACGATAATATGAGTTTAGAAATCTTTTATACTATCTTCGGCTTCTTTTTTGTCGATTCCGGCTTGTCGCTCAGTCGAATATGCTTATATTCTCCTTCACTCCGTGCCGAAATCAACTAAAAAATTAGCGCGAATATAGTTTAAATTAATTTTCAATACTTACTTATTCAAAATTAAACGATAATATGAGTTTAGAAATCTTTTATACCATCTTCGGCTTCTTTTTTGTCGATTCCGGCTCTGCATTATAACTCCGGCAACTGCATTTTAGTTCACACCGGGAATTGAAAGGACTCAATGCGGAAAAACTTTTCTATTCCATTATTATTTCCTAACTTTGCACTCTCAAAGAGCATTCTGTTCAGATCAGAATACTTAAGTAAGTCCGAGAAATTAAACGATATATGTGAGATGATATGCACATTAATTTTTCTCTCTTACTTATTTAGTTTTAAGACAATTATTACATAAAAAAACTAACCTGGTATGAAAAAAACTTTAACAGGGCTTTTCGGCGGCGTTCTGCTCGCAATGGCTCTTACCTCCTGTGGAAGCGAGACCCTCAAGCCGGAAGAAACAAAAATCGAAGGAGACCTCTCCGGCGCATTCACTCTCGTAGATGAGGAATATCCCATAAACGTTGATGGCGACAAAGCCAGCGTAACGTTAAAAATAAAGCGCACCGACATCACCGTGCCTTATCTTCAGGACAAGGTGGGAGCCCTCGGCAAGGAGGCTGACGATGAGATGATGGTACAGGCCGGCTTCGGCTATAAGCTCTATGACACTGACGGCAAGGAGATAGACGATGTAGCAGCCGCAGACAACGAAGCCTTCAAGGAGGTGAAGCAAGTGCTCAATCTCCAGCCGGGCGAGGAGGGCGAGCTCACCATCACCTTTGACAAGAAACTCAAGGCAGCCACGGTTCTTCTGACCACCAAGGCTAAGATACTCAGCTCCGGCCCGCTGGAGTTTGTAGGTTCTATCGGCAAATATGGCGTCAAGAATTTCGAGGCTGACTTCAATTTCGCCAAGGGGGAAGAGAAGGGTAAGTATCAGTATGTCACTTCTCCCGCCGGCGCATTCCTCTTCTTCAAGGGCACCAATGAGTCTTATAACCTCACTTCCAACCAGAACTCCTGGAAATTCTCTATGACGGAGACCAACGATGCCGGTGGCTGGTGCGGATCTTATGAGGGCACCATAACGCTCATGCGCGAGAATGAAAAGTCTCCCTACTACTACAAGATGGAGGGTAAATTCACTAATTTCCGCTTCGATACCTACAACTTCACTATCAGCTCAAAAGCTATAGGAAGCAAGACTTCTGCTGAATAAAAGTCTTCTTTAAATGATAAGTAAGTATTCAAAATTAAACAATAATATGAATTTAGAAAGCTTTTATACTATCTCCGGCTTCTTTTTTGTCGCTTCCGGCTTGTCGCTCAGTCGAATATGTTTATATTCTCCTTCGCTCCGTGCCGAAATCAACTAAAAAAATTAGCGCGAATATAGTATAAATTTATTTTCAATACTTACTTATGACTCGGTAAAAATACTACCGAACTGTAATAACTGACGATGCGCCTGAAATGAAAGACGCATCGTCTTTTTTACACCTCTTTCCTCTCTGAAGCTGCTGCAATTCAAAAAAGCAACTGCCCCCGCAGACAGCGAAGGCAGTGGTATCAGATTTTAATAAGGTACGTAAGTTTTAAAAATTAAACGACATATAAAACTTGTTATTTTCGGCAGATTGCACTTTGTCGCTCAGTCTGATATTCTTATATCTTCCTTCGCTCCGCCGGGAAATAATCTTCAAAATAATTTCGCTTTATAAGCACATTAATTTTCCAACTTACTTTTCAGAGAATGGTCTTGATTAAAATGCGAAAATTCCCACCTTCGGGTCACTCTTGATATAGTTTTTCATGGTGTTAGACAAGTCGTATATTTTAACAATTCTTCTCAATTATACTTAAGCAGTTTCAAGTTTCCCTTGGTATTAAAAAGGTCAGGTTGGATTAACGCAAATGAAGACGGTCTTATCTTAAGCACCAAAAGGGGACGCTATGAGCGCCATTTGGGAATTTTCAGCATTTCATGGCACGGCTCCGCTCCCGAAAGTCCGGGATATATAAGCCGGAGAGTCCCTCTTGAACTCTAATGCAAAGTTACAACAATTTGGGGTCAAAACCAAATCCCCTCTCAGCTGTTTCTTTCCATTTGTCAAATCCAAAAGGACATTTTAGCCCATAAATCGACTATACAATCTTAAAAATCACCTATTCAAGCGGACAAAACTGACATTTTGTCAATTATACATCGATCGTATGCTTTTAAACTCTGCTGTAAAACATATAAATTCACCCTGGAAAATTTCCCGGCTGTCTCCGAATAAGGGGCGGAGGGCACATCAGTAGGCCTGATATACCAAAAACAGGATGCGCCAAATTTCACTTTGACACATCCTCTGTTATCTTGATATCTCTTAGAGTATCCGGTGGTCTATTTTGCTACCACTTCACCATCTCCACCGGCTATGACCCCACTATCGGTGCCGGCAGCCGGGGTGTCTTCGATAAAGCCGGCTACGTTAGGATCGGTCTGGATAGTAGCCCAATCCGGCGCTGTGAACCAGATATATTTAGCGAGGTCGTTCACCTTTTTGACATTATCCTCACCCACCTCTTCAGGAGTAGAGGCAAGAAGAGCAGTGTTAAACTTTTCCAACAGAGGGAATTTGAGTTTCAGGTCGGCAAGTTTTGTCTCATCTACTGACACGGCAGCTGCGCTGTCAGGCAGAGCGTCAATCTGATTCTGGAATTTCTGAGCCTCTTTGGCGAAATCTCCACAATAGTCCACAATAGTAGTATAGTCTGACTGCGACAATTTCTGTCCGGCATCAATCTTTGCTGCTACGGAAGCAGCCTTGTCTCCGCTGCAGGCAGCGAAGAGAAATGCCACTGCTATGAGCGAAAGAAATTTAAGTGTTTTCATATATTTAAGTTTTAATAAGTTGGTTCTAAGCAAGTTCTAAAAATTAAATGATATGTGTAAGATGTAAACTCCTGTACTATAAAATGCACATTGATTTTCTAACTTACTTTCATGTAGCATTCCCTAAAACATATCTCCGAGAGGCTCAACGGCAGGTTCTCGTAGCTTATATAGCAACTCCTTTTTGAGTCTCGGGTCATGATTAATCAGTTGCGAGAGTTCCCAGTGATAGCCGGCCTCCTCTTTGAGAAGCGGTGAGGTAGCATCCACGTTGGTAAGATTCCAGGTCAGAAGCACGGTTTTTATCTTCAGTGCCTTCAGCTTGCGCACGAGCATCTCATGGTCGGCATCCCCGGTAAGCAGAACTACGTAGTCAAACTTGCGGAACGTGGCAAGCTCGTATGCTTCAAGCGCAAACCAGACGTCCACACCCTTCTCTATCACCTGCACCACTCCGTCGCGTTCCACTTCCCGCAGATGCTTATAGTGGAAGATAACGTCGTTTTCTATAAGTGTGTCTTCAAATTTTCTTTCATTATAAAGCAGATGCTTGTCGTAGGCATCCTTGACGCGAAACCGCCCCCTGAAATAGTGAGCCTCCACTATCTGACAGTCTGAAGGGTTGACACCCTCTGCTGCCGCTATCCGGCCTGATATAAAATCAAAAAGTGAACGCACACGGATTATGGAAGACTCTGTGGCCTTCAGCGCCCTATTGACCTTGGCATAATACCCTCCGTCAATGAATACTCCTATGGATAAAAAGCTTTGCATGTTAAAATCTCATTTGGAAAATAAGCATTCCATCTTACTTATATACAAACGCTCCGTCAGCCTACTGAGTTCATTGTCTCAGGAAATGAGGCGACTACTCTACAAAAAAGAAAGCGCATCGGAATTATTTATTCCGACACGCCATCATTATTTTTTATACTCTGACTATGCCTCAGGCAAGACGTCTGAGGATATCGCAGAGGAAATCCCAGTATTTCTGCACACTGGGGATGTTGGCTTTCTCGCTGGGAGAATGTATATCCTTCAGCGTCGGGCCAAAGGAAATCATATCCAGACCGGGCATCTTTTCAAGGAACAGTCCACACTCCAGTCCGGCATGAAGAGCCTCTACTCTGGGCTTTTCTCCGAAGAGCTGCTCGAAGCTTTGCTCGGCCACCTTCAGAACCTTTGACTCCGGATTAGGCGCCCAGCCTACGTAAGCATCGTCGAAGACTACCTCGGCGCCTATCATCTCGAAAAGAGCTTTGACTCTGTCGGCAATTTCATCACGGCGAGAGTCAACAGACGAGCGCTGATGCACGGTCACCACAGCCTTGTCGCCCTCTATGAGTTTGACAGAAGCGAGATTGCAGGAGGTCTCTATCAGGCCGGGAACGGCATTTGACATTCCCTGGACACCATTGGGGCATGAGAAGATAGCAGCCACGAGACGGTCTGCAATTTCGGGAAGGATTATCTGCTCAGGAGCCTCTGCGGGAGTGGCTTCAAATACAAAGTCCTTACCCTCTGCGAGGATAAATTCTGCGCGGAGCATATCGCGGAAAGTCTCGGCATACTTCTCGAAGTCAGCTTTACGGTCAGCAGGGATTCCTACGGTAGCGTGACATTCGCGCGGGATAGCATTTGCAAGGTTGCCACCGTCGATGTCGGCAAGCACGAGTCCGAACTGCTTGCGTGTCTCCCAGAGGAAGCGTGCGAGCTGCTGATTGGCATTGGCTCGACCCAGACCAATCTCCATGCCGGAGTGGCCACCCTTGAAATGGTCTACGCATACGCGGTAATAAGCGTGATCAGCGGGAGCGGCAATACGGGTGAAGGGAAGCGTGGCTATAGTCACCTTTCCGCCGGCACATCCTATGACGATCTGGCCGAAGTCTTCCGAGTCAAGGTTCAGAAGAATCGAACCGGTGACAAATCCGGCCTGAAGGCCATTGGCTCCGATAAGACCCTGCTCCTCGTCTACAGTGAAAAGGCACTCAATGGGGCCATGCACGAGAGTATCATCAAGGAGCACAGCCATTCCGGAGGCTACGCCCATACCATTATCAGCACCGAGCGTAGTGCCGTCGGCTTTCACCCAGTCGCCATCCACAATAGTGGTGATAGGATCGTTCAGGAAGTCATGCTCCTTGTCGCCACGCTTCTCAGCCACCATATCCTGATGACCCTGAAGGATAATGGTCGGGGCATCTTCATGACCGGGAGTGGCGGCCTTGGTCATCACCACGTTGCCGACAGCATCCGTTTTTACAGGTATATTATGCTTCTCAGCCCAGTCTACGAGAAACTTTCTCATCTTGTCAAGATGATGAGTGGGACGGGGCACTTTGGTTATCTCATCGAAACACTCCCAGAGGAGTTTCGGTTGAAGGTCGGTAATTTTCATGATTTGATAAAGGTTATTTCTTTTTAAACCTTGAGTATGCGGCAGCCATTTTAGTGTGATAGCCGCGTCGGGCATATCCCGAGCCGTTATATTTTCTTGCGAAAGAGGCCCAGTTTTTTGCTCTGAGGTCGTTGACCATGCCTGTATTTACGAGAAATGTGGCAAAGAGCTGGAGCTGTTCGAGTTCGGATTCCGACATCAGTTTCACCATTTCATCCACCGATTTGCATCCGCAGAGCTTATAATTGAAACCTCCTATCTGAAACATCCCCCAGAAAGTCCCCATATTGGCGCCCTGGGCATTCGTTTTCCGGGCATTAATAAGCTGAGTCCACTGGCGCAGCGCATATCCGGAAAGTCCTGCCGGCACTTTCTCGCCTTTCGCTCCGGCCTTGTTAGGCGCGGAGTTGCGATATTTATTATACATGGTGCGGTCAAAATTTATGACCGGGACGCCGGGCGCCCAGAACCCCTTCATCGCAGCTCCCGCTTCTATGGAGACCACGGCTTTCATGGCGGCGGTCTCCACGCCTATCTCTTTGGCTACCAGCTCAAAGTCGGCATCGGTGAGCTCTGTATATCGTGTAGACTCCTCGCCGGGAAGCACAGAGTCTCTCAGAGCCGACATGAGATGATTCGTAGCCCTTTCCGATTCACGGGGCGGAAGCTGGCCTCTCATCCCGCCGGCAAAGGTGCCGGCGAGAAGGAGCGCTACTACCACAGCGGCCGACTGCCGCATGCGGCTCATGAGTTAGCAACTTTGGTGAGCACTCGGCAGAGATGCTGCCAGAATTTCTCCACTGTGGGGATGAGAAGCTTCTCATCGGGAGAATGCACGCCGGTCATCGTAGGTCCGAACGATACCATGTCAAGGTGAGGATATTTGCTGAGGAAAAGGCCACACTCAAGTCCGGCGTGAATAGCCTTGATAGCGGGCTTGACGCCGAAGAGCTCCTCGTAAGCGTCAGCAGATATCTTCATGATGGGAGACTCCATATTGGGAGCCCATCCGGGATAACCGTCGGAGTGAGACACCTCGGCGCCTGCGAGCTGGAAGTGAGCCTCTACCTGGCCGGCAATGTCATTCTTGCGTGACTCTACTGATGAACGCTGAGAGGTGGTGACGCGAATCTTATCGTCTTCTATCATCTTAACGGCAGCAAGGTTAGTGGAAGTCTCCACAAGGCCTTCGAGGTCGCGAGACATGGAGTAGACACCGTGAGGAGCGCTGTAGAGGGCACGAACGAGCGCGAGGGAAGTTTCTGAATCTATGCAATATTCAGGACGCTCCACCTTCTCAATCTCGAAGTTCATCACGGGCTCTACACCCTTATATTCATTCTTGATTTCCTCGATGTATTTTGCGAGGTGCTTCTTCATAGCCTCTTTATGCTCAGTGTGGATACCGAAGATGGCGTGAGCCTCGCGCGGGATAGCATTGCGGAGATTTCCGCCGTCGAATTCCGCTACCACTACATCCCATTTCTGAGAGCACTCCCAGATGAAACGGGCGATAAGCTTGTTGGCGTTAGCGCGGCCGGTATTGATATCGGAGCCTGAGTGGCCGCCGAGAAGTCCGGAGACAGAGACCTTGAGGTAGTCGAAGTGTTCGGGTGCTACGCTCTTCTTGTAGGAGAAGACGGCGGTCGTGTCGATACCGCCGGCGCAACCTACGAAAATTTCGCCGTCATCCTCCGAGTCAAGATTAAGGAGCATTGTGCCCTGAATCATGTCTTCGCCAAGGTTCTGAGCGCCTTCAAGACCTATCTCCTCATTAATGGTGAAGAGAGCCTCTACAGGTCCGTGCTCGAGAGTGTCGTCGATCATTACGGCCATAGCGGCAGCCATGCCGATACCATTGTCGGCGCCTAAGGTTGTGCCCTTGGCCTTCACCCATTCGCCGTCGATATATGTATTGATGGGATCCTTAAGGAAGTCATGCTCCACATCGGAATTTTTCTCACACACCATATCCATGTGAGCCTGCAGTATCACTGTGGGGGCATTCTCATGGCCGGGAGTGGCAGCTTTGCGCATCACTACGTTGCCACACTTGTCGGTCTTGTAGTCGATGTTATGCTTTTTAGCGAAGTCTATGAGATATTCGCGTATCTGTTCTTCGTGGCATGAGGGACGAGGCACTTTAGTTATCTCGTCGAAGCACCGCCAGATAAGGGCAGGCTTAAGGTCTTTGATTTCCATCTTAGATTTTATTTTATTGGTTTTGTTTTATTGTCTTTAAGCAAGTTCGCAAGTAAGTTCTAAAAATTAAAACCGAAGCATTTTCTAACCTACTCAGCTTTTGGGTCGGCTGATTTCAGCCCTCAAATCACAGCCCAAAGATACAAAGATTTTTCATATTAGGCAAGAAGTAGGATGCAAAAGTGCATTTATAAGCACTTTTTAACAATTATTATTACCCCGATTGTCCCGACATGAATTTTTTTTTGTAATTTCGCGTCTTAAAACCATCATCTGCCGCCGCCATTCACTGCGGCGCGTTTGATTTGGCAAATCACATAGTTAGAACATTCTCTTAGCTAATTCATTATGCTCAGGCTCATGCTAATCGTAGTGCTCCTCACCGCAATGTGCGTAGCGCTTCTCTCGGTCAGAATTTTATTCGGGCGCAAGGGGCGGCGAAGCTTCCTGCGCGGTCATGCCTGCCATGCATCGGCTAGAAAGGACCTTCATTCTGAGCAAATTACGAAATAGGTCCGGCAGGGAAAATTTAATTGATTTTCTCTCACAGACATAGCTTAATTTTTAGAACTCACATAACTGAAATGAAAAAACAGATTATCATCTCGTCTATGGCGGCCGCCGTTCTTTCGGCCTCATTAATAGCTTGCAATGCCGAAGACTCTTCCAAGAAGGCTCCTCAGGCTAAAGCCCCGGTCAAGACAGAGGTTAAGGGGGCTCTCCCCAACTACCGCTATGTAGACATCGACACTATACTCAGCAAATATAACCTCGCTAAAGACTACAATGAGGAGATGGCCCGCAAGCAGACGCAGATGGAAAACGAGCTGAAAAATCAGCAGACTTCTCTTCAGAATAAAGCCAACTCCATCCAGAAGAAGATGCAGAGTAATGGCTACGCCTCTGAAGCAAGCTATAAGGCGGATACCGACCAGCTCGCAGCCATGCAGAACAGCGCCCAGAAGCGCGTCGGCGAGATGGAGAATAAGTTTCAGGAAGAGGCCATGAAAGCCCAGCAGACAGTTCAGGACTCTATCGACGCCTTTATCAAGGACTACAACGCTTCGCGTGGTTATGACGCTATCCTCTTCAAGAATGCTACTCTCTATATCAACCCGGCTCTTGACATTACGGAAGAGGTGATCGAGGGTCTGAACGCTCGCTACAACAAGGTGGCTAAAAAGTAAGCAAGCCATCTTGAACTTACTTATAAGCCCTCTCCATTTTCTCTTTCTCTCCGAACCCCCGGCCCTTCCCCGGCGTTAATTCTATATCCGGCCCCCGTGAGCATTCTTTGCTCCGGGTGTCGCCTATTGTCATAACCGGAAGGATGCTCTCCCTCCTTGCTAATTTACAACCTATTTGAGATGATTGAGGATAATATCATAAATAAGGAGTCTAACGAAAAAACCGTTCTCGTGGGTCTGGTGACTCAGCGGCAGAACGAAGCCAAGGCCAACGAATATCTCGATGAGCTCGCCTTCCTGGCTGAAACTGCCGGCGCTGAGCCGCAGAAAAGATTCATTCAGAAACTTGACTACCCCAACCCCCGCACTTACGTCGGAAAGGGTAAGCTGGAGGAGATTAAGAATTATGTGGAGGAGAATGAAATTGGACTTGTAATTTTCGATGACGACCTTACCACCAAGCAGGTTTCCAACATTGAAAAGGAGCTGCAGGTAAAGATTCTGGACCGCACAAGCCTCATCCTTGACATTTTCGCAAAAAGGGCTCAGACGGCTACTGCCCGCACTCAGGTTGAGCTCGCCCAGTATCAGTATCTTCTCCCGCGACTCACCCGCATGTGGACTCACCTCGAACGCCAGCGTGGCGGTATCGGCATGAGGGGTCCGGGCGAGACTCAGATAGAGACCGACCGACGCATCATCCTTGACAAAATCTCAAGACTCAAAGAGGAGCTCCGAAGCATTGACAAGCAGAAGAGCATACAGCGAAAAAATCGCGGCAAGCTCACCCGCGTCGCTCTCGTAGGCTACACTAATGTCGGCAAGTCTACCATCATGAACCTCCTCAGCAAGAGCGATGTCTTTGCCGAAAACAAGCTTTTCGCTACGCTCGACACTACGGTGCGCAAGGTGACCATCGACAACCTCCCTTTCCTGCTCACCGACACCGTTGGCTTCATAAGAAAACTCCCCACCCACCTCGTGGACTCTTTCAAATCTACGCTTGATGAGGTGCGCGAGGCTGACCTCCTCGTCCACGTTGTTGACGTCAGCCACCCGAACTTCGAGGAGCAGATTGAAGTGGTCAATAAGACGCTCGCCGACGTCTGTGGCGCTAACACGAAGCCCATGATTCTCGTCTTCAACAAGATAGACGCTTTCTCTTACGTCCCCAAAGATGAGGATGACCTCACCGAGCGCAAACGCGAAAATATACCCTTGCAAGAGCTGAAGGAGACCTACATGGCCCGAATGGACAATAACTGCGTCTTCATATCTGCTAAAGACCGCATCAACATTGACGAACTCAAGCAGATGCTTTATGAAAAGGCGCGTGAGATCCACGCCGAAAGGTTCCCTTATAACGATTTCCTTTACCAGAAATATGATGAAGATGCAGAAGTCTGAATATCGTCCCGTAACTGACGAGGAGAGACGCCGGCTGGAGCAGAACAGATGTTCTGCATCTGACTGGCACTCCTTATTTGTCAAAGATTCTACTGACCTGAGCCTCATCCGCGATGTAGACTTTGAAGGGAGGGTATGCATCGGCGCTCTTTCGCCTGAGGCCTCTCACCCTAACGGCATCAGTCGTGCACGTATCGCAGACTCCACCCTCGGCGACTATGTGCTCATACGCAATATCGGGCGTGAAATTCGCGGTGCCGAAATCCGCGATGATGTGCAAATCGAGAATGTCGCCGCTATCATCTTCGAGCCGGAAGCCCCTTGCGGTGTTGGCGTTATGGCCTCCGTTCTCGACGAAACAGGCTCCCGCCCCGTCAGATTCTATCCCGACCTCTCGTCGCAGACTGCCTCACTGATGGCTCTGAAGCCACGATGGGCAGAAGACTCACTCTTCCCACAACTCGACGACCTCGCCGAGCAGTCTCCGGCATCTCACTCTATCGGCATCGGCTCTATTATTAGAGACTCAGGCCTTATCAAGAATGTCCACATTGACGCCGGAGTGAGAATCGAGGGGGCATCGCGCCTCTCCAACGGCTCTATAATCAACAATGCCGACAGCAGCCGCCCTCTTTCATACATAGGTGCCGGTGTGGATGCCGAAAACTTTATGATTGTAGACGGCGTGGCTGACAGCGGAGCCATTCTCCGCAACACTTTCGTAGGACAAGGAGCCATCCTCGAAAAGGGCTTCACAGCTCACGATTCGGTATTTTTCGCCAACTCTTCCATGGAGAATGGCGAGGCCTGCGCCCTCTTCGCAGGGCCCTACAGCGTGAGTATGCACAAATCCACTCTCCTTATAGGATGTATGCTCTCTTTCATGAATGCCGGAAGCGGCACGAATCAGAGCAATCACATGTATAAGCTCGGCCCGGTCCACTGGGGCATTCTCGAAAGGGGAGTCAAGACATCAAGCTTCTCCTACATCATGCTCGGCGCCAAAGTCGGGCCATTCTCTCTCGTCATGGGATCGCACAAGAACCACCCCGACAGCAGCGAATTTCCATTCTCCTATCTCTTCGGCGACGACAAGGGCGCCACTACCGTTGTCCCGGCCATGATGCTCAGAAGCTGCGGCCTGCTGCGCGATGAAAAAAAATGGCCCACACGCGACCGACGCCTCAAACGAAAGCTCAGAATGCTCGATAGAGTACACTTCGCCGTGCTTAACCCTATGACAGTGGCTCGCATTCTAGATGCCATCGACCTCATGAGAGAGCTCCAGATCAAACCTGCCGACGATGACGGATTCATCCGTTACAAGGGGATGAAATTGCGCCGCGCTCACCTACAGCGTGCCGAAATCATCTATGGCGAAGCCATCTGCAAATACCTCTACGAGCGCATTGGCGAAAATGATTTGCCTGAAGCCACCTCCGACA
The DNA here is from genome assembly GCA_014800685.1 of Bacteroidales bacterium. Taxonomy (GTDB): domain Bacteria; phylum Bacteroidota; class Bacteroidia; order Bacteroidales; family Muribaculaceae; genus Lepagella. Next base: position 171,242 of record JAAVFQ010000008.1, read on the forward strand.
CCCCGGAAGAGTGGGTTGACCTCGGCGGACAGCTAATCACTCGCTCTACACTCCGGAGCGTTCTCGAGGCCGACACCTTATCCGAGGCGGACGCAATTCTCGATAAGGCCTACGAGACATTTGAAGCTGACGAACTCCGCTGGATCGCCGACCGGTTGCCGGACGAATGGAGACGACGCAAAGCAGACTGGAGCCTCGGGGCCGAAAACTTCGACCGCCACATCGAAGAAGACCGCACCATGTATCGCGACGGCCTCTCTGCCGAGCACTCCATGCTTGCTCTTTAGAGCTGATTAGTCATTAATCTGCCTGAACTCTTGCAGATACCGAAAAAAATTTGTAACTTTGCCGCGCATTCGGTCTGCATGGCCGGTGCGCTAACCATATTTATTAACTCGGACCTGCGGGATAGCATCCGCTTTCACTTTGGCTCTCAGCCATCTAACCACACTTGAGCGGACGGCTCCGGCAGCGTTCCATTAGCAATTTTTCACTAATTTAATGACTGAAGAAGTTAAAAGCCCTGTACAAGACTTCGACTGGGAAGCCTATGAAAAGGGTGAAATGGCCGCTCCCCAGACTCGCGAGGAGCAAATGAAAACTTACGATGCGTCTCTCAAGACCGCAAAGGAAAACGAGGTTGTCACCGGCACCGTGAAGTCTATCGGCAAGCGCGAAGTGCGCGTGGACATCGGCGTGAAGTCTGACGCTATCATCCCCGTTTCTGAATTCCGCTACAACCCCGACCTCAAAGAGGGTGACGAAGTTGAAGTATTCATCGAGGCGCTCGAAGACAAGAACGGCCAGCTCAAACTCTCCCACAAAAAAGCCTGCCAGACCCGCAGCTGGGATCGCGTTAATCAGGCTATGGAAAACAATGAAGTCATCAAGGGCTACGTCAAGAGCCGCACTAAGGGTGGTATGATCGTTGACGTATTCGGCATCGAGGCTTTCCTCCCCGGCAGCCAGATCGACGTTCGCCCCATCCGCGACTACGATGTCTTCGTTGACAAGACCATGGAGTTCAAAGTGGTCAAAATCAATCAGGAGTTCAAGAACGTCGTTGTCAGCCACAAGGCTCTCATCGAGGCTGAACTCGAACAGCAGAAGAAAGAAATCATCTCCAAGCTCGAAAAGGGTCAGGTGCTCGAAGGAAAAGTCAAGAACATCACTCCTTACGGCGTATTCGTTGACCTCGGCGGCGTAGATGGTCTCGTACATATCACCGACCTCTCATGGGGACGTGTCAGCGACCCCCACGAAGTTGTTGAGCTCGACCAGGACATCAAGGTCGTTATCATCGACTTCGACGATGAGAAGAAGCGCATTGCCCTCGGCCTCAAGCAGCTCCTCCCCCACCCCTGGGAGAGCCTCGACCCCAACCTTAAGGTGGGTGACCACATCAAGGGCAAGGTTGTCGTTATGGCTGACTACGGCGCATTCGTAGAAGTTCAGCCCGGCGTTGAAGGTCTCATCCACGTTAGCGAGATGAGCTGGAGCCAGCACCTCCGTTCCGCTCAGGACTTCATGAAAGTCGGCGACGAAGTGGAGGCTGTTGTCCTCACTCTCGACCGCGACGAGCGCAAGATGAGCCTCGGCATCAAGCAGCTTAAGAAAGACCCCTGGGAAGACATCGAAGAGAAATACGCTCTTGGCAGCATCCACACTGCTAAAGTACGCAATTTCACCAACTTCGGCGTGTTCGTTGAGATCGAAGAGGGCGTAGACGGCCTCATCCACATCAGCGACCTCTCCTGGACTAAGAAAATCAAACACCCCAGCGAGTTTACTCAGGTGGGCAATGACATCAAGGTTCAGGTGCTCGAAATCGACAAGAGCAACCGTCGCCTCAGCCTCGGCCACAAGCAGACCGAAGAAAACCCCTGGGATCAGTATGAAGACCTCTTCACTGAAGGAAGCATACATCAGGGCACTGTAACTGAAATCGTTGACCGCGGCGCTGTCATCACCCTTGACCACGACGTAGAGGGCTTCGCCACTCCCCGTCACCTCGTTAAGGAAGACGGCACTCAGCCCAAAGTGGGCGAAACGCTCGACTTCAAGGTTATCGAGTTCAACAAAGACACCAAGCGTGTATTCGTAAGCCACAGCCGCATTCATGAAGATGTCAAGGGCGAAGCTCCCCGCGCTCCCAAGCCCCGTCGTGGCGCTCGCCGCAACGAAGAGGAAAGCGCTGCTGCTCCCCAGATCGAAAAAACCACTCTCGGCGACCTCGATGCTCTTCAGGCTCTCAAAGAGCAGATGCAGAAAAACGAAAAGGCCGACAAGTAATCCTAAGGCCTTCCTGCGGATGGCGGCTTGAAGAAATCACTCCACGCCTCATCCGGATAGCATAATGAGGATGTGCCGCGAAAATCATTTTCCGGCACATCCTTATTCTTTCCTATCTCACCCTCTTCCCTCCTATCTCTAAACCCTCCACCCTAAACTCTACACCGCAATAAACCTTTCCGGCCTTAGAGAGTCTATACTAAACACTACACCCTCTCGGCTTTTCAGCAATTCTGACACTCATGAAGATTCTCAAACGCATACTTCTCACCCTGGCAGTCATGACACTTCTCATGACACCCGCCTCACTGCAGGCTGCCGGACGCGCATGGGAACAGCAGAAAAGCGAACGTCAGGATGCCCATACTGCCGCCAAATGGAACGAAGTGGAGATAAAGACAGTAAGGGGTGCCATCATCGTCAACACCAACGTTAAGGTTCAAATCAAGATATTCACAATCCTCGGCCAGATAGTAAGCTCCGAGACCCTTTCTCCCGGCACCTGGCAGCTCCAGATGCCTGCCCACGGAGTCTACATCGTCAAAACAGCCGACGCCACTTGCAAAGTCGCCGTCTGAGACCGGCTCCTCAAGGGTGAAAAAACTTTTTTTAGATTGCTATCTGCGTCCTCTTGCATGGATGCAGATTTTTTTGTAAATTTGCAGACGAAACGGAGGCGCACGGACACCCGAGTCCTCACCTGCCGGTTTTCAAACAATCCGCAGCTGATTATCAGCGGAACGCAAACTTTTTCAAGCAATTACAAACACTTAAATCTAATAGAAATGAAAGAAATGGACATTGACTGGGGCAACCTGACATTCAGCTATATGCCTACAGACTACAATGTACGCTGCACTTACAAAGATGGCAAGTGGGGCGAAATTCAGGTTAGCGACTCCGAATTCATTCCCCTCCACATCGCTGCTTCCTGCCTCCACTACGGTCAGGAATCTTTTGAGGGCCTCAAGGCCTTCCGCGGCAAAGACGGCAAGGTGCGCATCTTCCGCATGGAAGAGAACGCAAAGCGCTTCATCCGCAGCGCCGAAGGCGTTAAGATGGCTCCCATGCCCATAGAGCTTTTCTGCGAAATGGTGCGCAAAGTAGTTAAACTCAACGAGCGCTTCGTGCCCCCTTACGGCACCGGTGCCTCTCTCTATATCCGTCCCCTCGAAATCGGTATCTCCGCGCGCGTTGGTGTAAAGCCCGCCGACGAGTACATGGTCATCATGCTCGTAACCCCCGTAGGACCTTACTTCAAGGAGGGATTCAAGCCCACTAAAGTTTGCCTCTCACGCGAATATGACCGCGTGGCTCCCAAAGGCACCGGCAGCATCAAGGTGGGTGGCAACTATGCCGCTTCTCTGGTAGCCGGCGAAAAGGCTCACGACCTCGGCTACAGCGTAATGCTCTATCTTGACCCCAAAGAGAAGAAATATCTCGACGAGTGTGGCGCGGCCAACTTCTTCGCTATCAAGGGCAACAAATATATCACTCCCAAGAGCGAATCCATCCTCCCCTCTATCACTAACATGAGCCTCGTGCAGCTTGCCGAAGACCTCGGCATGGAAGTGGAGCGTCGNCCCATCCTCCTTGAAGAGCTCGAAACGTTTGATGAGGCTTCTGCATGTGGCACCGCTGCCGTTTGCTCCCCCATCGGCGAAATCGATGACATCGACACCGGCAAGAAATATATCTTCTCCACCAATGGCGAAGCCGGCGAAAAGACCACTGCGCTCTACAANAAACTCCGCGGCATCCAGTATGGCGAGGAGGAAGACATCCACGGATGGTGCGAAGTGCTCTGATAAGCATTTTGTAAGCGCCTCATCTTCTGAGCGCTCTTAAAACAATACCGACTGAAAGGAGGGTGTGTCGAAATGAAAATTTTTGACACACCCTCTAACGCATACAGAAAACCCTCCCTCTAAAGTATGCTGACACAAGTCAGAGCAACCTNAATCCNNCGNTTNCGAAAAAACNATNNTNGCNGATAACNGAATCTNAACNATGAAAACGGATCCTCAACCCACTATTCTTTCCTCGACAGAGACCCTCACCATGATTATTCCTGCCTGACAAAGACCTCCACCATGATAAATCCTGAAGAAATAATCGACACTTTTTATGCCGGCTCTCCCGCCTTGCGTGCTCTCTTGCTCACCCACAGCAGCCTCGTGGCCGACAAAGCCCGGCAAGCAGCTATACGCAGCGGACTGGACGCCGACCTCCGATTCATTCACGAAGCAGCCATGCTCCATGACATCGGCATAATCCACACTAATGCTCCCGGCATTCTCTGCGAAGGAGCCGAGCCATATATCCGCCACGGAGTGATAGGTCGGGATATGCTTGATTCACTCGGGCTTCACGCTCATGCCCTTGTCTGCGAAAGGCATACAGGCTCCGGACTCACGGCAGAAGATATAATTTCACGAAACCTTCCGCTCCCTCACCGTGATCTTTGCCCAATCTCCATTGAAGAAAAAGCCATCTGCTATGCCGANAAATTCTTCTCAAAAAGCGGCGACCCTACGAAAGAAAAAACACTCGAACAGGTAAGGGCTGAAATGGCACGCTTCGGAGAGATGAGCCTCGCCCGTTTTGATGCCATGCATTCAATTTTCGGGAACTGACTTGCGCTCCCATGAACCACTGAGACTGACTGTGCGCCCCGGAAAGCGACCGAGAGGAGCTGTGGATTGAAATATAATCATTTAGCAGACTCCCACNCCATGAAGCTTTAATCAATTCCTACCTGAGCTGCACGAATTCNTANATGCATTATTGCTCTTCCGAGTCTTTTTATTGACAAAAAAATCACACTTCCTCCCCGTCTGACGCTTGGCGACCCAAGAATTTTCACTAACTTTGCAAGTTGAATTATAGGCTATGAATTAGTTCCAAGATGTGAGACAAAACTCTTGTGGCTTAAAACTTCCCTTTGCGTGACTAACCATTTCATTTTAACACGCATTAGTTTTTCTCCCGCTTAGCCTTTCATAATCCAAAGCAACCGACCTGCAATTGAGACGTGCATTTATCTACATACTGGCCTTTGTGGCGATAAGCATCGCCTACGCCGCCTCTGCAACATTGAAGAGCAGACAGCGCGCTGACGCCTTGACCGGCGACTCAACGGCTCAGACCGCCCATCTCACTGACANTGTGGGGGATNGCAGAGCCGACAGTCTGCTTCAGCCTACCAGTCCGGCTGCTGAAAAACGCGACTCCATACTTCGATCNCCGGAGGTGGAAAGACTTGACACTGCCGATAGGACTCTTCTTACACGCATAAAAAACGAAAAGACCGACATAGAAGATGTCGTCTCATTCTCAGCCAAAGATTCGCTCGTCATGTTTGGCCAGAATAATGCTTTCCTNTATGGCGAAGGAACNGTGAAATATACTGACCTGCAACTCCAATCGGCAGAAATCCGCATGAATATGGACTCCTCTACCGTATATGCGCAGGGNGTGCCCGACTCGGTAGGCAATCTNAGNGGCAATCCNCTTTTCAAAGATAAAAGCGGAGAATATGAGTCCAAAACCATGGCNTATAATTTCAAGACGCANCGTGGCTATATCACAGACGTNATNACCCANCAGGGAGAAGGCTACCTCACGGGCGGNGTCACAAAAAAACTCGAAGATGGCTCATTCAATGTGGCCGACGGCAAATATACAACTTGCGATGACCACGAGCACCCCCACTTCTACTTCAAGCTCACGCAGGCCAAAGTGCGCCCCCAGAAAAACATNGTCACCGGCCCCGTATATATGGTGCTCGCCGATGTCCCTCTGCCTCTCGCCCTACCCTTCGGATATTTCCCCTTCTCCAAGAAATACTCCAGCGGCATCATCTTNCCAAGCTTCGGCGAAGACTATAACCGCGGATTCTATCTGCGCGATGGCGGNTATTACTTCGCCATTAATGACAATGTAGACCTTGCTGTCAGAGGCGAAATCTACACTAAAGGCTCATGGGGACTCAGCGCNAGCTCCTCCTATGCAAAAAGGTATCGCTATCGGGGCAACTTCGACATTTCATATCTGACCACTATCACCGGCGACAAGGGGTCGCCCGACTATTCAAAGCAGAACAACTTCCGAGTGACCTGGAGCCACACTCAGGATGCAAAGGCTAATCCCAATATGTCCTTCTCCGCAGCCGTCAACTTCGCCACTTCGGGCTATACCCGCAACGACCTCAACTCATACTATAACAGCTCTTTCACTGAAAACACCACGAGCTCAACGGTCAACATGACNTATCGCTTCCCCGGCACCAAATGGAGCCTCTCCACCACAGCCAACATCACTCAGCGCACTCAGGACTCCACCCTTGCCGTCTCTTTTCCTAACATCACNGTCACCCTCTCTCAGACTTATCCCTTCAAGCGCAAACGCCCTGTAGGCGGCGAGCGCTGGTATGAGAAAATCAACATCTCTTATAGCGGTCAGTTCCAGAACTCTCTCACTGCCCGCCAGGATCAGTTCTTCCAAAAAAACCTCATAAGAGACTGGAGAAATGCTATGAAACATTCTCTCCCCGTCTCGGCCACTTTCTCTCTCTTCAAATATATCAACATCTCCCCCGCTCTCCAGTTTAACGACAGGATGTACACCTCAAAAGTCAGACGAGACTGGGACCCCCTCGCCTCCAGAGAAGTGCTCGACACCCTCTACGGCTTCTATAACATCTTTGACTTCAACGCAAGCATCTCGCTCGACACCAAGGTATATGGCTTCTGGAAGCCGCTCAAGATTTTCGGCGACAAGGTGCAGATGATTCGCCATGTCCTCACGCCCACTGTGACCTTCAGCGCCTCACCCGACTTCGGCTCTCCTTTCTGGGGCTATTACGGCTCTTATTCCTACATAGACATCAACGGCAACGAGCAGGTCAATAATTACAACTACTTCTCTCACGGTCTCTTCGGCTCCGTTTCCAGAGGAAAGACCGGAATGGTGAGCGTCAATCTCGCCAACAATCTTGAGATGAAGGTTAAAACCGACAAGGACTCCACCGGCATAAAAAAGGTCTCGCTCATCGAGAACCTTTCCCTCTCGCAGTCTTATAATTTCGCCGCCGACTCCCTGCGCTGGTCTAATATCAACACATCTATNTCCCTGCGACTCATCAAGAACTTCAACCTCAATCTCAGCGCCACATGGGATCCTTATATGTATGGACTCTCTTCCACCGGAGCACCCGTCAGAATAGACCGCCTGCGCATCAATAACGGCAAAGGATGGGCTAAACTCTCAAGCACCGGAACCTCCTTCTCATATACATTCAATAACGACACCTTCCGCAGGAAAAAGACCAACGACCAGGACAAAGGAAATTCTGCAGAGGAGGATGAGGAGGACAGCTCAGAAGAGGAAAGCATGCTCCGTCAGGCCATGAACCGACGCAAACAGCGCGAAGAAGCCGCTGAAGCCGGCGATGAGGATGGATACTACAAATGGGAATGTCCCTGGTCGCTGACGCTCAACTACTCCGTAAACTATGGCTATGGGGATTTCGACTATGACCGGCTCGAATATAAAGGTAAGCTTACTCAAAACCTATCCCTCAATGGCTCTATACGCCCCACGAAAAACTGGAATTTCTCCTTCTCTGCCTCCTACAACTTCCAGCTCCGCAAGATAGCCTACATGAANTGCAGCATAAGCCGCGACCTGCATTGCTTCACCATGAGCGCTTCATTCGTGCCCGTCGGCCCCTACAAATCCTACAACTTCCACATCGCCGTCAAGTCATCGCTGCTCAGCGACCTCAAGTATGACAAACGCTCCTCGGCCCGCAACGGCATAAGATGGTATTGATTTCTTAGACTCTGTCCCACAAGAAATGTTAACATCCGGGTCGCAGAAACGAGCGAGTTTGTCCTTGCAGGCGAAGGAGTTTAGCGGACCTCTTGACAAAGGAAATCTTTNGGGAAGAGCCCAAAATAACCTTTGTGATGAAATCAAGAAGTTATTTATCATTAATATTGTTTGATAATCCGGTTTAAAAGTAAACACACTCTTAACGCCTTAATATCCTGACTCACTGCATTTTTACCTCTCACCATCCCACTAAGATTCCATTTCCTCTTTGAGATTCCGATTTTTTTTTGTAACTTTGGGGAAAATTTGGCAATCATGGGAGTCTCCTTAAGCGTCCTCACCAATGAGCTGACAGAAAAAGTCGGCATTCTGGCCGGAAGATACAGTGCTCTCCAGGCCGAGAATAAATCGCTGCGCGATGAGAACGCCGCTCTCAGAAGCGACCTGAAATCCACGCAGGATGAGCTCAAAAAGGCTCAGCTTGACAATAGCTTTCTCGTGCTCTCCCACAGGCTNGCCCAGTCGCCCGAGGCGCTCGTTGAGTCCAGAAAAATGATTGCTGCACTGATACGCGACATTGACAGATGCATTGCCCAACTGAAAGAATGACGCGATGAAGAATACAGACAAGATAAAAATGCAGGTCAGCATAGCCGGTGTCCCCGTCTCTCTGAATGTGCCCTTTGATGAGCAAGACGCCGTCAGAGAAACCGAACAGGGCATTGCAGACCTTTACAATAACTGGAGAATCCGCTTCCCCAACAAGTCGCTGGAAACTCTGCTCGCCATGATTGCATATCAGTATGCATCATATTATCACTCCATTATGGCAAGCAATGCAGCCCTCTCTCAGACCATCCGCGACTCTATTGACGTTATCGACTCAACGCTCGAACAAAAGGCCGACTGACTCTTCATGCAGCAGTCCCTAATCTTTCGGGCCAGTATTCACCGCCTTTTNCTGCATCTCGTCAGCTTTCCCTCCCGCGAAAGCANGTCTGCGTAGCCCGCGNCCCCACAGGACGCGGGACTGAAATATTATGTAAACTACTTAAAACCACTGAAATATGTTTACCACAATATGGATCATAATCGCTATCATCACGGCTATAGCCGGCTATGCCATAGCGATGTATCTTAGCAAGCAGAAAGCCACTTCGCAGGCCAACGTCATTATNGATGATGCNAGACGCGAAGCAGACGTGATTAAAGAGAAAAAACTCCTCGAAGCGCGAGAGGAGGAGATGAAAATCCTTCACGATGCCGAACGCTCCGCCCAGCAGAAAATGCAGAAAGTGCAGAGCAATGAGCAGAGAGTCAAGCAGAAAGAGAATCATCTCAATCAGCAGCAGAATGAGCTTAACCGTAAGAAAAACGAAGTGGAACAGCGCACTGTCAATCTCGACAATCGCGAACAGTCGCTCCACGCACGCTCTGAAGAGCTCGAAAAAACCATGCGCAAAGCTCAGGAAGAACTCGAACGCATCTCCGGACTCTCTGCCGATGAAGCCCGCGAAAAACTCGTGGAGTCGCTCAAAGATGAAGCCAAAACAGCTGCCGCCGGNTACATTAATGACATTATGGACGATGCCCGCATGACCGCCTCAAAGGAGGCCAAACGCATCGTCATCCAGTCGATCCAGCGTGTGGCGACTGAAACGGCTGTGGAAAATTCCGTCACCGTTTTCCACATAGACAATGACGAAATCAAGGGGCGCATCATAGGCCGCGAAGGTAGAAACATTCGCGCATTGGAAGCTGCCACAGGCATAGAAATAATCGTCGATGACACGCCCGAGGCCATCGTCCTTTCCGGATTCGACCCCGTAAGACGAGAAATAGCCCGCCTCGCACTCCATCAGCTTGTGCTCGACGGACGCATACATCCCGCTCGCATCGAAGAGGTTGTGGCTAAAGTAAGAAAAAGGGTTGAAGAGGAGATTATCGAGACCGGAAAGCGCACTGCCATCGACCTCGGCATTCATGGACTGCATCCCGAACTCATNAGNATGGTAGGNCGCATGAAGTATCGCTCATCATACGGCCAGAACCTGCTCCAACACTCGCGCGAGACTGCCAACCTCTGCGCCGTCATGGCTTCAGAGCTTGGTCTTAATCCCAAGAAAGCNCGCCGCGCAGGCCTCCTGCACGACATAGGCAAAGTGCCCGACGACGAGCCCGAACTGCCCCACGCTCTGCTCGGCATGAAGCTCGCCGAAAAGTATAAGGAGAAGCCCGAAATATGCAATGCTATCGGTGCTCATCATGATGAAGTGGAGCAGACATCGCTGCTCGCTCCCATCGTGCAGGTCTGCGATGCTATTTCCGGCGCCCGTCCCGGCGCTCGCCGTGAGATTGTAGAGGCTTATATCAAGCGCCTCAACGACCTCGAGCAGCTCGCCCTATCCTATCCCGGAGTGCTCAAGACATACGCTATTCANGCCGGCCGCGAACTCCGCGTAATCGTAGGGGCCGAGAAGATTTCTGATGAAGAGACTGAAAAACTCTCCAACGAAATCGCCAAGAAGATTCAGGATGAGATGACCTATCCCGGACAGGTGAAAATCACCGTCATCCGCGAGACTCGCGCCGTAAGCTACGCAAAGTAAAGAGTAGTAAGTGACACTGCCGGCCTCTCCTCCCTCTTTGCGGAGAGAAGCGCCGGCAGACCCTCCCCACTCTACGCACACTATTTTAACCTCAGAGACTACACTTACTCACTACTTACTTTCACTTATGAACGTCAACGACAAAACTCCCGGCGACGCCTCAGATGTCCGTAAAGGATGTGCGAACTGCATTGACGGAGTCTGCACCGGACGTTGCCTCCCCCGTGACATTGAAGAGTCGCAGGACGACTCCCAAGAAATACACTCGAGACCTACACGCCTGATCAGGCAGCCCGAAATGAGCCGTGGCAAATGGCATGCTTTCAACTGGCTCGGCGACATTTCCTCCGTGCATGATTGTGAATACGTGCAGGTGCAATTTAAAAACACCCGCAACGGATTCTATCTCAATCCCCAGCACCTCGACCTGAAGATAGGAGACCTCGTGGCTGTCGAGGCTTCCCCGGGCCATGACATCGGTGAAGTCATAATGGTCGGTCCCCTCGTGCGCCGGCAGATGAGACATGCGTCTCAGAAGACTCTCGCCGAGTGCCGTAAAGTCTTCCGCAAAGCCCGCCCGGCCGACATTGAGAAATACAACGAGGCCCGCGAGCGTGAACATGACACCATGATCCGCGCTCGCAAAATCGCCGAAGACCTCGGCCTCGACATGAAGATAGGCGATGTGGAATATCAAGGTGATGGCGGCAAAGCCATTTTCTACTACATNGCTGATGAACGTGTGGATTTCCGCCGACTCATCCGTATCCTTGCCGACACCTTTCATGTCCGCATTGAAATGAAACAGATAGGCGCCAGACAGGAGGCNGGAAGAATTGGTGGAATAGGACCCTGCGGACGCCCCCTGTGCTGCTCATCATGGATGACCCATTTCAGNTCCGTCGGCACAAGCGCAGCCCGCTTTCAGGATCTCTCTATGAATCCCCAGAAACTNGCCGGACAATGCGCCAAGCTCAAATGCTGCCTCAACTTCGAAGTAGACACCTATATGGAGGCTTCACGGAAAATTCCCGGAAAGGACGTGCAGCTCTTCACTAAAGATGCCACCTACTATTTCTTCAAGGCCGACATCCTTAAGCGGGAAGTGACATATTCTACCGACAAGTCGATGCCTGCCAATCTCGTCACCATCCCGGCGCGCAGAGCCTTTGAAATTATTGCCCTCAATAAGCAGGGCATTAACGTCGATGAGCTTAATCCGGATGCAAAGGAAGATAAGCCGCAGCGCGAGTTCATCGACTCTGTAGGTGAAGACTCTCTCACACGNTTCGACAAGTCGAAGAAGAAAAAGAAGAAAAAACAGCCTCGTGCTCAGGAACGGCGCGAAAAGGAGAAGACGCACGAAAACTCACGCGCCGAGGCTCCCTCACAGAAAAAGGAGGGCTCATCCCATCCCCATCGCTCCAATCCGGAAGAGCGTCATCACTCCTCCGAGCAGAAAGGGAGGGGCAACAATCAGCCCCGAAGAAAAAACCGGCAGCCGGAAGAATCTTCTGACAATCGCAACGGAAACGCCCGCCGGCCTCAGCGCCATCGCCATCCCAAGGGTGGCGGAAACAAGCCTGACCCAAATCAATAAGTAAGCCATGAGACGCCCCCTTTACGCCTCCATTCTTCTCCTCGCCCTCTCGTCATGCTCCTCAGACGAGAGAGTGGCTTTCTCTGAATTTCGGGATATGGGGTCGCAGGGATGGCCTCGCATGGCAGCCCTCGACTTCACTTTACCTCCCGACTCCGTAAATGACGGCAGCCCGAAAGCACTTATGCTCTCCATCAGACATACAGAGGCTACTGACTGCGACACGCTCTGGGTGGCTGTAGAGAGAAGCGCCGCCGGCTCCCCCCTGAGCGTTGACACCATACCGGTAGCGCTCGCCGACCATAGAGGCGCGTGGCTGGGAAAGGGTGTNCGGGGNCTCTACGAANTGACTTGCACCATTGACACCCTCACTTCATATCCGGAGGATTATTCCGTCACGCTCACTCACGCCATGACCGGAGAGACTATCCCCGGCATAATTAACGTCGGCTTAATCCTNTCCCGANAATAATTCCCCAATTTCCCCACGCTGAGGCCGAACTGCCCCGTNAGGAATTTCACTTANCTNTCAGAACTAAAAAGACTTTCACTATATGCCATCTCATAAATCCCCCCTCATCCCCCACGAACTGACAGAAGAGATTTCTCTCCGCATAGAGAAAATCCGCGCATGCATGCGTGAGGATCTTCTTGATGCCATTCTGGTGGCCTCCAATGCTAACATCTTCTACACCACAGGAAGATTCTTCCGCGGATACGTATATATCACCCTTGACCGGGCGCCAATCTANTTTGTCATCAANCCGCTGGAGATGGAGGGTCAGNACCTTAGCTACATACGCAAACCCGAACAGATAGTGGAGATACTCGGCTCCCTCGGCCTGCCNCTCCCCTCCCGACTCGGACTCGAATATGACGCTCTCTCATATTCCGACATAGAGCGNCTGCGCAGAGCCTTCGACGGATGCGAATTTGCCAACGGAAACTCACCGCTGCGCAAAGCCCGAATGGTGAAGACGGATTATGAGATAGACAGAATCCGCGAAGACGCCCTCCACCAGATGGCAGTCTACGGGCGNGTGGCNAGNTGCTGGAAGCCCGACATGACCGACGTAGAGCTCCAGATAGAAATCGGACACCTCCTCCGGCTCGAAGGCTCTTTGGGATATACGCGCGCCTTCGGACCTCTGATGGAAATAAATGACGGCTCTCTGCTTGCCGGCAGAAATGCCGACACCCCCTCGCCTTANGAATTCTCAATGGGAGGCGGTGGCATCTCTCCGGCTCTCCCCGCCGGCGCCGATGGTTCCATCATACACCCCGGAGAGACTATAATGGTAGACATGTCGGGAGCCTTCAACGGATATCAGAGCGACCTAACCCGCACATGGCGCGTAGGCGAAGTCAAGGAGATAGCTCAGAAAGCTCATGACTGCTCTCGCCGCATCTGCCACGAACTTGAAAAAATGGCTCTCCCNGGCACACCCCTCTCCGCCCTCTACCATCGAGCTATGGAGATAGCCGAAGAAGAGCATCTCACAGATTACTATATGGGACACCGGCAGAAAGCCCCCTTCATCGGACATGGCGTGGGCATCGACCTCAACGAATCGCCCGTAATCACTCCCAGAAGCCNAGACGTCATTGAAGAGAAAATGGTGCTCGCCATCGAGCCCAAATTCGTCATCCCGGAAATAGGCGCCGTCGGCATNGAAAACACCTACGTGGTCAGAGCTGACGGGCTCGANAATCTTACGCCTTTCCCCGAAGAACTCGCCCCCATCGACTAAACCCATCNCCCNCTCTGNNCCANAGCACCNATCTAAGCATCATCTCGCATTTAAACCAATGAATGTAGCCTCCGAACTTTCCCACCCCGTCTTCCGCCTGATAGGCAAGACGGCAGACAGCCTCGGGATGCCCGCCTACGTTGTNGGGGGATACGTGCGCGACATTTTCCTCAAGCGCACATCTTCCGATATAGACTTTGTCACCGTGGGCTCCGGAATAGAACTTGCGCGCGCCGTAGCGAAAACTCTCGGCCGCGGCGCTCACCTCTCGGTCTTCGCCACATACGGCACCGCACAGGTGAAATATCGTGGACTGGANCTGGAATTTGTGGGAGCNAGACGNGAATCTTATCATCGCGAAAGCCGNAATCCTATCGTAGAAGACGGCACGCTGCAGGATGANCAGGAGAGACGCGACTTCACCGTCAATGCCCTCGCNATATCCCTCAATGAAGACTCTTTCGGTCTTCTCGTGGACCCCTTNGACGGTATGGCCGACATGGAGCGCCGCATACTCCGGACTCCTCTTGACCCGGACGTCACCTTCTCAGACGACCCTCTCCGAATGATGAGGGCAATACGCTTCGCCACTCAGCTGAATTTCNAGATACTNCCCGAAACCTTCGAAGCCATACGGCGCAACCGACACCGCATAGACATCATCACACGCGAACGTATCAACGACGAACTCTCAAAAATCATACGCTCGCCAAAACCCTCCATCGGATTCCGGCTCCTTGACATGNCAGGACTCCTCGANCTCATATTTCCCGAGCTCTCCGCCCTTAAAGGNATAGAGACACGCGAGGGGAAAGGACATAAAGACAACTTCCTGCACACCCTGCAAGTGCTCGACAACATAGCTCAGGTCAGCGACAATGAATGGCTNCGCTGGGCAGCCCTTCTCCACGACATAGCCAAGCCCGTCACCAAACGTTACGAGCCCGGNCATGGCTGGACATTCCGCAATCATGAGTTTGCCGGACAGAAATTCATACCCCGCCTCTTCCGCAAATATAAAATGCCGCTCAACGAAAANATGAAATTCGTGGCCAAACTNGTGGGGATGCACATGCGNCCGCAATCCGTAGGNGAAGAGGGCGTCACCGACTCNGGAGTNAGAAGGATGATAACCGATGCCGGCGAAGATATAGATGACCTGATGCTNCTGGCAGAAGCCGACATCACCTCCAAAAATCCCGTGAAAGTGGCCAACTATCTGCGCAACTTCGCTCTNCTCCGCGAAAGAGTAGACGANGTAAACGCCAAAGACGAATATCGCAAATGGCATAACCCCATGCGAGGAGAAGAGGTGATGGAGACCTTCGGCATACCCCCCTCCAAAGTGGTGGGCGAAATCCTTCAGGAAATCAAGGATGCGATACTCAACTGCGAGATAGAGAACACCCACGAAGCNGCCCGCGAGCTNATGCTGANGCTGGGAGCCGCNCGGGGCCTGACCATTGTCGCAGATCAGAAAAGGCCGGAAGAGAGNAAAGAGGNAAAGTAGAGAAAACTCTNCCTAAGGAATTTTACGCTTTTTAAGCAAAAAAAACTTAGAAAATTTTGCTATGAAGCAAAAAATTCGTACCTTTGCACGCCGAATTATTATCCAGTTGACCCTGCGAGGGGCCCATTGAGCCATTTGGCCGTGGCAAAAATGACGGNTNCTTCGCCTACAACTAACATTAAAACGCTGAAATTAAAGTGGATACTTTAAGTTACAAAACCATCTCGGCTACACCCGAGACCATTAAGAAAGAGTGGGTAGTTATCGACGCTACCGACCAGGTGCTCGGTCGCCTCTGCTCAAAAGTCGCAAAGATCCTTCGCGGAAAGAACAAACCCGACTTCACTCCTAACATGGACTGCGGCGACAACGTCATCATCATCAACGCNGACAAAGTGCGCATGACCGGTGACAAATTCACAGAACACGAATATCTCCGCTATACNGGCTATCCGGGNGGCCAGCGCACATTTAACCCCGCTGACCTTATGGAAAAGTCATTCAAAAAGACTGTTAAGCCGGGCAAGCACCCCCTTTACATCAAGGTGGTGAAAGGCATGCTCCCCAAGACCCGTCTNGGCGCGCAGCAGCTCAAAAACCTCTACGCCTTCAATGGTCCCGACCATCCGTTTGAGGCTCAGAACCCCAAAACCATAGACATTAACACAATCAAGTAATAGAAGATGGACAGAATCAATGCTATCGGCCGTCGTAAGGCCGCTGTCGCTCGCGTTTATCTCTCTGAAGGTAACGGCAACATAATCATCAACAAACGCCCGCTCGACGTGTATTTCCCCTCTTCCATCCTTCAGTACGTCGTACTTCAGCCGCTCAACACNCTGAACGTAGCCGACAAGTATGACATCATGGTACATCTTGACGGAGGTGGCTATAAGGGNCAGGCAGAGGCACTTCGTCTNGCCATCGCCCGCGCACTCGTAAAGGTTAACCCCGAAGACAAGTCAGCCCTCCGCGCCGAAGGCTTCATGACTCGCGACGCACGTTCTGTAGAGCGTAAGAAACCCGGTCAGCCCAAGGCTCGCAAGCGCTTCCAGTTCTCCAAGCGTTAATCTCGTGTGGCTCACACTACACCGAAAATATTCTTTCGTCTCATAGCGTCCGGCACNGCCCGGAGGCTATGGGCCGAATTAATCTTTTAAAGTATGCTCCCTTTCAGCATACTCCCTCTCCCCTCGCGTGTTTAGTATCTAAATTCCTGAGACGGACACGTTCCCTACCCAGGAATTGTAAATTTAAAGAACGTAAACGAAACATTAAAAAATGGCAACACCCACTTTTGACCAACTTCTCGAGGCAGGATGCCACTTCGGCCACCTCAAGCGTAAATGGAATCCCGCTATGGCTCCCTACATCTTCATGGAGCGTAACGGCATTCACATCATTGACCTCTACAAGACAGCTGCAAAAATCGAAGAGGCAGCNGCAGNTCTCAAGCAGATAGCCAAATCCGGCAAGAGAGTGCTTTTCGTAGCCACCAAAAAGCAGGCTAAAGAGGCAATCGCAGAGAAGGCCGCAGCAATCGGTATGCCCTACGTCATCGAGCGCTGGCCCGGTGGTATGCTCACCAACTTCCCCACCATCCGCAAGGCCGTTAAGAAAATGACNGCTATCGACAAGATGGCAGCCGACGGCACTTTCGACAACCTCTCAAAGCGCGAGAAACTCCAGATCACCCGTCAGCGTGCGAAACTTGAGAAGAACCTCGGCTCAATCGCCGACCTCAACCGTCTTCCCGCCGCACTCTTCGTTGTAGANGTGATGAAAGAGCACATCGCAGTGGCTGAGGCCAAGCGTCTCGGCATACCCGTCTTCGCTATGGTAGATACCAACTCTGATCCCGAAGACATCGACTTCGTAATCCCCGCAAACGATGATGCCTCCAAGAGCATCCAGATCGTTCTTGACGCTGTATGTGGCGCCATGGCAGAGGGACTTGAAGAGCGCAAGGTAGAGAAGCTTGACACTCCCGAGGACAAGGANGGCGAAGAGGCTGCTCCCGCTCCCGGCAAGCGTCGTCGCGTGCGNCGCACTGCTGCTGAACGCCCCGCCCGCAAAGAGGCAGAGCCCGCAGCTGAAGCTCCCGCAGCTGAGTAATTTCACCACACCCCANAAAAACGACCGGGTGAGAGCATCTTATTATTAAGCCGACTTTCACCCGGCCGATTTTATCCCACCCTTTCNCCTCAGACANCACTAACCGGCAGAAAGTGGAATATGGCATGGCCCGCCGCCTCACCACTCCCACTTGGCCACATCGTATTAACATTTAGAACTCACACACCATTATGGCAGTATCTATAGAAGACATNAAGAAACTCCGTCACATGACAGGAGCCGGAATGATGGACTGCAAAAATGCACTCGCTGAAACTAACGGCGACATTCAGGCAGCTATCGAAATCATCCGCAAGAAAGGCCAGGCAGTAGCCGCTAAGCGTGAAGACCGTCAGGCAGCNGAAGGCTGCGTGCTCTCAGCCGTAAAACCCGGCTATGCAGCTATCGTAGCACTNAACTGCGAAACTGACTTCGTAGCTAAAAACGAGTCTTTCCGCGCTCTCACCAAGCAGATTCTCAACGCTGC
The DNA here is from genome assembly GCA_014800685.1 of Bacteroidales bacterium. Lineage (GTDB taxonomy): Bacteria > Bacteroidota > Bacteroidia > Bacteroidales > Muribaculaceae > Lepagella. The sequence goes on from JAAVFQ010000008.1 coordinate 189,444, forward strand.
TGTNGAGGCAGGCGCCAAGTCGCTCGACGAGGTGAAGGCCCTCAACATCGACGGCCGCACTGTGGCTGAGCATATCACTGACGAAATCGGCAAGACCGGTGAGAAAATGGAGCTCGGCGCTTTCGAATATGTAGAGGCACCCACCGTAGCCGCTTACGACCATCTTGGCAACAAGCTCGCTACTATCGTAGGTCTCTCTATGGAGGGCATCGATCCTCAGGTAGGTAAAGAGGTNGCTATGCAGGTGGCAGCTATGAACCCCATCGCTGTAGACCGCGACTCTTTCCCCAAAGAGACTATCGAGGCTGAATATAACGTNGCTGTAGACAAGACCAAAGAGGAGCAGGTGAAGAAGGCTGTGGAGTCAGCACTCAAGAAAGCCGGCTTCAACCTCTACATCGCAGAGAGCGAAGAGCACCTCAACGAGGGTATCATGAAGGGCAACATCACCGAGGCTCAGGCTGACGAGATTCGCGCTCTTAAGGAGAAAGTAGCTGCTGAGAAGGCTGCTTCACTTCCCGAGCAGATGATNCAGAACATTGCTCAGGGTCGTCTCAACAAGTTCTTCAAGGACACCGCTCTCATGGAGCAGGAGTTCCACCGCGATGGCAAGATGACTGTAGGTCAGTATCTTGACTCNCAGGCTAAGGGCCTCGTAGTAGTNTCGTTCAAGCGCGTAAACCTCAACGAGGACTAATCTTCGAAAACATATTCTTCTAAAAGTGAGAGAGGGTGTGTCAAAATGTGAATTTTGGCACACCCTCTTAGGTTTATAAGAATAGGACAGATTAGGTTTATAAGAATAGGACAGNTGCAAGGCGCTGAGNCTNAGACTNAAGGGNGCATACCCNCGTATGTGNTCGAAGCCGAATNGCGTANGCAACGCCGCAGATGGCCATTATGNCNCACCGANCTGCTCTATATTAAATCTATATTAAAGAAGAANGGTGCGNCAAAATTTGNAGTTTTTGAAGCACCCTTCTTTCTTATTTAACTCATCTGTATAATTGTATAATCTTATTCAGCCATTTTCCTATTTTGCTTTCTAATCTNACTTAGTCTTCTTTCTTATTTAGTTTGTCGTATTTCTCTTCAATAGGAGTCGGGNAAGATTAATGATGATGTTCTNCGCCGTAGCCACCGGTGTCGATATGGTTGTGATGGCCATGCTCGTGAGAGTGAGTTTTNCCGAAAGAGTAGGTTACGGCAAGACGAAGTGTGCGTCCGCCATTCCATTTCTTTATGTGCTGTGTGTAGCCGTTTCCGTAGAGGATGTTGTATGTCTGCTTTGAGTCGAAGATGTCTTTGCANAGCAGCGAAACGCCCCACTGTCCNAANGTCTTTTTCAGACCGGCCTCAACGTCCCAGTTATCCTCAAGNGTTCCCTGAGCCGTAATTCGGCGTGANGTATATCTTCCTGTAGCCTGAAANGCAAGATCCCAGGGGAGCTTAACGGAAGCCATGCACCGTATATCCCATTCGAATCGGTCTTGCTTATCGCCATGCACGGTATAGAAGGAGTCATGAAGAGGATAATCAGTGGTCCATGCTTTCAGGTGGCTGTTATAGAGATTGAGGGTAGTGGTGAGCGTGAGTCGCTCGAAAAGNGNGTTACGCGAGATGATTTCCACTCCGGTATTTACCATGTTNCCGACATTTGCGTGGCCGTAATACATGGTGTTGACATCCGGATNAGANGCCATCGGGGCGAGGAAGCTGACGTGGCTGATCATATCGCTNTGGGTGCGGACGTAGGCGGAGGCGGAGAGNGTATGTTTNCTCCAGTTTTTGATATAAGTAAGCTCAACTGCGTTGCTGTATTCNGGCAGAATCAGCGGATTNCCGATATGAACTTCNGAGGGGTCGGAGATATTNTCGAANGTGTTGAGCTGGGGGCCGAACGGGCGGCGTATGCGGCGAGAATAGTTAAGCTTCAATTCATTGTCGGCAAGGAAGTTCCATCCGATAGATGCAGAGGGGAAAAGAGCGAAGTCATTCTTTTTGAATTGTGGCACGTCGGCATCTGTCTGTCCGTCGCCCAGTGAGCGGGTGCGTATCTGCCAAGCTTCGCCTCGGAGTCCTGCCGAGAAGGAGATTTTCTCATAGGAGCCGGAGAAATTAATATAGAGGGCGGTAATGTCCGTGTTATATTTAAAGCGGTTATAGAGGTCAGGCAGGAAAGCCATATTCTCNGCCGAGNTTCCCTNATAATAGGATGCCGGGCTGTTCTCATGATTATAATTTCCCTTGTATCCGGCTTCAAATCTGAGCCAGGGGAGGAAGANATAAGAATAGTCGAGAGCGGCCTCCCAGTTGCTGATCTTNACATCCTGGTGCTGATTTCTCCATACGGATTCCCCGGGAGCTCCCTCCCATGATTCTTCCTCGTGCGAANGGCTATCGTTTGGACCTTGCCAGACGTTATAGCTGACGTTGGCGTCGATGAAATGGTCTTTTGCGAAAAGATGCTTATATCCGAGCATCACGTTGGCACCACGGGTGTCTCCNGTCTCTTTCGTATTATTGAAATTGCGCCACCACTGTCCGGGGATATCGCTGAGATGAGTGGTGAGAGTTCGTCCCCACTTATGGCCGAGGGTACCGATGGCGCTGAGATANATGCTATTGGCCTCNTCGGGGCGATAAGTAGTGCCGAGTCGGANGAAAAGGCTGTTTTCATGCTTCTTCACCTTGCCGTCAGAATTGAGGTAATATCCATCCTCATAATCACGGCGCGAGCGGACGCCTCCGGGGGTATGCTGTGATTTCAGGCCGAGACCGGCGAAAGACTCAAACTTGCCTTCATTGAAGTTGATATTGAAATTCGCATTGACACTGCCACGGGAATCCACGTTAGCCTCCGCCGAGCCGAAATATCCGTGCCGGCTATCTTCGCGGAGCCGGATATTGATGATTCCGGCGGTGCCTTCGGTGCTGTTTTTGGAAGAGGGATTGGTCATCACCTCGATAGCCTCGATAGTCTCAGCGGGAATCTGGCGGAGGAACTGAGCGCGGTTATCGGCATTCATGCCCATCTCCTTACCGTTGATCCATACGAGCACATCGGAGTTGCCACGGAGGGAAATTTCTCCGTCGGAATTGACATCTACCGAGGGCACGGAGGCGAGGAGCTCGTCGGCAGATGCGCCGGCAGAGGAGATGTTTGATTTCACATTGAAGACACGGCGTTCGGCATCGATGCTCATCTGGCTCTTCTCCCCCACCACCACTACTTCCTCCAGGAGTTTAGTGTCATCGGCGAGTTCGATTCTGCCCACATTGACGTCGCCATTACGAATGGCGAGCTTACGCTCCTGCGGCACGCAACCTATCATGGTGACGCGCAGAATATAGTCGCCATCGGCCACTCCTGAGATGACAAAAGAGCCATCGCTCTCAGTCANAGCGCCGATGGGGAGAGACGTTCCGTCGGCAAGGAGAAGGGAGACTGTGACATAGTCCATAGGTTCNGCCGCCTGTTTATTAAAGACAGANCCGGTGATTTTTCCATCTGCCATGGCGGTGAGAGCCGTGAGAATGGTAGCGGCTGCTACTGATATTTTTCTTATCATAAATTACCGTATTATCAAGGAAGCATGAGANATGAACGAAGCTTTATACGCATATTAATTTTTCTCACCAACTTCCGACTGCAAAGTTAGCACATTTGGCGTGCAACTGAGTGTCGAAAATGGTATGTGGAGATGTTTGCTGATAGTAGATATATGAAATTTAAAAGAAAATATGTGAAAACAAAAGAGCTGTCCCTTTGCTTATTTAGGATAGTATTCGACGTTTCTCACCAGACCTATCCGCATAAGTGTTCGGTTTTAAACCGAATTAACAAATAATCTATAAGTATGATCTAAAAAAATTTTTTTGCGAACTATTTTCTCTGCATAGCGTTTTAATAATGAATATGAATCGAGGATAGAGAAAGTCAGAAACGATACAAAACGACTTATCCTCACCTTAATTTACAACATTTTAATTTTACGTATTATGGAAAACACAGCCCCACTTAAGGGAATTAAAGTAGTAGACTTCACAGAGGTACAGTCAGGCCCTTCATGCACTCAGATGCTTGCATGGCTTGGCGCAGACGTTATCAAGATAGAACGCCCGGGCGTGGGCGACGCCACCCGTAAGGAGCTTCAGTTCAATCCTGACCTTCCCTCTTACTATTTCCTTCAGCTCAACAGCGACAAGAAGTCTCTCAGCCTCGATGCCAAGACGGCCGACGGCAAGGAGATCCTCACCAAACTCATCAAGGAGTGTGACATCTTCGTAGAGAATCTGCATCCCGGCGCAATGGACAAGCTGGGATTCAGCTGGGAAGAGGTGCATAAGCTCAATCCCCGTTGCATCTACGGCACCATCAAGGGATTCCCCCTTTCATCACGCTATAAAGACCTTAAGGCCTACGAGCCTATCGCTCAGGTGACAGCCGCTGCGGCCACGACCACAGGCTGGTATGAGGGTGAATATAACATCCCGACTCAGAGCGGCGCTGCTCTTGGCGACTCCAATACCGGTATGCACCTTCTCATCGGTCTGCTCGCAGCGCTCCAGCAGAGAAACAATACGGGCGAGGGATGCTACGTNTATCAGTCTATGCACAATGCCTGCCTTAACCTCTGCCGAATCAAGACCCGTGACCAGCTCACCCTTGACAAGATTGGCTATCTTACCCAGTATCCTCAGTATCCCGACGGCAAGTTCGGTCAGACTGTGCCCCGTTCAGGCAATATTGAGGGCGGCGGCGTCCTCGGATGGACATATAAGTGCAAACCCTCCGGCCCGACCGATACCGAAGAGGAGGCCAACAACTTTGTNTACATCATTCTGCAGCGTGGCGCCAAGGACTTCGAGCTTGCCTGCAAGGCATTCGGATTTGAAGACTGGCTCACCAATCCTGACTTCAACACCGCCGATGCCCGCGACCGCCACAAACAGGCTATCTATGAGCGCATAGGCAAATGGACTGCCGACAAGACCAAATATGAGGTCACTGAGATTCTGAGCAAGGCCGGAGTGCCTGTNGGTCCCGTCATCTCCACTCAGGAGCTGCTTGCCGATGAGAGCCTTTATGACGGCAACACCCTCGTAAAGATTAATCAGGGTGGCGAAATCGGTGAGTTCGTGACTGTAGGATGTCCGTTTACTCTCAGCAATTTCCAGCCTGAATATGGTCCCGCTCCCGCACTGGGCGGCAACACTGAGGAGATCCTTTCTTCTCTCGGCTATNCNGCCGAGCAGCAGGCTGCCTTCGCCAAGAATGGTACCACCAGACCTATCGAAGTAGACGGCAAGAAGGAAATGTAATATTAAAAAACTGAAATTAATCTAAAGTATGGGCGCAGGCATCGAATAGAGTTATTCCGCCTTGCGCCCATCTTTTAAGTAAGTGAGGAAAATTAATGTACATATAAAACGAAGTAATTTTGGAGATAATTTCGCGGCGAAACGAAGGAAGATATAAGTATATCTGACTGAGAGACAACGAGAAATTAGCCCAAAAGGCCAAGTTTTATAGTACAAGAGTTTATCATCTCACATATATCGTTTAATTTTTAGAACTTACTTATAAAAAACATCACACTATGAATGACACAAAAAATCCTGCACCACAGTTTCCCGAGCAGGTAACCGGTATGTACATTCTGGCGGAGAGTCTTCGTCGCCTCAACCTTAATAAAGTATATGGCCTGGTNGGCATTCCTGTCACCGAGGCAGCCTACGCTATGCAGAAAGTAGGCATCGACTATTATGGATTCCGATTCGAGCAGCAGGCGGGCATGGCAGCAGCCACCCACGGCTTTCTCACCCGCCAGCCGGGTGTCCTGCTCACCGTCTCTTCNCTTGGATTTCTNAANGGCNTGACAGCCACGGCCAACGCTACCGTGAACTGCTATCCTATGATTCAGATTTCGGGCGCCAGCGACCCTACGATGGTTGATATGAAAATGGGCACCTACGAAGAGCTTGACCAGCTTAACACCGCCCGTCCGCTCGTAAAGGCGGCTTTCCGCTGCTCTTACGCCAAAGACATTCCCTCGGCAGTGGCGCGCGCTTATCGCGCTGCCGTCAGCGGTCGCCCCGGCGGCGTCTACATCGACATGACCACTCCGGCTCTTGGCGAGGTCATGAATCGTGAAGATGCCGAAAAGCTTTTCTACACTCCGGTGGACGTCTATTCAGAGACTGCCCCCAACGCTGATGCCGTGAAGCGTGCCGCCGAGGCTCTTCTGAGCGCTAAAAAGCCGGCTATACTTTTGGGTAAGGGTGCCGCTTACGCTCAGGTGGAAGACCTTCTCTCCACGCTGGTCAATACCTATAAGATACCTTATCTCTCCATGTCTATGGCCAAGGGTCTTCTCCCCGATAAGGGTGAATATAGCGCTCTGAGCTGCCGCTCTACCATCATGGAGGAGGCCGACGTGGTTCTCGTGGTCGGCGCGCGCCTTAACTGGATGCTTAGCTTCGGCCATGGCAAGTGGAATCCCAACGTCAAATTCGTGCAGCTTGAAGTAGATCCGCAGGAGATAGACGTCAATGTGCCGATTTATGCGCCTGTAGTGGGCGATATGAGACTNAGCCTCACGGNTCTTCTCGCCGAGATGAAGGGCAAGAGCATGAATGCCGANCCGCAATGGCTCGCATCGCTTGCTGCCGAGACGAAGGAGAAGAATGCCAAGTTTGCAAAGCGCCTTGAAGACGCCGCCTCCCNGATGCCTATGACTCACTGGACCGCCCTCTCAGCCATCAAACCTATCCTTGAGAGNAACCCGGACGTAATTCTGGTGAACGAAGGTGCCAACACTCTTGACGACACCCGCGACACTATCGATCAGGCACTTCCGCGNCACAGAATCGACTGTGCCACCTGGAGCATTATGGGTATGGGCATGGGCTCAGCCATCGGCGCGGCGGCAGCCACCGGCAAGAAGGTAGTGGCCATCGAGGGTGACTCTGCCTTTGGATTCTCNGGTATGGATTTCGCCACTATCTGCCGCTATAAATTCCCTGTCACTGTGGTGATCTTCAATAATGGAGGTATCTATAACGGCATCGGCGTCGATCCCTCCGGCAAGAATGCTCCGGCTCCCACCACCCTTGACATCAATGCCCGCTACGACAAGATAGGCGAGGCCTTCGGAGCACGCAATTATCACGTGACCACTCCGGCCGAGCTCTCATCAGCCCTCAAAGAGGCGATTGCTTCGGGCGAGCCCTGCATGATCGACGTGCAGTTGGCCGCCGACTCCGGCACTGAAAGCGGTCACATCGGCTATCTGAACCCGACTCCTCTCATTAAGTATACAGTATAAAAAAAATTGTCATCGAAGGTGAGAGTCTTCAGATTCTCACCTTCGTCTCTTAAAAACTCCGGATTATGGATAACATGACACATATCATTCTTTACGCCATAGTGCCTATACTGGTGGTCATGCTTGCCGGCTACATTGCGGGCAAGAAAGGGGCCTTCACCGGCGCCGACGCAAAGAAATTCAATAAAGTAGTGCTCGACTTCGCACTCCCGGCAGCCCTTTTCGTCTCTATCGTCCAAGCCGACAGGGAGATGCTTGCCAAAGACCTTAAACTGACGCTTGTCTCGCTCGTGGTCATCATGTTCTGCTTCATGCTTGTATATTTCATCTATAAGTATTGCTTCAAGAAGAACACCGGAGCAGACGCGGCCATCATGGCCCTTATCAGCGGCTCGCCGACAATCGGCTTTCTTGGCTTTGCCATTCTGGAGCCAATCTTCGGCACAACGCCTACCGTGGCGCTTGTGGTGGCCATTGTGGGCATCGTGGTCAACGCCGTGGGCATCCCTGTGGGACTCTCGCTCCTTAACGCCTCGGACGCTGCCCAGGAGGCAAAAGCGGGCAAGAAGAAGGAGTCGGCATGGAAGCCGGTGATTCACGCCTTGGCTCAGCCTGTGGCGTGGGCTCCTATCCTCGCTGTGATTATGGTGCTGGTGGGCATCAAGTGGCCTGACTATCTCAGCCCATCTTTCAATCTTATCGCCAAGGCCAATGCCTCGATGGCTGTCTTCGCGGCCGGTATCACCCTTTCTGCCATTACNGTGAAAATCAACTGGCAGGTTATCCTCGGNTCTATCCTGAAGATGATAGTCATGCCGGCTCTCCTCCTNATCGCAGGCCTCCTGGTCCACATGGATCCTCTTAACCTGAAGATGCTCGTNGTGGCCGGCACTCTTCCTCCTGCCTTCTCCGGCATCATCATNGCCAGCGAATATAACACTTANGTGGCCAACGGCACCTCTTCGCTGACTCTGAGCGTAATCCTCTTCATGGGCTTCTGTCCNCTCTGGATNTGGCTGACTGATTTAGCTCTCGCAGCTTTCTAATTATAGAAAACAGCAATCTTAATAAACATTTTTNTCGCCGGGGTCGTTCTAATATAGAAACAGGCTCCGGCCGGTTTATGTGTTGATGAGTTTATTTAAAACTTACCTAAAACTTAATTAGAACTTAATTACATACTTAATNACATACTATGAGCAAAANACTTGTAATCTCAGGACATCCTGATTATAAACATTCTCTGGCCAACAGAGCCATTCTTGACGACTTTCACCGCCTCGTGCCTGAGGCCGACATCGTATATCTNGATGCCGAATATCCCGACTTCAAGATTGANGTGGAGCGGGAGCAGAGACGTCTGCTGGAGGCCGACACGGTGATTTTTGAATTCCCCTTCTGGTGGTATAGCGCTCCCTCGCTGATGCGCAGATATTTTGAAGAGGTGCTCACCCACGGTTTTGCCTACGGCTCCGAGGGNACTGCCCTTCATGGNAAGAAGCTCATCTTCTCCATCACCATCGGCGGCACGAAGGAGNCTTATTCTGACCTTGGCAAGCAGGGANTGGCGATGGATACTTTCCTCGCGCAGTTCAAAGCGCTCTCCAACCTCTGCGGCTTCGTAGGCCGGGAGCCTATATTGAGCTATGGCATGATGCTTCTTGACCCGAATGACAAGGCGGCNGCCGAGAGGTTCTATGCCGAAACAAAAAACCACGCTCAGCGACTTGCCGATGCAATAAAGGGTTGAACGCGGCGTTTATAAGCAACTAATNATTCAAACTCCAATACTAAAAAAAAATGAAAAAGACATTTCTAATGGCGACTGCAGGCCTCGCCCTCATCTCTTTGGCTGCCTGCTCCAACAAATCATGCGACAACGGCTCATGCTCTAACGGCAAGGGCGACCGCAACGAGGTCTTNACCGGCGTGCTCCCCGCTGCCGATTGCGATGGCATCAGATATACNCTCCATCTCGATTATGACGACAANGGTAAGGATGGCGACTACAAGCTCGTAGAGACCTATCTGCGCCAGGACTCCACCGGCATGGCCGGCATCAAGGATATCGCAAGCTTCNCCAGCGAGGGTGACTTCGTGGTCNNTCAGGATAACGGCAAGACCATCATCAANCTCGTAAAGGATCAGAAAGATTCCGGAGCCGGCTCGGTAGAGACTCCTATCTATTTCATCGCAAACGGAGACTCTACGCTCACGCTGACCAACGACAGCCTTAAAGTGCCTGACACTCCGGGTCTCAACTATACTCTCCGTCGCTCCAAATAATAAGTAAGNNNGAAAAATTAAACGATANTTTTTCNNNCTTACNTANAGAATNANAAAACTCCTTANAGNAAGAGGGTGAGCCAAACNGAATCGGCTCACCCTCTTTTATAGTGTGCGGAGTGAATTCTTACTTCACGAGTATCTTCTCNGCTTTGCCTGCNAGCACCTTGATGTAGATGCCTGCNCCGAGGCTCTGAGCTTTCACTTCACGNCCCTGAAGGTCGAAGTAGCGGGCGTCGGCAGCATCGGCAGCTACCATTTCAGCTGACACGAACTGGCCNTCGTTGGCAAACATAACCACGGGGCTNNTGAGGGTAGTGACTGCGCGGGTAGCGGCATCGTCATATTCTGCCTCGCAGTAGAATCTTACGTCCTCTCCCTTAGCGAGAGTGAGGGTGCCNGTGTAGTCTTCATAATCGAGGCTTGTGCCGCGATGTATTTTCACCTTTGCGGGTGAATCTTTGGCTACGAGGAGCGAAACGAGCATTGAGCCATTTTCNCCCTCNGTGTAGACGAGGTTGGGCTGGAGGAGGAANGGCTCGAAGTCAGCCTCTTTCTCTTCGCGGGTGTTGTCGGCATCACGATAAGCCACTACGGTGGGAANGTAAATCATACCGGCCTCGAAAGTATAGCCGCCATATTCGCCGGGGCGAANGAAGACTGNGCCATCAGGCATGGCGATAGTTGTGTCCTTATCGCCGTTGAAGTAAACTTCATAGAAGGTGTGGAAGTTGTCGGGNACGGNGATTGCTATTTCNTAGCCGGCNGAGGCNACGTTGCCNTCCGGGTCGCTGTCATCAAACTCTGTCTGCCATACGAAAGCATTGGGAACCTCGATGGGGGCGGGAGCCACAGCAGCCTCACGCTTTACCCAGTGGAGCTGAATCTGGTCGATATACTCCACTCCATCATTGGCGTTCATGCCGATATACTGGAAGGGGGTGGTGATGGCGGTCCAGATTTCGTCGGTATCGTTGGGGTCAACGAGGTTGGCGATTCTTACACCCTTTTCTGAGTCTGTCGANTCCATATAGCCNGCAATGTCAGCGTAGGCCTTGTCGTTGCCATAGACCTCAAGGAAGTTNGTGCCGTTCTTGGTAGATACATTCCAGGAAACATCCACACGCGCGAGATAATATCCCTGGGGATTTTCTGTCACTNNGATGCCACCTTTATTATTATTCATCTGCATTGCACCATTATAGAGAACGAAATTTGCAGCGTATGAGATNCCGGTAACNTCAGACTNCCAGGTATAATTGTNGTAGCNTGTTCCNNTGNCNCCAAATACGNTTNCGTCAAGNACGTCNACGAANGATTCAATTTCGTGGATAACGGTAATCTCTACAGAACCGCTGCCGGCTGCATAGTAGTCGGTCTCTTCCCANGTATATTCGATTACNGCNGTCTTGTTGTCGGCAGTCTCGCTGGCTGTAAANATNCCATTTTCGAGGATACCGGCCTCTGAGGTGCCACCCTNAATAGAATANGTCAGAGTGGGGACGTCAACCTCATTNACAAGNGCATTGAGNTCAATGGAACGACCCTGAATCACGGCATACTGCTCTTCGAAGGGGGGATTCCAAGGAGCTTTATTACCCTCTAAAAGAGTGTCATCAGTGTANAACNTCAGATACTGCACGGCGCATAAGGCATTTTTTGATGCGGATTNGCAATCGATGTAAACTCTGTAATACTTGTTCTGACCCTGAAGATCTGCCGGAATATTGAATGAGACAACTTCGGCNGCGGAAGGGATAGGAGTCACTTCCACTTTCTGTTCGCCATAGACGCCAAGCTCATCACCTACGCGGAGATAGATAGAATTTATTTTGCCGGCCTCNTTAATCTCGCNGATGCTCATCTCCACGCGGGTCACCTGCTCGGGAATAGCCACGCGATTATAGAGCTGACCAACTGATGCNNTGTTCTTTCTACCACATGCGGCGTATGCCCAGNNNTTGTTGTTGTTATTAAAGTTATCCAATCCCCANAAGGTGTTTGTGGANACCNGAGNTTNGNNATAGGNGGNATTNTTCGGCCANGGNTTTNCAGNAGAGCCGGTGACGCTATAAGTGCCGAGACGCATAATGTTCATCGGCGCCTTGACAGCGATTTCTTCTGCGAGAGAAGGCATGATACAGCCCAAAACGAGAAGAATTGGGAGTAGAATCTTCTTCATAAGCAAGATGATTTTTTAATGGTTTGTTATTAAGTAAGTTCTAAAAATCCGTAGAGTATGAATTCGCATGGCGGCCAAGCAGGCCTTCGGAGATTCGCTATGAGCGTGACCTTGACAGTCGGGAGGGAACAGGATTTCTCTCACGGCAAGTGACTTGCAGTCAGTCGGTTGTCACAGCNCAGCGTGTTTCGCCTATGCATATTCACTCTTTCTGCTGCAAAGTTACATCTTTTTTGACTAATCACCAATATTTTTTGCTGAAAAATGTAATTCTTTAGACATTGCAAGAAAAATGCTCTTGCGCCTTAGCGTTTCACCTTTTAGCCCCCTTTTGACACTGCGGGCAGATGCCTTTCACGAGATATGTGGCAGTATCAGCCAGATAATCTTCCGGCAGATCTATCCGCGGCACCATGATATGCTCGAAGCAACTTGTCTGGCGGCATTTGAGGCAATAGAAGTGCACATGCATATCATCATGACGGCCGTCGGTAGTTCCGTTGCAAACCTCATATCTCGTCACCCCGCGCCCATCCTCTATGGCATGGATGAGATGATGCTCCTGACAGACGGCGAGCGCCCGGAGCACCGACGATTTCTCCAAAGTGCCGATGAGCGCCTCAAGGTCGCCGAGGCTAAGCGGAGAGTCGGCATTTATCAGCTCCCTGAGCACGAGCACCCGGTTAGAGGTCGGCTTCATTCCCGCATCTGTCATAATTTTTTCTATATCTTCCATAGTTGCAGAGGATTTGTGAGTAAACAGCCCGCCGGGAGGGGACTTTCTTTCTGCAAATTTACAAATTTTCTTCCGGATTTACTACTCTTTACATCAATTAAGAGTGTGTTTACTTTTAAACCGAATTAACAAACAATATAATGGATAAATCACTTCTTGATTTCATCACAAAGGATATTTTGGGCTCTTTCCCAAAGATTTCATCGGTCACGATGCCCGCATCGCTCCCTCTTCAACTTTGTAAAATCATCCCAAAATCTCTCTTTGTGCTAAAATAATTTAAAAGTAAACAAACTCTAAGGGTGAGCCGGGAATTTTCCCATGCTCACCCTAAGAATATTCTTAAAGAAGACACCTCGCCAAGTCAGAAGCGAAACTCCACGCCCCCCATAAATGTCGTTCCGGGCATGGGACATCCGTAGATTATTTCGTAGTGACGGTCGGTGATATTATCTATCTTCAGCGAGAGGGTAACGGGCACGCGCGCCTTCAGCGTATAGGCAGCGCGGAAGTTGAGCAGCGTGTAGCTCTCGCGGGCACTGTCGGGAGCGCCGGTATACATGCTCCAGATGCTCGTCTCGTCGAGAGTGAAGCTGAAAGCTCCGGGGCTGTATGTCACCTCGGTATTGAGCTTATTCTTCGGAGCATAGAGGGTCATGGCGTCGGTGTGCAGATAGCTGTAGTTGGCGCTGAGAGTGAGATTGGAGAGCACGCGATAGGCAGCCTCCAGCTCGAAGCCCTTGTTGATGAAGCGACCGGTGTTGACATTGAGCGGACGGCCGTCTACCCTCACGGTCTGAATCATATTGTCGCCATCGATAAAGAAGAGAGCGGCGCCGGCCATCAGGCGGCCGTCAAGGAAATGCTGACGATAGCTCAGCTCATAGTTGAGCATATATTCAGGCTTGAGGTCGGGATTGGCAGGGACATAAAGATAAAGCTCGCGGATATTAGGCGCGCGAAATCCCTTGCTGAAGGAGGCCTTGATCTGAGAGTCGTGGCCGGGACGGACTATAAATCCGGCCTGAGGCACCCATACGTTGCCGTAGGTAGAACCATGCTGCAGACGCACGCCCGCATTCACATTGAGGACGTCGCGGAAGAAGCCCTGCTGCATCATGACATATCCGGCCACCTCATTGACGTGATGACGAGCCTCTGAAGAACGGAGATCCTTGTCGGCCTTGGCGATATTCCATATATGTCCGCCCCAGTGCTGGAAGTCAAGACCCGCTGAAAGGGCGTTTGCCTGCCAGAGATACAGAGTCTCGTAGAGGGTGACACCCATGTTGTAGTCTGTAGAATTGAATATATAATCTTTGGGAGCCTCATCGGGGGCATTGCCGTCGTCAACCTTATTGCGCCCCCAGTTGATATAGGCCTGCACGCCTCCGTCGGCTATGCTGTAGGAGTTTTTGACGTTGATGGCCGCCGTGCCGCGGAAGAGGCTCGTCCACATATTCTCCAGCGGGCTCTGAAGCGTGCCGGGATTTTCGGCATGAGTCTGCGTCATGTCGAGCGTGGCCCCTACCGACCAGTTGGCCGAAGCCGCATAGCCAAACTGCATGAACTCATCGGCGAGCCAGAATGCGCTCCCCTTGCGGTTGCCGTTGCTGCGGTCGAGCTGTCCGGCTACGCTGCCGGAAAACTTCCCCTTCTTCATGCCGGCGGAAAGGCCGAACTTCTGAGTGCTGAAGGAGCCGAACATGGCTCGCGCACGCCCCGTCACTCCGTCCTCTTTCTGGCGGCGGGTGATGAGATTGACCGAGCCGCCCATGGCGTTGGAGCCATAGAGAAGCGAGGAGGGACCCTTCACTACCTCTACGCGCTCTACTCCGTTGGCTACATAGCTGTCTGCTACGGAGTGGCCGAAGACTCCGGCCCATTGCGGCTGTCCGTCTATCATGAAGAGCACTTTATTGCTCTGCCCCACTCCGCGGATATTGACCGTCCCGGCACTTCCGCCGGAGACTCCATAGCCGGCAAAGCCCCTCTCGGTGACGAAAAGGCCGGGCACTTTGGAGACCAGAATAGGAAGAAGAGACGTCTCGCCGGAGTTCTCTATCTCCTGCTCGGAGACCTGGGTGACGTTGAGCGGAAGAAGCTCAGGGTCAGACTTAAAAGGAGCCGTAACCATCACTTCACGAAGAGCTACGGTGTCGCGCGGAGCCTCCGTGGCCATAAGGCTAAATGAAGGAAGGAGGGCTGCCCCGCAGAGCAAAATTTGTGTTGTCCGATTCATATTAAGGTTAGATATAGTTATTTCACACCGCAAAATTAATAATATTTTACGGATTATAACTAATCTTTCAGCAAAATATCACCACCAGCCCGCTAATATTCCAATCCATGACGCGCAAGAATCTCCTTTAGACGGAAATTCTCTTCGCGCAGAGCGTCTATAGTCTCCCGCAGAGTGTCTATCCGATTTGAGAGACGGTCATTGCGATCCATGAGCGCAGCCACACGCGCCTCCATCTCCGCAATTCGCCCGTGGTCGCCACCCTCCTCGCGATGCGCTTGGGCATGAATGTGTCTGAGCAACAATGCGATAGAATCCGTCTCATCATGCGAATGTGTATGCGGAGGCACCACAGTCTCCTCTGCCGCCTCTTCCATCATATAGGGCGTGAGGTCTTCAAGCCCGAAGACCTCCCTTATGCGCTCGAGCTTCTCATCAGGAAGCCGGCTGCGGCCATTCTCTATGGCCGAAAGAAAACTCTGACGGACGCTAAGTAGCTCGGCAAGCTCCTTCTGGCTCATCCCCTCATCCTTTCTTAATTTCACCAAGTCAAGTCTGCTCATGTCTTTACTCATTTTGTAAGTAATGGAAGAATATTCTCCTCAAATTCCTTGCGACTCATTATCCTATAATGAAAATTCACCGTCTCATTATAGGCATCGCTGTGATGCACTACGTATTTCTCTTCCTTCAGAAGATCATTGATATAGGCCCTGTCGGCCTGCTCATCATCATAATGATACCCCAAGGCCTCAATCTCGCTCTCTATCCGGCTCCATATCGCAGTCCACTCCGCAGCCGAAGGGGGTGCGATGCCCTGCACGCTCCTTACGAAGCTTGAAAAGAAAGTATCGTAAGGCACACGCCCCTCTGCTATAAGCCTGAGATTGACCCTCACGAAGTTTCCTTCAAAACCCGTGGGCTCACTGTCGGGGCCTTCCATCAGCGCAGTCTCCGCAAGCTCACGGAGAAGATAGCGGCCGGCAGCCGCCGTGTCGGCAAGCAGATGGCCGGGGCCGAAATAATCCTGCATGAAGTTTTTATAGACGTCTCGCAGATGAGACGTGGGATAGCTCTCTCGATGACGCTTCAGCGCCTCGCGGATGCCGGGCGTACTGCCCGATACCTCTTCAGCATTCGCCACACAGACAGACGAAATCACAGACACTATCATCACAAATATATAACAAAGCTTTCTCATAAGTATAAGCTATTACTTCATCCGGATATTAACCTGCCGCTCCATTCCCCATGAAAAATCCCTGAAGCCTTGAGCGTCACTTCCGCATGAAGACCCTCACCGGCCTCTCCCTTCGAAATCTCAAGACGAAGCCCGCAGAGACTCTCCATCTCACAGAGGCTGCTCACACTCTGCGACACTCCGCTGCGATACAGTCGATTGCGGGTCTGGCAGACTATCACCACACCGGTCTTTGTCTCCCTCACCCATTCTGCCATATTCACCAGCCACTCTCGCTGACGGGCATAATGCTCACTCCCCGTCAGTCCGGTGTCGAGAGCGGTCATTGAGTCTATGACTATCAGGTCAGCACTTCCACCCTCCACAAGCATTCGCACAGCCTGCACACACTCATCGCCGGACATCCCTCTCACCACCGGAAGACGCGCGATGTCCACTCCGGAAGACTCAGCGAGCCAGCCACTCAGTGAAGACTCCGCATCCATCCAGACACAATCGCCCCCGGACTGCTGAGTCTGAGCCACCAGCCTCAGGCACAAACTGCTCTTACCCGTCATCGCGTCGCCAAAGACCATGCTCACCGCTCCCCGGGGAAACCCCTTTCCACCAAGAAGACAGTCCAGACCGGAAAGCCCGGTGGCGAGATAGCCACTCTCCACGCCAAGAGCGCGCCAATATCGCCGCTCCGCATCCTTTGGCCCGTAGGGCAGCCCTATGCTTCTGAATCGTTTTGCATCCAAATCAATTAATTTTCCACAAAGTTACCAATTTTCAGCAACATCTCAAAACGCCACAACACACCTTCACATCCTGCTTATCCCGGATTAATACTTGTTTACCTCGATTTTCATAGACATAAATGCTAATTCTTAAAAAATTTTAATTACCTTTGCAGCTGCAAGAAGGGCCCCCGGCTCTATCGTGCATGATAACATCAACTTAAATGACAAATAAATCAAAGATTATTTATAGGTCTTTCTCCTACGGAGAAATTCACCTCACCCTGGCCGCCTTCGAAGGAAAACTATGCCTCTGCGACTGGCAAGACTCAGTGAAATATGACAGCGGAATACGCAAAATCACCCGCACCCTCCGTGCAAAAATGGCTCCTGAAGATCCAGAAAACCCCAACCCCGTTCTCTCTCTTGCTGAAACAGAACTCTCAGAATACCTCCGCGGAGAAAGACGCCGATTTTCCGTCCCTCTACTCATCACCGGGTCTGACTTTCACCTCAAAGCCATGAATCATCTCCTCACAATACCCTACGGAGAAACCGCCACTTATAAAGACCTCGCCGACAAGCTCACCGACGGCGGAAGAATGTCGCAATGCATAGGATCATGCGTAGGAAGCAACCTGCTATCCATCTTCATCCCCTGCCATAGAGTCATCTCACGACAATTCAGCAACGGAGGATACCGAGGCGGCCTGACCATGAAAAAACTCCTGCTCGAACTCGAAAACCGGAATAAATAAGTAAGCATTGAAAATTATCCGGCAATTAACGCCTCTTGCCTACGTCTGAAAAAAACACTAACTTTGCACCCGCAAAACCAGACTGCCGCCCCGCACTCTCCCCCCGGCGGCCCAAATCAGACCCAATAAGACAAGACGCATGAATCTCAAGGCAACACCCGACTTCCGACCGGCTCTCC
Source organism: Bacteroidales bacterium (assembly GCA_014800685.1). Classification (GTDB taxonomy): domain Bacteria; phylum Bacteroidota; class Bacteroidia; order Bacteroidales; family Muribaculaceae; genus Lepagella. The sequence continues at coordinate 207,078 of JAAVFQ010000008.1, forward strand.
TCACATCCCTCAAAGGATACAACCTCGACACGTTCAAAAAAGACCTCATAGCCGGAATTGTTGTAGGAATAGTAGCCCTACCACTCGCAGTAGCATTCGGAATAGCATCCGGAGTCTCTCCCACCATCGGACTCATAACAGCCATCATAGGCGGTTTCCTCGTCTCTGCCTTCGGCGGAAACACCGTGCAGATAGGTGGCCCCACAGGAGCTTTCATCGTAATCGTCTTCAACATCATACAGCTCTATGGACTCACCGGACTCGCCATGGCAACATTCATGGCCGGATGCCTCCTCGTGATAATGGGATTATTCAGACTCGGAACTGTCATAAAATTCATCCCATACCCCATAGTCGTCGGATTCACCGCCGGCATCGCTCTCACCATCTTCTCCACTCAGATGCCCGACTTCCTCGGACTAAAAATCGAAGGACAGGTACCCGCCGACTTCATTGGGAAATGGGGAATATACTTCACTCACATTTCCTCTATCACTCCTCTCACAGCCATCATTGGCATAGCATCCCTGCTCATTATCATCCTGACCCCCAAAATCTCGAAAAAGCTCCCCGGAGCCCTCACCGCAATAATAATTATTACAGCTCTGGTATGGGTGCTCAAAGAATATTGCGGCCTCTCCGGAATTCAGACCATCGGAGACCGCTTCGGAAACATGAGCACCGACATCCCCGCCCCTCACTCCATCGGAATTAATATGGAGTCAATCAGACTCCTCCTCCCCTCAGCCTTCACAATCGCAATGCTCGGAGCCATCGAATCACTCCTCTCCGCCACTGTAGCCGACGGAGTCACCGGCGCACGCACCAATACAAACACCGAACTCATCGGACAAGGCATTGCCAACATCACTGTACCCCTCTTCGGCGGCATCCCCGTCACAGGCGCTATCGCACGCACTATGACCAACATCACTAACGGCGGACGCACTCCCATAGCCGGCCTTATCCATGCCATCGTCCTCCTCATAATATTCCTCTTCGCAATGCCACTGATCAACCTCGTCCCGATGGCTTGCCTCGCCGCAGTCCTTATCGTGGTGTCCTACAACATGTCGGGCTGGCGAACCATCGCCGGAATGGCAGGAAACCCCAAAGGAGACCTCTCTGTGCTCATCATAACATTCCTCCTCACAGTTATCTTCGACCTCACCATCGCCATCGAAATCGGCATGCTCCTCGCCGTGCTCCTTTTCCTCCGCCGAGTCACCGAAAACACCACTGTAAGAGAATACGGCCAGCAGCTCGACGCTACCGACGGCACAGACCTGGACACCCACGAAGTGCTCAAACTCCAAGACGGCGTCTCTGTATATGAAATCGACGGCCCATTCTTCTTCGGAGCAGCCACCAAATTTGACGAAGCAGTACGCCTCGCCCCTCACCAGAAACCCATCGTGCGCATCATAAGAATGAGAAAAGTCCCATTCATCGACTCCACAGGCATCCACAACCTCCAGCTCCTCATCGAAGCCTCCCACCGCGAAGGCATCCAAATAGTACTTTCCGGAGTACAGCCCAACGTGCGCCAGGCCCTTGACAAATCGCACATCATCTCACTCCTGCCCCCGGCCAACATCTGCGACCACATCAGCAAAGCGGTAATCGTAGCCAACCACCTTGCCGAGGAGCATAAAAATGAAGCCTGACAAAAAAATTTAGCTCAAAAACTTGCAAACCTAAAAAAAAAGCATTAACTTTGCACTCGCAAACGCCGGAATAGCGCATAGCATCCGAGCGAGGTCCTATAGCTCAGTTGGTTAGAGCACCTGACTCATAATCAGGGAGTCCTTGGTTCAAGCCCAAGTGGGACCACACAAAGCGAAAGCAAATTGCGTAAGAATCCTGAAAATCAACGATTTTCGGGATTCTTTCTTTTTCCCCACCACCGCAGAATCCGGCAAAACAAATCTTACGGACTCAGCCCTTAGCAGAAGACAGAACCTCTGCAAGAGAACCCTTACTACATATCGGACCAACGGGACATTGGGTTATTAGAACCTTCCCGGCAAGCTTCTCTACTCCGATTCAGATGTCGAAACCTTCCTCCAGCGTCATTATCTCCCATCTTTCCACTAATCACCATCTTGTCCAATCTTCTAGGTCGGACAAGAACGATTTTTATACTAAATGCTCACGCAATTAGCAAAATATGCTAAACAACATATTCGTGACATTTGGTCAGTAACAAATTTTTGACTAATTTTGTGGATAACGAGCTAGAGAATTTTAGAAGTAAACATATTGAATGGGGCTTACCAGAATTAATCATGCCTTCATTCAGAGAAGTTATGGATAAGAGCATGAGATCATTCAATAGTATTGATTACAAGCTCATACATGAATTTGGAGAAGCATGTGTCTGTGGGATTCTTCTATTAGATCAATCTGATACTGTGGTTTATAGATTTGAAAATGATAAAGTAAAGTTTTGGTATTTCACAGAAAAGAATAAAATTAGTACACTTTGCTTTTATTTTGAAATCGAAGCATTAGATGATAATAGTAGAGAAGCTGTAATTGCAGAATGTCTTCTTAATGATAAACAAATATTCTCAACATCAAAAGAAGATAGTATTTTAATATTGCAGAATATTGCTACTGAAGTTGTTCTATATAATGCTGTAAAGAAATATGTCCAAGTAGAGATAGTAGAAATTCCCTTAGGTAAATTTACGGATATTCATGGTACCCCACTAGAGTTTGTTGAAAAGAAAAAAGTCATTAACAACACAGGCCAAAAAGTTGTAGTTCTGGATTCCAAATGGTTTCGTAAAATTATTAACAATAATATAATATTTGTTCGAGGATTCTTCCGACTTCAAAGGAAAAAGAATTCTCTAGGAGAATGGTATAAAGAGTTAATATTTGTGGAATCTTACGTTCGAAATGGTTATCATCGAGATGCCCTAATGGAAAAATATAAGAAATCAAACGAGCTATGACATATCCGTCATTCAGTTGCTATACATAATCATAATTATTATCGTTCTGTTTTAATGGAGGTTTACCAAGGTGTGGAAATATTAAAACATCAAAGAACCACAATAATGATTTCCAAGAAAACGTGATATTTGCAGTAGGCAAGTGAGAGAACTTGCGAGCAACGGTAGGGATGATTCCGATGGTTTCAGCGGAGCAGAGCGGTGAAAAGCGATGCATTGCGCCGTAGGGGCGAATGCTGGGGTTGCTGAAAGATATCTGTATAAGAAATGGCATATAGGTCAAACAGGATGATAATTTAGCACCAGTTTTGACCTATATGCCGAATTTTTAGATGTGGAACAAAATTTTCAGGGGTAGCAGGAACTGCGCAGGGTTATTCGGACTTGGGTTGGTATTTCAGGTCGAAGATACCCGTTTTTTCACCGGCTATGTAGTCGCCGAGATTGGTCTGATTGCGAATTACGTTCTTGCAATAGAGCGGATAGCCTTCGCGAATGTAGAGGATGCAGAAACGGTCGCCTGGGCGGAGACTTGAATTTTCCTGCTCGGCAACTTCAAATAGTTCGTTGTCGATACAGCGGAGAAGGATTATACGGTCGGGGTTCCATTTAAAACTGATCGTATCTCCGGGTAGAATGTCGGAAATATTGACCACTTTATTTTGAATGAATCCGCTTTCAATTTTTTCATCCGCTTTTTTCTTTTCGACATAACTTTCCCAATCCCTGAAGCCAAGCACCTTGGCAAGAATAGTAAGAGTGGTTCGGCGAGGAGCGGAAGAAGTCTTAGAATACCCCCAAATGCGCTTCAGAGTAGAGGCATTCAGAGTGTCGTGAAAATCGGAATGGTTTTTAATCAATGCCTCAAGTCTATCAAAATCGCTTGCAGACTTAAAGGAATGATTGAATTTATCTTCTATATCGCGTCTGAGAGATTCTATATAACAGTCTTGTTTCATTTTGATTTAAAGTTATTTACAATCTAAAAAATTACAATGAAGGGTTAAACAAATAACTCTTTATTAATCGCAGGTCATCATTCGGGGGATTTTCCTTCATTCATCAGTCATGATGTCCGCATCCATCCATCCATCTTCATGGAGAAAAAGCCATTCAAAACCTGATGAGACCTTAATAAAAAATGAGTTTAAGCCACTTCAGCTTTTGCGATATAAAATTACTCAAAAAATACTCTAATTAATATATTATGACTCAATATGAATCGCTATGACTCAATTTGACTTTTCAGAGAACGTATCAGACTCCTTTCTTGCGGTAGGGATTAAAATGATATGTTTTCAAGGAGCAGGCAAACCGTCCCTCCAGCAATACCTCCCGGCGATGAGGATCAGGAGTGGGACCAAAACGCTTCCGGAACTTCAATTCCATTTCATCTTTATATTTGGCAGCTAACAACTTAGCTTTGTCATAGATTGGATCTATGTCGGTATAGACAGGAAGTGAGGAATGTATATTATCGACCCTGTAAATTGAATCAGAGAAAGTCACGACGAAGCCATCCATCTGTACTTGTAGCGATGCGTGGCCGGAATGATAAGATTCCAGTAATTTTCCGGCGTAGAATGCAAGTTCATAAGCAGACTCATCTTTAGCGGATAATCCCGAATACGGATTTTTCCATTCTCCTGCGTATTGAGCCCCATTGGTGTATGCCCGGTCTCCTTCGGGGACAGAAACCGTCAGGGGATCTTTGGCAGCAGATGTAGCTATATCTTCATCCATTTGGGGCATGGAAGCTGCGATCTCTAAATTTTTATCGTCATAAACGCCAGGAGGGAGTATATTAGGCTTAGCTGTCGAAGAATCTGAGATTTTCGTATGGGGAGAAGGTAGTGACGGTGAAGCCGATTCTGGGAGCGACAGATTCCAGACAACCCATATAATGATAGAAACGGCTACGATCGCGCCTGCCAATGCCCACGGATTAACCTTCTTCTTTCGGAATAACGCATTAAAAGCGAGGGCGGCAGTCTCGGCAGTTTCATATTTCCCTTCTATGAGATGTTGAGAAAAGCGTTTCAGAACACGCTTAATCTCAGAGCCTTTTCGTGAATCAGCCGATACAGATGCCGCCATTTCGCCGGCCATTACACCAAGTGCGTACAAATCATCCTTAGGCTCGGCATCACTCTCCGGATTCAATTTTTCTTCGGGAGTATAACCGATAGTGCCATTCGGGCCTTGCAGGGCCAACCCACCATTGATATAGGCACATCCGAAATCAATAATCCTGACAATCTTCCTTAAGGAATCATACATTACGTTTTCGGGTTTGATATCGCGATGGACGATGCCGGCGAGGTGGATATCCTTCAGTCCGAGGAGTACGCCCTCGATAATACGGATAGCATCCTCCGGGTCAAGAGCTCCGTGAAGAAGATTGCGCACATCCGAACCTTCACACCATTCCATCTCAAAGGCGGGGATATGATCATCGATGGTAATCAGTCGGAACGCATGGACGACATAGGGAGAGACCAGGGGAAAAAGGATAGAGAATTCCTTTTTGAGTTGAGTGACGGCTACCGGATTATTGGCAGACTCCACTTTAAGAGATTTGACAACTATCTTTCTTCCAAGATGTTTACCCACGAGGATACGAAAAAAGCCGGTTTTAGACGCATATATCGTCTGCAGTCCGGTAATCTCCTCGTCTGCACCAAGTTGGGATAGATGTTGATTATTACTCAAAAATCCTGATTCGAAATTCATAAACGCAAAATTACTCAAAATTCCTCATTTTTACAACTTGACTTAACTTGACTCAATTTGACTCGATTTGACTTTTTGAATATTGAGATAAAGACTCTAATTTTGCGGATGTAAAATTTCAACTAACTCTGAGTATGTTTACTTTTAAATCAAAATAAGGCATACTCTTAACATCATTTTAAAAGATATGAAAAGTAAGACGACAGCGATTCTCCTGTGTCTCTTCCTTGGTGGTTTAGGGATACACTGGTTCTATCTGAGACGTACAGGATTGGGAATCCTTTATCTGTTGACCGGAGGTCTTTTGGGTATTGGAGCCATCGTAAATCTCATTCAGCTTATATGTATGAGCGACGCCACGTTCAATGCCAAGTACAATCAGGGCAATTAATGCGGGACTCCCGAAACGTGAGATTTTTCCCATTGATAACTTCGATGGCAATAACTAACTTAATATGAATTATTGCTGTCCGATAAAAATTAAAAGCGGGGAAATAGTATGGCTCGAATACTGATTTTATAGTATTCGAGTCTGACTTAATATAAAAAACTGACTCATGAAAACAATTCTAAAAATGGCACTCGTGTGCTTCCTCTCACTCTCATTCTTGACCTTGTCATCTTGCAGTTCGAAGGTGAATCAGAAAGAACTTGATAACAAGATCGAAAATGAAGGCCTCGAAAATGCATCTTTCACAGATGCAGAATATGACTTTATGGCTAAATACCTCTTGGATCGTATTTCTGAGGGGAAAGAATGGTCAGCCACCGACCCGGAGTCCAAAGCAGCTGATAATTACATGCTTATCCTCTGGGCAGCAGCTGCTGAAGATAAACTTAAGGGTGATGCAAAGAAGGATTTTGAAACTGTTCAAAAAAAGATACAGAGTATCATGAATAGCGACACTATGGAAACTCCCTCTTCTTATGACAATTCAGAGTGGGACTCTCTCGCTGAAGTAAGCGACACTGCATGGGAAGTGTATTGATACACTATAATCCTCATCGTAATACCAGGTAGGAATTTAAATCGATTTTATACATGACCGTATCAATATGCCTGATGATGATAATTGACGAAATGGCAATGCGCAGTATTTCGAAGGTTATGTAGACGGAATCAATAAACTTAAATAATAATACACATGACAGAACAGAATCAAACGCAGGTATCTGCAGGAGTTCTTAAGGTATGCGGCTATATTGGTGTTATAGGAGCAGCTCTTAGCCTCTTATCTGACATACCATTGAAACGTGTGCCGAGGGATTTAGAGAATGTTATAAATATCCTAAGTAGTATTGGCGATATTGCTTTTGATATTAGTTTAGGAGTGGTACTCCTATTTGCCGTAAAGAAGATAAAGACGTTGAGTGAGAAAAAGCCTTCTCCTATGATATTCTCAATACTCATCGGGACATTGGCACTTTCGCTCATCGCAACCTTATGTACATTTGGCGAGCCGTATTCAGAGGAGATGTTTTTAATAATATCCGGACTGCTCTTTGTCGTCATGATGATTGTGACGGGCATAGTCTGCTTGCTCGTACCGGCAACCAAGAAAATTGGGATCTGGATGATTGGTGCTATTGTCGGTGGAATTGTGGCTGCTATTATTGCCGATAGTCTGGATAGTGTCAATAAATTGACGCTCATCCTTATTATGGGTATATATGCAATACCGGTGGGTAAGTTATTCGACGAGATTAAGGATTATCTCTTAGGAGATATCTCAGTACACTCATAAACATAATAATTTATAAAAGATGAAAAGAGGATTATTCCGAAGTATTTTTAAGATGATGCTTGCCATTTTGATGCTTCCCCTCGCAGCGTGTGAATCTCAAGAGGACAAATTGGTGGGAGAATGGGGTAAAGTGTTCGGGATAGCCCCCAATTCCTATACCGGCTATAGAGTATATCGTCCCAATGGGCCGGGATCAACCATGGTGGAAAACTTTACTTTCACGAAGGGAGAAGATGGTAAGAAGGGTAAATTTGTTGATTCAATTTTCCCTTTAATGCCAGGTGAGAACGTAGTTGTCGGGTCAAACTTGACGGGTGAATGGGAGGTCAAAGGACAACTACTATATTTATACTTCGACCATTCTATAGAGTTTGACGGATTGGAACTCACCGGAACTACGGATAAACTGGACTTTGAGACTGAATATGAACTTCGCCAGGAGATGGCACAAATTCTCAAGNATGATTACATAATGGCCTGTAAATCCGGTATCCCATATCGAATTGTTGAGAAAAATGGAAAGACAGGTCTTGAGATTGAGTTTCCGGGGGGCGCCATGACGCTTGTTAAATCGGATGAAAAAAAGTAAACTAAATTTTCGTGATAGTGAGATAGATTGATAGTCAATAATACTCCTCAAAGAGTCGGCTGTCTCCACCACCGCAAAATCCGGCAAAACGACTTCNATCCGGAAGCAATCATAAGTACCCCGGCGTGACCGCTGGCAAAATAGTAACTTCAAATAACACTNAACATCGGCTACAGCTTCATAGAGTTGTAGCCGATGTTGCTATATTATGANCTTNAACTTACCGGCGAGGTGTACTTGAGTTAATGCTTGCGCTAAGGACGGATACNTCACACCGCCCAAAAGGCCCACNCNTCCNAANCCTCCCATCANCANGTCTNCTACCTNACGATGAGTTTGCGCGTCATCAGGCCGTCGGTATAAATGTAGAGGCCGGGNGTTTCAGGTCGCATCTCGCCACAAAAGCGTCCCGTAAGGTCGTAATAACGCCCTGCAGCTTCCGACTCTGTTTCCACATCTTTTGCTCCCAAATAAAATATTCCATTCTCAAAATAGACTACCGGGCTCGTCAATGTCTTCTCCGCACGCGTCTCTTCGCCATNTTCGTTATCTTCGCTATCTCCGCTATCTTCATACGTCGCCGTGCAGTAATATAGCAGGTCGTCTGCGTAGGGGATTGTCACGGGACCGGTGTATTCTCTGGGGGGCAAACCGCCATAATCTACAATTATACGGGCGGAACTGTCGGCCGTCAGCGTTACAATCTTTGACTTCATCTCGCCATCAGCTATCGAAATAGTCGGCTGCATCAGCATCGGCGGAAACGACTTCTCTGCCTTCTCCTCGCTNCCGTCCTCAAGAGTGTGTCGCGCCACTATCGTCGGATAATAAATCTTTCCAGGCTCAAACGTTATATCTCCATAATCCCCATTNGGNCTTATNANCAANTCCTTCGGATANTCTGAGAANGGNGGCACCGGTAACTCATGCTCGGCATCCCCATTGAAATATATGCTGAATTTCACGCCACGACTATGAGAATCATCTATATCAATGNAGAAACCCGAAGAATCAATCGTACTCTCTCCACTTGAAAAATTTGATACCGTTCTCGTAATCTTAATATCCGGCATCAAAATAAAAATGTCAGGGTCAGGGTTCGGTGTTGGATTCGGATTNGGGTCCGGATCAGGATTAGGGTCCGGATCAGGNNTNGGGTCNGGGTCNNGGGTCAGGATCNGGGTCNGGGGTNGGATCNGGGTCNGGGGTAGGNTCCGGNTCTATCTCTCCGTTATCATAATTCTCATAAAACGTAATCCTTGTGACGCAGGCAGANCCCTCTGTCACCAANGCATACTGATCCAGNGACTCCNCNCCGGCAATGTCAAATGAATATTCCGAATAGTCNGNCGCATTNGCANCTNCAAGAGTCTGNGAATCGCTCACCTCCCCATTATACGAAATATACATCACGGCATCACCACCATTTCCACGTCCCTCTACAACGATACGCGANATCGGATAACTGCGCGTCAGAGTAATTGCAAACCGAGACAAACCACTATTATTGATTTCCAGTTCATCGCCNGCAACGCTAAACCAATTACTCCCCGACGTAGTCNTGAGGATATAATCCACACACTCCTCCGCAACAAGATTACGGAAACTCTCCGGGCTGGAAAACGANCCGACAGTGCTGTTAGCCTGATGAAACTGAATATAAAAAGCCTCACGCTCTGCGACAGCCCCCTGCGCACCAAGAGCCANCGTAAGAAGNCCTGCAAGTCCCGCNGCAGCCCTACGCCACCCATNAAATGATTTAACACAACCAATAGTGAGATTNTTCANGNAANAAAAAATTTAAGTACGTTCTAAAATTATTAAATAATGGAATCTCAAAACCGATATAACCAGTTTCAAAACTCTAAAAGTCAGATAAATTAGGGNAAAACCCTNTTTAACTAAGCGATAAAGCAGATTAAAAAGAANGCGTAAGAAATATCAACACCCAAGACCGGAGCAATAAGAAAGCCAGACCTCAGGCCAAGATGAAAAGCACATAGTTAAAAAAGCAAAACACCCTCATCATCATTTGAATATCAAACTCTCATGCATCAATTAATCAACGCCCACAAAATTACTATAAATAAACCACACCACAAAATAATTCACCGAAAAAATGCTCCAAAAAAAATCCTCCACCCCTCCCATAACTCCCAGCACTCCCATAAAGGAAAGCGGTTGTGTCAAAAAATGAACTGCACCCCAAAAGTTGGACACAAAACTTTTGGAGTGCAGTTCAACTTGTTATACAGCCTCTATTATTCTAAAATTAATAAAAGACGTTTAACGAACATTGGCTTTATCTCGCCAATAAGCTGCTTTTGAGAGGTCTTTTGGCACGCCTAAACCAAATGCATAACAATCTGCTAAAGCTGAATATCCCTGTGGATTCCCATGTTCTGCAGATTTTGTAAACCATTTTACAGCTTCAGTCAAATCTTTTTCCACCCCTTCGCCATTTGCATAGCAACGACCAACATTACATTCCGCTAAGGAGTTTCCTCCTTTAGCTGCTTTCATATACCATTTAAATGCTTCAGAAGAATCTTTAACTACACCTTTACCATACTGATACATGGCTCCAATATTATTCTGTGCGCTAATATCACCAGCATCAGCAAGCTTTTTATACCATTTAAAGGCTTCAGATTCATTGACCTCTACACCTTGCCCACTATCAAAACAATAGGCAACATTAAACATTGCTGTGTAGTCTCCAAGTTTTGCACCTTCTAAATTAAGTTCGAAAGCTTTTTTAATATCTTGAGAGGTGCCAAAACCATTACTATACAATGCTGCTAATATGGCATAGGACTTTGGAAGTTTCTTTTTATTGGCTTCGTTAATCCAATAAAAGGCTGAAGGATAATCTTTAGCTTCTCCGTTCATAAAGGAAGAACCATATAAAAGCTGCCCATATGCATTATTCGCATCTGCAGATTTTTTTAGCCATAAGTTGCCCTGCTCATTATTTTGAGGTAAATAATTACCAGAAATAAACATTTGCCCTAAAATCCATTGCGCTTTAGAATTCCCCTCTTTTGCCAGATTGAGCAATCCTATTAATCCCTCATTAAGAAGTTTCAGAGCTTTCTCATTATCGACATTTCCCCCTTTACCTTCAAAATAGTAATTAGATAATTCCATCTTTGCCATTAAATGACCGTGCTCAGCTGATTTTGAAAGCATTTCAATACCCTTATTTAAGTTATAATTACGTGATGTGGAGTCAAGCAATTCAGAAGCAATTGCCCTTTCCGCTGGGGCGTAACCAGATTCAGCCGCCGAATTTAAGTATTCGGATGCCTTAATTGAATCCAGTTTTGATTGTTTGCTCTGCAATAAAATGCCTGAAATGAATTTAGCCTCTATATCACCATTATTGGCTTTGTCAAGATAAACCTGTAAGGAATCTATAGATGGAATATCCGGACCGACTGTGCCTACACGATGATTATTATCGCATGACACAAGACACAAAAATGTCCAACAACAAATTAAAAAGTATTTCATAGACTTGATAATTAAAGTGCAAAGATATTAATTATTTTCGAGATTTAGGGGATTTATTCTTCATAAGTTTGCTGTATTCATCCTGATTTTCAACATCGAGTCGCGCACACCATACATCTGCTCCATTGCGAAGATGTTGGATAGTTTGGCGATAGTCTGCGTAGCACCTTCTCCGAGGTCAACGAGAGCCACGTTGATAATCGAGGCGGCTTCGACATACTCCTTGACTGAGGCGACTGTATTGTAGCCGAGACGACCGCCCTCCTGAGCGAGAAGATTAAGCTGCTCACGAGCAAGGCGTGTGTCCATATTCTTGAAGATCTCGTTGAGTTCTTCAACCTCTGCGGCAGTCATACGAGTATATTTAATGGTGTTAGCCATCGTTTCCTCCATATCCGCGTATGACTGCACCGCCTTGCGCCCCGCCATAATCAGCCCGGTAACTGCGGCAACAACAGCCATAATGGCGGTTTGTGCGCTAT
>JAAVFQ010000009.1:0-22224 GCA_014800685.1 Bacteroidales bacterium
GAACCCTCATTTAAGCTTTTACCCAAATTATATCTCGGGAGTGGCAAATGCAGCCTGAATCTCCCGATTTTGTGTATAAAATAGAGACTGCCTAACTTTGGTTGTTAGACAGCCTCTCTCGCTTTGAGTATAGGGGAATCGTCTATTGACGGATTTTATCAGTTGAAACGACGGTTGCCTTTCTGCGCGGGGGTTGTGGCTGCCTGAGCCTTATCCTGAGAGCGCTTGAGGATATTGTAAGCGATGGGAGCTGCACAGAAGAGTGAGCAGAAGGTACCTACAATTACACCGAAGATCATTGCGAACGTGAATGAGCGGATAGTGTCTCCACCGAGGAAGAAGATGCAGAGAAGCACGAGGAGTGTGGAGAGCGAAGTCATAAGCGTACGCGCGAGGGTCTGATTGAGCGACTTATTGAAGGTCAGATAGCGATCCTCTTTGGGATAGAGTTTCATCATTTCACGGATACGGTCGAAGACTACCACGGTGTCGTTGATCTGATAACCGATGATGGTCAGCACGGCGGCTATGAAAGACTGGTCTATCTCCATAGAGAAGGGAAGGAATCCCCAGCAAACAGAATAGAAGCCAACGATGAGGAATGCCGTAAGGGCAACCGCACAGACAGCGCCCACTGAGAAGGCGATGTTGCGGAAGCGCAGCAGGATGTAGAGGAACATGCAGACTACTGCGATGCCGACAGCCCAGTAAGCATCGCGCTTCATGTCGTCAGCCACTGAAGGACCTACTTTCTGAATAGAGATGATACCATGGCTCTCATCGGCCACTGCAAATTCAGACTCGGTCATATTTCCGAGAGGATTGCCCGGAATGCTCTTCAGAGAAGTGTAGAGCAGGTTGGTAATTTCATTGTCAATGCCCTCACCGTTTTCTGCTATCTTATAGTTGGTGGAGATACGCACCTTAGAGGGAGTGTCAATCGTAATGACGCCCACGGAGACAGTCTTATCGTTGGCAGCTGTCTGGAGCTTATCGAGAAGTACGGACTGTACTTCGGAGGGATCCACGTCCTTATTGAGCTGTACTACATAGTTTCTACCGCCTGAGAAGTCGATGCCCTGATTCATGCCACGGATAGCGAGTGAAGCGATTGAGATGACGATAAGGGTCACCCAAACGGCTGCAGACACTCTCCACTGGCCGAGGAAATTATAGTGAGCATTCTTGAACATATTGCGGCTGAGCGCAGTTGAGAATGTCATGTTGGCGCAACGACCGTTGGCAGTGATAAGCTCGAAAGCAATGCGGGTCAGAAAGACTGCGGTGAAGAATGAGCAGACCAGACCGATGATAAGAGTAGTGGCGAAGCCCTTGATAGGACCGGAGCCGAAGATGAGCAGGATGATACCGGTGATTACCGAGGTAAGGTTAGAGTCGAAGATTGCAGAGAATGCATTCTTATAACCCTCGGAAATAGCCTGACGGAGTTTCTTGCCGAGGGCGAGTTCCTCCTTCGTACGCTCGAAGATAAGCACGTTGGCATCCACAGCCATACCGAGGGCGAGCACGATACCGGCGATACCGGAAAGGGTGAGGACAGCCTGGAGAGATGCAAGGATACCGAGAGTGAAATAGAGGTTAAGGATAAGACCGACATTGGCTACGAGACCGGGAATCACGCCATAGATGCTGATCATGAAGATCATGAGGAGCACGATAGCCACGATGAATGAGAGGAATCCCTGCTGCACAGCTTCAGCACCGAGAGAGGGGCCGATTACGTTATTGCTCACAACATCGACCTTAGCCGACATTTTGCCTGACTTGAGAACGTTGGCGAGGTCATTAGCCTCTTCGGGAGTGAAGTTACCGGTTATCTGAGAAGAACCGCCGGTGATTTCATTGTTGACGTTGGGGAAAGAGTAGACAGAGTTGTCAAGCACGATAGCGATGGGGCGACCGATGTTATTACGGGTGATAGTAGCCCACTCCTGCGCGCCACGGTCGTTCATCTTCATGTTGACCATATTGCCCTGCATCTTATCATACTCGGAAGAAGCGGAAGTCACTGCGTCGCCCTCGAGGACGGCATCTCCCTTGAGGGCTACGAGCTGCCAGTAGGGAGTGGTCTTATACTCGCCGTTAGCCTTCTTCACGGGGTTGCCGTTCTTGTCAGCCACAGGCATCTCCACTGCTTTTTTCTCCCAAACGGCATGGAAGTCGGAGGGGAGCTTGCTCTTGGCGAGCGGAGAGTTAAGAATAGAGTCGACGGCAGCTTTATTGTCGGGAGAAACGAGACCGATAACGGGAGACTCGCCTCTCTGTACGCCACCGAGGAGAGCAATGACGTTAGTGTGAGCCACTGTGTCCTGGGCCGCATAGGCAGAAGCGAATGCATTGAGGTCAGCAGCGATCTCCTTATAAGTATAGACTTCATAGAACTCAAGGTTAGCGCTCGACTGGAGAAGCTCCGTGACACGCTCGGGCTCTTTTACGCCGGGGAGTTCGAGAAGAATCTGACCGTTCTTATCCTGAAGCTTCTGGATATTGGGGGCCACGACTCCAAACTGGTCGATACGGGTGCGGAAGATGTTGAAAGCGGCATCCACCTGAGAGTCCACCTGCTTCTGGAGAGCCTCAGTGACCTGAGCGTTAGAGGAGTTAGACTTAAGCTCGCCCATGAATTCGCCCTCTCTTGTGAAGAGAGATGCCATAGCACCGGGCTGAATGAAAGAAGCCACGCGAGAGATGAAATTCTTGTCGCTGCCTTTTGCGCCCTCGGTTTCGGCTTTGCGGATAGCGTCATTGACAGTGCGCAACTGCTGCTCGCCGGCCGCATACTGGCGAAGGATGTCGGGGACAGAGATCTCAAGCACAACGTTCATACCGCCCTTGAGGTCCAGACCCATACCGATTTCCATCTTTCTGACCTGATTGTAAGTATAGTTCAGATAGACTTTTTCCTTGTCGATTGAGTCATTAAATTGCTTAAGACTGCGTTTGTAATCATCATTGGTCACGTCCGTAGTTTTCGACTGAGCCACGGCATATTCCTGTGCTTTCTTTTCCCAGTGAGAGGTTACAAAAGAAAATGAAATATAAAAGCCGCAGATAAGTACCAAAAGGACGGCAATGGTGCTGATAAACCCTTTGTTCTGCATGTTTATTATGTTGTTTTATTTAAATTTTCAAGTTTTGCGCTGACTATAATGACTTTATGCTTTCACATCAACGCATTTCAAGTCGCAAATATACCATTTTTTTTTGAGATAAACGCTATATCGCCCCATCAAAATGCATTTATTCGCTTTTTTTTGATTTTTTCACCCTCTATATCACACTTTTTTGTTACTTTTGGAGTCGGAAATCTCGCTTTGTCTGCCGGCTGCTTCTCTGCCGGCAGTATTTCAGCGACTCTGATTATAGCAGCCACTTGCATAATGACTAAAAGAAATCCATACAGCACCCCGCATATCTCTCCGCTGAGGCGTTCAGCCATCTGGATGCTCTCGGCCATGGCAGCCTTCATCCTTTATTCATGCGCCTCCATCGGCAATCCCTCCGGAGGTCCAAGGGATGAAGACCCTCCGCGCTTTGTCAAGGCCACGCCGGCGCCCGGCGCCACGTCCGTGAGCAATCCCACTGTCACCATTGACTTCAATGAGCTGATTAATGTCAAGGATGCTTTCACCAAAGTAGTGGTCTCGCCCCCTTCCAAGCAGACGCCCCGCGTCTCGGCCAATGGCCGCCGCCTCACGATTCTTTTCCCTGACACCCTGCTGCCCAATACCACTTATACCGTCGACTTCATGGACGCTATCGAGGATGTCAACGAGGGAAACAAGCTGGAGGGCTTCACCTATACTTTCTCCACAGGCTCCGGCATTGACTCTCTGCGCATTAGCGGCATGGTGCTCGATGCCTCCAATCTTGAGCCTCAGAAGGAGGTAATCGTGGGTGTCCACTCTGTGCTTGCCGACTCTGCCTTCACCACCCTCCCCTTCGAGAGAATAGCCAAGACCGACAGCTATGGACGCTTCATCATCCGCGGACTGAAGCCGGGACCATATCGCGTCTTCGCGCTCAAGGATATGAACAATGATTTCATTTGGGACAATCCCGAGGAGTCTATCGCCTTCTATGATGAAATAGTGGTGCCCCAGACGGAGACCACAGTGGTCTCCGACACGATTTACAATCTGCGCACGATGCAGATTGACACCATCGTGCCTCGTCTGCGCACGGTTTTTCTTCCCAATGACCTCCTTCTCCCTCTCTTCAACATTAATTTCCGGCAGCAATATGTGCTGAATAGCGCGCGTCCGGACTCTGCCAGAATCACCGTGACGCTCAATGCTCCCTCGCCGGCCACTCCCCGCCTCTCTATTCTTGAGGGTGTGGGCTATGACGACTGGTATGACCTCGAACGTAGTGCTACTAACGACACTCTGACCTTCTGGCTCCGCGAACCGGCGCTTATCGGAAGCGACACTCTGCGCTTAGCTCTCGATTACGATAAGGTACTGAGAAATGGAAGCATAGAGCAGTCACGAGACACTCTTACCCTTGCGCTTCCATCGGCATCGCAGGCAAAAAAGGCGTCGAAGGTGGCTCAAGTCAAGAAAAAGAATGAATCTGACACTCCGGAGGAGAGATATCTCAATCTGACCTTCAGCAGCGGAAGTCAGCAGGACATCTTCGCTCCGCTGACTTTCAGCGCTTCCGAACCTCTGGAGTCACTTTTCGCCGATGGTCTGCATCTTGAGATGAAGAACGACACTCTCTGGACGGCGGCTCCGGATTTTTCCGGTGTCGTAGCTGCCGACTCTCTGAAAATCAGGGATTACTCACTGAAATATCCCTGGGAGGAGGGAGCCACCTACCGGCTGCGCGTAGACTCTCTGGCGGCCACCGGCATCTCAAAACTCACCAATCGCCCCACTGAATATCAGTTTACGGTCAAGAAGCTATCCGACTATTCCTCAGTGTCGCTTCGCATTTCCGGGCTTCCCGACTCGATTCCTGCCTTTGTCGAGCTCTTAAACGGCTCGGACTCGCCGGTGCGCAAAGAGAAAGTTTCGGGAGGTATGGTCGTATTCCGCCACGTCACTCCCGGCACGTATTATGCACGCCTCACTCTTGACCTCAATGACAACGGCATTTTTGACACCGGCAATTATGACCGGCAGATTCAGCCGGAAGCCGTCTTCTACTATCCCGGCAGGCTTAATCTGAAGCAGAATTGGGATGTGGAGCAGGCATGGAGTCTCTTTGACACTCCGGTGGACAGGCAGAAACCCACCGCTATACTTAAGAATAAGCCGGAGACCGGCAAGCGCAACAGTAAAGACTCCGAAAGTGAAGAGGAGGAGGATGACGGATATTTCGATCCTACGGTAAATCCCTTCGACCCTAAGAGCGTGCAGCGCTCAAAAGACCGCCGCAATAATACCACCACTTATTGATTAGACCCTGCCCTACTTTCCGACCTTCTTTGACAGACTGCGGGCATACTCTTTAAGCGCTTCGACATCTTTAGCCAGCTCCGTATCCTGACCCGTGCACCACTCTGCGGAATGGAGAGCAAGGATGCTCTCCGGCATTTTACCTCGCGTTTCGCGCATAATTCTGGTAGCCTCGCCGGCAGCATGTTGGCAGACCTGACCTAAATAAATAGCGCTGAACTGGGGTGAGTAGGTTGAGTCGGAGGCTGTCTCAAGGAGCACTTTCTTGTAAGACGCCAGCTTTGACCGAGCCGCCTTCAGACTTTTACGGCGCATATCCTCACACTTCTCATACTCGGCCCGGAGTTCTTCGGGCACCCGACTGCCTGCCCCATTCACGTTAAGAGCATTTAACTCCCCGGGCACCTCCCGCTCCACAAAAACAGTCTCGGCAGGCAGGGCCGGCGACATGACGGTGTCTACCCTGTTCACCTGTGGAGAGGCTCCGGGGCTCAGGGCGCGTTCAGCTGAAAACATATTTATCATCAGGGCTATCACAGAGGCCGTAAGAATGATGACACCCGCAATCACTGCGCGCCTTATCGCCACTCTCACCCTCTTCTCCGTCAAGAGTATTTCCGAGGCGTCTCTAAGACGCTTATCAGCATCCACACGCAGCGCCTTCCCGGCAGCAATACGCCATGAATAGCCACCGCCAATGTCTGAGAGGAGCAGACCGAGACTCCACACATCGGCCGAGGGAGCGGCCTCATATCCCGGTTCAAACTGCTCAGGAGCCGCATAACGACGGTTGCCACCCACCTCTTTATCTTTTGAAAACACGCGGCCGTCACTAAGATTAAAGTCTATTACGCAAAGATGCGGATGCTCGGCGGTGCCCCCCACGAGGATATTCTGAGGCTTTAAATCGAGGTGAACGAGTCCGCGCGAATGGATATAGGCCACCGCCTCTACAAGCTGACGGGCCACCCTTCCGCGTCCCTCACGGGTAGCCGTGAGGAGATATTTGTCAAGGTGGACGCCATCCACATATTCCATAATGAGCGACAGTCCGGCCTCGGGCAGTTCCTCAAGCCCCACGGCCCTGACAACCCCCGTATGCTTCAGCGAAAGAAGGATCTCATACTCCTTGGCGAGCCATCTGCGACACTCCGTAATGTCGCGCGCCTTTGGTGAGAGCGATTTCACAAACCATAATTTTCCATAACGGCTCACTGTGCCAAGCACGTAGTAGCCGTGACTTCCGATAGATTTGTAATCGGAATATCCGTCGCCTCGGGAGCCGGTGATCGGCGTCAGCGTGGATGGCGACTCGGAAAGGGCCTCTGCATCACTCTTTCTCATCACGAAGAATTCTTACGAAAGACTCCGGCAGCCTTACATTATAAAGCGTCAATGCCTCGCGGAAGAGGGGGGCGATCTCCTCATCGCGGAAACCGGCTATGCCACAACCTATGCGAGTGACGTAGAAAGTGGTCTGATCCCATTCCCTTGCCAACTCAATAAACTCGTCGACGAATGGCTTGATAGTCTCCACTCCGCCCTGCATGGTAGGGATGGCGTATGACTGCCCCTGAAGACCGACGCCCTGCCCCATGACAGCGCCGAAATGACGCAGAGCAGTGCGGGCCGCCCCTCCGAGATGTCGTCCCTCAAGGTTGCTGCCAAATACGAATATTTCATCCTCTCCGAGAGAGGTAATATTTTCAGGTGTATACTTCAGATTATCCATTTCAGTGTGCAAAAATAGTGATTTTTCAGCTTATTTTGCCTCAATCCTACCAAAAATAAGCATGATTTTAAACTTGAACCTTAATTGGACTTAACTTGAACCTAATATGGACTTAAATATATGAATCCTATTGCCTAACTTTGCATCGGGATAACTGCCGAGTATCGCCGGCCTGACCCTTTTCAGGCTTCTATCCCACTCATTTATCCCGTCAACCGCGGTGTGCCCGATTGCTTACGCTCTTAATGAGAGCCGATGCATGGAGGCACTCCGCTTTTTTGTTCATTCGTACTATCCAAACTTTCCTCCCCCCGCAGATGTTCTATTAAGTAAGTATTGAAAATTAATTTTCAATACTTACTTAATGTAAAAAAAATAACACTTATGGATATCAAGACAGTAAAAGAGTTTCAGCAGAAAGTACATGACGACCTCTATCAGTTTCTTCTCCACAAGGGGGCGATAGATGAGCATCTTCCGGAATGTCCGGACGTAGAGGAGAAGTGGCATCAGATTTCGCGCGCCTATCTACCTGACGGAGTGCGTGAGTTTCAGGAATATCCCGTAGTATCGCTCGGGTGGATGATGTTTATCGGAATGGCGATGGCCTGGTATTGGGACACAGACTGGGAGAAGAACGCCAACCGCACGGATTTCTATGAGGCACTGCGCGACAGAAATGGCTATGACAACCTCGACGATACCGTTATTAAAGACATTTTAGGCTATGAGGGAGAGAAGGCCGAACAGGTGCATAATTCAGTGGCAGAATGTGCATCGCGAGTCTATTCACTCCTCACTCATAATCATATAGAGCCGGGCACCGACATCGCGTTTGCCTGCTATGTGGCTGCCCTTCATGAAATGTATCTGATGGGAATGGCTGTAGAGCTAAACGCCCTCGGCTATCACATGACGCCCTTCAATCCCTCTCACAACTAAAGCATATAAATCATACTGATGACAGATAAAGAGAGTCAATCCCCGGCACCTCTCCGGGGATACCTTTTCGCGGCGTTGGCGGCAGCCTCTTACGGCACAAATCCTGCCTTCGCCGTGCCGCTCTATGATGAGGGGATGAATCCTAACAGCGTGCTTCTATTCCGTTATCTCTTAGGGATACCGGTGATGGCTCTTGTGATGAGGATGCGCGGGCTATCTTTCCGCATGAGCCGCTCAGACATGATGCAGACGGTCATCCTCGGCTTTCTGATGGCGCTCTCCTCACTGGCGCTCTTTGAGAGCTACCGGTATATAAATTCAGGCATCGCCTCCACGCTACTCTTCGTCTACCCGGTAATGGTAGCCGTCATCATGACCTTTCTTTTTCATGAGCGCTTCCGTCTCTCTGTGGCAATCTGCCTTGCCATCATGGGTGGCGGCCTCGCGCTCCTGATGAAGCCCTCAGAAGGGGGCTCCATCAGTCTTACGGGGATACTGCTCGTGGCTGTCTCTTCACTGACATACGCGCTCTACCTCGTCCTTGTCAACGTTTCCCGACGCGTGAAGAGCATCCCCACGTCGAGGTTGCTATTCTACGTACTCTGCTGGGGGAGTCTGCTCTTCGGCGGCATCTCAGCACTCGGGGAGCCGGTCACGCTTCCCTCCGGCGGCGGAGGCTGGCTGAGGCTTTCAGCCCTTGCGCTTATCCCGACGGTAATCTCACTGGGCCTCACATCGCGCGCCATACAGCTCATCGGATCGACCTCCACGGCCATTCTCGGTTCGCTGGAGCCTATCTCTGCTCTCCTGCTCAGCATTATCTTTCTGGGACAGAGCATGACGCCGCAGGAGATGGCCGGCGCAGTGCTAATAATTCTTGCAGCCACCATTGTGGTGGCCGACAAGCAGGTAGACAGAGTGATTCTGCACGTCAGAAAGTTCTTTCCCCGAAGGCCTGATTAGCTACTTAAGTTTTTCGCAGGCTCAACTTAAAGGTTATGGGGTTTTAGCTTTGATGTTTGATTTTATATGCATACCGCGCAATCTCCGGAGGACGTATATGCCATAAATTTTAGAAGTTGCGAAAGCTGAGTCAGCTATTTTTTTCTATCGCCTGAAACTTGAACCTTAAATGAACCAACCTAATCCAAATTTAATACTTAACTTTGCGCTCAGATGAAAAGTAGCATTGGCCTATAGGCACTTATGCTATTGAGTTTAACTTTTTATACCTTACTTTTCAAATGAGCAATTTTCCAAACAACGGCCATTCAAATCCGCAATCCGGGAATAATGAGGCTGAGGTAGTTGGTTATACGCCTTCTGAGGATTACAATCCAAATCTTGCGACGCATAATTATTCCGCTCATAATCATCAGATGCCGCCACAAACCTCTGAATCGGCTCAACGCATTGAGGAGATGCAGGATAAGATAGACAGACTCCAGCGTCAGGTAGACAGGGCCAAAGAGAAAGAAGACGATGATGACGATGCAGGGTGCTTTGTGGAAATTCTTCTCACAGTTGTGGTGGCCATCGCCCTTTGGATATTCTGCCCTTCAGATCAGAAAATGAATACTGAAATCTCAAGAGAAGTCGCAGATGAGGCTATACAATATGTCGGACGATTGATGGATATAGACCAATATATCGACCCCAATGCAGACCATTTGGACGATGAGGAAGTAGTCAGATTTGCCAAGAAATACGGTTCCATTGATATCAAAAATTACGGCGTGGTGAAATTAGGATATTTCACGCTCAAAGGAAAGAAAAAGGAACATCTCGCGGGAATCGGCATCTGCGGCTTTGTTATCACAAAATCAATAGCCGACAAGCTGTAGGACGCTCCCAACTATTAATTTAAACACTAATAACATCTAAATTTTTAGAACTAAATTATATGGCAACAATCAAGCAGGAAGTAAACTGGCTTCCGTGTAACTTCAAGCACGTTAACCTCGTATTCTGGGGCAGCGTAATTTTAGGCATCATAGCAGCTATTTTTCTTGGATGGTTTACCCAGACACTGAACACAACTTTTATGTGGATAGGTAAGTGCCTTGGATTAGGAGGAGCAATCTGTGGTGCAATTTTTACATACGTTTTTGCCAAAGGATGCAGATCTGTAAAATCCTCCCTTTATACTGTATTTTTGCTGATAGCAGTCACAAGCTTGCTTCAAGTAATTATATATTTTCCGATAACCATCACTAATCCGAATCCAACAATATTAATTATTAATAGCTTAATTGGATTAATCGCATTGGTACTTTATATAGTCGCCACTGTCATCATCTGTTCAAACTGCACAGGTGAACTTGGCAATATCGGGAAAAGCATGTGGAAAGTGCCTCTTATCTTTATAGGAATTATCGTCATTAGTGTGCTTGCCGGTTTAGTAATAAACGATAATGCATCAGAATCACTAATAATCGTCTTAGGTGTTATCGGCGGTATCTGGATTATTTATGCAATATTTGCTAAAATCCTTTTGCCGATGAAAGATCTTTTGATTGAAGGCCAATTGGTGGAGGAGCTTACACAGAATGGAGTCGACGTTTACAGCGATGACGAGCGGACGCAGATTGCCGAGATGGAGGGTTATCAGGCATCCGAAGCCACTGTGTATGACCAACCTCAGATGACACAGCAGAAAGCTAATGGGGGTCTCGGTGAAGCTTGGAACAGACTGTCAGGGACCATGCAGGGGATAATCGTGGCGATAATCGTTGTTTTATTAGCTTTGGTAGGGTTTGGCATTTATTCCGCTGTCAAGAGTTCGGGCGATAGTCATGACACATACGATGAAGACGAAGATTTTAACCGCATCGAGCTTGCCTCACCGTCTGACGAGGAAGAGGTTGCAGTCGAAAAAGTTGTAGATGAGGCTCGGCTTGAGGATTATACTTCTGTTAGTGAGCTACTTCCTTATATCTTGTCGGACGGCCGATACAACGCTTCTAAAGGCCAGACTGAATATCCTTATTATGGCAATTTTCTCTATAATGATAAGGAATGGCCTATCAGCATTGTCTTTGTAGAGAATGACAATAATCCCGGGGTTATCTCAAAAGCTATCTATACCAACAAAACATCTAAAACTGTTATGAATCTCTCAGTAAAAGTCTTTCCCCGCGAAATTGACCTGATAGGCAACGATAAAGGGAAAGAGTTTAATATAGTATTAACTGAGACCGCGGCTCAAGATCCAGATGTAATTTATGGATATGCCCGCTGGGGAGATATGGAAACAGATGTGGAAATATATAAAGATAAAGAATACAACTAAAACTACAGACAATCCCAATGGCCATTTCTATGACGGAGAGATAGAACTGGCAGAGTGATCATTTTGATTGTAAATCCTTAAAGGCGGCAACCCGTCGGAGCGCTCAGTGGAGCGCCCGCCGGGACCGTTTGAACCATAATTCAGTAGCGCTCTCCTCTATCCTAAAATATTAAAATTTGTTTGATATGAGATGCAATAAACATTATTTCAGTCTTTTGGCTGTCGCGGCGTTCGCTCTCCCTGCTGCCGCAAATGATGCAAACCTTAAGGTTTATTCTGGACCCTTTATAATAAAACATGTCAATGAGGGCATTAAAGGTACAGCTGAATACACATACAAGGATGCACCTGATGGAACGAGAATTTTCCAAGGTCCATTCAAATTCAAGGCAGATCCGGAAGCTGTGGAAGATATTCTAGTGTACTTTTTTAGAAAGGATAGAGAGGAACGAGACCAGATAATTAAATCTGGCTTGTCTCTTACCATTGAAGGGAATTTTGATAATGACTATCAGGTAGGCGAATGGAAATGGAGTGGTCCTTGGCCAATATATTATTTAGATCCCTTTTATAAAAACCAGATTATCAAATTCACCTTTTCTTCTGATGGGAAGATGGAAGGGCCCGCATCATTTATAGGAGAAGACGGCGATTCCTATACATTTACGATAACTGACAATAAGCCTATTGGTACGTTCAATTTAACAACTGCGATTGAAAATTACACATTAAAAGGAACCTGGCGGAATGGGCACCCCATAGGTACGTGGACAAAGAGTCCATGGTCTGAAGACGCCTATGAAAGAACGAGATATATTCGCTTTTCAGATTCCGGAGTTTTTATAGAATCATATTCCATTGATGATATGACAGGCGACAAATTATATGGTGACGACTATGATTATCGTTATTCACATGATTTTAACCCTTCGATTTTCAAGAGACTAGACTTTTTTTTGATGCGTCGGACTTTAAAGGACTTTAAACGCCACGAAGGCTATGACGAAGATTGGTAATATCAAGCCGGCGAAAAGATAACGTCGCTACGTGTTCGCCGGCTCGGAGATCCGGCGCTCCCGAGACCAAGCCGCTCCGGTTGACGACGGCGATTCAGCTTCGGCGACACGCCCTCCTCCCCTCTCCACCAATTTAATTGAAACTGAATATGAAACAATCTATTGTATTTCTCCTTCTCACTGCTGCCGCTCTGCCGGCCATGGGAAAGGTCACCGTCACTCAGCAGCGGCTCGCTATTGACACCGTGTCGGCCTTGAAAGTCATAAATCAGGACATCAATAATAAGAATCTGCCTATTGAGCAGGAGATCATTTCCATCAATTCGGCGATTGGAGAGAGAAAAGCCGTTTTGCAAAAGTCGCAGAACGATCTCGCCCGTTTCAAAAAGCCACACGCTTACACCGGAATAAAAGTGAAGGACGACAAAGTCATTTCTGAGTTTGTCTCCCTTTTGCCTGCGATATATAGCTCATCTTCCACCGAGACTCTTCTCTCTCAACTCGCCAAACCTAAGGAGATAGAGAAGGCTCAAAAGAAAGGGGAAACCGATAAGCTGATTGATAAGAAATGGGAGAAGCTGACAAAGAGTGTTTCAAAAGGTGATTTTACCCATCCTTTTCTCAAGGATGCGGTGGCTCGGCTAATAGCACAGGAAGAAAAGACCATTCGTAACCTGAAGGAGGAACAGCAGAAAGCTGAGAAAGATTTAGATGAGGCTAAGGGTAAAC
Organism: Bacteroidales bacterium; assembly: GCA_014800685.1. Lineage (GTDB taxonomy): Bacteria > Bacteroidota > Bacteroidia > Bacteroidales > Muribaculaceae > Lepagella. Next base: position 13,138 of record JAAVFQ010000009.1, read on the forward strand.
TTCTGCCAAACGTCACAAAATTTGATGCTGATGCATTTTATGAATCTTTCGGCGCCGGCCATGCTCTCCCAACACATTTTATCACTGAGACAGTCGCTTACGATGACCTTCAGGAGGGTGAAGATTACGCCACGCTCGTAGCCCGCTATTACAACACACCGGATAAGCATAACGATTTTAAAGAGAGTAGGCAGATAACCGGCAAGTTTGACGGCTACATTGAGGACATACTTGGTATGTTCCCGCTCGAATCATCCAAATATACCGATGAAAATTATGGATTTGAAGAGGGTGCCAAAACTTACAACAAAATCCTGATTAAAGCCAAAAACAATACTGTCAGGCCGCTGATTGTGGACAGGAGAGAGTTAGATGAGCATCTTGAGGATTTAATTTTCTTCACATCTTCTCCGGCATGTACACTCAGTGACCATGGTATGCAGCGCATCAATGAGCTCTGGAGCAAAGACACAAGACCTCAGGACGGCGTGGATGTATCTCTCCATCCGAATGAAGCTACCATAAATTATGACTACACTTACGTCTATGAGAATGGCGAATGGAAACATAAAGTGCCCTTCTCACCCAAGTATATGTCATACGATGACCTCCTGCCCTACGCTAAGAATAAAGATAATCCAATAAACTTCACATATCGAGATGTGGATGAATACTCAACCACAGAGATCGCTTCTATAATAATGGTTGATCCCTCTGATATGGGAGCAAAATATCAGGCGGAAGGTGAACCAAGGCTCTATTTTAAATCAAAGGCTCCAGATGGTTATGCTCAAGATAATACTGACGGCGACTGTGACTTTTCAGTTCCAGCGAAGCATCTGATTGACTATGTCATTTCAAAAGAATCTACACAGAGAGGCGACGCTATTGGCATCGTATACGCCGACATCAAGAATGGCAAATATAAGGGTACCCAAATAGATTTTTATGTTATGGATGCCGAATGCTATGACTGCTTCAGTGTATACAATGGAGTCTTAACAGGGGAAAAGATGGGAAAACGAGAGTCATGGTATCTACCGTTAGGAGAAGTTGTTTTGACGAAAATGGAGAAGAGTTACGACGACGATGGAACTGAGGTTTGGGAATATACGTCAGATCGTCTCCCGGCCACTAAAATCATAGAGACTTACCACGACTTGATAAAAGAGAAATACGGCGTAGATATCCGCCCCCACTAAGACTCGGGAGCACTCCTGCTGTGCAGACGGATAAATCCTTGATAAAAATACAAATAAAAAGCCCGAAATAAAAGGCATCGGACTCATTGCTACAATAAGTCCGATGCTTTTACTGTCTTTGGATTTCCCATTGAATCACCTATTACCATTTCTGCCCCGGCCTGTGCATTGCGTTTTACTAAATCTTTGTAAGACTGTTTGAGTCCTTGGCAAATCTTGTCTCTTAATTCTTGCTTTTCTTTTTCTGACATACTGATTTGATTTTATTCTTTGCAGTTCAATAGTACCGGCAAAACGGAATAAGATGCAGTGGTTTTGCCTGCACCATTGCATCCTGCAATAATATATAGCGTCGGGGCATTCATAAATGCGACATGAATAATATTCGTTTTACTTTGCAAATTTGCTATTTTTTCATCAAACTCTAAATTTATTATGATTAATATCAACAAAGCAAGCGACAGCGTTGTGCACCCACGCAGGTCAGCACTCCCGTGCAAAAACCAGCCTTCATGCTTCATTAAGAGTTAAACTAATAGAGACAAGATTCGCACGAATTTTAGGATAGATCCTGTCCACTTTAATCCTGCAATATACAATTCCCGCAAAAATTTCTTGATGCGTAGCTCAAATAAAAAATTCGGAAGAGAGATTGAAGATTATTATTGAATACGCAGTTTCTCGAAAAATTCAGGGACAAATTGAAGTAGTCTTCAAATAAACCTTTTAGCCCTCCGAGAGTCTATATCATGAAATTCACACAACGAAGTGATCATGAATAGACTCTTTTTCTTTTGGCCGGCAGCAATGCTGCTCTTGGCTGCCGCCTGCTCATCTCCCGAGGCGCAGAATAAGGAGCCGCGGCCCGCTACGCCTGATTTCTATAAAGAGATGCGCAGCGTGAGCAAAATCAATTTCGCCTCTATGGATGTCACCAAGACAATCACCACGGAGCGAACCAAATGGTATAAGATAGGAAAGCGCATTGGCGTATATTCATATAATGCTTACCTCAAGGCATATATCGACCTTGAGGAGCTTACGCCCCAGGATGTGCGGGTGGATACCCTCCGCAAAGTCGTTGAGCTCACGCTCCCTCCAGTGCATGTAGAGGTCACCGGGCGTTCTCCAGAACTCCGCAAGGAGTATGAGCACATAGACCTCTTCCGCACTCATCCCGATTCGCGTGAACGCGCAGCTCTCAAGGAGATGGCCAATGATGATTTCATGCGCGAAGTGCGCGAGAATCCTGAATTTACAGACCGCCTCACGGCTCAGGCCCGCAAGAAAGCCGTTTCTTATTTTAACGCTCTGGTAGAAGCCAGAGGATATACTGCCGTTGTGAAATGATTAAAAAGCTGAAATTTATCCTCATACTTCTCGCTCTGCTCATCGCAGGAGGAGCTGCCTGGTGGCTGCTCAGGCCTAAAGGAGATTCCGGAGAGAAGATAGAAATAGAACCGGGGCGCGTAGCTGACCTGCGCGCTATCGCCGAACTCTGCGCTACTGAATTCTATCGCGAGGCTTCGGTGCTTGACACTGTCAACAATAAGGTAATTTTCGGGATTCAGAAGCAGCGCGGCAGCATCACGTTCCGCCTCGATTCGCTCCCGGCTGAAATTGCCGTGACCTCAGTCAGGGACTCACTACCGCAGGACACTCTGCGCCTGCGTCTCCCAAAAGAGAAAATCGAAGTGCTCGAAGCCACTGACAAGGACTCATGGAGAGTAATCGACACCAAGAGCACTACCCTCTTCGGCTCTTCTGTCATGACCCCTGACGAGGAGAACGTCGCCAAGCGACGCGCTGTGGAGAAGACTCGCCGACATCTTTATGCCGACGGCACCGTGAAGCGATCACGCGACGAAGCGGCAGCCACCCTCTCCTCTCTTCTATCTACCATCTCCGGCCGTCCGGTCAAGGTAACACCCTGACTTTCCCTGCCGTTATAGCAGAAACTCCACCTCTTTGAATGCGTATCGCCGACAGACGCCATCTCTTCCCGCAAGTATGAGATGTCCCAGCGGCTCCACATCCTCTATACGCGCCTCAAATCTCTCATCGGCCGCTACATCCCTGAAGGGATAATAAGCACCATCACCGCGCCAGAGACTCCCCATATATTCAGCGTGAAGCGCAGTGGCATCCGCTCCACGGAAAAGGGCATCAAGACGCTGCCCCACACACTCAGCCACACGGAGAGCCATCCACTCCACGTCGGTCTCTTCCCCTTTCAACTGCCACACCGACACCGGATTAGGGGCATCGCTAAGAAAGCGCTGCTGATTAAGATTTATCCCGGCGCCTGCGATGGTGTGCATAAGGTTCATTCCCATTACGGCGTGCTCTATGAGGATGCCGCAGAGCTTGCGGTCGGACACATAGATGTCATTCGGCCATTTCACCCGGGCATCCACGCCTATAGCCGAAAGAGCATCAAGAATGCCGAGAGCGAAGGCTTCCGAGATAAAAAACTGGTTTCTGGCAGGAAAGTCGTGTGGCGTCAGGTAGATACTGAAAGTGAGATTCTTGCCCGGCTCCGATTCCCAGCTATTACCGCGCTGTCCGCGCCCTGCCGTCTGCTCCCGCGCCATTATCATGCAGGGAGACTCCAGATCGCTCCTGTGAAGACTGATATATGTATTGGTAGAGGGGGTACTCTCAAGCTTTATTATTTTCATGCGTCAGGGAGCGTTACGATGCGTTCGCCCGTCAGAGCATCCTCTTCTATATCCACATAGACGGTCTCTTCAGGGATAAGGTCTCCTATCATCTCCGGCCACTCTATGAAGCATACAGACCCGGAATCAAAATACTCGTCCACACCTATCTCAAGGGCCTCGGAAGGAGACTCGAGACGATAGAAATCAAAGTGATAAAGCACGCGGCCGGAAGGTAGAGCGTGATATTCGTTGGCAATGCTGAATGAAGGGCTGCCTATGCCCTCCTCCACACCCATCTGTCTGCATATCTCTGAGATAAGGGTGGTCTTGCCGGCTCCCATGCCGCCGCGAAAGGCGAAAATTTTGCGCGCACCCATCGCTGCGATGAATTGCTCAGCCGCACGGGGAAGGTCGTTAAGGTCGCTTATGTGTATTTCCATGCTTGCAAAGTTACTGAATTTTTCGTAATTTTGCATGACATTACATCTTTTAATATTGCATGAAGAAGATTTGCGTACTATTCCTCCTATTCCTTTCGTTCCTCTCCCTGTCAGCAGCCACCCCGCCCCCCGAGAATCCGCGCCATCCTCTCGTCCACCCGAAATTAGGCGCCACCATGCGATCATCTGACGGCGCTCTTGAGATCAAGTTTGCCGGACAGAAGCAGAATTTCAGCCGGGCCATGAGCCGCTCGTATGACGTCGACATCCAGTCGCCCAAGAGCATACGAGTGCATCCCTCGGGAAAGAAATATTACGTCAATTCGCTGGAGGGTGGCAAGACTGTGGTCTATGACCAGCGCACTTCCAGGAAAATAAAAGTCATCCACCACACGTTTGACAACCGCCACGCTGCCCTCTGGGCCCCCTCTTCCCCTTTCTATAAATTCAACTATGACGTGAAGAATCCGCGCACTTTCACCGGGAAGCCTGTGGAGAGCACTTTCACTCATAACGGACGATACCTCTGGGTGCCTTATTATCGTCGTTCTTTCGACATCAACGCCCAAGACCCCTCAGCCATTGCCATCATTGACACGCGGACAGATGAAATCGTCCGCCTCATGGATACGGGCCCTCTCCCTAAGATGGTGGCAACCTCCCCCGATGGCAAATATGTGGCCGTTTCCCACTGGGGAGACAACACCATCGGCCTGATAGACGTCTCCTCGCCTGACCCTAAGAAGTGGAAGCACGTGGATATGTTTATCATTGACAATAAGCTTCCCCTAAACTTCAGCCGTACTGTCCCCGTCAACCGAGACAACGGCTCAGGCAACGCCCTGCGCGGCACAGTCTTCACTCCTGACAACAGATACCTGCTCGTCGGCTGTATGGGTGGCATGGGTGGTATCGGCGTCATTGACCTCAAAAGCCGGAAATATCTCGGGAAGGTCTACGGCATGATGTCTAACGTTCGCCACCTCGTTGTCTCGCACGGCTATCTCTATCTCAGCATCAATGGAGCCGGCTACGTGCAGCGCATTCCGCTCAAAAAATTCTATGAGGCGATCGCAGCTCTCGGCTCTAAGAAGAGCACCACGCTCGGCGGATGGCAAAACTGCAAGGTTGGCGCCGGCGCCAGAACGCTCGAAGTCTCTCCCGATGGCAAATATATATTCGTGGCATGCAACACCGCGAGCCGACTCTGCATCGTCGACGCCGAGAAAATGAAACTCATAGCGGAAGTCCCTGCCGACTCTTTCCCCGTAGGGCTCGACCTCTTCCCGGACGGCCATCTCGTATATATGACCTCTCAGGGAAAGAAAGGCTCCGGCGGCGGAAATGCTGTCGATGTGTTCCTCATCAAACGTCTAAAGTAAGCAACCGATTATATGAACAATAACACTCTCGGCAATCTCATCATCTCAGCTCTCGATGAGTATTGCGACGCGGAAGAGCTATATGGCGATTCCGCATGGATTGAAATAGACCCTCAGACGCCCTGCGTAAACATTATTTCCGACGAAGAGGCCGACTCATCCCCCTTCGACTGCTACGAAGTGATGTCTCTACTGAAGCCTTCGCCGGACGATCCTGCTTCCTGGACTCCTGACATGGAAGCTATCAGAGAGATACCCGGCTTTCAGATCCCCAACTCCCCTCTGCTCATAGTGATGCTTACTCATCACGACTATACCGTGCAGAATGCCGAAGAAATCTTCGAACAGTGCAAAGACGCAAAAGCCCTCTGCTGGGGGATGAAGGAGCTGCCCCTCCCTCCCGAACGCATGAAGGCTCTCTTCGCTCGTATGAAGGAGTGTGGCAAGACCACTGCGCTGGAAGTAGTGGGCTACTCCGAAGAGGAGGGTATGCGCGGAGCCGCCCTCGCCGCCGATTGTGGCTGCGACATCCTCATGGGCACAAAATATTTCCCCTCGATAGCCAAATTCTGCGCCAACAACGGTCTGAGATATATGCCCTTTGTGGGCACCATCGAGGGTCGCCCCTCTGTGCTCACCGGCTCGCCGGAGGAGATTATCGCAGAGGCGCGCGAGGCTATCACCGGTGGCGCACATGGCGTCGACCTTCTTGGCTATCGTTATCAGGGAGACGCGCAGGCTCTCAACAAATCGCTCGTCGAGTCGCTGGAGGCTCCCGTATGCATCGCCGGCAGCATCGATTCCTTCGATCGCCTTGACGAGGTGATCGAGGCAGCCCCTTATTCTTTCACTATCGGCAGCGCATTCTTCGAAAATTGCTTCGGCGGCTCTTTTGCCGAACAGATCGACAAGGTCTGCACTTATCTCGAAAAGAAGGCTTCTCCTCTCGCCACTTAATAATATGAACCCGCTCACACGCCTCTATCCCTCGGCGACGGCGGAGGATGTCTTCAGCATTGACTACACTGTCCTTCTTCCACTTACCGCATAGTGGAGGAAGATCACCACTTTCACAAGGAGGAGGACGGACATTTCTACCGCATCTCGAAAATTTATCGTATTAGACCCCGTCCTGAATTTCCGGGTGTTAGTCTAAATTTTCGTGAATTAATTTTGCGCTGAACAGTTTTTTCATTAACTTTGCAGCGCAGACCGACAACGCAGAAGCCCGGTCGAAGGGGTAAAGCGTGGAGGGTGCAGCCTGAGAGGCCTCAGAAAGCTTATCAGGGATTACATTTTGGAAAGCGTTTACTTGACGCTCTTTCTTGGCTATCGGAAATCTGGTAAATTTTCATTCTCAGTCAAGGAGATGCAAACAGAGTAGACGTCTCAATGGATATGTAAGATCTTTCCGGTCACGGTGCCCTCCGCGCCGTAGCCGGCTTATGATTTATCATATTCGCGTGAGGCTTCTGCATGTTTGCTCGTCCGACTGAGATGGGCATTACCAGAGCCTCTGATAGCGGGACGAGCAAACGTAAGGCTCTCACGCTTTTCTTTTTTTATAGCCGGCTGATGCCGGGAGCCCTCAGCCATTTNNANTTCCCATTTTTGCCGCNCGGCTTCATNTTAAATACAGGAGAGTGGTTCTTTTTACCTCANATTATCCAATTCATACNTACATCCCGGAGGCCTNGCGCCTCACAGTCCCGGGATTTTCCTTTTCTTCAGTCTTTCAATCATCTTCCTCTCGATATGAATCCTTTTAATTAAATTCCCATGGAAACCGCGGTGGTTGCTGATTATCCGCCTGATATTTTATCAACGACTCCGCGGTTTCTCCCATTCCATCTCCTNCANCCTATTTTCTCACAATTTTAATTTTTAGGCCTAATCAAAAATTTTTGCTATCTTTGCAGTCATGATAGGAGCTATTATCGGAGACATAGTCGGTTCTCCCTACGAATTTGACAACATTNCCACTACCCGNTTCCCNCTTTTCAGCGAANAGTGTGACTTTACAGACGACACTATCTGCACCATAGCCATTGCCGATGCCCTTCTCACCGGGGAGGATTTCGGCGCCTCTCTCAGAAAATGGTGTCTCCGCTATCCCTCGCCCAAGGGCGCATACGGCGGCTCTTTCAGCNGCTGGCTCCACTCCCCCTCCCCTCAGCCTTACGGCTCATGGGGCAACGGCGCGGCAATGAGGGTTTCTGCAGTGGGCTATGCGTTCGCCACAGAGGCCGAAACGCTCCGGGCCGCTATCGCCTCCGCCGCCCCTACCCATAATCATCCGGAAGGACTTATCGGAGCCTCCGTTGTGGCCCGNGCCATCTTCCGTCTTAGAAATATGAAGACGCCCTCCTTNCATGCTCCGGAGATTCTTGACCTTTTAGACTCCCACTATGGNCCCGACTGGCGCAAGCATCTTCCTGCGCGAGGCCACTTCGACGAATCTTGTCNGGGATGCGTGCCTCTGGCCTTCAGCATCTGCATGGACTCAGATTCCTTTGAAGAGGCCGTTCGCAATGCTATAGCCTATGGTGGCGACTCCGACACTTTAGGNGCNATCACGGGCGCNNTGGCCGAAGCTCGATGGGGAGTGCCGCANGANGTTGAGCAGAAGGCNCTATCTTTTCTCACTCCTGACCTGAGAAAGGTTGTCGACACTTTCCGCTCTCGNTTTCCGATTGAANAAATCTGATATTTCGACTCCTNATGAAGCCTCTTTTCATACTCCCTTTTCTCGCTGCCCTCTGGTCTTACGTCTCCGGGTCATGCTCACGCCACGAAAGTGCGGATGCCGACCTTGATTCAGACTCCGATGACNATATTGAAGTCATAACCTCCCGGCCCGAAACTGNCGGCAACGTTGAGATTACGGAAGATTACAGTCTGANAGAGACCGAAANCGNGAATGAGTCTGAATCCGATGCGAAAGTCTNCGGGGANCGCTCCANTCTCAGTCCGGAGTCTGAATTCAACAGTATGCTCTCCGGGTACGCATGGAGATGTCTGGGCACCTCTTGGAACGGCTATTATCAAACTATGAAAGAGGAGGATGCGGAGTATGTAGTGGCTTTCCGTCCTGTCAACGAGCTCTCCGGACAGGCATCGTTCGTAAAATGGAAAGATCATAACAAGCATAAATCATACGCCGAAATCCCCTCTCAGGATGACTATCACTACATGATTAAGGGNGACATCATAGAACTCAAAAATGACTATCCCGAAGTNGAGATGTCTTTCAAAATCAGCCGGCAGAATGGCCGGATAGTGTTGCGAAGTCTTGACTATGTAGAAAACGGCGTGTTTGAACCCGTCACTAAGTCTGCCAACCTCTTCCCTTAAGATTTAAAGCACCCANTTTTTCTCTTGNCTTGACATATTTTCGCAT
>JAAVFQ010000009.1:22229-115351 GCA_014800685.1 Bacteroidales bacterium
ATGCGAAAATATGCACTTTTTTGTACCCGTTCAAAACTTGAACCTTAAATGAACCNNTTATATTCAAATTTATGTCTTATATTTGCCGCCGAAAAAAATAAAGNACATGAAACATTTTAGCTATATGATGCTCTGCGCATTGCTCCTCGCACTCACNAGCTGTGGAGTAGTTTCCGACTCCGAAACGGAGAAGATGATAGAAGGTAGTTGGGAGTGCGTGCAGTATGAGACNGAAGACGGTGCAAGAATGAAAATCTCGGAAGAAATCACTTATTATGCCGACACTCATTTNTTCCAGTCTGAACTGAACATTTCTATTGTTTCTCCNATCAAGGCTCATCTTGCCACAGTAAAATATTCCGGAACCTGGAGAGCTACTAAAGAGGAACTTATAGGAGANATTGAGCCGAAAAGCATCTCTACAAGCCATAATACCAAATACTTAGACAGATCTGACATGCTNGAGTTGCGCCGAGANCTGCTTGGCGAAACTGAGAGGAGCTATGANGGTGGCAAGATACTCAGCCTCACCGACGACTCCCTTGAGATAGAGGATGACGAAGGCGATATTTTCACCTATTCTCGCATAGTAAAACTTGCCGTCCCTGAGAAAGAGGATTAGGATATTGTGTTAGTCGAGCATGAGCAGCATGAGGATAATGCCCCAAATCACAAAGGTAGTCGTGGCTTATCTAATGAANTTTTAAATGCAATCCTTTCTTCNGGACGTCATNACGCCTCTAAGGGTATAACGGAATATNAATATGACGGTTCGTTCCTTTTTAATGACAAAGAGTGGCCCGCCAGCGTCGTCTTTATTGAGAACGACAATCAGCCCGGAACCATACAAAAGGCTGTCTATACCATCAAAACGTNAAAGACGGTGCTNAATNTGTCTGTCAATGTCTATTCCTACGAAATTGACTTAATCGGACGCGATAACGGAAAGGAGTTCGTCATTGAGCTTAACGATNTAGGTGCCAATGATGAATTGTATGGTCTTGCCCGCTGGGGCGATATGGAATCAGGCGTTTCCTTATACAAGAATTAAGAAAAAATTAATGCTTACTTTCATCNCACATATATCGTTTAATTTTTAGAATATATTGGTTAATTTTTAGAACTTACAAGTAAGTGAGAAAAATTAATGTACATATAAAACGAAGTAATTTTGGAGATAATTTCGCGGCGGAGCTCAGGAAGATATAAGCATATCTGACTGAGAGACAACGTGAAATAAGCTCAAAAGGACAAGTTTTATAGTACAAGAGATTTCATCTCTCATATATCGTTTAATTTTTAGAACTTACTATATTCTGCTCCATTCAAACGAGAGGGTGCGCCAAAAATCACTTTGGCTCACCCTCTTAGGCATATNTATNTNNNACTCCTTTACTTGCGGATGGCAAGCGCATAGCAGGCCACGGCGGAGGCGGCTGCCACGTTGAGACTGTCTACTCCATGGTGCATGGGTATCTTCACTGTATAGTCGGCCTGAGTGATGGCATCNTCTGAGAGGCCATCCCCCTCCGTGCCGAGNATGAGGGCGAGCCGAGGTTCGGATTTGAGCAGANTGTCTTCAAGCATCACCGANTCCCGGCGCAATGCAAGCGCTACGGTCTTCATGCCATATTNTTTCACCTCATCCGGACTCTCTATCCAAGTCCATGGTATCTGAAAGACTGTGCCCATTGAGACGCGGAGGGCTCTGCGGTTGAGNGGGTCACAACTTCCTCTTGTCATTAGCACTGCATCCATNNCGAGGGCAGCGGCCGAGCGGAATATGGCGCCTACATTAGTGGCGTCGCAGACTTTATCCATTATTACCACNCGCCNGNCATCGCGGCATATATCTTCGGCCGATGGCATCTCCCTCCGCCGGAATGCACANAGCACTCCNCGCGTCAGCGTGTAGCCNGTAAGGNTGGCGAGCAGTTCGCGCTCTCCGGTATAGAGAGCCATGTCNGGAGGGCAAAGGGCTATTATCCCCGCGGCATCCCCNTCTATATGCTTNCGTTCGCAGAGCATGGAGAGNGGACGCAATCCTGCCTCCAACGCCCGCANTATCACCTTGGGNCTCTCGGCGATGAAGATGTCNGGATGAGTGGTGCGCAGTCTCTTTTCAGTAAGGGCGCCGAATATATCGACGCCCTCCTGATCAAGATTTTCTATTTCGTGAAGTATCATTATCCTACCGATGAGCCGGGAGCTACTTCCCCTTGAGGGCCAATCACTCTCAGGGAGCCGTCNGAGGTTACGGCACTCAATATCATTCCTTCNGACACCACTCCTTTGAGCTTACGGGGCGCGAAGTTGGCTATAAAGCATACTTGCTTCCCTACGAGGTCTTCCGGCTTATAATAAGCCGCAATGCCGCTGACAATGGTTCGGCCACCCATTCCATCGTCTATCTTGAACTCAAGGAGCTTGTCGGCTTTCTTCACCTTTGAGCATTCCAGCACGGTGCCTACGCGAATATCAAGCTTCTCAAACGTGGGGAAATCCACCGTTTCCTTTACCGGTTCGGGCTTCCAGGCGAGACGCTCGTTCTCCTCTTTTGTCTTGCGGAGCTTCTCTATCTGGGCTTCGATCACGCTATCTTCGATTTTNTCAAAGAGGAGTTCNGGCTTGCTGAGCACTCTGCCTGCGGGAATNAGGTCGAAGCTACCGGCCATCGCCCAGCTGAGTTCGGTGAGNCCAAGCTGACGGCAGAGACGGGCNCTCATGAAGGGNGTGAANGGCTCGAAGACCACAGCGAGATTGGCGCAGAGCTGNATAGCGAGGTTGAGGATAGTGCGCACGCGGTCGGGGTCANTCTTAATGAGTTTCCAAGGTTCGCTCTCGGCGAGATATTTGTTGCCTATGCGCGCTACATTCATTGCCTCCTTNAGCGCTTCGCGNAATTTGAAGTGGTCCATGCACTCGCCGATGGCTGCCACGCTTTTGCGCACCTCTTCCTGCATTGCNAGGTCTTCNGCAGTGAGCTCTCCGGCTTCGGGGACNGCCCCTTCGTAGTATTTCCCTACGAGCACTGTNGCTCTNTTGACAAAATTGCCGAGGATGGCNACAAGCTCTGAGTTATTACGAGCCTGGAAATCCTTCCATGTGAAATTGTTNTCTTTCGATTCNGGAGCATTGGCGGTCAGCACANAGCGCAATACGTCTTGCTTGCCGGGGAGCTCTTCGAGATATTCATGAAGCCANACGGCCCAGTTGCGCGAGGTTGAGATTTTGTCATCCTCAAGGTTGAGAAACTCATTGGCGGGCACATTCTCCGGGAGATTATAGGAGCCGTCGGCCATGAGCATGGCAGGGAAGACGATGCAGTGGAAGACGATATTATCCTTGCCTATGAAGTGAAGCATACGGGTCTGAGGGTCTTTCCACCATTTTTCCCATGAATCCGGACACACATCCTTCGTATTGGATATATAGCCTATCGGAGCGTCAAACCATACGTATAGCACTTTTCCCTCAGCGCCCTCCACCGGCACGGGGATACCCCAGTTGAGGTCTCGGCTGACGGCGCGGGGCTGCAGACCCAGATCGAGCCATGATTTGCACTGTCCGTAGACGTTGGGCTTCCACTCCTTGTGATCTTCCAGAATCCACTGACGCAACTTAGGCTCCCATTTGTCAAGAGGGAGATACCAGTGTTTCGTCTCTCTCATCACGGGCACTGAGCCGGTGATGGCTGAGCGGGGATTGATAAGGTCTACGGCATTTAGAGAAGTGCCGCATTTTTCGCATTGGTCACCATAGGCTCCCTCGGCACCGCAATGAGGGCAGGTGCCCGTCACATAGCGGTCGGCGAGAAACTGGCCTGCCTCCTCATCATAGAGCTGCTGGGAGGTCTGCTCTATGAATTCCCCTTTGTCGTAGAGGCGACGGAAGAAGTCGGAAGCGGTCTCTTTGTGCGTTTCGCTCGTAGTGCGGCCGTAGACGTCAAATGAGATGCCGAGGTCTTCGAAACTCTTCTTGATGATGCCGTGATAGCGGTCTACGATGTCTTGCGGCGTCACGCCCTCATTGCGGGCCTTGATAGTGATAGGGACGCCATGCTCGTCACTACCGCCCACGAAGAGCACCTCTTCTCCTTTAAGGCGAAGATAGCGGGCATAGATGTCGGCGGGCACGTAGACTCCCGCAAGGTGTCCGATATGCACCGGCCCGTTGGCGTATGGCAACGCGGACGTTATGAGGGTTCGTTTAAAATTCTTTTCCATCGTATGTATGTATCTTGATATTTTCTTATCTGTTCAAAGTCACATGTCGGAGCGTGACTTCTTTGCAAAGGCTATTATTTCCGGACGGTATTCGAAGTGCATGGTGTCATAATGATACCATGCGCCGCCCCATATAAATCCGTGGCGTTCGAAAATTTTCACCAATTCTGCAGGCATTCGGTTAGCGTATGATATCCGATCCGTTTCTGACGCACCGGGATTTTTCCATAGCCAGTAGTCGCTTTGCGGGACTCCAATATCTATAGCGATACCATAGCTATGGGCACTCTGACGATTGGCGCCTCTCACTTTTCGCCAATAGAATGTGCCTGACGATTTGAGTAAGTCGCCGGTAAACATTCTTCCGGATGCCTTGATATCTGCCACCACCATGCTGAGTGCCTCTGCCGCTCCGTTGACCTCCGTGAAGGGCACTTTGCTTCCAAACCAGTCTACTTCTATTAGATGCTTGCGCACAGCTTCTTCGGAATTGCCATACATACTCTTGAATAGCCTCTCGCAGCGCGAACGGCCGGCATCTGAAAGATATTCCGGTGGAAGTCGGTCGGAGTCGTAGACGACAAAAAACTGGTCTTGGGGGTCACTCTCATCGAGCATCTCTGTGAAACTCTTTTCGCGTCCGTCATCATAGAGTATCTTCTCGCCGGAAAACATTATCAGGTAGCCGTCTTCATATCCCCGTATGCTCCGGGGATAAGACTCCAGAAGCGCGGAGACGTCCGGCGGCAATGTGTCGGCTGGCGCGCTCTCTGACCTTTCAGAGGCAATAGTGCCTTGCGCAGAGTCTTCAGCGGATACTCTCTTTTGTGAATCCCCCTCTCCGTGAGAGCATCCCGACAGTACAGTCAGCAAAAAGGAAAGCAGAAGGAGGAGGTGACGTCTTATTCCCAAGCCTGGATTGTTTTTATGTTGGCCTGCTCGTATTTGTTAAGTTCGCTTGTGGGGATTTCACTGCGATAGGGACTATACCACGAGCATCGTCCGAAGATTTCCTGCAACTCCTTACTCTGGAAATAGCGGCCATGACGGGCATAAATGCTGTTTCGGGCCACACGGAGCTCCTGTTTCGTCAATCCCTGAAGCCACTTAGTGCTAACATAGCTATCGGAAAGGTCTGTATTTGCCACTACATCTATGCTGCTCATTGGCTCATTAGACGACTTAGACGCGGAGTGGCTTACGAGTTCAATTTCGTCTTCATCATCTTCGTAAGCTCGGCTTGACTTCGTCTGCTTGTCGGCTGCTACGAAGTAGATAACGGCTGCTACTATAATGAGCGAGACAATCACCGTAGCGCAGATAATGATGAGATTCATATTACGTCCGGCCTTTCTCACAGGCTGAAGCGCCGGGGGCACTCCCCCTTCGGGCACCATAGGCATCTCTGACACCGGAGAGAGCGGTGAGCCGCAACGCCCACAATAATTCAATCCATCAGGATTTTCTGTACCGCATATTTTACATTTCATAATCAGTAAATAAGTCTGAGTAAGTTCGAAAAATTAAACGATATATATTAGTTCATCATATCACTCCCTCGATCCAGGCATCTATCAGGCGTCGGGCTATCGAGGCCTTTCCGGGAAGAAGAGGCAGATTATCACGGGTGAAAAAGCCCCCCTCACTCAGTTCGCCATCGGTAAACTTCAACTCTCCTGCCGCATATTGCGCCGTAAAGCCTATCATCAGCTGGGAAGGATAAGGCCAAGGCTGACTACCGAAATAACGGATGTCGGTGACTTGCAGGCTCGTCTCTTCGTATATTTCCCTGGCCACGCTCTCTTCAAGGCTCTCTCCGGTCTCCACAAATCCTGCTACGAGGCCGAAGAAGGGGCGCGAAAAACTGCGGGCATGAACCAGCAAAGCCTCATCTCCTCTCTGTATGAGCACAATGACTGCTGGAGCCACACTCGGGAAGACCTCCCGATGACAGCAGTCACAGATTTTGCTTATCTCAGTATTTCTGCGCATCGGGGCTCCGCAATGTCCGCAGAAACGATTCTCGGCGTCCCAGTGGCAAAGTTCTTCTCCCTTGCCCACAGCTTTGAACTCATCCTCGCTCAGAAGACTCCAGAGACTTCTGATGTCGGAGAAGTGATAGCCCTCCGGGGCCTCCTCCGACGCAACGCTGCAGGCATGATAGTCCGTCTCCCCTATTCTGAAGACAAACTCCTCACCACGGCTCTCCATCGGCAGACACTCAGCGGGCAGAAAGCACTTCCCATCCCTACTCTCCACCAGAGCCTTTCCGTTGAATATTGCTACATGCTTACTCATCTTCTGAGGGTAATTCGGCAAGCATCTCTGACGCCGTCTTGCCGGTCAGCGGATGACGCCAGCCGGGAGCTACCTCCTCAAGAGGCTCAAGAAAAAAGCGTCTCTGAGCAAGGTGAGGATGGGGCACTTTCAGCGTCTCTGTCTCTATCACCTTATCATCTATAGCCACTATATCTATGTCTATGACGCGATCTTTATATTCTCCGGTTGGGGTGCGGTGAGGTTCAGGTGAAATTTTCTTCTCAATGGCCTGTAAGCGCTCAAGTACCTCTTCAGGCTGCTCATCACTGTTGAAAAGGATGCAGACGTTGAGAAATTTTCCTTGTGATTCAAAGCCCCAGGGATCGGAGACGAGAGCATGAGACATCTCGAAAGAACCGAATTCTCTGTTTATCGCGCTCATTGCCCGGCTCAGATTGAGACGACGGTCGCCTACGTTGCTTCCTATGTTTATGATGTATACAGACATCCTATTAAGTTAGTATGATAATTAATGTGCTTTTAATTAGCCTGTTATGGAGCTTTTATTCAGTCCGGTCTTACTCCTCGCTTTCAAATCCTTTAAATTCTCGATAAGGATGCTCCATATCTAGATACCAGAATCTGTGCTGATGTCGTTTGCCGGGGGGAGGAGGCGTCTGCCACTCTCCGAACAGCGATGTGAGATAAGCGGCATTGTCTTTCATGCCATTGGCCGGAAAGCCCTCGAAAGATTGGGACTCAGGCTCTCCGAGCACTTCGCTTTTCGACACCATGCTCCCAAGTCCGTCGTTATGATTGACGGCCGCAAGCCTCGATGTCTCGAAGGGATATTTCATCATCCAGCGCTTTATCTTACCCTGAAGGGATGATAAGGTGTAAATACGACGGCTCAGCAGCGGAAGCCATGACGAAGGTCCATGCCCGTGGCGGTAAGGATCGCGGCAAAGAAAATAGAGCATCTTCTTAAGATACTTATAGCGCCAGTCATACAGGCGTTGAGCTATCTTCCCCTCGGGCGCCCCGTCTATCGGGAAAACATCTATATAGATGCCTCCGAGGTAATAGAGATGCGGACGCTCTATGAGAGTGGTGCGTGCATCCTGGATTTTGCCGAAGTGAAGAGGATAGCTATCATCCGTCTCGTAGCAGACAAACTCAAGATAATTCGGAAGGATATCCTTATGCTCCGATATCAGACGCTCATAGTCCGGTCTGGGCATCGCAATGTCTATGTCATCGTCCCAGGCTATGAAGCCCCCTTCACGCACAGCGCCCAGAAGGGTGCCGTCCACCATATAATAGCGCAGGCCGGCCCTTTCGAAAGCAGCGTGCACCTCTTTAAGAAGCTCTAACAGACGCAACTGCAGAGGCCTTATCTCATATTCCTCTCCGGGATGTGGCATATTTAATCCTTCTTTTCTGGCTCGTCAAGATGGCGGGTGAGGTTCAGGTCGTTATCTTTCCAGAATTTTTTAGACTTATCATTCTCATAAAGCTTCGCCAGCACTATATACTTGTAGATGGCATTCTTATGAGCCTGGATCAGTCCTACGATGCCATAGCGGAAGCCCCCTTTCAGAAAATAGGTCTTGAAAAAACGGAATGACGGCTCTACTATAAGTTTCAGAAGGTTGACCTTCTCACCCTTACGACGCTCCACTTCATTTTCTGAATAGTCATTCAAGCGTCTCAGCGAACGGAAGAATGTGGAGGAAAGATGTATGAGTGCCAAATCTTTTCGCCGACCCGGAATCTTGGTCACAGGGCCGGCCACTTTCGGCACCGAGTGAATGGTATGAGGCCAGTCTGACCCGTCTTTGAGGAAGAAGCGTAGCTGATAGTCGGGATAGGATGAGCTCATGAAGCGATGGAGCATATAGTTCTTGCGCGGTATGAGCACTCCGGCATACTCTCCGGGATTTTTTGCAAACTCATAGAGATATTCCTTCAGAGCCTGCGGCACAAGTTCATCGGCGTCTACTACGAGCACCCAGGGATTGGAGGCTGACTGGATGGCGAAATTTCGCGCCGGCTCGCAGATGGTTCGGTTTCCTTTAGGGAAGTGCACTATCTTGCACCCATATTCGGCCGCTATTTCCAGCGTATTGTCAGTCGACTCCATATCGCAGACTACGATCTCGTCAAATCCTTTGACTCTGTCGAGCACTTCGCGGAGAAATTCGGCAGCGTTGTAAGTATTGATAACAACCGATATCTTCATAATTCAGCTAAGTAGGTGAGAAAATTGAGGGGATGGCGGTGCGTCGTCCGCAAGACGAGAGACGCACCGCTTTCCCTTTTATCAGAGGGTCGTTTTTATGAGAGTGTCTTCTTCACCTCTACCTCTTCGTAGGCTTCGATGAGGTCACCCTCGCGGACATCATTATATCCCTGAATGCTGAGGCCGCAGTCATATCCGCCTACCACCTCTTTCACATCATCCTTGAAGCGCTTGAGGCTGCCGAGCTCGCCGGTATAGGTCACGATGCCGTCGCGTATGAGGCGAACTTTGCTGCTTCTCTTGATTTTACCCTCACGCACGATGGCTCCGGCGATGGTGCCCACCTTCGATATGTGATAAGTCTGAAGCACTTCGGCTGTACCGGTGATTTCCTCCTTGATTTCGGGGGCCAGCATTCCTTCCATAGCATCCTTGACCTCCTCGATAGCCTTATAGATGACTGAGTAGAGACGAATCTCTACGCCCTCCTTCTCAGCCTCCTTGCGGGCGGCTCCGGAAGGACGCACTTGGAAGCCTATGATGATAGCATCGGAAGCAGCCGCCAGCGTCACGTCGCTCTCAGAGATGGCTCCTACGCCCTTATGCAGCACATTGACCTGCACTTCGGGGGTGGAGAGCTTGATAAGAGAGTCCGAAAGAGCCTCTACGGAGCCGTCCACGTCTCCCTTCACCACGAGATTGAGCTCGTGGAAGTCGTTGAGAGCTCGACGGCGACCGAGTTCTTCCAGTCCGAGACGCTTCTTGGTGCGCAGACCCAACTCTCTCTGTAGCTGTTCGCGCTTGCCGGCTATCTCGCGGGCCTCCTGCTCGGTGGCCATGACATTGAACGTATCGCCGGCTGTCGGCGCGCCATTGAGTCCGAGCACAAGCACCGGAGTGGCCGGGCCGGCCTCTTTCACTCGCTGGTTACGCTCATTAAACATTGCCTTTATCTTGCCATAATGCGTTCCTGCAAGCACCACGTCGCCCACTTTGAGCGTACCGTTCTGCACGAGGACTGTGGCCACATAGCCGCGTCCTTTGTCAAGGCTGGATTCTATGACCGAACCGATGGCTGCACGGTTGGGATTAGCTTTGAGGTCGAGCATTTCGGCTTCGAGAAGCACCTTCTCCATGAGTTCGGGCACGCCGATACCCTTTTTGGCCGAGATGTCCTGCGACTGATACTTACCTCCCCACTCCTCTACAAGATAGTTCATGGAGGCAAGTTCCTCTTTTATCTTGTCGGGATTGGCTGTAGGCTTGTCTATCTTGTTAATGGCAAAGACTATGGGCACTCCGGCAGCGCTGGCGTGGTTGATTGCCTCACGCGTCTGCGGCATCACATCGTCATCGGCAGCCACTATAATGATGGCAAGGTCAGTCACCTTCGCACCGCGGGCACGCATTGCCGTAAAGGCCTCATGACCCGGAGTGTCGAGGAAGGTGATGTGACGGCCATCGCTGAGCTTAACGTTATATGCACCGATATGCTGAGTGATACCTCCGGCCTCACCGGCTATCACGTTGGCATTGCGGATATAGTCGAGCAGCGATGTCTTACCGTGGTCCACATGACCCATGACGGTCACTATAGGGGGACGGGGAAGGAGATCTTCTTCGGCATCCTCTTCAGTAGTGATGGCTTCTGACACTTCAGCACTCACATATTCGGTGGTGAAGCCAAACTCTTCGGCCACGATATTGATGGTTTCGGCATCGAGACGCTGATTGATCGACACCATGACACCGAGACTCATACAAGTGGCTATGACGTTGTTGATGGGGATATCCATCATCTGAGCGAGGTCATTGGCGGTCACGAACTCGGTTATCTTCAGCACCTTGCTCTCAGCTGCCTCCATTTCGGCCATTTTGCGCTCACGATTGCGCATCTCCTCGCGCTTCTCTTTACGCCATTTGACGCTCTTTTTCGTCTGCTTGTTGGTGAGGCGTGCGAGGGTCTCTTTCACCTGCTTCTGCACGTCTTCGCTGTTGATTTCAGGGCGCTGGGCTCTACCCTTGCCACCTCCGCGGTTCTGTCCGCGGCCGGCGGCATTGCGGTCATCACGGCGCTGACGGTTATCCTGACCTCCACGGCCGCCATTATCACGGCCCTTGCTGCTCTGCTGGGATGCTTGCTGGGCAGCCTTGTCTATATCTACCTTGGCCTGACTGATGCGCTTACGTTTATTGCGCGCGCCGGGCTGGCCTGTGGCGGCTGCTGACCCTCCCTGTCCGGGCTGTCCGGGCCGACCGCTATTCTTTCTGTCTTTCTTATCCCCTCTGCGCCGACCCTTATTGGGTTCAAGCGCTGAGAGGTCAATCGTACCGAGCACTTTGAGCTTGGGCGTTTCGGCAGCAGGATGCAGACGGAAGGGCTCGTTGGGATTCGCCTTCTCTTCAGAGGAAGAGGCCTCATCCTGAGGCTGAGCCGCAGGCTTCTCTTCAGTCTTAACCGCTTCCGGAGCTTTCTTTTCCGGAGCCTTGGCGGCGGGGTCAACCTTCTTGGCAGGAGCCGGATTTTCCACTTTCGGAGTGACTGCCTCCTTAGGCTCCTCTTTCTTCTCAGCCTTCTCCGGCTTTTTCTCTTCCTTAAGCTCCTTTTCCACCTTCACTTCCTTCTGCACTTTTGCCGGAGCGGGCGCAGTCACTTCGGCCTTAGGGGCAGCCTCAGGCTTGCGGGGCGACGCAGCAGGTTTCTCGGATTCGGGAGCAGGCTTGGGTTCAGCCTTTTTCTCAGTGGGAGCAGGCTGTGCAGCAGCGGGGGAAGTCTGGGGCTTAACCTCCACATTTCCCTTGCCCACACTGCTGAGATCAATAGTGCCGAGCACCTTTGGGCCTGCCGGACGTGTCGAAGCGGTCTTCACCTCTGCCGACTCCTGACGCGCAGGCTTGGCTGCGCGGCGCGAAGAGCGGAGCTGAGACTTATCTTTATCCACCTTGTCCGTGCTGTATTCCTTATAAAGTAACTCGACGGCAGCCTCGTCTATACGGGCATTCGGGTTCCCGTCGACCTCCACACCATGTTTCTGGAGAAACTCGGCTGCGGTGTTCACGCCTACATTGAGTTCGCGTGCTATTTTACTTATCTTTACTGGCATAAATGTCTTCTTTACTGGTTAATGACCTCCGCTCTATAAGAATAGCGGCTTCAAGACTTCGGGATCGCCGGGGCTCACTCCTCGAACTCGGCTTTGAGCACCTCCATCAGATGCTTGACCGTATCCTCCTCGAAGTCAGCCTGATCAAGCATCTCCTTAGGAGCATTGAGCACAGCCTTCGCAGTGCCGAGACCGAGGTCCTTGAGGGTTTCAATCACCCAGTCATCGATTTCATCACGGAATTCATCAAGATAGATATCCTCTTCACCCTCCTCAAGGTCACGATAGACGTCAATGGTATATCCGGTGAGCATAGAGGCAAGGCGGATATTGGAGCCACCCTTACCGATGGCAAGAGACACCTCATCGGGATGCAGGAATACTTCTGCTTTGCGCTCCTCCTCGTTGAGACGGATAGAAGAGACCTTCGCCGGAGAGAGTGCACGCTGAATGAAGAGCTGCGGATTCTGCGTATAGTTGATGACATCAATATTCTCATTGCGCAGTTCGCGCACGATGCCATGAATACGACTACCCTTAACTCCGACGCAAGCGCCTACGGGGTCAATGCGGTCGTCATAGCTCTCCACAGCCACCTTGGCACGGTCGCCGGGAATGCGCGCCACGGCCTTAATGGTGATGAGACCATCATGAATCTCAGGCACTTCCTGCTCGAAAAGACGGCGAAGGAAGCGCTCGTCGGTGCGGGAGACGATTACTTTGGGATTACCCGTAGGATTGTCCACGCGCTTCACAATGGCACGCACCATGTCGCCCTTATGGAAATAGTCGCTCGGGATCTGCTCCTCTTTGGGCATGATGAGCTCATTCTGCTCATCATCTATCAGCAGGAGCTCGCGCTTCCAAATCTGATGAACTTCGCCCACCACTATTTCCCCCTCCATCTCTTTAAACTTGGAGTAGAGCGCATCTTTCTGGAGGTCAAGGATTTTCGTCTGGAGCGTCTGGCGGAGGGTAAGTATGGCGCGACGTCCGAATTTCTCGAAGAAAATCTGCTTGGCCACGTCCTCACCAATCTCGCACTCAGGGTCGATCTCTCTTGCTTCGGTGAGGCCTATCTGCGTGACTTTGTTCTCCACTTCGCCATCGGGCACCACTTCAAGATTCTGATAAATCTCGCAGTCGCCCTTATCAGGATTCATGATTACATCGAAATTCTCATCTGAGCCAAACATATTGGCCAGCACCTTGCGGAAAGACTCCTCAAGAACGCTGATCATCGTGGTCTTATCGATGTTTTTGAGTTCCTTAAACTCCGCAAAGCGGTCCACCATATTTTCGGTAGCTGCTTTTTTTGCCATATTCTTAATACATTTAGGTTACGGGTCGGCTCCGGTGGAGGTCAGACCAGTATGCTGTTTTTATTATTTTCTATCAGTGAGAGTATGGTTCCTTTTAAGTAAGTATTCATATTTCTTTCAATACTTACTATTTCAATACTTACTTAGGCCAACATCATTTAGTTAGAAGCCACCACACTCGGCAGGGTTTTCAGAATTGCATGTCATAGACCACTCGCTTCACATCGCCGTAAGAGAATCTATGCTCTACTTCTTCAATGTGCGGACGTTTCTCCCCCTCGGCTTTCACCTTTTCTTCAATCTTCATGGTGAATCCGTCTGCATCGGCAGAGCTGAGCACCCCATGCAACTTTCGGCCATCGGCGGTGAGCACCTCTATCGGATTGCCGATATTCTTATGATACTGACGCTCCACTTTGAAAGGGGCCGTCAGACCGCAGGAGCCTACTTCCAGCTCGTAGTCTTCCACATCGCGGTCAAATGCCTCTTCAATAGCCCTGGTCAGACGCACGCAGTCATCTATATCCACGGCCTCGTCATTATCTATTTCTACAACTATGTTATTATCGCCGCTAACTTTGACGTCAACGAGATAATTGCCGCTATCAGCAAGATTTCCATTAATGAAATCTCTCAGTTTATCTATATCAATCATAATTTTTCAGTTTTAGCCGGCGCCACCCTGTCGATATTGCTCAAACCCACTTGCGTTTTAGTCAATAATTTCCGGAAGGGCGATTTGCCGGAAATATGCAAAAAACCTCGGAGCAGTCTTTTTGCGGAAGACCACCCCGAATTCCGAATGCAGCGTAAAAAACTATCTCTCAGGGAGAAAGCTTAATGAAAGCTTACTGCTATCTATGTGGACAACGAAAGAGACCATATATCCCTTTCCGGAATTCGATGCAAAGATACAAAAAAAACATGACATAACCTAACTTCAGAAGCTAAAAAAATCACGCCGCACACAAAAAACAGGGGCCAAAAATTTGCACCGAAACAAAAAAAGACGTAACTTTGCAACCGCAAACCGCATTTTACCCTTACAGCCAAAGGGAAAGGAATATGGATGCAAGCCCGGATGGCGGAATCGGTAGACGCGTCGGTCTCAAACACCGATGGAGCAATCCGTGCCGGTTCGACCCCGGCTCCGGGTACTGAATTGAGGATTCTCATCGTGAGAGTCCTCTTTTCTTTTATCCATCCCTCTTAATTCATTGGTATGCCTACAGATAAGTTCAAGCACTTTGTTGTATGGATTGACTCTTCCTTGCGAGTTTCAATAATTATAGCTACCTTTGCTCTATGAGCAGTGCTACCACCTTACTACCTTCTTTATTCGAAAATTACAGATGAAATTTCAATACTCACTCATGAGACAGGCTTTATATGTGGTGTTAGCTTTGATAGCATTGTGTATGGTGTCATGTGAAGATTCCATTTCCCGATATGATAAAGCGATGAATGATGCCGAGAGGGTCATGCCGATTAATACGGACAGTGCAATGACTGTTTTGGAGCGCATTGACCCCTCAAGTCTTAAAGACGACTCGCTGCGTGCCAAGTATCATTATCTGCTTGCTTTCGGCCACATACGACAGAATCGTTCGATGATTGGCGACTCGCTCGTATCTTTCGCTCACAAATATTATAGCGGAAAAGATGTGGTCAGAGATGTACGTTCCGGCACCGCTTACGCATGGTATAAATTTTGGGTGGGCGATACTCCGAGAGCAATCGCTATGCTTGATTCTCTTGCAGGTTTGCCAAATGTTCCTGATTCAATTATGGTTCAGACATTGAGGACTCGTGTATTGCTCGGGGCTGCCGAGTATCAAGGCCGTGAGCTTGTGCCCCTCGCCAAGAGGCTTGAATCTCTTGAAATAGACTCCCTGAGAGAGATTGAAGCAAAATATATGCTTCTGACGGGATACGAATATGCCGGAGAACTGGATTCGGCTCTCTATATCTTAAACGAACTTGTTGACTACGCCCGTAAAAATAAATGGGGAGAGAAGCATTTTCTGTTTGATATAGAACGCGCACAGTTGTTGACCGAACAAGGGAAGAACACAGAGAGCGACGCTCTTATTGATGAAATTTTCCGAAAAGCGGGACCTGACAATGGAGCGGCATCACTCCTTCATTTCCAGTATGCTATTAATGCTTTGAATTCCGGTGACACAGGACGGGCTTCGCAACACCTTGCGATTGCTGACAGCCTTGCCTCCAGACTGAGGGGAGAAGATGAGGCCTATTTCCGCAGTTACAGCAATCTTATCCATGCTATCATAGACTTCAAGCAGACCGGCAGAATCAAGCTAATGCACATTAATGCATTGAATAACCGACAGAGCGAACGCTACAATCGAATGAAAGCCTCGCAGTGGGAGTCTGAGCGCGGTGCATTGCAACAGCAGGCTCGGGCTTTGGCTCTAAAGGCTGAGAGTCAGCACAAGACTGTCGTTATTCTGGTCATTGCATTTATTGCTTTCCTGATAGCGGTAGGCGCCGTTTGGGTCATCCGTAGACGCAGATTGCGTGAACGGGAAAATGAGGAACGCGCTGAAGCGTTGCAGAAAATGGTTGACGAACTGAAATCGGCCCCTGCTCAGATGCAAGCAAAAGTCAATACCCCTGAAGCTTTGCGTCGCGCCATGCTTCAGCAGCTTGGCATTATAAAGATGGTAGCCGAGACTCCCACGGAACAGAACCGGGAGATGCTTCGCAAAATCTCGTCTATTGAGAGCGATACGGATGGCGAACTCGTCAACTGGGATAACGTCTATGAGCTCATCAACACTCTTTACGCCGGATTCTACGACAAACTTCAAGCTGTATATAGCGACCTTCTCACGCCTAAAGAGAAGCAGATAATCGTACTGATGGTGGCCGGTTTCTCTACGAAGGAAATCGGCGTGATCACCCGTCAGACCACATCCACTATCTATGTGAGAAAATCTTCTATCCGCAAGAAAATCGGAGTCCCGGAAAAGCAGGATATCGTGGCTTTTCTCCGGAAGAAGACTCCCGATTAAGACCGATTAAGACCCGGCAATCCCAAATTAAGACTTTTAGAAAATGCAGCCTCTGATTTTCAGCAGGTTGCATTTCTTTTATTAAGACTTTTATATTTGGCATTAAGATGGGCGTTGATATAATTTTGCTTCAGGAAATTCAAGACGAACATGATGAAAAAAACAATTCTTTTCCTGGCTATAATCTTAGCAGTTCTCCCGGCTTTTAGCCGTGATATAAAAGGCCGCATACTTGACGAAAACAATGCGCCGCTTGACTTTGTAAATGTAGTTCTCTACTGCGACTCAACCTTCGTTGCCGGGGGGATATCAGATTCAGACGGACTCTTCTCCATACCGACTGATGCCGTCTGCAACATGACGGCTAAAGTGTCATTCGTAGGCTATGAGACCATTACCACAAACGTTCCTGAATCCGGCAATATAGGCGTCATCACCCTTCACCCCTCTGCTGTGCAACTTGGAGAAGTAGTGATTAAAGCTTCTCGCCCGGCTACTACCATGAAAGGTAACGCTTTGGTCACTACCATCGAGGGGAGTTCCCTGGCTATTGCCGGCACCGCCAATGATGTTCTTGCGCAAGTGCCGATGGTTGTTGACAATGGCGGCTCGCTTGAAGTATTCGGCAAAGGCTCCCCGGCAATCTACATCAATGGCAGAAAAGTCAATGATCTCCGGGAGCTCTCCCAACTTAACTCAGGCGATATCAAAAATGTAGAAGTCATCACCAACCCCGGTGCCGCATACGCTGCAGATGTGAAGTCGGTTATAAGGATTCGCACCAAAGCGCCCAAGGGTGATGGCTTCAGCGGCACTCTGCGTACCGATAATGGATTTCAACATTACTTCCGCACGGGCAATTCCCTTGATGTCAAATATCGTACCGGCGGTCTTGAGTTCTTTGCCAACTTCGGCTGGTGGAGAGGCAACAACCGTTTTGACCGACTTAATGATATGAACACTACTACATCAAAAGAATCATATCGTCAATATGTCAGCACCATCGGCAAAGAATCGTATAATGACATGACCGGCAAACTGGGGTTTTCATATATCATCAACGACCGCCACAGTATAGGCGCTTACTATCAAAATAGTTGGAACCGGCACCACACCGACGGGACTATCCCAAGTGAAATATGGAAGGACGGCACGCTTCTCGACACTTATAATTCAGATGTTCACAACCGTTTTACAGCCGTACCCCGTCATTATGCCAATCTCTATTATAATGGCATCATAGGCAAGCTCAACATAGATTTTAATGCAGATTATGTATGGTATAAGAGTCGTGAACTGACGTTGAACAACGAACTAAGCGAGTTGGGAGATGACCGCGAGGTTAACACTTCTTCAACCAACCGCAACCGTATGTTTGCCGAAAAACTGGTGATGACTTATCCCTTATGGAAAGGTCAGATTGAAGTCGGTGAGGAATATACCAATACCCGAACCTCGAATATTTTCTCAGCCAACATTCCTGAAACTCCCGATGCCGATAACCGTGTGGATGAGAATAATATCGCTGTGTTTGCTGAATTAGGGCAGCAGTTCGGACGCTTTATGATTGGGGCAGGTCTGCGTTATGAGCATGTAAAGTTCAACTATTATGATATGGGGCTGCTTCAAGACGGACAGAGTAAAAGCTACCATAACGTTTTCCCCTCTCTGAATATCGCTACGCAGGTAGGCAACGTAAGAATGGGGCTCAACTATACCGGCAAGACCATTCGACCCGGATATGGTCAGCTTGACGGTGCTATCAGTTATATAAACCGTCTGACTTACGAGACCGGCAATCCATATCTGAAACCCACTAAGCTTCAGACTGTGGAATATATGGCGCAGTGGCGACGCTTCTTTGCTCAACTCTCATACACATACTTCAAAGACGGCGTGTATCATATCACGGAGCCTTATGGTCCGGACGGCGAAGCTACTATCATACGCACCGCAAATCTCTCCCATCGGAATTATCTGCAAGCCTTCATCGGTGGCAATTTCCAAGTGGGAGTGTGGCAACCAAAGGTGAACGCCGGAATAATGAAGCAATGGCTTTCCCTCACCGTCAATGGCGAGCAGATGAATATGAACACTCCTATCTTCATGTTTCAGTGGCAGAATGCCATTCATCTTCCTCTCGACATCTGGCTTAACATTGATGCTCAGCTCAATACGCGAGGTTGGGACAATAACACGCGCCTGACAAATACTCCGTGGTATCTCAACGCCAAGATATACAAAGGATTTTTCCACGATACCTTTAGCATCACTCTTGAGGCAAAGGATCTTTTCGACTCCGCCGGACATAACTTCTATCTATGCAGCGATGCCGTTCAGATACAACAGAAAAATTACTCGCCGGGACGCTCTGTAATGCTTACTCTACAATTCCGCTTCAATACGACTCGCGACCGTTACCGTGGCACAGGGGCGGGCAACTCTGAGAAATCGCGCTTCTGACTCCCATATAAATACACTTTGAGACGAAATGCCTCAGAGTGTTTTTTTATATGGTTTGAGCTTCGCAAGTTATTATTGGGATTATCTTCCCGGCTCTTTTTCGCTCAGCTTGCACCAGGCTATGCCATTGACCTTACCGGCTTCATAAAGCAGCGAGGGGGCCCCTGAGCTGTCAAGCACGTCGAGCACCAGACTGTCCCCCTCAATGATTCGCGCGCATCTCACACGAGTGCCTACTTTAAGCTTGCTGTTTTTCGACTCTTCCACTTCAAAGAGACAGTTGCCATAAGCGCGGAGCACAAGCATCCGTTGCGGCGCCCAATATATTCTCACGCCCTCCCCTATCCGCAACGAGAAGACGTCAAGCATCCGCTTTTCGGCAAAGCCGCTGTCTATGCCCGCTTCCGTATCGCACGCACGGCAGAAAGCATGAAACCCTTCCGGATAGCCGGCAAAACGGGAAAGCGTGTCAAGAGTGGATAAATGCTTGCCGGGGGTGTCTCTCACATAGCCCCACACCCTCTTCAGAGTCGTGGGTGATAAGCTCCCCGAGCCTGACGATTTTATAGCTTCCGAGAGGGCCAAATAGTCGCGCGAGGTTTTCACGGTATAGCCGAGTCGGTCTTCCACTTTCCTGAGAAGGAGCCTGAGGTATATGTCTCGTATTTCGATATCTTTAGGCATCTGATTTTTGCTAAAACGTCGTTTGTGGATGAAAGTCCCTGCTGTCTATATCGTTAAGAATGTAAGTAAGTTCGAAAAATTAAACGATATATGTGAGATGAAAACTCTTGTACATTAATTTTTCTCACTTCCTTAGGAATAACGCTTTTACCTTTGATCTGAACAACTTACTCATATTCGCAGTTTTAACACAACAGCGTGGGGCTGAGCTGCTTACTACTACCAAGGTATCGCCAAACACCCACTTCAGAATAAAAACAGCTCATACCCACGCTTGATACGGTTACGACGAAGTGCCCTCCGTATGGTGTCAGATACCTGAACGTGGCTCTCTAAGAACTGCTTTGCTCTCTGGAGTTATGAAATTGGCGATTTCGGCAGTAAAGTCAAAGCAACAAAAAAATTCGGCATCCCTTGACCTTCCGTGGCAGAGAATGTTTACTTTGATTTAAAAGTAAACATTCTCTAAGGATACCGATTGCAAAGTTACTACTATTTTCTGATTATTCCAATAGTTTCAAAGCCGGATTTTATCATTTTCAGCCCTCAGTTTCCGCTTTCCCGGCGGTCAGCATTTTTCTCCATCGCCGGTAGCCGAGTGCGGCGATTATGGTGTATATCGCATAGAGGATAGCATAGAGGGGTATCCCCTTGTAGGCATAAAGCCATACGCACACTGCGTCTACTGCTATCCACACCAGCCACTGCTCTATGTATTTGCGGGCAAGCATCCACATTCCCACGATGCTCAGTGCCGTGGTGAAGGCATCGGCCACAGGCACCGTGCTGTCCGTAAGATAGCGGAGCATGAGCCAGAGAAGACACCAGAGCAGTCCGGCTGCCACTGCACATCCCAAAGCCACCGGCAGCGGGGCGTGAACCACGCGGGCTCTCTTTTCACTCTTTTTGCCTCCATGTCCGCGCGTCCAGGCTGCATAGCCATATATGGCTATTGCGAGATAATAGATATTGATGGCGAAGTCGGCATAGAGCCCTTTATGGAAATATATCCACATGGAAATAAAGGGCATCACGAGTGAGGCTATCCAGAGCCGGGCATCGGCGTTATACTCCCACCAGAGGTAAAGAAGACCTATGAGGAAGCCGGCCGCCTCAAGCACTTTATCCCAGGGTATGGCGTCAAATGGCATCAGAGTGTAAGGGTTACGGTGGCGAGCACGTTGGTTGTGGCTTGGGCTGCAAAGCCTGCATAACGGTAGATAACCGGCTTGCCATCCTCCATATAATATCCTGCTCCGGCATAGCCGTTATTGCAATATTTCTCATTGAAGATATTATAGACCGTCAGCCCAAGACGCAAATCCTTGATGCCGGGAAGGCCCTTAAAAGTATAGGCTATCCCGAGATCACTCACGAAATAGGCATCAAGCCGGGCCTCTGCCGAACGGGCATTATTCATATACTGCGCCGAGACGTAGCGGCTCATCAGCGAGGCTTCAAAGCCGTGCGTGCGGAAGTTGAAGGCATTATGCAGTATGAAGTCGGGAGAAAAAGATATGGGGGTGTCGCCGCAGTCTATTGAAATAGGATTGGCCCACTCGTCCTCGTAGATATACTCCGTGAAGTTCTTGATCCTATTGCGTGAGAGGGTAGCATTAAGCTGCCAGTCAAACCATTTGACCGGGCGGAGGGCACCCTGCAGCTCTATGCCCATGCGGTAGGAATCCGGCACGTTGACGCTCAAGACATTTCCCGTGTCGGAGAGGGCTCCGGTGGCCACGAGCTGGTCCTTATAGTCCATGTAGTAGAGATTGGCTCCCAGAGAGAATAGCTGAGTGTTGTAGCGATAGCCGGCTTCATAGTCAAACAGGCGCTCGGCTTCCGGATAATGAGCCGGATCGCTGTCGGTGAAGTTATCTCTTGTGGGCTCCTTATGCGCTACACTGAAAGATGCGTAGGCACGGTGAGGCCCCTGATTGAAAGCCAGACCCAGCTTCGGGTTGAAGAAATTCCAGTCGCGATGCACGCCGAGGATGGCCATTGAGCCGGTATTCCAGTCGAAATTGTCGCTGACGCCACGTATCGTATAGTGTATGTGGCGATACTGCAGGTCGCCGTAGGCGGTCAACCAGGGGAGGATGTCATAGTCGGCGCGGAGATAGGTATTGATATCGGCTTTCCTTCCGGTATTGCGATAATATTCCTGCAACGGATTGAGGGGACCCACATAATTTCTCACCCATTTTATCTGACCGTAATGCGCTCCGCGAAACCAGTTGGCGGCTGCTCCGGCCGTCAGCGAGAGGGGTCCGCGGCTGTATTTGGCGTTCACCATCCCGCCCCCGAAGTCATTGTCGTTATATTTCAGACGGATGAGGTCTGATTTCGACACCACGTTGCCATCGGCATCCACGAAGGGGTCAAGACCATATTCGATGAGCGTGCGTCGCGTCTTGTACTGGTCATAATTTCCATCCCCCTTGGTGTAATGGAGTGTGGCGTTGAGAGTGAAATAGTCTCCGAGGGCCTGATTGAGTATCAGCTGGAAATGATGCTGCACGAAATTATCGCACTGGTCTTTGTAAAATGCCGGATTTCCGTCGCTGTCTGTATACAGGCCACAGGGATTATATCGCCGGCCATAGAGAGCCATCTCCTCTTTTGTGGCATAATCCCAGGCCATATATGTGCGTTCCTTGCCGCCGAATGCCAGAAGGCGCAGCGAGGTGTTTTGCGCTGAGAATGCGAGCTGCCCCATATAGCTCCAGAGCTGAGAGAATGCACGGTCTATGTAGCCGTCCGACCCGATATGGCTGATACGAGCATCTGCACTCCAGTGACCGCCGAAAAGACCGGACGATACTTTCAGAGTCTGTCGGTTGGTATTAAATGAGCCGTATGAGAGGGAAACGAGCGCCGAGGGGTCGTCTGACGGGAGGTCGGTAAGCATATTTATGGACGCTCCGAAAGCGCCGGCGCCGTTTGTGGAGGTGCCTGCTCCGCGCTGTATCTGGATGTCCTGAAGGGAGGAAGCAAGGTCGGGCATATTCACCCAATAGACGTTGTGACTCTCGCTGTCGTTGATGGGCACTCCGTTGGCAGTTATATTTATTCGGGAGGAGTCTGTGCCCCTTACTCTGATGCCGGAATATCCTATCCCTCCGCCGGCATCGCCGGTGGTCACTATCGAGGGGCTCATCTCAAGAATGCTGGGGATGTCGCGTCCGTCATTGACGCGCGCTATGTCCTTGCGGTTAAGATTGCTGTAGGCTATCGGCGTCTTCACTCCGGCTCTATTGGCGGTGACTTCCACGCCTTGAAGGGTTACAGCTAATGAATCTGCGGAGGCCGATGTCTGGCTCTCCGTCTGGGCGGGGGCTGAGGCGCCGGCCGCCGTCAGGGCAGCCCCTGCCATTACGGCAAGCGACGCACCCTTCTGGAAAAGTTGCTTCATTTTGTTATTTTTCTTTACGCCGGTACTAACCGGATCAAGTTCAAAGGGTGTTATCTCAGCCTCGCGGCAGGCTCCGGCCTGACAGCGATGCACCCCTAAATAAATTCTGTATGTATGGTCTCCGCTTTAAGACATCTGCAAGTTGGATTCTGACACAAAAATAACTTTGCAGTGTCTTTTGAGAATGACCGCTGCAAAGTTACTACATTTTTTTAATTAGTGCACAAATCAGGGCAAAAAAACTCGCCTGCAATCTTAATTATCAGAGTATCCTGATATCTGAATATCAGAATATCAGCTGCAATCTCATCTGCACTGCGCTGAAATCGTGAGCCTTCAGACCCGGACGGTCCCAGACGTGAGTGGCACTGTAACGAAGTTTGCCGGTGATATAGCGGTTGAAGTAATAATTGACCCCGACGGATATATCATTAAGTCGCCCTCCGTAGATGCCGGCACGCGAGTCGGAGAGACCGGTATAGTTATAAGACACTACCCCTTCCAGCGAGCCTTTCTGCGGATTGGCTATTCCGGCCAGCCCCATGCTGTATTGGTAATCGCCGCCGAGTATGAGTCCGCGTAGCGTGGCGTAAGCGCCGTGAGCCCGGAATGCCGGCAGTCCGCCACGACGATTTATCTGCATAAAGAAATATTGACTCTCTAAAGCCATCGGCCCATAACAAGCCATAAGCTCAGGAGTCAGTTTCCATAGATTCATAGCGCGGCTGACATCGGCGCTTAGCGCTTGCACCTGCACTACTTTCGAGGGGAAGTTAGCACGGAAGGAAAAAGCATCGTGAGTGTCACCCTCCTCTCCATTATGGTATTGAGGCGTAAGGAAGGCTCCGCTGATGCCGGCCTGCAGCATGCGTCCGGAGGAATGATACGGACGAGCCACAAGCCTCGTGCGGAAGCCATAACCCTCCTGTGACATTCCCTCTGCTCCTCTCCCCAGCACCTTGGAGGAGGCGTTTGGCTCCACGTGAGCCGAGAGGGTGGTGAAATACTTGTCGGCCGAATGAAACCACTGTATTCCTATAAGATGAGGTTCATTGAAAATAGTGTTGCTTATCGGCTCTATCATCGTGACCTTCTGGCAGGCGGCTGTAGCGTTCTGATAGCCGAACTGCTGCATTTGGAGGCCAACGCGCAGGAAGTCTGTGGTGGAGAAGTCATATTGCATCCACATATCTTTGAGCGCCACTTTGCCGTAGGCAAATCCGGCCTCTACTTTCGCCTGCCATTTGCCATACTTCATGGCCACGCCAAGGCGAACGTCGGGCACTGCTACGCCATCGGGAAATTCCTGTTTGTCGGGCGAGATAAACAGGCCGCCATCGAGTAGCAGAGTACCCACAGGGCTGAACTGAGCTTTCTCTGCCGGGGATGGGGCAGTCTGCTCAGGAGTAGCCGTAGTCTCTGAAGCGAACACCGATGCGGGAAATAAAGATGTGGAGATTAAAAGGGCGCCGAAGAGGGTGGCGCCGGGTGTGTGGAATCGTTTCATGCTGCAAAATTAGTCATTTTTCCCGTCACGTGCAAAAATGAAAAAACCGACGCCTCGGAGTGTCTGTCCGAAGCGTCGGCCTATGATTAGGTCAATTTTTAGAACTTACTTATTTCAGAAGTGACTTCGCAAATTCATAATCAGGCTCTTCTGTGATTTCTTCAGAGAAGGTGCCACCGAGCACTTTGCCATTCTCATCGAGAACGACAAGGCTGCGGGCGTAGAGGCCGGCGAGGGGGCCGTCCACTAATTCCACACCATATTTCTTGCCGAAATCGCTTCTGAAGCCGGAGAGAGTGTAGACATTTTCGATGTCGTTAGCAGCGCAGAAACGTGCCATTGCGAAGGGGAGGTCCTTGCTCACGCAGACTACTACAGTATTGTCCATCTCAGAGGCCTCCTTATTGAATCGGCGCACTGAGGCTGCGCAGACATCAGTGTCCACGCTGGGGAAGATATTGAGCACCACGCGCTTTCCCTTTAGGTCGTCAAGGGTCACTTCGGAGAGGTCCTTATTAGTGAGTGAGAATGCGGGCGCCTGAGTCCCTTTTTCAGGGAGGTCGCCGCAAGTGTGAATTTCATTTCCAGCGATTTTTACTGTCTTTGCCATAATTTTTTTTAATTTTTCATAAACACGAAATAGACAGCCAGAATAAGACACACGAAAGCGGCGAAATGATTCCAGTGTAGCTGCTCGCCTCGGAAGAAGACCACGGTGAATATCGTGAAAATCACCAGCGTGACAGCCTCCTGTATCACCTTCAACTGCATGAGTGTGAAGGGACCGCCATTTCCCGTAAAGCCCATTCTATTGGCCGGCACCTGACAGCAGTACTCGAGAAGAGCAATGCCCCAGGATATAAGAATAACGACCAGAAGGGGTGTTGTGTTCGATATCCATTTAAGTTCTTGCATTTTCAGGTGGCCATACCAGGCAAGAGTCATGAAGATATTTGAGACCACAAGCAGGATTATGGTGTAGAGGGCGCTCATTCTGTCTTCTCTTTAATTCTTCTCAGCGCGCCGGTGGCTGTCTCCATAACGAATCCCTGCACATTTACTCCTTCGGGAGGCATGAGGGGGTGATGGCTGATGAGGTCGACGGTCTCGCGTATGGCCTCATCCGTATCCTCAAAGCCATGAAGCCATTCGCGCAGGTTTATGCCGCAATGTTCCATAAGCGATATATGCTCCTGGCTGACGCCCCTCTCTTTCATAAGATGAAGCATCTCGGTGGCATCCATTCCCTGCACTCCGCATCCGGTGTGTCCTATCACCATTATCTCATTGACGCCCAGCTCATAGACGGCTATCAGCAGCGAACGCATTGTGGAGTCGAAGGGGTTGGTGATGGTCGCTCCGGCATTCTTTATTATCTTCACGTCGCCGTTGCGAAGCCCGAGAGCGGCAGGTATCAGCTCTACGAGCCGCGTATCCATGCAGGAGACTATGGCAATTTTCTTGTCGGGATATTTATCAGTGGCAAACCTTTCGTAGCCTTTGCTCTCCACAAAGTCTCGATTATGCTCCAGCAGTTCTTCTATTATCTTCATTAGTTATGTTGCGATTGATGTGTGAATTTATTTCTTTTATCTTTTGCAAAAATAATGATTTTCTCAGAAAAATATCTCCCCTATATTAGAAAAAATTTCTCACAACGGATTTTTTCATTAAATTTGCAGCAACGAAGCAAGCGAAATTGTATGAAGACCAACAAGAAACAGGAGTATCGTCGGCAGAATGCCGCGTGGCTCGCAGAGAAAAGCCTTGAGCCGGGAGTGCGGCCGCTCGGCGGCGGAGTGCTATGCAAAACCCTGAAGGAGGGCTCTGCTGACCGCCCCTCCCCTACGGCTGACAGTGTGGTGACGGTCGGCTATTCAGGCCGAACCATTGACGGTCATATCTTTGACAAGAACGAGGGTGAGGTGCCGGCTGCTTTCCGCGTCCGCGAGCTTATTCCGGGCTTTGCTCTTGCTTTGCAAAATATGCATCCGGGAGAGAGATGTGAAGTCTATATTCCCGCTGAAGAGGCCTACGGCAAGTTCAGCCAACCGGGCATCCCTGCCTTCTCAACCCTGATTTTCGACATTACTCTTCACTCCGTAATGTGAATTGAAAGCAGTGTTTAACTGATTCTAAAAAAAGATTCCCGAACCTTTGTCCGGGAATCCCTAATTCTTTTTAATATATATATCCTTATCGGATGATGGCGCGGCCACCCCATACGAGAAGCACGCCGAGTATTACTGTTGCGAGGAAATAGAACAGACAGGTCATCCAGTCACCGTTGTTGCCTAATTTCCAGATATCATCAGCAAATGATGAGAATGTGGTGAAGCCACCGCAGAAACCGGTAATCAGAAGTACATTCTCGCCGGTTGTCATCACATGAGATTTCTCAAGAATGCCGAAGAAAATACCAATGATAAAACAGCCTATAATATTAACGAGGAAGGTGCCGAGGGGGAAGGTGCCATGAAACATTCCGTCACTCCATTTGCCGATAAGAAAACGTCCGCAGGTACCTACAAATCCGCCCGCACCTGCAATAAGCATCATTTTAATCATAGTCTATTAAGTTTTTATAAGGTTTTATTCTTTCAACACACATTTTAATAATTGTGTTCATTCTCCTCAAAAATACTAAGACCCGATTTTCAGAATACCATAGAAGGACGCCTCTCGCGGTTCTTTTTCTCAAATTGCCAACCGGCTATTTTATAGAGCAATCCGCCAAATGAGCGCGCTTCTTTCCTGCATAATGAAATGCAACGGGCACACGTGATGCACTTCTTATCATCAGTGACCCACGGAGTTGCCTTATCTATCGCGCCTACGGGACATTCATCGACACACACGCCACATTTGCTACACTTGCGCCTGCTGCCTCGAGGATGCAATGGCACCGCTCCGGCAGCTTTATATGGGAATCGACCGGGAAGCGATTCCGCATTTAGTTTGCCGTGGCCTGCGAGCCTATCTCTCACGAGGGTGACAAGATCATCCATCACCCGAAAATCGTCTCTGTCCGGACGCGTGGCCGCCACCTTAGAAAAGATGGAATGCCGGGCCACAATAGCAGCCGCCCCTACAGGTCTGAAACCTTGCGTGACTGCTATGTCATGAAGTTCCAGCAGAGCATCGTCAAACGCCCTGTTGCCATAGACGCATATCAGCACACAGTTTTGCCGACGACCCGATATTTTGCGTAGCGATGCCACGGCGGGAGCGGGGACGCGCCCGGCATAGACCGGCACCCCTATCACGACTAAATCATCCGGATTCTCTATGCACAGTCCCTCAGGCAGAGGCGCTGTGAGATTAAGCAGCGTGTATGTCAGTGAAAAACGTCCGGATATATCCCTGACTATCTCTTCTGTCGACCCCGTGGCGGAAAAATATATTGCTCGTGTCATTTAATGCGATTTTATGGCTCCCAAATTTGGCGGAGGGTGACATTCTTGCCTGAACGTTCCACATAGGAGCCGGCATAATAGCAGTCAGATGACGTTCCATCTTTTTTGTAGCCATCAGCCGTCATTTTCGACATAAACTCCGAGGCCGCAACGTTGTCACAGAAATTGATAAAAGCCGAGACTGCATATCCATCCTCTACCTTGACGGTCTCTTTCATCTCCCCTACCATCCTATTGAGGGTCACCTCATTTATAGTCACCATGCTTTCAACGAAATCGCTTGGCACCTGGCGCGATTTTCTTGAGGCTACGGTAAAACCTTTGGATTCGAGCGCCGAAACGATGTCCGAAAGTGACTTCATATCACGCAAACTGCCGGAATATCCCTCTTCTTTTCTTTTCGGCCCCATAAGGTCTGTAATATCTATAGCAGGAACGGATGCTCTGGCTATGCTATCCCGCTCAGCCTTTATCTGTTCAGGAGTTTTTGCAAGTAAGCCCTCGGATCTTAGTATGCAGATT
The DNA here is from genome assembly GCA_014800685.1 of Bacteroidales bacterium. GTDB lineage: Bacteria > Bacteroidota > Bacteroidia > Bacteroidales > Muribaculaceae > Lepagella. The sequence goes on from JAAVFQ010000009.1 coordinate 50,428, forward strand.
TTCTTGGCCTTTTCCGCAAACCTCTTTAGATCATCCTTGCTGAGTGTCTCATCGGCAGTTTTTGATGAGAATTTAAGCTCTACCGAGCCTGCACCGCTGCGCAGCTGACTCATGAGCTCCTCTTTCATTGAGTTTCCTGTAAGCTCTAACATACACACAGGCTCATCATCGGCATCTATCAGCGCCGCAGAAAGAGAGACTTCCGCGAGATCTCTTGCTCCCTTTACTTCTAATTTCAGAGTGGTCACGGCATTATAATGCTCACCATCCTTCTCAAGATCTATCGTATATCTATTCTCTGATAGTTCGAGAACATCGGAGAGCTGACCCTCCACCGGGTTTTCTCCGCGCACTTCCACCTTCTCCGGTGTGCAGGAGCAGAGCGACGCAAAAATAAGGACAAGACTCAGAATGGATATAAAATGTTTCATTAGCAAGTAAGTGTTCAGATTTAACCGATAGTAAGTGTGCAGGAAAATCTTTTAAACAATCTGTGGCTTCTTTTGGGCCGCTTCCGACTTGTCGCTCAGTCTAATATTTTATATTCTCCTTCGCTCCGCGCGGGAATCACCTCAAAAATACCCTCCACATATTGGACACTTACTGAATATCGGGAAATGCGCTACCAAACTATTTTTACGAATGGAAAGCATAAAAGAAAAGTGCAGAAAGGGAATGTTATATCCTCTTTCCGCACTTCATCTTTTATATTTCAGCACGCAGACTAAGATAATTCACCTGAAAAACTGCGCGCTCTGTCTCGGTCATATTATTCTTTGCACTTGGCAGCGATAAACTGACGATTCATGCGACCGATATTGTAGAGCTTGATGCTCTTGGGGCACTCGGCGGCGCAAGCACCGGTATTGGTACAGTTACCGAATCCGAGTTCATCCATTCTCTTCACCATAGCGCGCACGCGACGGTCTTTCTCCACTTCACCCTGAGGAAGAAGTGCGAGCTGGCTGATCTTAGCCGATACGAAGAGCATGGCAGAACCGTTCTTGCAGGCTGCTACGCATGCGCCGCAGCCAATGCAGCTTGCGGAGTCCATTGACTCGTCGGCATTCACCTTAGAGATGGGGAGGTCGTTAGCATCCTGAGCGCCGCCGCAGTTGAACGAAACGTAGCCGCCCGCCTGCTGGATTTTGTCAAAGGCATTACGGTCTACCATAAGGTCTTTGATGATGGGGAAGGCAGCAGAACGCCAAGGCTCTACAGTGATGGTCTCGCCGTTCTGGAAACGACGCATATAGAGCTGACAGGTAGTAGCTCCGGTAGCGGGGCCGTGAGGATGGCCATTGATATAGAGTGAGCACATACCGCAGATGCCCTCGCGGCAGTCATGGTCGAAGACCACGGGCTCCTCGCCGTTCTCCACGAGACGCTCGTTGAGAATGTCGAGGGTCTCAAGGAAAGAAGTGTCGGGGGTTGTCTCCACGTTGGGGTAAGTCACAAACCCGCCTTTTGCTCTCGGACCTGCCTGACGCCAGATCTTGAGATTGACTTTCATTACATTTTCTTCCATAATAAATTTTCCAGTTTATGACTTGTAGTTACGTGTCTGTACCTTGATTGCCTCATAGTGCAGAGGCTCTTTGATGAGTTCGGGGGCTTTGGCATCGCTTCCCTGATAATCCCAGCAGGATACGTAGAAGCAGTTTTCGTCATCGCGTTTTGCCTCGCCCTCTTCAGTCTGATACTCAGTGCGGAAGTGACCGCCGCAAGACTCGTTACGGCTGAGCGCGTCGTAAGCGATAAGCTCGCCCATGGTGATGAAGTCGTTCAGACGGAATGCCTTGTCGAGCTCTACGTTCATGCCCTCAGCGGTGCCGGGGATGAAGAGCTCGTGGTCAAACTCCTGACGGATGCGCTTGAGCTCGTTGAGAGCCTTTTCAAGACCTTCGGCGTTGCGCGCCATACCCACATATTCCCACATGATGCGGCCAAGCTCCTTGTGGATAGAGTCTACTGAACGTTTGCCCTTGATGTTCATGAGCTTGTCCATCTTCTCCTGACAGGCAGCCTCAGCCTTGTCAAATTCGGGAGTATCTGTGCGGAAGCGGGGAACGGTGATCTGGTCTGAGAGATAGTTCTGGATAGTATAGGGAAGCACGAAGTAGCCGTCTGCAAGACCCTGCATAAGCGCGGAAGCACCCAGACGGTTTGCGCCGTGGTCGGAGAAGTTGCACTCTCCGATAGCGAAAAGACCCTTCACGGAAGTCTGAAGCTCATAGTCTACCCAGAGGCCACCCATAGTGTAGTGGATGGAGGGGAAGATCATCATCGGATTGTAGTAGTTCACGCCGTCTTTGGTGCAAGCGAGCTCTCCGGGATTCACGTCGGTGATTTCCTCATACATATCGAAGAGGTTGCCATAGCGCTGACGCACTACGTCGATGCCGAGACGGTTGATAGCCTCAGAGAAGTCGAGGAAGACAGCGAGGCCGGTATTGTTGACACCGAAGCCTGCGTCGCAACGCTCTTTAGCGGCGCGTGAAGCCACGTCGCGGGGCACGAGGTTACCGAAGGCCGGATAGCGGCGTTCGAGATAGTAGTCGCGCTCGTCTTCGGGGATATCGCTACCCTTTATCTGGCCTGACTGGAGCTTCTTGGCATCCTCGATATTCTTGGGCACCCAGATGCGGCCGTCATTACGCAGAGACTCTGACATGAGGGTCAGTTTAGACTGCTTGTCGCCATGCACGGGGATACAAGTGGGGTGAATCTGCACGAATGCGGGGTTTGCGAAGAGCGCACCCTTGCGATAGCAAGCCATAGCGGCAGAGACGTTGCAGCCCATTGCGTTGGTGGAAAGGAAGTAGGTGTTGCCATAACCGCCGGTAGCGACAACGACAGCGTGAGCGGCGAAACGCTCGAACTTGCCGGTCACGAGGTTTTTAGCGATGATACCGCGGGCGCGGGGCACTCCATCCTTGTCATTGATGAGCACTACGTCGTGCATCTCATAGCGGTTGTAGCTCTTCACCTTGCCGAGTTCAATCTGGCGATTGAGTGAGGAGTAGGCGCCGAGGAGAAGCTGCTGGCCGGTCTGACCTTTGGCGTAGAATGTACGGGACACCTGTGCGCCACCGAAAGAACGGTTGGCCAGAAGACCGCCATATTCGCGGGCGAAGGGCACTCCCTGCGCCACACACTGGTCGATGATATTATTAGACACCTCGGCCAGACGATACACGTTAGCCTCACGGGCACGATAGTCGCCACCCTTTACAGTGTCGTAGAAAAGACGATATACAGAGTCACCGTCGTTCTGATAGTTTTTGGCAGCGTTGATACCACCCTGCGCTGCGATGGAGTGAGCGCGACGGGGGGAATCCTGGATGCAGAAGTTAAGGACGTTAAATCCGAGCTCTGCAAGAGTGGAAGCTGCGGATGCACCGGCCAGACCGGTTCCGACAACGATTACGTCAAGACGACGCTTGTTGGCGGGATTGACCAGTTTCTGGTGAGCCTTATAGTTGGTCCATTTCTCAGCGACAGGACCCTCGGGGATTTTAGAATCCGCCGCGTTCATTACTTTTATGTTTTCTTTAGTTGTGTTAATTGCCATATCGCTTGGAAATTAAAGATTGGGATTCATCATTCCGGGCTGTGCGGGTGCGGGATCGTTCTGTTCAAGATAGTCGAGGAACTTCACAGCTTTCTGAAGAGCGGCTGCTCTGTTAGCCATTTCCTCTACCTGCTTTTCGCCGTCGGGCTGAGCCTTGATCATCTGCTGAATCTGAGGATTCTTCATCTGCTCCATCTGAGAGTTGAGCTGATTGCTCATCTGGCGCATACCCTGAGATACCTGCACGTAAGGCATAGTTTTGATGGCATTGCCCATCTGGTCTGCATCAGGACCGAAGTCTTTCTCGATCATGGGGACTATCATATCCTTATACTGCTCGCGGAGGGCCTCGTCAGTGAGATAATAGCCCTGATTTGCACGAACAGAGAAGACGATAGCCTGAGCCACGAAGAGAAGCACTACGATGCTCACCCACCATGCAGAAATGCATTTGAGACGGGGGATCCAGGTGGTATTGTCCCAACCCACTGACTGGAACATAGACCAGAATCCATGATTCATGTGGAACCAGAGAGCCACAAAGCCAATGATATAGACGATGGGAGTCCACACCTGAGAGAAAGCTTCCTGAAGGAAGAGCGTGCCGGCGGCAGGGGGGATGCTGTCTACACAGCCGGCGATTTCCGCAAGCTGCATTTTAGCCCAGAACTGGATAAGGTGAACCACGAGGAACGCGAGAATCACGATACCGAGGACGAGCATGTTCTGAGAAGACCATTCCACGCTTTTGGGACGGTGGGAGATGGCATATCTCTCAGAGCCGCGGGCCTTTCTGTTCTGCACGGTGAGAACGAAGGCATAGATGATGTGAATGAGGATGAAAACAGCCAGGACTGCTGACGCCAGAAGGGCATACCAGTTGGCGCCCAGGAACTCGCAGATGGAGTTATAGGCGGCGGGCCAGCAGATGGCTATGGAATTCATCAAACAGTGGAAGGTAACGAATAGGACGAGAAATGCACCCGTGAGGGCCATTATAAACTTACGTCCTACAGATGAAGTTGATAACCACATAGCAGTTCTGAATTAGATTTAAGTTATTTATTGTTAGTAATTTTCGATTTTAAGGCATACCTCTCTCACGCTTTTCCGGAAGAGAATCCCGGCGTTAAGAGATGTAACAGTCTGCAAAATTAAGTATTTTTCGCGTCTATGCAAAATTATTATGGATATTTTTCGAGATATTAGGTATTAAGAAAAAAACTTTATCTTCGCAACTCAAAAATCGCCCGTAAGATTTGGCTATTCTGATTTTTTTTATTAACTTTGCACCACTTTTCGGTTCGGTAGCTCAATTGGATAGAGCAACAGCCTTCTAAGCTGTGGGTTCCGGGTTCGATTCCCGGCCGAATCACTTTTCATAATTTGGGGTTTGAAAAAAGCAATGTAGAGATTTTCTCCGCATTGCTTTTTTTCTTTCGGGGCCTTTTAGTTGATGAAGTCTTCTATAGTGAAATTCACAAACCGGTTATACTTATGCATCTGCTCTATATAAGGTTCCAGAAGGGAGGCCGTCTCTTGTGAGAGTGAGGTGGCGTCGGTGTCAAACGAACTGAGAAGCTCTTCTGGCATATCTCCCCAGGCTATGAAGTCGCGCGGGCGCACATATTCCACCCATTCCCAGTCGCGCGCTATTCCGGCAGGAGCTGTCTTCAGCGGATTCATACCGAGCAAGGGGAACAGTCGGCGAAAGTCCGGAGACTCCACTATGGCCCTATATTCATCTATTTCATCATAGATGGAACGGCGGATGGCGGTCACCACTTTCGAGGGAAGACAGGCGGCGCCGGCGGCTATAAAGCAGTTGCCCGGCTCTATATGAAAATAATATCCGGCCGTCATACCTTTCTTGCCGTAGGGAGGATTAATGAAGATGCCTATATGCGTCTTGTAGGGTGACTTGTCGGAAGAGAACCTTACATCACGGTAGATGCGATATGTGCAATCGGAGGGACGAAGACGCGCCGCTTCCGGATCAACCTGCGCGACGGCTTCGATAAACTGGGAGGCAAGATTGCTCACCTTGGTCTTCACCTCCTCATATTCACTTTTATGCTGCTGAAACCATTCCCTGTCGTTATGACGGGCAAGGCGCTTCAGGAAGTCAAGTATCGTCTTCACTTCACTACCATTTTATGCAGGGCTGCTCGGCCATCGGCAGTGCGGACGCTTACGAGATAAAGGCCCGGGGCGAAAGTTTCCAGCGAGATGCTGTCGCCGGGATTGTGACGTCCGTAGAGCAGTTCCCCTCCTATAGAATATATGGCCACCTCGGCCGCGGACTCGGCGCCGTGGAAAAAGAGCACATTTCCCTCCTGACGGAATTCAAAATCAGCTTTCATCACGAGCTCAGGCACTTCCGAGGGCACAAGGCCCTTGCGCGCTCCCTGCAGATAAGCCGAGACGTAGAAGTCGCCCTGATTGCCGTAGAATTCTGCATCGGGAACGCTGAGGAGCACGGAGTGTTCACCGGCCTTCATGGCACCGAGATGAATTTCACGGATAGGGAAAGCCTGTCCGGGACACCAGTTGGAATAGTTATACCAGAAATCATAATCCGGGGTGTATCCGTAGATGCCATTGGGCTGGGTGTTATATTTTCTGTAGGGCTCGCAGTCCACGCCTCCGGGTGTATAGTCGAAGACAGGCTCGCCATCCACATACACGAAATGATGGCGACGCACATACTCCTCACCATTCTCGGCGGCTCCATGATTGGAGGTAATGAGAATTATGCGGGCGTCATTGACATCCTCATCAAGAGTGAAGCGGTAGGTCTTGGCAGCCTTCCCCAGTTCGTCGCAGGCTCCTTCTGTATAGCTATTGAAGTTTTTAGGCCCATGAATCTCTGTTTTCTTCATCACTATCGGGACGAGGACATTATCATCAGTGAGCGCAGCCGGCTCGTCGGCAGAGACAAACTCCAGCGTGCCGCTGAAGACATCGTTGCGGGTAGCGCAGCCCACTATCTGCTGATTGGCTGCGTAGGGAATGCCGAAAACCTCAAACTCCAGCCAGAAATCATATTTAGCGCGGAGCGCTGCGTCTCGCATTATCAGGGAGAGTCCCGGCAGCTTATATTCGTAAGGGACTGAATTGGGCTGACGGTTCTTGTTCATAAAGGGGGTGACAAAGCGTGCTACCTCTATTCGCTGCACTTCGTTGATGTCGTATGACTCTTCACCCTTGGGAACGAGCGCCAGAGTGACATTGCCCAGACGGTCATAATTGTCGCAGAGAGCTCCGATGGTGACTTTCATGGTGAGGTCATTGCCAAACCATTGGAGGTCGGCATCGGTCAGACGCTTGGCATAGAGGTAATTGGTGTGGCGCAGGATGCCGTCGGCAGCATCCTTGTCAAAGACATTGGCGTTATATCCGTCATAAAAGACAGCTTTATCATAGATGCCGAGCACACGCTCTTCGGGAGCTGCAGTCATGGAAAGAGCTGATAGCACTACGGCCCCTCCTGCAAGAAGTATTTTGGAAAGTTTCATAACACAAAATTAATAAATCTCAGAGAAAAATCCAAATGTACATTCCTCATTTAAGACTTTTTATAATAAGGTGGCGACTTTTATCGTTAAATAATGAGACTTAGAGTATGTTTACTTTTAAATGATTAGTGTGAGATGAAAACTCTTGTATTATAAAACTTGTCCTTTCGGGCTAACTCCCTGTTTTATACGCACATTAATTTTCCTCACTTACTTACTGATTTAACTTTCCCGACAATGTCACGAATATATAGAGTCGTTCCCATCGCTCTCGCCCTTATAGCCGCTTTCTGCTTCTTCGGATGCAAGCAGGCAAAACTCTCCGTGGCCGACGAGCAGTTGGCCAGAGGAGAATTTTTCGAAGCTGCCAAGACCTATAAGAAGATTGACTCGCGGCTGAAACGCCAGGAAGACCGTCCTCTGCGTGGCGAGATAGCCTTCAAGACAGGAACTTGCTACCGTCGGCTTAACATGGCTTCGCGCGCCTCGGCGGCCTATCAGAAAGCCATAAGATTCAACTATCCTGACTCTACGGCCTGGCTCTGGCTCGGCCGTTCGCTGCAGGCTGAGGGGAAGTATGCTCAGGCTATCGAGGCCTACAATAAGTTTCTGGAATTCCAGCCCGACAATGTGCAGGCGAGAAAGGGCCTGCTGGGCTCGCGCATGGCTCTGGAGGCCCGGCAGAAAAAGACCCGCACCAGATATAATGTCAAGCAAGACAAGCTCTTTAACTCCCGCCGCGCCGACTTCGCTCCGATGTATCTGGACAAGAGTTTCGACCAGCTGTATTTTACCACCTCTAATGAGAAGGTCACCGGCGACGCCCGGTCGGAAATCACCGGCATGAAGAAAAGCGACATCTGGCGTGCCAAAAAGAATGAACGCGGCGAATGGGAAAGACCGGAGGCTGTGGAGGGTGAACTGAATTCTGCCGATGATGAGGGAATAGTCAGCTTTTCGCCTGACGGCCAGACCATGTATCTCACCAAGGCCAGACGCTCGCCCGTGGCTGACACGTCTGTGGAAATCTACACCTCTCGCCGCAGCGATGCCTCATGGAGCGCTCCGCAAAAGTTTGAGATAACGGCCGACACCATATCTGCCGTCGGCCACCCGGCGGTTTCTCCCGACGGCAAATGGCTCTATTTCGCTTCCGACATGCCGGGAGGATACGGTGGGAAAGACATCTGGCGCATACGGCTGGATGAGAGAGCCGGTTCGCTGGAAAATCTTGGGTCAGACATCAATACTCCCGGCGATGAAATGTTTCCTTACGTGCGCACTGACTCGCTCCTCTATTTCGCGTCTGACGGCCATCAGGGCTATGGTGGCCTTGACATCTTCAAGGCCTGGCTCAACTCTACGGGCGACAGATGGTCAGTTGAGAATATGGGTGAGCCGATGAATAGCGCCGGAGATGATTTCGGCATAACATTCGGCCCCGGAGAGACCGGCTTTTTCAGTTCGAACAGAGGCGACGGACGCGGATATGACCACATCTATTCTTTCGAGCTCCCCGAACTGAAGGTAACTATATCCGGCTGGGTGCTCGACAAGGATGATGAGCCGGTGCCTAATGCCATCATCCGCATTGTGGGCGATGACGGCTCGAATCAGAAGGAGGTGGCCAGAGATGACGGCACTTTCAAGTTCAATCTAAACCGTGGAGTCAGATATGTAATGCTCGCCGGAGCTCCCGGATATCTGAACGTCAAGCAGGAGTTTGAATCTGATTCGGCAGAGGAGGATGCAGAATATGGCATCGACTTTATTCTCGCGGCTATCCATAAGCCTCAGGTGGTGGAAAATATTTTCTACGATTTCGACAAAGCCACCCTGCGCCCGGAGTCAAAAGAGGCTCTTGATGAAATGGTGCAGATGCTGCGCGATAATCCCAACATTACTATCGAAATGGCTTCCCATACCGACAGGAAGGGCTCTGACACTTATAATCAGGGTCTCTCGGAGCGACGCGCCAAGTCGGTCATAGACTATCTTGTCGCCTCCGGCATCTCTCGCGCCCGCCTCAATCCCAAGGGCTACGGAAAGACCAGACCCAAGACCGTCACCAAACGAATAAACAAGGAGTTTCCGCAATTCCCCGAGGGCACTGTGCTCACTGAAGAGTATATCCTTTCGCTCCCCGAAGATCAGCAGGAGATAGCTGACCAAATCAACCGTCGCACGGAGTTTCAGGTGATCTCCACGGACTATGACGGCTTCTGACATTGAGACTGAAATCATGAAGTTTCGCACTGAAATATCAATCCCCGCGGCCCCTTTCCGTATCTCGCCGGAGAAGCGGGGGGTGCTTTTGGGCAGTTGCTTCTCGGATGAGATAGGAGCGCGCATGAGAAATGCTCTCTGGGACGTACTCCCTAATCCTTGCGGCACCCTCTTCAATCCCCTCTCCATAGCCCGCGCCATCAGGATTGCACTCGCCACTGAGAGTCAGTCGGCCATAAGATTTGCCCATCGCCCTCCCCTATGGCACTCGTGGGATTTCTCCACGCTCTTTTCTGATCCTTCGGAAGAGCGTTGTCGCCGCAGATGCCTCGAGGCGCTTGACTTGCTGACCCTTTATCTCTCTTCGGCTTCCTTTCTGGCTGTCACTTTCGGCACTGCCATGATATATACTCTTGAGGGAGTGCCGGTGGCCAACTGCCATAAATATCCGCAGTCTACATTTGAAAGAGGGATGTGCTCAGTAGAGGAAATAGTGCAAGAATGGAAAAATATCCTATCGCTCTTATGGGAAAAGAATCCTGACATCAAGGTGATTTTCACCATCAGCCCGGTGAGACACGTGGCAGACACGCTCCCGGTCAACTCCCTCTCAAAAGCCACTCTACGTCTGGCCGTAGAGCAGCTTGCATCATGGGCGGAAGCAAAGGGACGCACATTCTATTTCCCGGCATACGAGATAATGATAGACGACCTTAGAGACTATCGTTTTTATGCCTCCGACATGGTTCATCCATCGTCGACTGCCGTAGACTACGTATGGCGGCATTTTCAGGCTTGCCTTCTGACAGAAAAAGACCGCGCCATTATCTCTGCCGGAGAGTCCCTGAGAAAAAGACTTACCCATCGGCCACTGATAGAGGGGATAGACGACACCGACTTCCGCACAAAGACCGCAGAGAAGCTGGAGGCTTTCCTCTCTGCCCATCCCGGGATGCGACCCTGAGCTTACAAGGCGTGTCGGAGCGTCCTGCGCGCCCTTCAGTCGCCGGCTCAGCGACTTGTTATTCTTACGAATCTAATGAGGGGATGTCAAAATTTAGCATTTTGACATCCCCTCATTAGGTATTTACTTTTTCGTATTTCTTACTGATTCTTGCCGCAGCAGTTCTTATATTTCTTGCCGCTACCGCAAGGACATGGATCGTTGCGCCCTATTTTCGGACCGGCCTTTGCGGGCTGACGCTGAGGAGCCGGGCGATTCACGCTCTGGGCAGCCTGGCGCTGCGCGCTCTCGCCGGGATAGGTGTCGCGCGTTGTGGAATAGTTGGCGTAGGGATTGGGAACGCTTCTCTGAGAGTATTCCTGCCTTATCTGCTGATTGGCCTGTGCCTGACGGGCAGCCTGAGCCTGACGGGCCTGCTCTTCCTGAGCCTTGGCCTGAGCCTCAGCGGCTGCTTTGGCCTCTTCATAGTCGGGCACTGCGAGCTTACCGCGCATAAGAGTAGCCACCGACTTGGAGTTCATCTCCCAGAGCATCTTCTTCCAGAGCTCGTAGGCTTCGAGCTTGTAGATGACGAGGGGGTCTTTCTGCTCGTATGAGGCATTCTGCACTGAATGGCGCAGTTCGTCCATCTCGCGGAGCTGTTCCTGCCATGACTTATCGATGGAAGAGAGCAGCACAGCCTTCTCCCAGGCTTTGGTGATGGGGCGGCACTCATTATTATAGGCCTCTTCGATGTCTGTGCGTATGTTGAATATGCGACGGCCATCGGTGACGGGAACGCCCACAAGTCCTTTTGCACCACGCTCCTCCACAAACTCCTTGATATAGGGAGCGGCGGCTTGAGCCATTTTCTCACGTTTGCGCGCAAGGGTCTGCATCGCAGTCTCTGCGAGAGCATCTGTGACGTCCTGAGTGCTCATCTTGGCATATTCAGCCTCGGTGAAGGGAGCCTCGGTGGCAAATGATTTGCGAACCTCATCATCAAGTTCGGCAAAGTTACCACTGTTCTGAGCTATGTGTTCGGCCACCTCATATATCATGTTGGCGATATCGGTGCCTATGCGTTCACCCTTGAGGGCATTCTGTCGGCGACCATAGACACCCTTACGCTGAGCATTCATCACATCATCATACTCCACGAGGCGCTTACGGATACCGAAGTTATTCTCCTCGACTCTCTTCTGAGCATTTTCGATGGAACGGGTTACCATCTTAGACTCTATCATGTCGCCCTCCTTGAATCCGAGTTTATCAAGTGTCTTGACGATATTCTCGTTGGCAAAGAGACGCATGACGGTGTCTTCAAACGACACGAAGAAGACAGAAGATCCGGGGTCACCCTGACGACCGGCACGACCTCTGAGCTGACGGTCTACGCGACGGCTCTCATGACGCTCCGTACCGATAATGGCAAGACCGCCGGCATCCTTGACCTCCTGCGGGAGCTTGATGTCTGTGCCTCGACCCGCCATATTGGTAGCGATGGTCACGGTGCCTGCCTTACCGGCCTGCGCCACGATGTCGGCCTCCTTCTGATGAAGTTTGGCATTGAGCACCTGATGAGGTATCTTGCGGAGCTTAAGCATCTTGGAGAGGAGCTCGGAGATTTCCACCGAGGTGGTACCTACAAGCACGGGACGGCCTGCATCCACCATCTGCTGAACCTCTTCGATGACTGCTGCATATTTCTCCTTCTTGGTGCGATATACGCGGTCATTCTGGTCATTTCGCTGCACGGGGCGGTTGGTAGGAATCTCTATAACCTCAAGCTTATAAATATCATAGAACTCGCCGGCCTCTGTCATCGCCGTACCGGTCATACCGGCCAGCTTGCGATACATACGGAAATAGTTCTGGAGAGTAATCGTAGCGTATGTCTGCGTGGCAGCCTCAACCTTTACGCCCTCCTTGGCTTCGATGGCCTGATGCAGGCCGTCGGAATAGCGGCGTCCCTCCATGATACGGCCGGTCTGCTCATCTACTATCTTAATCTTATTGTCATCGATGACATACTCCACATCCTTATCGAAAAGGGTATAGGCCTTGAGAAGCTGATTGACGGTGTGGACGCGCTCGGCCTTCACTGCATAGTTCTGAAGCAGCGTGTCTTTCTCCTCCTGCTTCTGTTCGGGCGTCTTGTCGTCGGTATCCACCTGAGAGAGCTGAGCCGCGATGTCGGGGAGGACGAAAAACTCAGGGTCCTGAGTAGTACCGGTGAGCACTTCGATACCCTTATCGGTAAGCTCTATGGAATGATTCTTCTCATCTATCACGAAATAGAGAGGCTCGACGGCTACGGGCATCTCGCGGTTGTTATCCTGCATATACTTGGCTTCAGTCTTCAGCAGAACCTGCTTTATACCCTCTTCGGAGAGGTATCTGATGAGCGGGTTATACTTCGGGAGTGCTTTATACACACGGAAGAGCGCCAGACCTCCATCCTCAAGGAGCTGAGCTGCCGTCAGAGGTTTCTTTCCGGGATTTTCAGGATCCTTCTTATCATATTTCGCCACTTCCGCGGGGTCACCGCTCTGAGCGGCGGCTATCTTGGCCTTGGCCTCTATAAGAAGATTCTGGGCGAGCTTGCGCTGAGCGGCTACTACCTTCTCTACGTTGGGCTTGAACTCATTGAACATCTGGTCGTCACCCTTGGGCACAGGACCGGAGATGATGAGCGGCGTACGCGCGTCGTCTATAAGCACGGAGTCCACCTCATCGACGATAGCATAGTAATGCTCATCGCGCTGCACGAGGTCTTCGGGGAGCGTGGCCATGTTGTCACGCAGATAGTCGAAGCCGAATTCATTGTTTGTGCCGAAGGTGATGTCTGAATTATAAGCACGACGACGCTCTGCACTATTAGGCTCTGTCTTGTCTATGCAGTCTACTGTCAGGCCGTGGAACTGATACAGAGGTCCCATCCACTCCGAGTCACGCTTGGCGAGGTAGTCATTGACGGTGACCACATGCACACCCTCGCCGGTGAGGGCATTGAGAAAGACGGGGAGCGTGGCCACGAGGGTTTTACCCTCACCGGTGGCCATCTCGGCAATATTATTGGAGACGGTGTCGCCATTCATAATGCCATGAAGCACCATACCTCCGATGAGCTGCACATCATAGTGCACCATATCCCATCTCATGAGGTTGCCGCCGGCCATCCATTCGTTGGCATAGATGGCTTTATCTCCATCTATCTTGACGAAGTCCTTACCGGCCACGGCGAGAGCACGGTCGGCATCAGTGGCCGTGACCTCTATGGTATCATTATTAGCGAAACGGCGTGCGGTCTCCTTGACCACGGCAAACACTTCGGGAAGCACGGCGTCGAGCTTGCGGGCGTACATCTTGAAGCACTCTTCACGCAGGTCATCGATTTTCTTCCAGAGGGGCTCGCGCTTGTCGTAGTCGAGGGTCTCGATTTCGGCGCGGAGCGCAGCCATCTGGTCTTTATACTGTTTTGCTTCTCCGCGGATATCATCGCGGATGACGTTGATGCGGTCTCGCAGTTCGTCGTTTGAGATACTCTCTATCTCTCTGGATATCGGATTGATTTCTTTCTCCAGCCTGTTCCAAAGGGGACGCACAGCGCGCTCGCTCTGGTCGCCGAAGAGTTTTTTCATTATTGAGGAAAATCCCATGTATGCTGTATTCTAAAGTTTCTTTGCGATGATGAACGGTTAAGCCATTCTGACGCTCCTTTGCAGAGGCAAAGTGCGAATGTCGCGCAAAGATAATAAAAATGTATGAATTATGAAAGAATTAAGAGTTTGTTTACTTTTAAATTATTTTAGCACAAAGAGAGATTTTGGAGTTATTTTTCAAAGTTGAAAAGGGAGCGATGCGGGCATCGTGACCGATGAAATCTTTGGGAAAGAACCCAAAATGTCCTTTGTGATGAAATCAAGAGGTTATTGATCCATTTTATTGATTGTTAATTCGGTTTAAAAGTAAACACACTCTAAGACCCGCAATGTCTCCTTCCTGCATGCAGCGACGCTCAACGCGCCGGAGTGTTAAGAAGGAGCGGGCGACCTACAGCTCCATTGGGCGACCTGATTCGCAGAATTTGCGTCACCGTGGGGGCGATGGCTGTTGCGTCCACGGTGGCCGATATGACCTCCGGCACGACTTCCGCGCCTAAGAAGAAGGCGGGCACGACAGTCGCTGCTCCGCTTACCGTGTGCTGCGTGGGGGGATAATTATAGTCTTCCGAAACATTCCAGCCGGGCACGAAAGTCACCATGACGTCGCCGGAAGTCTTGGGATCGTTGCTCAGACGCAGACGCGAAGCCTCCTCTCCGGAGGGATTGGCAAGGTCTCGCTGAGTGTAGACATTATTGACACCGCTCATCTTGAGCAGAAAGTCTCTTGCTTCTTCTGCTACGGCGGCCACATCGAGGCCCTTGCGTTCGAGGTTGGAACGATTAAGATATACTTGTCCGCGGATGAATGTATCCACGTAAGAATCATTCCCAAATCGGGCGCTCAGATAGGAATTGAGCAAAGAGGCTGCTCGGCTCGTGGAAAATTCTCCTGAGGGTATGCGGTATTTCTGCGCGTCTATAGGGCGCTCGTCGAAATAGCCGGTGGAGGAGAGCACCACGAGGGAATTGCTGAGTCCCACAGACCTGTCTATCGCATCGAGGAGCCGGGTGAGCTGAGCATCGAGACGGATGTAGGCATCCTGCTGCTCCATGGAGGCATCAGCCTGCCCGGTGACGGGGAGAGGATTAAGGGCATATCCAATGTTCAGAACATCCACAGGCTCGCCGAGGAGGTCGGATTTGCCGGAGTCGGCCGAATATCTGCGGCCCATCCTCATGCTCTGAAGACAGTCGATGGCCAGATCGGTTATCTCGCGGTTGGCCAGAGGGGTAGCGGCGAAACGTGAGTAAGAGTCACGCCCCGATGAGAATGTATATTGAAACGGCTGACGCTTCTTGTCGGCCGGGATGTGGCGGTATCTCTCCGGAGAGAGAGCCGGCTTCCACACCATTGTGTCAATTCTGGATGAGAGTGGGGAGCGCTGGTTTCTCTGCGAGACGCAGCCGGGTATCTCCTTATAATATGAGGATGAGGCCCACTTCCCGGTGTTCGGGTCAATCCACACTGCGGCATTTGCTGCATGACCTCCGAGGATTACGGCCTGCTGAGGGTCAGCCGCGATGGAATATATCAGCGAAAGGCCGTTGCCGCTGACGGCGATTTCATCGCTGACCGTAGATAGTCTTATGCCGGCGGGAGAGAAGCTCTCGGAGGTGGAGACTCCGCTATATTTTTTATCGGAGAGAGTCTTCACCATTCTCTTTGCCTCATTGTCAAAGAGGGAAGCGGCTGGCACTCCCGTGGCGCCGGGGTGTGCGCCGGTGGCGAGGAGCGCTGTGGTGTTGGCTATATCGGGCGACTCGGCATGGAAGTCTATGTCGCGCAGATAGGCGCCTTCGCGGATGAGGCGGTTGAAGCCTTTGTTGCCGAAAAGTGTCTGAAGATATTCAAGGTCCGCAGTGCGAAGTTGGTCTACAACGATATTGACCACAAGCTTAGGCCTGGCCTCCCCGGCCTGAATAAGCGCATTAAGACCTACCAGGCTGACTAATACCGATGTTATGAGACGATTCATTTTCTTCTGCTTACCTTTTTTCGGGCGGGCTTACCCGGAGGTATCTTCTGCGGGCGCCCATCTTTATAACATGGAGAGAGCGAATTTATTGCGTAGGTGGCGCTCATTATAAGCGTTGCGCCGATGAGGGGGAAAAACGCAGGATTAGCCACCTGATTCTGCAGAGGCCAGAGCGTAAGGAGCACAAGGAGCACCAGTGAGTCCACTATGGCCATAGCCTGGCACAGAGGACGAGTGCGACGGCTCCAGATAAAGAGGGGGAAGACGAGCTGCAGAGGATTGAGCCATAGCACAAGGAGATTCGGAGCGGTGGCTTCATGCACCGATACGAACACGAGAAAAGCGCTCAGACAGCCCGTTATTCCCAAAAGACCAAAGAATATGGCGTAAGGCCAGCGATATAACCTTTTCTGCCAGAGAGACACCACTGCGAATATCAGAGTAGCGACGAGCACTATTATGCTCCAGAAGAGCGGCCCGGCATACCAGGGCGTGGGTGGCAACGTGGCGTCCCCTCCCTGAAACAACACCCTTTCGCCAGTGACGAGTGGCCGTCCATCCGGGAAATGAGCCCCCCGGACTTTCTCCATCATCAGCATTGGAACAAACATCTCCTGCCGTGAGTTCATCTCGGTGTCGAGTCCCCCTCCGAGGGCAAGGTCGATGCCGAACTGATACCAGGGATAGTTACGATGGAAATGCTTCATGGCATCGCGCCATGTCTCAAACCGTGTTTCTTGCGGATAGACCACTTTTCCGGGCGTCAGCGAGTCGAGACGGTCGAGAATTCGCGTAGCGCAGTTGTCTTTGAGGTAGTTGTAGCGATAGACGCAATTCTGCGGCAACCCCTCTCTCTGCAGCATGCTGCGAAGCTTTTGAGCCTGCTCCACCGTGAGATTAAGATCCTGCTCCACTACGGTAGATCCTCTCTGCACATATTCGGGCATGAACCATGCGAAGGGGTAGCCCGCGAGGCGATAGTCTGTCTCACCCTTTACGAAGCGATATACAAACCCTTTACCGGAGAAGTCGAAGATGCCATAATTCCATACGGAATCGGTGTCAGCTGTCTTCACCCTTATAGCTTCGTGGCCGTCAAGGGCATAGATGGCGGGGCCCGGATAGCAGGTAATCAGGCTTATGCGTATTGAATCAGCCGCGGAGCCGGCAGGCACGTTCTTGTCATGACCTTTAGCCGATGCGAAGATGAGCGACATCGACATTAACGATGCCACCAGCGAGCATAATATACGATAGTATCCTGAATCTTTGAAGGTCATGCTGAGCCGATTATCGAAAAGAGCGGGAGGGTGTTGACGCAATGGACGCCGGAACACCCTCCCTCACATATCAATATTCACAGTTGTTGGGATAGCGTGGGAACGGGATTACGTCGCGGATGTTTTGCATTCCTGTGACGAAGAGCACGAGTCTTTCAAAACCGAGACCGAATCCGGAGTGAGGCACAGTGCCGAAACGGCGGGTATCGAGATACCAGTCCATACCGGTCAGCCCGAGTTCATTGACTCGTTTTTCGAGCTTTTCGAGGCTCTCTTCACGCTGAGAGCCGCCGATGATTTCTCCGATTTTCGGGAAGAGCACGTCCATGGCACGCACAGTCTTTCCATCTTCGTTCAGCTTCATGTAGAAAGCCTTGATTTCCTTGGGATAGTCTGTGAGGATGACGGGCTTTTTGAAATGCTCCTCCACGAGATAGCGTTCGTGCTCTGAGGCGAGGTCTACGCCCCAATATACGGGGAATTCAAATTTCTTGCCACTCTGCTCGAGAATCTTGATGCCCTCAGTATAGGGGAGGCGCACGAAGTCGTTTTCAATAACGAATTTGAGACGCTCGGGCAGCTCCTTGTCGAAATGCTCGGCAAGGAAGGCTATGTCATCGGCACAATGCTCAAGGGCGTAGCTGATGCAATATTTTATGAACTCCTCTGCGAGATCCATATTATCCTCAATCTCGTAGAATGCCATTTCCGGCTCTATCATCCAGAACTCCGAGAGATGGCGGGGCGTATTGCTATTTTCAGCGCGGAAAGTAGGACCGAAAGTGTATATACATCCGAGGGCTGTGGCGCCGAGCTCACCCTCCAGCTGGCCGGAGACGGTGAGGCTGGCCTGCTTGCCGAAGAAGTCGGCGGAATAGTCCACCTTTCCGTCTTCCCCCTTGGGGAGGTCTTCAAGATTCAAGGTAGTGACCTGGAACATAGCGCCCGCACCTTCGCAGTCAGAAGCTGTGATAAGGGGCGTATGGAAATAATAGAAGCCCTTATCATTGAAGAATTTATGGACTGCGTATGCCAGAGCGTGGCGAATGCGCAGCACGCTGCTGAAATAGTTGGTACGGGGGCGAAGATGAGCTATCTCACGAAGGAACTCCAGCGAATGGCCCTTCTTCTGAAGAGGGAATTTTTCAGGATTTGCTGTGCCGTAGACTTCGAGTTCGGCCGCCTGCACCTCTACAGACTGACCTTTACCCTGAGAAGCCACGAGCTCTCCCTGCACGTGAATAGAGCTTCCCGTGGTGACCGCCTTCAGCTGTTCGTCCGAGAACTTCTCGAGGTCGAAGACTATCTGAAGAGTCTTTATCGTGGTGCCGTCGTTGAGGGCCACGAACTGCACGTGCTTGTTGCCGCGGCGGGTGCGCACCCAGCCTTTGACGTCAACCTCCGTGCCGACATATTTTTCGGCATTGCCGAGCAGTTCGGCAATAGTTGTTCTTCTGATTTTTTTCATTAGGATGGTTTATGCGTATGAGAATAATCGCACTTGCGTTGTCCGCCATTAATCCACACACATATCTGTTATTTTTTATGGGAACTTATTTATCTAAAACTTCCGCGTTTATTCAAAACTTCCGCGACGGAGGAAGTTGACCTCCTCCTGCGTCAGATAGCGCCAGCGGCCTCTGGGGAGATTCTTTTTTGTAAGACCGGCGAAATAGACACGGTCAAGCTTGGTGACGCGATAGCCGAGAGATTCGAAGATGCGGCGCACGATTCTATTGCGGCCTGAGTGAATCTCTATGCCGGCCTGATTGCGGTCGGTGTCGCTCACGTAGGAGATAGCGTCTGCATGGATTTCTCCATCCTCAAGCTCTATGCCGTCGGCTATGCGCTGCATATCCTCCTCCGAGATGTCTTTATCTGTCCATACGTGATAGATTTTCTTCTTCACATATTTAGGATGAGTAAGCTTTGAGGCGAGGTCGCCGTCATTGGTAAGAAGAAGCACGCCGGTAGTGTTTCTGTCAAGACGTCCTACGGGATATATGCGCTCCTGACAGGCATTCTTAACGAGGTCGAGCACCGTAGTGCGGCCATTGGGGTCATCGCTGGTAGTGACGCAGTCTTTGGGCTTATTGAGGAGCACGTAGCATTTCTTTTCGGGAGTCACCACGCGGTCATCAAACTCCACGACATCGCTGCGGGAAATCTTGCTGCCCAGTTCTGTCACCACTTCTCCATTGACCTTTACGCGGCCCTTCTGTATATATTCATCGGCTTCGCGGCGAGAGCAAAGGCCGGCGTTAGCCATATATTTGTTGAGGCGAAGTGTTTCGTTGGGATCTATATCCTCCAGAATATAGTCTATCTGCTTTGGGCGCGGAGTGAAACGCATGCCGGGTTTACGCTGCTGAAAGCCTCCGGGACGACGCTGCTGATAGCCGCCCTGGCGGTACCCGTTATTTTGACGGGGCTGATAGCCGTTGTTCTGACGGGGCTGGTAGCCGTTGTTCTGACGAGGCTGATAGCCATTGTTCTGACGGGGCTGGTAGCCATTGTTCTGACGGGGCTGATAGCCGTCATTCTGAGGCTGGTAGCCATTATTCTGACGAGGCTGATAGCCGTTGTTCTGGCGGTAGCCATTATTCTGGCGGGGTTGATAGCCGTTGTTCTGACGAGGCTGGTAGCCATTATTCTGGCGAGGCTGGTAGCCATTGTTCTGACGAGGCTGGTAGCCGTTATTCTGGCGAGGCTGATAACCATTGTTCTGACGAGGCTGGTAGCCGTTGTTCTGGCGGTAGCCGTTGTTCTGACGAGGCTGATAGCCATTATTCTGGCGATGATACCCTCCCTGACGAGGCTGATAGCCACCGTTCTCGGAATTATAGTCGTTAGCATCGCCCTTTTCACTACCTTCCGCTTTGTCCTGAGCCTGATAGGGCTGGCGGTCGTAGTTATTATTATAGCGATTATATCCCTGACGGGGCTGATAGCTCTGATAGGGGCGCTGATACCCCTCCTGACGGGGAGTGTAGGAATTGTCGGCGCTCTTGTCAGCACCAAAATTTACTTTTTCGTAGCGGTCGCCCTCTTTATTCTCGGTGTAGGGAGTGCCGAGTGAGGCGCCGATACGTGGGCGTTTTGGTTTCTTTTCCGTGTCCATTTTGTTCAAACGTGTTTTTTCTACCACATCAGAAAGCATCGCTGCTTCCATTCTGGTCTGAGGAGAAACTCCTGGTTATTGGTTATTATCGGTTCTAAATTTTGATTAATTCTTGTCTTCTTGATAGGAAGCGACGTACTACAGAATTTTGAATGGTGAACGCATTTCGAACGGCGACCTTCCAAAATTTCCATCTAAGCCGGGCGTCTCTTAAAAGAAAACCCGCTCTTTAAGGTTTCCGCTCATCAATCTTCCTCTACCCCCGCATGGCCGGCATCACCTTAAAGCGACACCCTCCGATGCATAGGGCTTGATTTGGAAGAGCAAAGTTAATACTTTTTTTTCTAATCACCAACTTTTTGACCATCTATCAGCTTTTTTTGACACTATATTCTGTTAACAAATATTTAATCAAGGTCGTAAACGTTAATCTTTCTTAAATTCAGAAATTTTTTATGTGTTATATAACATAGTTTTTAAAAACATGTATTATCTTTGCACCTGAGTTTTTCATGGTATTAGATTTTAAGGTTAACACAGAGATTGGTTGTCGTGATGACAATCAATTTTTTTATACCCCTATCACATCTCCCAAAACTTTTTACAAAAATCCCGGAAGGCTTGCCGCTTCCGGGATTTTTTATTACCTTTGCTCCATATTTGCTACCCTCTATGGAAAAAGAACTCAAAGTCAACGGCCTGACATTTGTGCCGTATATTACCGAAGACGAAATCTCGCGGCAGGTGAAGCGCGTAGCCGGCGAGCTCCGTGACTCCCTCACCGACCCGGACCCTATTCTGCTCTGCGTGCTCAACGGAGCTTTCATGTTTGCTGCCGACCTTGTGCGCGAGCTCGGTCTTAACGATGCTAAAATCAACTTCGTGAGATACTCCTCATATTCCGGCACCTCCTCCACCGGCAATGTCAAGGAAATCATCGGACTCACTGAAGACATCAAAGACCGCGATGTGGTCATCATCGAAGACATCGTCGACACCGGCCTCACCGCGCAGCACATGATAGAAGACCTTACGAAGAAAGGGCCCAAATCCATCCGTTTCGCAACTCTTCTCCACAAGCCTGAAAGCTCCAAGACAGGATTCGTGCCTGACCATATAGCCTTCTCCATCCCTCCGAAATTCATCATCGGATATGGACTCGATCTTGACGGAAAGGTGAGAAACCTGAAGGATATATACGTAATTAAAGAGGAAGACTGATTTTAAAAATTCTCCCATGCTTAACCTTGTCCTATTCGGCGCACCGGGAAGCGGCAAAGGCACCCAAAGCGCCAAGCTTATTGACGAATATGGCCTCTATCACATCTCCACAGGCGAAGTGCTCCGCGACCACATAGCCCGCGGCACTGACCTCGGCAAGATAGCAGACCAATACATCTCTAAAGGCCAGCTTATCCCCGACGACCTTATGATAGACATCCTCGACGACGTGCTCGAAAAGAATGCCGCCGGAAAGAAGGGTGTGGTCTTCGACGGTTTCCCAAGAACTATACCCCAGGCAAAGGCCCTAAAGGAACTCTTACAGCGCAGAGGAACTGACCTCCACGCCGTAGTCGGACTTGAAGTGCCCGAAGAGGAGCTCATCGACCGTATGCTCAAACGCGGACAGCAGACCGGACGTGCCGATGACAATGAAGACACCATAAAGAAAAGACTCGAAGTCTATCACAATCAGACCGAGCCTCTAAGGGATTTCTACACCGTAGAAAACAAATATCTCGGTATTAACGGCACCGGAGTGGTCGATGAAATTTTTGACAACATCGCCCAAGGCATCAAAGAGCGTACAGGCGAGGATCGTCGCACGAAGCGCTGACTCCACTCCCCTTTTTCCTTACTTCACTAATTATGACTATCAACGAAACTCAAGACGAAATAATCGAGGAATTCGAGGGCCTTACCGACTGGATGGATAGATATGCATATATCATCGAACTCGGCAACTCACTACCCGAACTCCCCGAAAATCTCAAAACGCCCGAAAACCTTATCGAAGGCTGCCAGAGCCGCGTCTGGATTGCTTCCGACCTCGACAAAGACGGCAACATTGATTTTCAGGCTGACTCAGACGCCCTTATAGTCAAAGGCATAGTGGCTCTTCTGCTCAGAGTGCTCTCCGGGCACTCCCCTGAAGAGATTCTTGACGCCGACCTCTATTTTATCGACCGCATAGGCCTCAAGGAACATCTCTCTCCCACACGCTCCAACGGGCTCGTCTCAATGGTGAGACAGATGCGCAACTATGCCACCGCTTATAAGCTCCTCAAGGACTCCGGCAACGCGCCGAAATAGAGCCTCTAAGGGAATAAACCCTTACAGTTTCTGAGATTGAAGTGAGAAATTATCGCCGAAACAACTCTGATGCTATTAGCACATCAACTTTTCTCACTTACTCACAGAATTATTTAAAAACAACATAACACTTAAATTAATCTAACTTATGTTTGCCAACCAACCTAAGGGACTCATCCCCGCGGCCTTGAGCAATATGGGCGAGAGATTCGGCTACTACATCATGAACGCCGTGCTCGTGCTCTTCCTCTGCTCCAAGTTTGGCCTCTCGGAGGAGACCAGCGCCCTGGTCTACTCATTCTTCTACGCAGGCATTTACATCCTCGGACTCGTCGGCGGTGTAATTGCCGATAAAACACAGAACTACAAAGGCACTATCGCCACCGGCCTTGTCATCATGACCCTCGGATACGTAGTTCTCTCCATCCCCATCTTCCACACCTCCGAGAACCACACTTGGCTCCTCGTGCTCACCTGCGCAGCCCTTTTCCTCATCGCATTCGGAAACGGCCTCTTCAAGGGCAACCTGCAGGCCATCGTGGGTCAGCTCTATGACAATCCCCGTTATGCCGCTCAACGCGACTCCGGATTCCAGATTTTCTATGTCTTCATCAATGTCGGTGGCGTCATCGCGCCCTTCGTAGCCCCCATGCTCCGCTCTTGGTGGCTCGGACAGAATGGTCTCGCCTACAACGCCGACCTCCCGGCCCTCTGCCATCAGTATCTCTCTGTGACAGACAATATGGACACGCAGAACATGAACAACCTCTATGCCCTCATCTCTCAGGTAGGCGGCGACACCGCTCAGAACGTAGAGCATTTCTGCACCAAATATCTCGAAGTCTTCAACACCGGTATCCACTACAGCTTCATCGCCTCCGTGGCTGCAATGCTTATTTCTCTCTGCATCTTCCTCTTCACCAAGAAAGGACTCCCCTCTCCCGCCAAGAAAGAGGCTGCTCATAGCGTGAAATACACTCCCGAAGAGAAGCGCCAGATGGCTGCTGAAATCCGCCAGCGCATGACTGCCCTCTTCGCAGTGCTCGGCATCGCTATCTTCTTCTGGTTCTCATTCCACCAGAATGGCACCTCTCTTTCTCTCTTCGCCCGCGACTTCGTGCGCACTGACTCCGTATCTCCCGAAATCTGGCAGGCTCTCAATCCCTTCTATGTCATCATTCTCACCCCCGTGGTAATGGCCATCTTCAGCTCTCTTTCCCGCAAGGGCAAAGAGATCTCCACTCCCCGAAAGATTGCTATCGGTATGGGACTCGCCGGACTCGCTTACCTCTTCCTCATGATTTTCTCATGGGTGAAGGGCTATCCCTCCGCCGACGCCTTCAAGGCACTCCCCTCGGCAGAAGCGCTCTCTCTCAAGACCGGTCCCTGGGTACTCTTCGTGCTCTACTTCTTCCTGACCGTAGCCGAGCTCTTCATCTCACCCCTGGGTCTTTCCTTCGTGTCTAAAGTAGCGCCCAAGCATCTTCAGGGTCTCTGTCAGGGTCTCTGGCTCGGAGCAACCGCAGTCGGCAACCTCCTGCTCTGGATCGGCCCACTCATCTACAACGCATGCCCCATCTGGGTGGCATGGACGGTATTCTTCAGCGTCTGCCTCATCTCTATGGGTGTCATGCTCGGAATGCTCAAATGGCTTGAAAGAGTCACTCAATAAGCCCTGAAAAGCGATAATTACTCCCGATAATCGAGGGGGTGTGTCAGAATTTTTCATTTTGACACACCCCCTTAGAGTATGTTTACATTTAAATGATTTCAGCACAAAGAGAGATTTTGGAGCAATTTTTCAAAGTTAAAGAGGGAGCGATGCGGGCATCGTGACCGATGAAATCTTTGGGAAAGACCCCAAAATATCCTTTGTGATGAATTCAAGAAATTATCAATATATTAATTCGGTTTGAAAGTAAACACACTCGTAGGTTTGAAAGAAAGGACAGATGCGGGACGCCGAACAACCCGGCAACCCTCCTTATTAGACAGACCGACTCTATTTCCCCGGAAGCGAATTTGCAGAAAAGGGTCTTAACGGATTTAAATTTGCAAGAATCCGGATTTTTTTGTAATTTTGCAATTTAGAAGCGGCTGAAATGAAATGTTTAACTACTTTCACCAAGACCACATCACACACTCTCCCGAGAGGTCGCTGATTTTTAGAACCAAAACCTTTAAGCACAGATTATGAACTTTATAGAGGAACTCACATGGCGCGGTATGCTCCACACCGCCATGCCCGGCACTGAAGAACAACTCGCCAAGGAGATGACCACCGCATATCTCGGAATTGACCCTACGGCAGACTCACTCCACATAGGACACCTTTGCGGCGTCATGATGCTTCGCCATTTCCAGAGATGCGGACACAAGCCTCTCGCACTTATCGGTGGAGCCACCGGCATGATTGGAGACCCCTCGGGAAAATCCGCTGAAAGAAATCTCCTTGACGAAACAACTCTCCGCCATAATCAGGAGGCTATAAAAAAGCAGCTCTCAAAGTTTCTTGACTTCGAGAGCGACGCTCCCAATAAGGCCGAGCTCGTCAACAACTACGACTGGACCAAAGACATCACTTTCCTCGACTTCGCGCGCGAAATAGGAAAGCATATCACCGTCAACTATATGATGGCTAAAGACTCAGTGCAGAAACGCCTCAACGGCGAGGCCCGCGATGGTCTCTCTTTCACTGAGTTTACTTATCAGCTGCTTCAGGGTTTTGACTTCCTGCACCTCTATCAGGAGAAAAACTGCAAACTCCAGCTCGGAGGCTCCGACCAGTGGGGCAATATCACCACCGGCGGCGAACTCATACGCCGTAAGCTCGGCGGAGAGGTCTTCGCCATCACCTGCCCGCTGATCACTAAGGCTGATGGCGGAAAATTCGGTAAGACGGAAAGTGGCAACGTCTGGCTCGATCCCGAACGCACTTCTCCCTATAAGTTCTATCAGTTCTGGCTCAACGTCTCCGACTCCGATGCTGAAAAATATCTCAAGATTTTTACCTTCCTCACCAAGGAGGAGATAGAGGCGCTGGTGGCCGAACATGCCGAAAATCCCGGCGCTCGCCCCATGCAGAAGAGACTCGCAAAGGAGCTGACCGTCATGGTTCACTCCGAGGCTGACTATGAGGCGGCTCTGCGCGCTTCGCAGATTCTCTTTAGCAATCAGGCCCGCGAAGCTCTCCTCACCCTTGATGAGAAGACTCTGCTCGACGTCTTCGAAGGCGTCCCCACTTTTGAGATAGACAAAGCTACCCTCGAAGCCGGCATCCCTCTGCTCGATTTCCTCGCCACCCACACCAAAGTGCTTCCCTCTAAGGGCGAGGCCCGCAAGATGACTCAGGCCGGTGCCATCAGCATCAATAAGGAGAAAGTGCAGAACCCCAATGCTGTCATTGACGCCTCTTATCTGCTCAATGGCAAATACATCCTCGCACAGAAAGGCAAGAAAAACTATTTCCTCATCAAGACTGCTGACTGAGCATCCTTAGAAAACAGACTATGAAGATAACTAAATGGATAGCTGCCATCTGCGCTACTTTTGTCCTCTGCGCCTGCAGCGACCTCAATGACTTCCCAGAAGACTCCATACAGCTCTATCAGCAATATGAAGTCTACATTCAGGACAATTCCAAAGCCGGTTTTGCCAATTTCTACGTAGGCGGCCCCGAAGGACAACGTTTCCGCCTCACCGGCGACGCCAAGGTTACCGTCAATGACGTCAAGCTCCTTTATGCGCCCTCGGTCACGGAGACCTCTCCGGAATTTAACTATTCCACATACATTGACCTCGGAGACCGTAGCGCTACATTCCGACTATTCCGCAGCAAAAACCGTACGCTCACTAATAGCGTTGACATCTCTGACATCCCATATATCACTATGGGCACCAATGCCACTACACTCTCCGCCTCTGAAAACATCCCCTACACCGCAAGCGCAATACTCCAGCCTCAGGATCAGGTGGAAGTATCGCTCGCCCCGGCCATCGGAGGAACGAATGTCAGAATTTACAAGGCCGTAGTCAGCCCTATTTCCAATAGTTTCAGACTCCACGACGTCCCTGCCGGACGCTACTTTATCCGACTCGACGTAGTAAGACAATATCCCACTACTGAAAACGACGGAAGTGCTTCAGGCACCATAAGAGTTATACGAAGAAAAATGACAGGCGAAATTACCGTCACCGAATAACGCTTTAAAGATTTTTAACAGCTAAAGATTTGCACAGAGAGCACTCAATGAGTTATCTTTGTGCAAATTTTATTTAGAGTGTGTCTTAATCAAGATTTTTTATATCAGCATCCATTATCCATACTTATTTTTTTCACATCATGAGACTTTCCCGGATACTTCGATACTCATCACTTTCGATACTACTGGCAGCCACCTGCATCAGCGCCTCAGCGCAGGGCATTAACAAAAGGCCGCAGTCGAAGGTCACTATCAAGCAGACAGCCACCACAGCATCGCGTAGCAAAGAGACTAAGTGGACAGACACCAAGGCACTGAAAAAGGCCAAAAAGAAATCTACAACCACAGCAGCCACTCAGCCTGCACAGCCCGCCCCCAAGCCTGCTGAGCCGGCAAAAAAGATTGATTTTCACGCCAGCTACCGCATACCTACCCTTGACATAGACAAAGAAGCCGCCGGCCTCTCTGCCGACGAATGTTATGAAATGGGCGACCGCTACTTTTTCGGCACGGACGAAACTCCCAAGAACGAAACCCTCGCCGCTCAGTGGTATCAGAAAGCCGCCAATGAGGGCCACACTCTCGGTGAGCATGACCTCGCCTACTGCTGTATTAACGGAATCGGCACCGAAAAGGACTTCGACAAGGCTTATCACTGGTATAACCTCTCTGCGTCAAAAGATAATTTCGACTCCCAGATGATGGTGGGAGAAATGTACCTTAAAGGACTGGGCGTGAAATATAATCCTACCAAGGCCTCCGAATGGTATCGCAAAGCTGCAGTCCAGGGATATATGCCCGCACAGGCCATGCTGGCATATTGCCTCTCTAACGGCGAGGGGGTGATTCAGGACTTTGAAGAGGCCAACAAATGGTATTTTGAAGCAGCGACTCAGGGTGACATAGAGTCGGCCTACCAGCTTGGACTCTCATTCCTCAATGGCGAAGGGGTGGAAAAAGACTACTCCGAGGCCGCAAAATGGCTTGAACACGCAGCCGCTAATGACCACCTCGAAGCTCAATACCTTTTCGCTGACCTCGTGCTTCGCGGACGTGGCGTGGAAGAGGATCAGGATAGATTTATTGAGCTGCTCAAAGACGCCGCACGCAAAGGTCATGAAAAATCTCAGAACAGACTTACGAGAATAGACGAGACATGGTGAGATAAGCCTCTCCCCCACTCTTGACACATACGTCAATCTTTCTGCAAAAATTAAAGTGAACCCCAAAAGTAAGACACTAAACTTATGGGGTTCACTTCATTTTCTGCGAATTAAAACCTTAATTCCCTACACATCTGACTCTTAAAGCAAAAAAAGCCGATAGGGGCCCCCTTTTTCTTAATAAACGTAAAGTCAGACTTAAAAAAGTGTAAGCCACGGGAGGCTACAGCCGGGGTAGCGACGACCATTTTTTTTGACAAAAAATATTTTTCCGCCTTAGAATTTTCATTATCCGGATTTTTTAATTAAATTTGCATCCGCGTAAGAAATTCAATTACGCACCGGAAGTTGTACTTGAACTATTTACCGAACAAATCTAACAACCAAGAATATGAAAATGGAACGCATAGACAATCTCGACCGTCGCATTCTGAGTCTCATCATGAACAACGCCCGCTATCCCTCTAAAGACATAGCGCTCGAGTGCGGCGTTTCTCGCGCTGCCATTCACATGCGTATTCAGCGCCTCATCGAGATGAAGGTTATCACCGGTAGCGGATATAACGTAGATGAAAGAATGCTCGGCTATAACACTTGCACCTACGTGGGAGTACGCCTCGAGAAAGGCTCTCTCTACCGCGATGCAGTCAAAGAGCTTGAAAAGATACCCGAAATCGTAGAATGCCACTACACTACCGGCCCTTACAGCATGCTCATCAAGGTCTTCGCTAAGGACAATCAGCATCTCATGCAGCTCCTTAACGACAAAATCCAGCATATCCCCGGCGTCACCGAGACCGAGACCCTCATCTCTCTCGAACAGAGCCTCGACCGTCAGATAGCTGTCAAGCCTATCCCCGGCAAAAAGAAATAATTCTGCCGACTCAGATAAAACTCATCTACTTTTCAGAAGGTGTGCCGGAATAGAAAGTTCCGGGACGCCCTCTTAGAGTTTATAAAGGATTTATCCGGAAGCGCTATTTATCTTAGATAAATTTATCTTTGATAAAGAGTATGCTTTTTCTCAAAGAAGAAACACCGGCTCTCTTTCAGCAGAGCTGAGATCTTGCGAAAAAGGAAGTCACACAAAAGCCTACAGACTCATCAACCCACCGCCCCGGCCCATACATACAAGCACCAATTATGACTGAAGCTATGACAAATAAGAACTCCGCCCGAAACTATATTTATGCGGCTCTCGCCACTCTTTTCCTCGCTGCTGTGGCGCTATTCTTCTTCTTCCCCGATGACGTGCAGGGCAACGTGCTTCAGCAGCACGACATCCTTCAGGGAATGGCTAACGGTCAGGAGGGTAAGGCTTATCATGAAGCCACCGGAGAGACTACCCGTTGGACCAACGCCCTTTTCTCCGGAATGCCCAATTTCCAGATAGCGCCCTCCTATCCGGCCGGAAATATGCTCTCATGGATAGCTTCGGCATTCTCACTGTGGCTCCCGGCGCCGGCCAACCTCCTTTTCGCCATGATGTTCGGCTTTTTCATCCTCTGTCTGACGCTGAAGATGAAATGGCCCACAGCCCTCTTCGGAGCGCTCGCATGGGGACTCTCCTCTTATTTTGTCATAATTATTGGCGCAGGTCATATCTGGAAATTTGTCACCCTTGCATATATCCCCCCCACGATCGCCGGTCTGGTGCTTATATATCGGGGACGCTATCTGAGCGGAACGGCTCTTGCAGCCCTCTTCGGAGCTTTGCAGCTTCAGAGCAATCATCCTCAGATGTCTTACTATTTCCTCTTCGTGATTCTGGCTATGGTCATCGCATGGCTCTATACGGCCATCAAAGAGGGGACCATCAAGCAGTGGGGCATCGCCTCTCTCTGCGCCCTTGCGGCCGGAGCTATTGCAGTAGGAGCCAACTCACCATCGCTCTATAACTCATACGAATATTCCAAAGAGACCATACGCGGAAAGGCTACTGACCTCACTGCCGCCGGCAAAGAGACTTCCGGCGGACTGGACAGAGACTATATCACCGCCTGGAGCTACGGAGTGGATGAGACTATGACTCTGCTTATACCTAACGTGAAGGGAGGAGCCACCATTAAGCCCGTAGGTGGCGAGAACTCCCTCAAATCCGTGGCAGAGACCGATGCCGTCCAGAACTCGATGCTTTCACCCGAAGAGGTTCAATTTCTCGGCCAGTTTCCGCAGTATTTCGGCGACCAGCCCATGACTAACGGCCCGGTCTACGTAGGTGCCTTCGTCCTCATACTCGCTGTTCTGGCACTCTTCATCGTGGACAATCCTCTGAAGTGGGCGCTTTTTGCCGTCTCCGTGCTGGCTATCTTCCTATCGTGGGGACATAACTTCCAGTGGTTCACCGACCTTTTCATTGACTATTTCCCCGGATACAATAAATTTCGCACGGTCTCCTCGATACTCGTCATCGTGGAGTTTACCATCCCCCTGCTTGCTGTTATGGCTCTTATCAAGATGTATAAGACAGAAGACTTCAAGGAGCGCTACGGCACTACCTTCTTTGCAGTGGCGGGCGTAGGGGCATTTATCTGCCTTATAGGATGGATTTGGCCGGGCGTCTTCGGGAGCCCTTTCAGCATCCAGGAGAAAGATCAGCTCATGGAGCTCGGTCTCTTTACTAATCCCGCCTATTCCGGAGTGGTGGAGGCTTTGCGGCAGGCCAGACTTTCGCTCGTGAGCGCCGACTGCGCGCGCTCTCTGCTCTTCATACTCCTCGGCAGCGCCGTGTGCTATCTTTACTTCTCTCACAAACTCAAAAGCCGCACAGTCACCGGATGTCTGCTCGCAGCCGTCGTGCTTATAGACCTCTTCTCGGTCAACAAGCGCTACGTCAATCATGAGAACTTCACTACGCCGATGGCCGTAGATGAGCAATTTCACAAAACTGCCGCTGATGAGGCTATCCTGAGAGACACCTCGAATTACCGTGTGCTTGACGTCAAGGAGTTTGACGGAGCCCGCTCTTCATATTTCCATAAGACCATCGGCGGCTATCACGCTGCTAAGCTCACAAGATATAATGACCTCATCGAGCATCAGATACGCAAGGGGAATCCGGCGGTAATAAATATGCTCAATGCCAAATATATACTCAACGGCGACACATACGAAACGAACCCGGACGCCCTCGGAAATGCCTGGTGGATTTCCAGAATCGATTATACCGATACGCCGGATAAGGAGATGTCGGTCCTCGACTCGCTCGATACTTCGAAGGCGGCCGTGGCGGATGTCCGTTTCAGCAAAATTCTGGGCGCAGCCTCCACAAAGCTCCCCGGCGATACCATCTTCGAAACCTCTTACGCGCCTAACCGTCTGACGTATAAGGCCAATAGCGCCAAGGGAGGCATAGCGGTCTTCAGCGAAGTATATTTCCCATGGGGATGGAATGCGCAGATTGATGGTAAGGATGCCGAGATAGGCCGCGTGAACTACGTGCTTCGCGCACTTCGCATTCCTGCCGGACAGCATACCGTGACCTTCACATTCGACCCGAAATCCACGCGCGTCACCAACACTCTCTCTATCGCCTCCGTCGCTCTGATATATATCCTCTGTATCGGAGCGCTCATAATCTTCTGGCGCTCAAAGACCCGTAAAGCGAAAGAATGAGGCGGGAAGCGAAAATTTTTTCAGCCTAATCACCTGAGCATGATAGAGGCCTATAAACGATGGCGTCACCGACGCGGATTCGGCATCCACTCTCCCTTTGCGTATAAAGTGGTGAAGGACGTCATAGACCAGCCCTGCGCCTTCTATGGTTATCAGGACATCGAAGAGGCACTCGAACACACAAGGCGTCCTGCGGAACTAAGAAAATTTGCAAGACTCCTTCTCAGACTCTCCGCATTTCTGCGCCCGGAAAAAATCTGTATGAGCCGGTCCGCTCCTGACTTATTATCGCTTGCTCTCAGACTGGGATATTCCCGTGCCGAAGTGACTGGCATGCACACCCCTTCTTCAGTGGCAAAGGGGTGTACGCTCTTCGTAGACACAGACCGCACATTCGGCGCTGCTGAGATAGAAAAACTTGTGGGACTACCACACATCACCCTCTTTCTTATCAACGCTGCCGACGAGGTGCACAAAAGAATAAAAGAGGAGCCGCCTGCGGGTGTCACCTTCTATTCCAAGCGGCATATACTCATTTTCACACGCCCGGATTTTCCTCCCGTCATCTACTCTATGCGCCTCCCCTGACCTCCCTGACAACTTTCTCGGCTGCAATGCTGTTTCTCTGAATATGACATCTCATTCTCATCTACAAGGGCTGACCGACGCAGAAGTCACGAAAAGCCGTGAACTAAACGGACTTAACATACTCACTCCGCCGGAGAAGGAACCGCTATGGAAGAAATTTATGGAGAAATTTAAAGACCCTCTGATTATCATTCTTCTCATAGCCGGACTGCTATCCGTGGGCATCTCCTGCTACGAATACTGGGGGCTACACCAGTCTTCCACCGTCTTTTTCGAGCCTATTGGCATCTTCATGGCTATTCTGCTGGCCACCGGGCTTGCCTTCATCTTCGAGCTGAAAGCAGACCGCGAGTTTTCACTTCTTAATCAGGTGAGCGATGAGGAGGCTGTGCAGGTGATTCGCAATGGCCATCCGATGCAGATACCGCGTAAAGATGTTGTAGTCGGTGACATCGTTATTCTGAATACGGGCGAGGAGATACCGGCCGATGGCGAACTGCTGGAGGCAGTGATGCTAAGCGTAGATGAGTCCACGCTTACCGGCGAGCCCCTATGCCATAAGACTACCGAAGCTGCGGAGTTTGATAAAGAGGCCACATTTCCGAGCAATCATGCCATGCGAGGCACTAAAATCATGGAGGGGCATGGCATCATGCGAGTCATTGCCGTTGGCGACCATACGGAAAACGGGAAAGTGTATGAGGCCGCTCAGATAGACGATAGCATAAAAACGCCTCTCAATGAGCAGCTTGACCGTCTCGGCTCCCTTATTTCCAAAATATCCTACGCCATCGGAATCATCATAATCATAGGGCGCATGCTTATGCTTATACTTTCGGGGACGCCTCTGGACTGGCTGACGGTAACAGCACATTTCCTCCAGTCTGTAATGATAGCCGTCACTCTGGTAGTAGTCGCTGTGCCAGAAGGGCTACCGATGGCCGTCACGCTCTCGCTGGCCTACTCCATGCGCCGTATGCTCAAGACCAATAATCTTGTCCGTAAGATGCACGCTTGCGAGACAATGGGCGCCACGACCGTCATCTGCACAGACAAGACCGGCACGCTCACCCAAAACCGAATGCAGGTAGCCGACGTGAAGATTTTCGGGCACCCCACCGATGAAATCATCTATGAAGGGATGGCGGTTAATTCTACTGCACGTCTTGACTTGTCAGGAAAAGAATCAAGCGTACTTGGCAATCCCACGGAGGGAGCTTTACTCCTTTGGCTTAAAGAGCGAGGTGTGAGCTATGAAGAATTGCGCGAGAAAGCATCCCGCATTGAAGAGCTGCCCTTTACGACAGAGCGCAAATATATGGCGACTGTTGTAAAATCAACTACGGGTAAAAATATTCTCTACGTGAAGGGTGCGCCGGAAATCATCTTCGGAATGTGCAAGAACAGCGCCGGAGTTTCTAAGGCAGAGATTGATGCTCAACTCCAGGAGTATCAGAGTCAGGCTATGCGCACCCTCGGCTTCGCTTATCAGGAACTCGGAGAGAACGAATCAGCCATTGCCGACGGCAAGGTCGTAGCTGCTAATCTTACTTTCCTTGGCATTGTAGCCATTTCCGACCCTGTCCGTATTGATGTGCCCGACGCGGTTAAGGAAGTAACCGATGCCGGCATCAAAGTCAAGATTGTAACCGGCGACACTCCCGGAACCGCAAAAGAAATCGGCCGCCAGATTGGACTGTGGGATGATAAGACAGACACCGACCGCAATATTATTGTGGGCACGGAGTTTGCAGAACTTTCTGACAAGCAACTCAAAGAGCGCGTAGGAGATTTGAAGATAATAGCGCGTGCGCGTCCAATGGATAAGAAACGTCTCGTAGAGGCTCTTCAAGCAAATAACGAAGTAGTGGCCGTGACCGGCGACGGAACGAACGACGCTCCGGCACTCAAAAGTGCTCATGTAGGTCTTTCGATGGGTGATGGCACCTCTGTGGCAAAAGAAGCCTCTGACATTACCATCGTAGACAACTCATTCTCCTCAATCGGTCGAGCCGTAATGTGGGGACGCTCCCTCTACCGTAATATCCAGCGCTTCATACTCTTTCAGATGACAGTCAACGTAGCAGCCTGCCTCATAGTCCTTGTGGGCTCTTTCATGGATATGCAGTCGCCACTGACCGTCACTCAGATGCTATGGGTCAATCTCATCATGGACACCTTTGCCTCCATGGCGCTTGCCTCGCTCCCACCCTCAGCGACAGTAATGCGAGAAAAGCCCCGCTCACGCACAGCCTTCATTATCAGCCGGTCGATGTGGCGCTCTATTCTCATCACCGGCGGCATCTTCTTCATGCTCCTTTTCTGCCTGCTCTACTATTTTGAGCATACTGAGCTCACCTCACTGATGCAGATAGGAAAGCTCCCGATGACAGCCATCAACAAGGGATTGAGCGCCTACGAGCTTTCCCTCTTCTTCACCATCTTCGTCTTCCTCCAGTTCTGGAACATTTTCAACGCCCGGGCGTACATGACAGGACACTCCGCCTTTCGGCTTCGAGGCTGCTCCGGGTTTATGCTGATAGCCACTGTAATCTTCATAGGGCAGATATTGATCGTGACATACGGCGGCCGATTCTTCACCGTAGTGCCGTTAAAGCTTACCGACTGGGCCATCATCATCTTCGGGACCTCGCCGGTGGTCTGGATAGGAGAACTTGTCAGACGAATTAAGACCCCAACCCACAAGAAATGTCAGCTACCTGATTAATATTCGTCTCAACTGCTCAAAGGGCTGAATTTGCATAATCCAATAAAATTTGCTAATTTTGCATTTTGAAACGGACTTTACCTCAATCGGGGCAAAGAATAACCTGAGAGCCATAAGTCCAAATGGGTCGAAGAGGGCATCATGCACTTTTCTGCCCGAACAAGAGGCAGTAACCCCAAGAGCTAACTGCCAGCCAGCCACCGGAAAAGCTCCTGTATAGGCTCCTTCCGGAGATCCGAAGCGCAAGCAGACGGACGGATGACGTTTAGCTGACGTGCCCTTAAGCCATAGTGCATGAGCGCCCGCCGGGAAGAGAGATTGTGCCTATCCCCTATCGACAGGGAGACCACCTCGTACCGATATAGAGAGGCCATCAGGAAAGGATGTATCTTTCTCAGGAAGGGACTTCGGGAAAGAGAGCCTCAACCCTCTTTATCAAGCTCTGATGACTCTTCATAGAGCCCAAATATGCTTACGGGTGTGCATTCAGATGGATTAAATTGCAAGAAAAACCGACCCAAGAGAACGATGTCAAGCAGCAACGAAAAGCAATGGTATGCGCTACGCTCCCACCGAGCCTTTGCGCTTGAGACACCTCTGTCCGGGAGATGCGATGAGGTGTTCTTCCCCAAAGAGACATCGCACCCTACGGAAGGGCCGGGCCGACTCAGAGCCATCATCCCTCACGTGATGTTCTTTCACGCCACAGAGTCAGAGGCACTTTCTCTGGAGACAGAGAGCCAGAGGGAGCCGGCCTCGCTTCCTACCTTCAGAATATATCGTAATATCAAGGGAGACAGGATTCAGCCCATACCGGAGAGTCAGATAAGACTTCTGAAACTGCTTACCGCAAACGACACCGAAAGGTGTGAGATCTACAGCAAAACGGATTTCAAAAGGGGCACCCGCGTTCGGGTGACCGGTGGCATATACGCAGGCTATACGGGCTACGTGCAGCGCGTGAAGAAGAACAAACATGTACTGATAGAGATAGAGGGAGTATGCATGGTCCTGCTCCCCTTCATTCATCCGGACCTTCTTGAGGTATTGCCCCCTGATTCAGCCGCCATCCACCATCACTGACTTTTAAGCCAAGACGCTTCAAACCAACACCAGATCTGACAATCCACTAATATCATGAGAGGCATCGTTCTTGCCGGAGGCTCCGGCACACGTCTATATCCTATCACCAAGGGGGTGAGCAAGCAGCTGCTACCTATCTTTGACAAGCCGATGGTATATTACCCTATCTCGACACTGATGCTTGCGGGCATCCGGGATATACTGGTGATTTCGACGCCTCAAGATCTGCCGAGTTTCAAAAGGCTTCTCGGGGATGGCTCCGACTACGGCATTAAATTGACATACGCCGAGCAGCCGTCGCCTGACGGACTGGCACAGGCCTTTATAATCGGAAAGGATTTCATAGGAGAGGATTCTGTCTGCCTGGTGCTTGGCGACAACATATTTCACGGAAGTTATTTCATACCCAAGCTAATAGAGGCCGCCGAGGATGCCACCTTGCGCGGGAAGGCTACCGTCTTCGGTTATCGCGTGAATGACCCTGAAAGATATGGTGTGGCAGAATTTGACAAAGATGGCAACTGCATATCCATCGAAGAGAAGCCGAAGCATCCTAAATCGAATTATGCCGTAGTAGGTCTTTATTTCTATCCCAACAACGTAGTAGAGAAAGTCAGCCACATACGGCCCTCTGAAAGGGGTGAACTTGAGATCACCACCCTCAATCAACTTTATCTGAACGAAGGGAACCTTAAGATTCAGAAATTGGGGAGGGGATTCACCTGGCTTGACACCGGGACTCATGACTCCCTCTCGGATGCCTCCAACTATATAGAGACGATAGAGAAGCGCCAGGGACTTAAGATAGCCTGTCTGGAGGGTATCGCGTATCGGCAGGGTTGGATCACCGAGGCGAAATTGAGAGAGATAGCCGAGCCAATGCTGAAGAACCAGTATGGCCAGTATCTATTGAGCGTGATCGAGGAGCTAAAGGAGAATAAGCATAATACTACAGAAACTGATGAAGCGTAACATACTCATCACGGGGGGGGCGGGATTTATCGGCTCCCACGTAGTCAGACTTTTTGCAAACAAATATCCCGACTATCATATAGTCAATCTTGACAAGCTTACCTATGCCGGAAATCTTGCCAATCTTAAAGACATAGAGGGGAAAGAGAATTACACCTTCATCAAGGCCGACATATCAGACCTTGATGAGATGCGCAGAGTGGTACGCGAATATAACATAGACGGCATCATACATTTGGCAGCCGAGAGCCACGTAGACCGTTCTATAAAAGATCCTTTCACTTTTGCACGCACGAATGTGATGGGGACTCTGTCGCTGCTTCAGGCAGCCAAAGAGTATTGGGAGTCGCTTCCTGAGAAATATAGCGGGAAGCTTTTCTATCACATATCCACGGATGAGGTGTATGGAGCTCTCGAGCTCACCGATCCTGAGGGGATAGAATCACCCTTCAGCACCAAAGCCTCCGGGGAGGATGTGAAGGCCTACGGCAGGGAGTTTTTTGTAGAGACCACGAAGTATAATCCCCACTCACCCTACTCAGCGTCGAAGGCTTCATCAGACCATTTCGTCAGAGCCTACCATGACACCTACGGGATGCCGACGCTTGTCACCAACTGTTCGAACAACTATGGCCCCTATCAGTTTCCGGAGAAACTGATACCTCTCTTTATAAACAACATCCGCCGGAAGAAGCCCCTGCCCGTCTACGGCAAGGGAGAAAACGTGCGCGACTGGCTTTTCGTGGAAGACCATGCGCGAGCCATTGACCTTATTTTCCATAACGGCAAAGTGGCCGAGACTTATAACATAGGGGGCTTCAATGAATGGAAAAACATCGACCTTATCAAGGTTATAGTCAGGACAACAGATCGCCTGCTAGGCAACCCCGAAGGGGAGTCTGAAAGTCTGATAACTTACGTCACAGACCGTCCGGGCCATGACATGCGCTACGCGATAGATTCGCGCAAGCTGCAGAGAGATTTGGGCTGGGAGCCGTCACTTCAGTTTGAAGAGGGCATAGAGAAGACAGTGCGCTGGTATCTTGAGAATGAGGAATGGATGAAGAATATCACTTCCGGAGATTATGAGCGCTACTACGAGGAGATGTATAAGGGGAGATGAGCCTTGAAATAAAGGTCTTAGCAGATTTTTCCAAACCGCACTAAAAAATCGCCGAAACAGCCACAAGCGCCCTGTCCTTGCGAAATGAGTGATAAGAAGAGAATAGCCAAGAATACATTTGCCCTCTACGTGCGAATGATATTTGTGATGGCAATCACACTCTTCTCCTCACGAATAGTTTTGGAGAAGCTGGGAGTCACTGAGTTTGGCGTCTACAGTTCGGTAGGAGGCGTGGTGGCCATGCTCAGTTTTCTTAATGCTACGCTGAGCACCGGCACATCAAGATTTATAACCTTTGAGCTTGGCAGGGAGGATTCGCGGCGGCTTCGGGAGACGTTCAGCACGGCATTTTATACTCACCTCATCCTTGCCCTTATAGTGGTATTGGCATTAGTGGCCGGCGGCTCGTATTTCGTTAGCCATAAGCTTGTGATACCGGATTCGCTGCAGACTCCGGCATTATGGACATTCTATATATCAGTCTTCACAGCCTTTATCAGCTTTACCCAGGTGCCCTATACGGCCATGATAATAGCGAATGAGAAGATGAGTATTTACGCATATATCGGCATCGTGGAAGCATGCGGGCGTCTTGGAGTGGCCTACGCTATCTCGTTAGCGCCCATAGAGAAGCTGATATGGTATGCGGCACTCACGGCCGGCCTGCAATTAACGGTAGCACTCTCCTATCGTTTTTATTGTCTACACAGATATGAAGAGTCGCGGTTTGCTCTGATCTTCAAAAGGGAAATTTGCAAAAAGCTGCTGCGATTTTCGGGATGGAATCTGCTGGCCAACGTGTCGCAGATGCTCTCCACGCAAGGGCTTATAGTGCTGATCAATATGTTTTTTGCGCCGGCGCTCGCAGCTGCCCAGGCCATAGGAAATCAGATATCCTCGGCCATGACCCAGTTCTCGTCCAACTTTATGCTGGCCATTAATCCGCAGATAATCAAGCTATATTCAAAGGGGGAGTATGAGGCCTCGCGCAAGCTCAATCTTCAGACCACAGTATTGGTTTGGGATCTCATGCTTCTCATCGGGCTACCGCTGATAGTTTGCATGAATCCCCTCATCCACTTATGGCTTGTGGACGTGCCTGACTATGCAGTCATATTCGCCCGCTACATAGTGGCGAGCCAGATAATCAACACATTCTCGATGACCTTCTATGTGCCGATGATAGCAAGCGGCCAACTGCGCGACAACTCATTGGCAGCCCTCTTGGTGACGGCAGTGGAATTTGCCGTCTTGTATGGACTGTTAAAAGCAGGGTTTGACGTGATGTGGGTACAATACATGACCATCCTTGTGGCAGTCATATTTGGATTTGGGGTTAAGCCTGTGATACTTTGCCGAAAAATAGGATATAAAGTAAGGGAAATGTGCCGCTGCTATCTGCAATGCCTGAAATCTGCAATCCTGCCGATAGCCAGCTGCCTGATCACAGTCTATTACATAAATATAGACGAGAAACTCCCCACCGCCATGTCGGTTGGTTTTCTGATAATCTGCTCGGTGATATTCAGTTCTGTTCTATGCATGACAAAGCATGAAAGGCAAAAGATATTCAGCCTCATTGCTAACAGAATAAGACATTAAGCCTCACGGATAATTGCGACCCCATATAAATCTGTACCGTAGATTTTAAATTTCTAAAGGCGCCTTCAGATACTCAGAAGAATATAAAATATCAGACTATAAATGGCAGAATTGAGCAGAGTACTGGAATGGGATAGTAATTTTTTCGGAAAGCAGATAGCGCAGATTAATGCTGTCAATGCCGAAGACTCCGCGATATTCAAGGAAATAGACTCACTCTTCGACAAGGGCACAGAGTGCATTTATCTTTCTACAGACCGCCCTATTGACCTTTCCGGATATGACTCACTTACGGCTGATAAGAAAAGGACATATATTCATGAGACACCGGAATATCAGCAAGTGGCTCTCCCGGACAAAATCGGGATAGAAAGTCCGTGTTACACAGGGCATCCCTCGGACTTATATGACCTTGCACTGCAATCCGGAGAATACTCTAGATTTAGGGTAGACCCCCATTTTTCAAAAGAGGATTTTGAGAATCTGTATAAAAAATGGGTAGACAACTCGATGTATGAAGGGTTTGCAGATTATGTAATAGCCGCTACCTCTCCCTCGCCCATAGGATTAATGACAGCCAAAAGAGAGCACGACAGGATAAAAATCGGCTTGATAGCGACCGACACCAAGTATCGGGGCAAAGGGATAGGGAAGCAACTGATGAGAACGATACTTAATAAGGCGGCTGAGAGTAATTTAAAAGTGGAAGTGGTGACACAAGCCGACAACATTCCGGCATGCCGATTTTATGAGGCATTAGGCTTTAGAGTTTTAGATGAGACATTAATATATCATATCTGGAACGACCGGGACAGTAAAAAATAAAACAATAGATGTGAGAAGAAAAGCAACCCCACTCTTAGAGTGTATCCTTATCTAACGGGCATTATTTTTTTCTCATAGTCTTAAAATATAAAGTTAAGGAATGATACCATTTAACAAGCCGTTTCTTACCGGGAAGGAGGCTCACTATATCTATCAGGCAGTCTACTCGGGCAAATTATCGGGCAACGGGGTATATACAAAGAAATGCCAGACGTTTTTTGAGGATCATTATGGCTTCAAGAAAGCCTTGATGACCACCTCATGCACAGACGCTCTTGAAATGGCGGCTATCTTGTGCGACATCAAGCCGGGAGATGAGGTAATAGCACCAAGCTATACATTCGTATCGACCGTGCTTGCCTTCGTGAGACAAGGAGCCAAAATAGTCTTCTGCGACAGCTGCAAGGATAATCCAAATATAGACCCGGACAAGATAGAATCTCTAATTACGGAGCGGACGAAGGTTATCGTGCCGGTTCATTATGCGGGAGTAGCCTGCGATATGGATAAAATAATGGATATCGCGCGGAGGCATAACCTGCTTGTGGTGGAGGATGCCGCTCAGGCCATAGATTCATACTATAAGGGGCGCGCCCTCGGCTCAATCGGCCATCTGGGCTGCTTCTCTTTTCATGAGACAAAGAACATTATAGCCGGAGAGGGTGGCTTGCTCTCCATCAATGACGAGCGCTTCATCCGCCGCTCGGAAATCATCTGGGAGAAG
Source organism: Bacteroidales bacterium (assembly GCA_014800685.1). GTDB lineage: Bacteria > Bacteroidota > Bacteroidia > Bacteroidales > Muribaculaceae > Lepagella. The sequence goes on from JAAVFQ010000009.1 coordinate 91,672, forward strand.
GGGACAAATCGCTCCGAGTTCTTTCGCGGAGAGGTGAACAAGTATGGCTGGGTAGACACCGGGTCTTCCTTTCTTCCTTCAGAGCTGATCTCGGCATTCCTTTGGGCACAGATAGAGAATATGGATATCATTCAGACGCGCCGGAAGGAGATATGGGAACAGTATTATGAGGGTCTGAAGCCACTGGCCGGGAAAGGGTATCTTGAGCTTCCGGAAATACCGGATTATGCTACTAACAATGCGCACATGTTTTATGTGGTGTGTCGTTCTCTTGAGGAGCGCACGAAGCTTATAAAATATCTGAAGGATAATGGAGTGATGTCGGTGTTTCATTATCTGAGTCTTCACAAGAGCGGCTTCTATACCGGCCACGCAGATTCCCGTCCGGGAAATCTTCAGGAAGTGGAGATGCATAATGTGAAGAATTTTGACGGAAGCATAACGGATGAGCTCCGGGTTGTAGGACTTGACCTGCCGGAGTGTGACCGCTTTGCCGACTGCCTGCTTCGCCTGCCTATGTATTATGAGCTGGAGACAGCTGAGGTGAATGAGGTGATACGCTCCATCCATGCCTTTTACGAGAAAGGATAATTAAGATCCTGTCTACTTTTAAAATCTATGGATAGCAGCAATAGGCATCGGCTGATACACTTTATTCCTGATGAGAAGGTGACGGATAATTTTATATCCATGCTTGAATCTGTCTATCCGAACGAAAGCAGATATATAGTCATCGGTACGCATGCCACTCCGCAAAAGACAAAGATAGCGGACAATGCGGAGTATTACGTCAAGGGCTCAAAGGGTCTGGCAGAAGTGATAGAGAATGTATCGGGCTACGCGAGAGTGTTTCTGCACGGTCTGATCCAGGGAGCGGGATTTGAAAAAATCAAGCATCCCGACATCACCTGGGTGATATGGGGAGCGGATCTGTATGAGGGATTAATCTGCCGTCGAGGCTATCAGATATATGTAGATGAAGAGGAGCAATACCGGGTAAGGGCCGCCGGCAGTCCATTCGGTAAAATCCCGGTGTGGCTATATAAGATATTAGTGGGGGTAAGGGATAAAATCAATTTCAGGAAAAGCCTCAAGACCGTCAGACATCTTAAGAGGGTGACAGCCATAGACGAGGACTACAACCTTCTGCGGGAGTATTTTCCTGAACTGAGCGTAGAGCTGACGCCGTTTTTCTCATACTATCCGATAGAGAAGCAGATAGGAGAGGCTAATCTGGAGAAAGAATGCCATGGGAGGAATATATGGGTAGGCAACAGCGCCGCTCCCAATGGAAATCATTCGAGCATCTTTTCGAGATTGAAGGATTATCCCGCCACGGCAAGAATATATTGCCCTATCAGCTACGGTATGCAGCAACATATCAACTATATAGACCGGATTGGGAAGGATATGCTGGGCGAACGGTTTGTAGGACTCAAGGATTATATGCCGGCGGAGAAATATTTTGAGAAATATCTGGATGCCAATGCCTTTATCTTCGGACATCTGAGGCAGTGCGGCTTCGGTTCAGTGCTGATGGCGCTCTATTTTGGCGGCAAATGCTATTTTTATAAGGACTCTCCGCTCTACTCCTACTGTACGCGAAACGGAGTGAGGGTCTTCACGATAGAAGAAGACCTGACATATAAGTCGACACAAGAGCCACTGGATGCGGAGACGCGAGCGGCCAACAGGAAGTTTGTGATGTCGGTGTGCAGTTCGGAGGCAATCAAGAAGCAGCTTGGAATCGCATTTTCTGATAGATAAGTCCTCTGAGCAAGTAAGCATTCACAATTAAACGAGGAAATGGGTCAAAAAGTCTTTAACACTATCTTCGACCTCTTTTGCGGCTGCCGGCATAGTATAAATTAATTTTCAATACTTACTTATGATCTATATATTAGTCTTAATAGCAATTTTTTATGGCGTACTGACATACGACATTCGCCAAAAGAATGACACGAAGTCGAGCTATTATCACTTCATCATGATCGTCCTCATCTTAATCTCAGGATTAGGATATAGAATGGGTGGGGACGGCATGGCATATATGTTTGAATATCCGCAATATAACGTAAAAGAGGGTTTCAGCTGGGCAGCCTTGAATTCTTATTCGGGAAGACAGCCGGCATGGGTGCTCTTATGCAAAATATGCAGGTCGTTCACAGAAGAATACTGGCTGTTTAAGCTGGTGCATGCCATTCTGGTCAACTGCATGGTGTTTTATGGACTGAAGCGCCTGACGTCATATAGATTTACGGCAATTCTGTTTTATTTTGTTCTGATATATTTCGAAATAAACTTTCAGGTGTTGCGTCAGGCGATGGCTGTGGGCCTGTTTTTGGTGGCGATACAGTATATGCGAGATAACAAGTGGATAAAATACTACCTTCTCGTAGCATTGGCCATCGCATTTCACGAGACGGCGCTTGTCTGCATTGCTTTCCCGCTGATTAAATTTATTAGAATAGACAAGAGCGGTCTGATGCTCATTGCCGGCATATCGCTTATAGCCATTCTCTTCAGTAGCAATATCCTTGACTCGATTATTAATATAGACCTACCGGAGGAATACGCGGATAAATGGTCTTATTATACAAATGACATTGACACGAGCTCAACCTTCTCATCCTATCTGAACGTACTTTTATCATTCGTGATTCCGACGGTCTACATATTCTTCAGAAAGACTAATCACGGCGATGTCCTGGTAGAGAAAGGAGCGCTCATGTATGGCCTACTTTACATATTAGGCTTGTATTTTCCCATCATCTATCGAATCAATCTATACTTTATATTCTTCTTCTATCTGGCCTATATTGACCTGATATATGACCTGTCGAAGTATGGGCTGTCGCTCTTCGAGAGCAACGTGCGCAAAATCAAAAGCATCACACTGAGCGGAACAAAGGCGCTGACCTACGTCACGCTGATAATCGTCTTTCTGGGAATTAAGAGCCGATTCTATTTTTCAGAATACGGAGACACGGGGATGCCGGCATGGGTGCAATATTATCCATACACGTCAGTTATATTTAAGGATATAGACAAGACCAGAGAGGAATTCATACACCGACTGTAATTCCTGATACTAAAGTTTCGCAAGCTCAAGTTTGAGATTATGAGGTTATGAGGTTATGGGTTTTCCCCATTGATGTTTGATAATAAAGAACGAGAGTTTTTCATCCCTCATACAACGTTTAATTTTTAGAACTTACTTATTAAAAATACAATAATGAAAGCCTGTTTTATGGGTTTGGGCTATATAGGCCTTCCCACCGCAATAATCGCCGCTAAAGAGGGCGGTGTGGATATAATCGGAGTTGACATCAATCCATCCGTAGTGGAGCAGACCAATGCCGGCCATCTCCACATCATAGAGCCCGGAATGGAAGAGATGCTGCAAGATGTGGTCAAATCCGGCAAACTCCGGGCCTCGACTACTCCGGAAGTCTCGGACGCCTATTTCATGGTTGTGCCTACCCCTTTCAAGGGGAATCATGAGCCGGATGTCAGTTATGTAGAGGCTGCTACCAGAGCGGTGCTTCCTCTGCTGAAGGAGGGAGACCTCTATGTAATTGAGTCAACATCACCGGTGGGCACCACTGAGCAGATGGCCGATATAATCTTCAGCGAAAGGCCGGAGCTCAAAGGGAAGATCTACATAGCATATTGCCCTGAACGCGTATTGCCGGGCAACGTGATATATGAGCTGGTGCATAATGACCGTGTAATCGGAGGTCTTGATGAGGCATCAACAAAGAAAGCTCAGGAATTTTACGCTCAGTTCGTCAAAGGGACACTTCATCCCACCAACGCAAGGACGGCGGAGATGTGCAAACTGACCGAGAACTCCAGCCGAGACGTTCAGATAGCTTTTGCCAACGAGCTTTCATTCATCTGCGACAAGGCAGGCATAAATGTCTGGGATCTCATCAATCTTGCCAATAAACATCCTCGCGTCAACATACTTCAGCCCGGCTGCGGCGTAGGAGGTCATTGCATAGCAGTAGACCCCTATTTCATTACGTCGGACTTCCCGGCAGAGTCCAGACTGATTTCTGACGCCAGAGAAATTAATAACTACAAGGCATTCTGGTGTGTGGAGAAAGTGAAAAATGCGATTCTCGAATTTGAGCTTCAGCATGGTCGCAAGCCCGTAGTGGCCATGATGGGACTTGCATTCAAGCCCGACATAGACGACTTGCGCGAGTCTCCCGCCAAGCAGATAACCGGCAAAGTGATGCAATCTGCCAGAAATGCAGAAATCCTCGTCGTAGAGCCTAACGTGAAGAGCCATGACTCATTTACCCTCACAGACTATCGGGAAGCATACGACAAGGCCGACATCGTGGCCTTCCTGACAGCACATAAGCCCTTCAAGTCACTGCCCTGGAGAGAAGACAAGGTGATACTGGATTTTTGTGGAATATTCAAGAAGTAAATAGAGTCCAAAGAGAAGTAATTGAAGCGATGAAGAAAGTAATGCTTGTATTCGGGACGCGGCCGGAAGCCATCAAGATGGCTCCTTTGGTAAAGGAGTTTCAGAAGCATCCTGACAAATTTCAGACCGTCGTTTGCGTGACCGGGCAGCATCGTCAGATGCTCGACCAGGTGCTTGAGCTCTTTGACATAAAGCCGGACTATGACCTGAATATCATGAAGCAGGGCCAGGATCTCTATGATGTGACCGCACGGGTACTGACCGGGATGCGCGATGTGCTGAAAGAATCGAAGCCGGACGTAGTGCTCGTGCATGGCGACACAACGACGTCGATGGCCGCCGCTCTTGCCTCCTTCTATCAGCAGATTCCCGTGGGGCATGTGGAGGCCGGCCTACGCACGCATAATATCTATTCACCCTGGCCGGAAGAGATGAATCGGCAAATCACCGGACGCATAGCGGAATATAACTTCTCGCCCACCCCTCTGAGCAGAGACAACCTTCTGAATGAGAATGTAGCGGAGGAGAAGATAACAGTGACGGGAAATACCGTGATAGATGCTCTTTACTGGGTAGTGGATAAAATCAAAAATAATCCGACACTTGAAAATGAGCTCAGCGAATTGATGAAAGACTCCGGCTATAATGTGGACAGGCTGAAGAATGGAAAGAAGCTTGTACTGATAACCGGTCATCGCCGCGAGAATTTCGGAGATGGATTCCTCTCTATATGCCGGGCCATAAAGGCACTGACAGAGAAATATCCGGGAGTGGACTTTGTCTATCCCATGCATTTGAACCCGAATGTAAGAAAACCGATTCATGAGGTTTTCGGGGAGAATCTCACCGGCCTCGGAAATATGTTCTTTATCGAACCGTTGGAATATCTATCGTTTGTCTATCTGATGGAGAAGTCGAACATAGTACTGACCGACAGCGGTGGCATCCAGGAAGAGGCGCCGGGACTTGGAAAACCGGTCCTCGTAATGCGAGACACTACCGAGCGGCCGGAAGCGCTGGAAGCCGGCACGGTAAAACTCGTCGGCACGGATTATGACACAATTATCCGGGAAGTGTCAGCGCTCTTAGACGATGCCACTTATTATGAGACGATGTCAAAAGCCGTGAACCCTTACGGCGACGGAAAGGCGTGCGAGCGAATAGTCAGCAAACTTTTCTAAATGACGAAGAAAAAGGTATTGTTAGTTCTCAACAGGCTATGCGATTATCGCGTTGAAACTTACAATCAGATAAACGAAGTCTTTGACTTTACCGTCGGGTATAATGTAGCCGATGAGTCTATAAAGCACTGTGAATTCAGGAAAATTAAATTCTCCACAAAAAAAGTAGGCCCATTTCACATATTTGGCAGGAAGTTTTGGAAGGAATGCAAAAAATATGATGCTGTAATAACATCATTCGACATACACAATTTTGAATTTGCATTTATTCCATTCATAAAACGAAAATATAAACTACTGACATGGAGCATCGGCCTGCGATGTAGCTACACACGCCCGTATGACGTGAATAGATCTCACCAATTTCTGGACAAGATTGCCTATAAAATATTGCAAGCCGCGGATGCTAACATATTTTATATGGATAAGGCCCGTGAATTTTGGAAATCAACGGCTTTAGATCAGAGTAAAATATTCATTGCTCCGAATACTACAGGTGTGGTTGAAAAAACGGCCGTAGCTTCTGAAAAGAGCTCTATTCTATTTGTAGGGACCCTGTATAAAACGAAAGGAGTCGACAAGCTCATTACAGCTTTCCATGAGGCCATTTCATCTATAGATAATCTTTCGAGTCCTTTCACGTTAGACATCGTAGGGAAAGGAGAGGAATTGAATAACCTTAAGTCAATGGTAGAAAAATTGGGATTGGATGATAAGGTTATCTTTCATGGGGCTATATACGATGAAAATGAACTTTCGACTTTATTCTCAAAGGCGCTTGTATGTGTGAGTCCGACGCAAGCGGGTTTAACAGTCCCCAAGAGTATGGGATATGGAGTGCCCGTAGTTACAAAACGAAATGCAATAACGGGTGGAGAAATATACCATATAGCAGAAAACGAGACCGGCATTATCTATGATAGGGATGAGGAATTGGCAGGTCTGATTAAAGATTGCATGATTTCTGCGCAAAAGTATATAAAAATGGGAGAGAATGCTCGCTCGTATTATAAAAACAATGCCACAATAGCCCATCAGGCAAATGGAGTCATCAAGGCGTTAACATATTCTTTTTCTACGAAATAAAGTTATTGCAATTAAATGCCGGAGCCAACCGGGGAACAACCGGTAAAAAAACTACAAAGCCCATGAGAGTATTGATACTTTATAACAAATTATTCCATTACAGAATACCTGTCTGGAATGTGCTGGCATCGCATTGCGACCTGACAGTGGCATACACTCAAGGTGATGATAGCATTACAAAGGAGATACCTTGTCAATTCAAGACAATGCATCTCCCTGCGAAGACTTTTGCAAGACGATTCTTAATACACAAAGATAACATCCGCAAATTAGCAAAAGAATATGACGTCATAGTTGCATACGGCGACATAGCTTGGCTAAAATACAGCACTCTGCCCTGGGACAAAAACACAAAAGTGGTTTTCCACACTCTTGGCGTATCAGCAAATTATAATAAGGGGTATGACGAATACAAAAAGTGGGATAAGGTGAGGGCTTATTTCTACAGACGAGCCAAAGCACTTGCTTTCTACACAGATTACCCCATAGCCAAATATGTAAAACTTGGCATCCCCGAGGAAAAAATGTTTGTAGCTCCCAACACCGTGAGCGTGCAGCCATTAAAAGAAGAAAGAGAAAAAAAGTCTATTTTGATGATTGGCACGCTTTACAGAGAAAAGGGGATTCAACTCTTATTGGATGCATATCTGTCACTGAAAGATTCCGTAAAGCTGCCGGTACTGAAGATTGTGGGTAATGGGCCGGACTACGAGATTATAAAATCGTGGATAGCAAAACACGACATGTCACATCTTATCAGTCTGGAGGGAGCAGTCTATGACATCAGTAAGAAAGCGGAATACTTTGCCGAGGCCATCGCCTGCATTTCACCAAAACAAGCGGGACTGACAGTGCTTGAAAGTATGGGGTATGGAGTTCCCTTCATCACATGGGCAAAAGCGATCACCGGCGGAGAGATGCTTAATATCCACAATGGGAAAGACGGAGTAATCTTCGAGGAAGACTCCGATCTTGTAAATATTGTCAGAGACATCTCCACTAACCCATCAATATATATAGGAATGGGAAGGGAAGCAAAAAAGTTCTATGATGAAAATAGAACGATTCATCACATGGCTCAAGGCCTATGGGATGCAATTCAGTATGCCTATGATAGCTAAAATCTTAAAATACGCTAAAGGCTGGTCTAAGAATTTTCTTAATCCGGCGGTATCAGTTTTCGCTTGTGTAGATGCAAAATCAGACATCTCTGACAAAGCAAAGATTAATAGAAGCGTAAAGGTAGTGGACTCTACCATAGGGCGCTACTCCTACGTGGGGGGTAATTCCTGGATAATCAACGCTCAGATCGGAGCATTCTGCTCTATAGCAAGAGACGTCTACATAGGTCTTGCCGGACACACTCTTGACTTTCTTTCTACCTCCCCTATCTTTACGGAATCGGCTAATGGCACCGGACATTCATGGCTGAAAAAATCTGAGGTAGCTTACAAGAATGAAAAGACAATTATCGGGAATGACGTGTGGATAGGATATGGAGCTAAAGTTAAAAGTGGCATAAAGATTGGCAATGGGGCTATTATAGCTGCAGGAGCTGTAGTGACTAAAGATGTGCCCTCTTTCGCTATCGTGGGAGGAGTTCCGGCGCGTCTGATTAAATACCGTTTCGATGAGGATTTGATTAAATATATTGAAAGTAGCCAATGGTGGAATCTTCCGGAAGAGGTTCTAAAGAAAAATATTAATAAGTTTCAGAGCAGGGATATAAAGGTAGGTTTTTCTATAAACTGAAACTTAACAATCTAACTTATTGTAGCTATATCGAGAGCTATCAGAAGAATTAAACATCAAGTTAGATTGACTGTCTGAGATATAACACTTCTTAAATTATGAATAAATACATCGTAGTCAACGCAACAGCAATGGATCGCTGTGGGGCGCTTAGCATCCTCAGGCAGTTTGTAGATAATATTCCTCTGGACAACCGCAAATGGCTATTGCTTATTTCACCGGATATTTCTATTCAGACCGATAATCCCAATGTCAGACTTGAGCCGGTCAAGGGTGTCAAAGCGAGACTCAAGAGAATTTGGTGGGATGCGGTCGGACTGAAAAAATGGTTAAAAGAGAATAAAATTGAGCCTTTGGCAATATTTTCATTGCACAACACCAGTTGCAATGGGCCGGAAAATGTTCCGAATTTCATTTATTATGAACAGTCGATTCCCTTCAACAATTTCCGGTGGAATCCTTTCAAGAAAAAAGAAAGAACCATTTGGCTCTATAAAAATTTCTATCCTTTCTTCGTAAAACTCTTTTTGAAAAGGGATACAGTGATATTTGTTCAATTGGAGTATGTAAAGGATGAATTTGCAAAGATGTTCAATCATCCTAAAGAGCTGATACACGTCTGCAGCCCGACCATATTGGCCCCGAAGGTGGAGATTAAGAATTCCACAGAGACGTCGGGAAAGCCACGGATGATTTTCCCTGCGAGGGCTGATGTCTATAAGAATCATAGAGTAGTCGAAGAAGCATTAAAATTTACTGATGCAGATGTGGAGATTTTATTTACCACCGATGAAAAGGAGAGGAAAGTTTCCGATGAACGCATCAAGCACATAGGATTGCAGCCATACGAAAAAATTTTTCAGCTCTATCAGAATTGCGATGCGCTGATTTTCCCAAGCTATATGGAAACTTTCGGACTGCCTCTGATCGAAGCCGCAATGACCGGATTGGCGGTTATTGCTCCGGACTTGCCATACGCCCGAGAACTGCTTAGGGGCTACGACGGGGCTGTCTTTGTCGGACATAAAGACCCGCAGGGATGGGCAAAAGCCATTGAAAAAATTGAAAAGGGAAAGAGATATCGCCCTATCGACATTTCTAACCGCCCGGGATGGAAAGAATTATTTGAAAATATAACATATAAGTAAGTATTCAGAATTAAACGATAATATGAGTATAAACTAATTATCAATACTTACTTAATCAAAACAATTACACATGTTAAAATTCAAAGATAAAACCCTCCTTATCACCGGAGGAACAGGCTCTTTCGGCAATGCAGTGCTCCGCCGCTATCTTCAGTCGGACATTAAGGAGATACGCATTTTCAGCCGTGATGAGAAGAAGCAGGATGATATGCGCCATGAATATCAGGCCCGCTACCCTGAAGTGGCTCACAAAATAAAATTCTATATCGGCGATGTGCGTGACCTTCAGTCATGCAAGAATGCTATGCCGGGAGTGGACTATATCTTCCACGCAGCAGCCCTCAAGCAGGTGCCTTCATGCGAGTTTTTCCCTATGGAGGCTGTGAAAACCAACGTTATCGGTACAGATAATATCCTTACGGCTGCCGTGGAGGCCGGAGTGGAGGCGGTCATCTGTCTCTCTACCGACAAAGCGGCTTATCCCATAAATGCAATGGGCATAACGAAGGCTATAGAGGAGAAGGTGGCTGTGGCTAAGTCCCGCTATTCCGGAAAGACTAAAATTTGCTGCACGAGATATGGAAACGTGATGTGCTCACGCGGATCGGTGATTCCTCTCTGGATAGAGCAGATTCGTTCCGGAAATCCTATCACTATCACTGAGCCGTCGATGACTCGCTTTATCATGAGTCTGGAGGAGGCTGTGGATCTTGTGCTTTTCGCTTTCGAGCATGGAGAGAACGGCGACATTCTGGTGCAGAAGGCTCCGGCCTGCACTATCGGGACGCAGGCTCAGGCCGTCTGCGAGCTGTTCGGTGGTAATAAAGACGATATTAAGGTAATCGGCATCCGTCATGGCGAAAAGATGTATGAGACGCTTCTTACGAATGAGGAGTGCGCCAAGGCTGTGGATTTAGGCAATTTTTATCGTGTGCCGGCTGATAATCGTGGCCTTAATTACGATAAATTCTTCAAGGACGGCGATGAGACGCGCAATCTTCTTACTGAGTTTAATTCTAATAATACCCGCCAGCTTACTGTGGAGGAGACCAAGCAGAAGATAGCTTCTCTCGAATACATCCAGAAAGAGCTCTCCGGAGAGGGAAACTTTGTGCAATGAAAATACTGGTGACCGGCGCCAATGGCTTTGTAGGCAAGAATCTGTGCGCCCAGCTTAATAATATCAAGGATGGCAAGGCCCGGAATTATCCGTTCGCCGTTGATGAGGTGTTTGAGTATGACATTGACTCGACGCCTGAAGAACTGGACCGCTACTGCAAGGAGGCCGACTTTGTCTTCAATCTCGCCGGAGTGAATCGCCCGGAAAATCCTGAAGACTTCAAAAAGGGGAATTTCGGTTTTGCCTCAACGCTGCTCAAGACTCTGAAAAGACATGGCAATGACTGCCCTGTGATGCTCTCAAGCTCTATTCAGGCTACCCTTATAGGCCGCTATGCCGGCCACCCTTACGGCGAGAGCAAGAAGGCCGGAGAAGAGCTCTTCTTCGACTACGCCCGCGAGACCGGCGCTAAAGTCTTGGTGTATCGTTTCCCGAACCTTTTCGGAAAGTGGTGCCGTCCGAACTATAACTCTGCGGTGGCCACTTTTTGCAACAACATCGCCAATGGCTTGCCCATTCAGGTAAATGACCCCAACGTAGAGCTGGAACTTCTCTATATCGATGACCTCGTAGATGAGATGATGCTCGCTCTGCAGGGTAAGGAGCACAGATGCGAATTTGACGGCCTCAAGACCAAGCTGACGGAGAATGGTCGGTATTGCGCGGTGCCCACCACATTTCATGTAAAACTCGGTGAAATCGTAGACCTGCTGCATGAGTTTGAGAAGATGCCTCAGACGCTGATGATACCGGAAATACCTGCCGAGGGATTCGCAAAACGGCTTTTCTCCACCTATCTTTCCTATCTCCCTGCCGAGAAGGCCATCTTTGACTTAAAAATGAACCGGGATGACAGAGGCAGCTTCACCGAGCTGCTGCATACTCCGAAATGCGGACAGGTGAGCATCAACATATCCAAACCCGGCATCACTAAGGGGCAGCATTGGCACCATACCAAATGGGAGCAATTCATAGTGGTGAAAGGCCACGGCCTCATTCAGATGCGCAAGGAGGGCTCTGACGAGGTGCTGAATTTCGAAGTCAGCGGTGACAATATCCAGTCGGTCATTATGCTGCCCGGATATACTCACAACATCATAAACCTCTCTGACACCGAAGACCTCGTGACGGTCATGTATTGCAACGAGATTTTCGATCCTAATCACCCCGACACATATTTTGACCCGGTAGAAAAGTAAGTAAGTGAGATAAATTAATGTACATATAAAACGAAGTGATTTTAGAGATAAATTCTCGACGAAACGAAGGAAGATATAAGCATATCTGACTGAGTGACAACGGGGAATCAGCCCAAAAGAACAAGTTTTATAGTACACGCGTTTCATCTCACATATATCGTTTAATTTTTAGAACTTACTTAATGAAAACAGATTATAAAGACATTGCGTTTGCCGACAACGGCAAGCTGAAACTCCTCATTATAGTAGGCACGCGGCCGGAGATAATAAGGCTTTCGGCTACTATAAATAAGTGCAGAAAATATTTCGATGTCATTCTGGCTCATACCGGTCAGAATTATGACTATAATCTGAACGGCGTCTTCTTCAAAGATCTGAAACTCGCAGACCCGGAAGTCTATATGGATGCTGTGGGGGATGATCTCGGAGCAACAGTAGGAAACATAATCAACTGCTCTTATAAGCTTATGGCGCAGATTATGCCCGACGCGCTTCTCATCCTGGGCGACACGAATTCCTGCCTGTCAGCTATCCCTGCCAAACGCCTGCATATCCCTATCTTTCACATGGAAGCCGGCAACAGATGTAAGGATGAATGTCTGCCGGAAGAGACCAACCGCCGTATCGTGGATATAATTTCCGACGTCAACCTCTGCTACTCCGAGCATGCGCGACGCTATCTTGCCGATTGCGGTCTTCCCAAGGAGAGAACATACGTAACCGGCTCGCCGATGGCTGAAGTCCTTCACGCCAACCTGGCTGACATCGAAGCGAGCGACATTCATAAGCGCCTCGGCCTTGAGAAAGGGAAATATATGCTTCTATCGGCCCACAGAGAGGAGAATATCGACACAGAGAAGAATTTCCTCTCTCTCTTCAATGCCATAAACGCCATAGCTGAGAAATATGACATGCCGATACTTTACAGCTGCCATCCTCGCAGCCGTAAACGTCTGGAACAGTCAGGATTCCGTCTTGATAAGCGGGTGATTCAGCACGAACCGCTCGGCTTTCACGATTACAACTCTCTGCAGATGAACGCAGCGGCCGTCATTTCCGACTCAGGCACCCTGCCGGAAGAATCCAGCTTCTTCACCTCAGTGGGACATCCCTTCCCTGCCGTCTGTATCCGCACCTCTACGGAACGCCCGGAAAGCCTTGACAATGCCGGATTCATCCTCGCCGGCATTGACGAGAAATCTCTGCTGCAGGCCGTAGAAACTGCTATCTCCATGAACCGTAACCACGATGACGGCACCCCGGTGGACGTCTATGTCGGGGAGAATGTATCGACCATCGTAGTCAAAATAATACAGTCATACGTCACCGTAGTCAACAAAATGGTCTGGCGCAAAGACTCCTGACATTTATTTACTAAAGTTTCGCAGGCTCAACTTAAAGTTTATGAGTTTAGGGGGGTACTTCTCAGATTTAATCACGTACAGATGACCAGCTTATGAATATCTTGTTCCTTTCCCTTGCAAGGTTTGACGACATTAACGTCCGCGGCATTTATCCCGACCTTATTCGGGAATTTATAGGGCGGGGGATGAATGTCTTTATCGCATCTCCGCTGGAAAGAAGATTCGGGGAGCCCACTCGTCTTATCACCTCCCCCCACTGCCAGATATTAAGAATAAAAACACTTAATATCCAGAAAACAAACATCTTAGAGAAAGGAATCGGAACTCTCCTCTTAGAATCACAATTTGATAAGGCTATCAGGAAATATTGGGGCGACATAAATTTCGACCTGATTATATATGCCACTCCCCCTATCACTTTTAATAGAGTCATCGAAAGGGTGAAGAAAAGATGTGGCTGCAGGAGCTATCTGATGCTGAAGGATATTTTTCCTCAGAATGCAGTAGACATCGGAATGATGAAAGAGGGGGGCATCCTGCACAGTATGTTCAGAAAGAAAGAGAAACGCCTTTATGAAATTTCTGACCGCATAGGATGTATGTCGCCGGCAAATTGTGATTATGTCATAAAGCACAATCCTGACGTAGACCCCGCAAAAGTGGAATTATGCCCCAATGCAATCACCCCGATAGAAAATAGCGGACTATCCCACGAAGAAAGAAAAAACTTACTTTCAAGGATGGGGATACCGCATGATAAGACTCTCTACATCTATGGAGGAAATCTGGGAAAACCGCAGGGACTTGACTTCTTACTAAAGATTGTAGAAGAAAACGAAAAGCGCTCTGACAGTTTCATCGCAATAGTAGGGAGCGGCACCGAATATCCGAGAATAAACAACTGGTTTGAAGCGAAGCATCCTCGAAATGCGACATTAATTTCAGCTCTTCCCAAAGATGAATATGATGAGCTCGTCAGAGCCTCTGACGTGGGATTGATATTTCTGGATCCCCGCTTCACCATTCCGAATTTCCCGTCACGCTTGCTGAGCTATCTCGAAAACTCCATGCCGGTACTCCTCGCCACCGACAGGAATACCGACATGGGCAGAATCGCAGAAGCAAATGGATTTGGCTTATGGTGTGAAAGCGGCGATGTGAGCACTTTTATCAGCAATATGGACATTGCTAAAGAGAACCTCAAGGAGATGGGAGAAAAGGGACATCGGTATCTGCTGAAAAACTATACGGCCGAAAAGGTGTGTGACATTATATTTCCACCCGTAAGTGAGATGCAAATCGGGGATTAAACACTTACCCACTTTGAAACTAAGCACTTATGAACGTCTATAAATCATTCATCAAGCGCACAATAGATATCGTAGCAAGCGGCGGGGCACTCATCGTTTTATCGCTCCCCCTGGCCGCCGTGACTCTCTGGCTCCACATAGCCAATAAGGGTGCCGGAGCGTTCTTTAAGCAGGAGCGACCGGGAAAGAATGGCAAAATCTTCAAAGTAGTGAAGTTCAAGACCATGACCGACGAGCGAGACGCAGACGGGAATCTGCTCCCCGACGCCGCGCGACTCACAAAAGTAGGCAGACTGGTGCGCTCCACATCCATAGACGAATTGCCTCAACTCTGGAACGTACTGAAGGGAGACATGTCGCTTATAGGCCCTCGTCCGCTCTTAGTGAAATATCTACCTCTCTATACCCCGGAGCAGGCTCGCCGTCATGACGTAAGACCCGGAATCACAGGTTGGGCGCAATGTCACGGCAGAAATCTATGCCTGCTTAGTAAAAAGTTTGAATACGATGTCTGGTATGTGGATAATCTCTGCTTTAAGACTGATTTGAATATACTTCTTTTAACTATAAAGAAGGTTTTCAGCCGGTCAGACGTCGGAACCGGCGCAGGAAACATGGCTCAGGTGGATGACCTTCATTTCGCAGAAAGACTTAAAAAGCTTAAGGAAAGTAGCCCTAATGGGTGAGTTTTATAGTTCAGGAGTTTTCATCTTTAACACATAATGGAATTCGGTTCCGATTTTCATATTATAGACAATCTGCCCAAAGGCACCTCTCTCTTAGAATTGCTGGCTACGGAAGCTAATCTGTATGCCGACGGCCGGCAGCCTATCGAGTGCATATTGCAGCATGAAAAGATTCAGCGTCTGTGGGTGCCCTCCTATCACTGCCACGACTCATTAGCCGGCTTGCATAGAAATGGATATGAATTAAATTATTACAATTTTACCCCCGGAGAGGATTTAGAGAAAGCCATTTCAAGCATCCCCATAGAACAGGGGGATGCTGTCATGGTGATTAATCACTTCGGATTGAGCGGAAAGCCCGAAATTTCCGATAGGGATTTTATCTTAATCGAAGACCATTCCCATGACTTAATCAGCGATTGGGCCCGAACAAGTGATGCAGACTGGTGTTTCGCCTCATTAAGAAAGACTCTTCCTATCGCTGACGGAGGAATCCTATGGAGTCCACGTCGGAAGGCTCTCCCCGCCCCCCCTCAGGCCACTCTTCCCGCAACGGAAAATTCCGAACGGAGATATGAGGCCATGCGCCTTAAAGCCCGTTACCTCAAGGGCGGGAATGTGCAAAAAGAGGATTATCTGAAAATATTCCGCGAGACGGAAGAGCGCTTTGACTCGCTCCCTATATCTGCCATTTCTCAAGCCAGCAAGGAGATTATATCAGCACTTGACATTCGTGGATGGTATCAGGCCAAGAAAGAAAATTGGGATATTCTCAGAAAGAGCATATCCTCCTCTAAACGTTGCAAGGTTATCGAAGCGCAAAATATCGGTGGGACTCCTTTTAGCCTGATTTTATTGTTTGACAATACAGAACTGCGCGATAGAGTTCGCGCCGCTCTGATTGAAAATAATGTCTTTCCCGCTATATTATGGTCTATTCCGGATAACGTAAATCGTCAGTCCGAGGATTTTGGGAGGAATATGCTTTCCATTCATTGCGATGGCAGATATAATTCCGACCACATAAAACGTCTCGCAATGATCATAAACACCATACTCTCAAATGATACGAATAATTGACATAGACAAGCCTGAAGAATGGGATGAACTGGTGAGGCAACTGCCTAATCATGACGTCTACTATCTGAGCGGCTATGTAAAAGCGTTTGCCTGCCACGGCGATGGTCATCCTATTCTCTTATGGTGGGAATGCGATGATGTCAAAGGAGCATGTGTGCTTATGATAAGAGACATCGCTGACGACCCTCGGTTTGCCACGATGGAGAAGGGGAAAATCTTTGACGCAGTCACGCCCTATGGCTACGGAGGGTTCATTTTCAACGCCAACCCCGGAGCCCACCGGCTCAATCTACTTCGAAAAGAACTCCTTGAAGCTCTTTCGGATAAAAACGTAATCTCCGTCTTCTTCCGTTTTCATCCCGTGCTGGAAAACGCGCCTCTGTCAAGGGAACTCTGCGATGTCATAGACCTGGGTAAAACGATTTCTCTTGACCTTAGCGATGATGAGACGATATGGGCAAATCTCACAAGCAAAAATCGCAACATGATTCGCAAGGCGGAAAAATCGGGCGTTGAGATATTTCATGACAATGGATTTCAGTTATTGCTGAAATTCAAGGAGATATACGAAGAGACCATGAGGAATGACAATGCCGATGATTATTACTTTTTCGGAGAGGATTTCTACAAATCTCTGTCGGAGGATCTGAAAGATAATTATGAGATTTTCTATGCTGCTCTTGATGGCGAAATCATCTCAATGGCTATATTTCTATTTGATAATGACCAACTCCATTATCACCTCTCCGGCTCTCTGAAAAATTACCGTAATCTCGCCCCCTCCAATCTTCTCTTATACAAAGTGGCATTGTGGGGACGCGGGAAGGGATATAAGTCTCTTCATCTCGGGGGCGGCGTCGGCTCTGGTGCCGATTCGCTTTATAAATTCAAGGCCGCCTTCAATCGCAATTCTACAAATCAGTTCAGCATCGGGAAATTAATCGTAGATCAAACCGCATATAATGAACTTGTAGAGATCAGAAAACTATCTGAGGATTTCAACATCAATTCCACATTTTTCCCACTATACAGATCATGACAAACCTCAAGAATAAACATCTTTTAATACTTGGTGGAGATGCTCTAAGCGCTGACATTGTGAATGCCGCGCGACAGATGGGCGTCATAACTACCGTTATCGACTGGCACCCCGTTGAGATTTCACCCGCCAAGCTATTGGCCGATAATCATTACGAAATAAGCATAAAGGACTATGAGGCTGTCAACCGTCTGATTGCCGATAAGAAAATTGATGGTGTTATCACGGGATTTACCGATTCATATCTGGAACCTTACGCCGAGATTTGCTCACAGAATAATTGGCCCTGCTATGCCTCTACCTTCCAGTTCAGAATCACGTTGGATAAAGATCTGTTCAAGAAGCTCTGCAGAGAAAATAATGTGCCCACCGTGCCTCAATTCAGCATTGATGACATTGTGGAGAACAAACGCCTCCCGGCTGATAAAATTCTTATTAAACCGGTAGACAGCAGTGGCTCCCGTGGCATCAATCTTATCAGCGATTTCTCTGAATGGGAAGAAGCCCTCCGGCACTCTCTCTCATTTTCCCAAAAGAAAGAGGTGCTGGTAGAAAAATATATGGATGCCGATGACGTCTCTATATGCTATACTATACGGAACGGGGTGATATCCCTGTCGGCCGTTTGCGATAGATTCATTCACAAAACCGAAAAATTCGGCTCCGTCACTTCAGGCCTTATTTACCCCTCTCGATTCACTCATCGGTATATTAAGGATGTAGATGAAAACGTGAAAAATATGTTCGCATCCTTAGGCCTGACCAATGGAGTATTATTCCTGCAAGCCTTCGTGGATGACGAAAGTTTCTATTTTTATGAAATGGGATATCGGCTCAGCGGTGGCCGTCACTATATATTTACTCAAGAGGAAAATAACGTCTCTGCCCTCAACGAGTTGATTTCATTCGCACTGACCGGTGAAATGTCAGCCGAAGCGGCTATTCATGACAATCCTCTTTTTTCCGCTTACTACTGCCAGCTCAGCGTCCTTTGCAAGAGTGAAAAGGTAGCTGAAATAGTCGGAATCAACGAACTGCTACATACGCCCGGGGTCATAGACATTTCCACACGCATAAAAGAAGGAGACACCGTGGGACAAGAGGGCACCACAAGCCAGATTGTGGCTCGCCTTCACCTTAAAGCCGACAGCATTAAGGCAATGGACTGTCTCATTGAAGATGTGAGGAGCAAACTCCATATCTATTCCGAGTCAGGAGAAGACCTTATCGACGACTTCTTCCACATACCAATGCATCTTTATGAAGAATAAAAAAGTAATTGCCGTTATTGGTGCCGGCAATGGTGGTCAGGCTTTCGCAGGACATCTCGCCGCAATGGGGCATTCCGTCAGGCTCTATGACAGAGACGTCTCCAAAATTGATGAGCTGAAGAATATCGGGAAGATCACTCTCTCCGGAGCGCTGAATCTGGAAGGCGAAGTGGATATGATATCCACTGACCTCGAAAAGACCATAGATGGAGCCGATATAATAATGGTAGCCACCACGGCTACTGCGCATCGTGAGCTCGCCCTGCGCATGGCCCCTTTCCTTTCAGATGGCCAGATTGTTCTTCTGAACCCGGGACGCACATGCGGAGCAATCGAATTTAGCAACGCTCTGAAAGAAGCCGGACTCTCCAGGCGCATATATATCGGCGAAGCGCAGACTTTGATTTATGCCTGCCGTCTCATTCGCAACGGACATGTCAACGTTATCGGCGTCAAAGACATCGTGCTTTTGTCTGCTATCCCGGCCTCTGATACTGATTATCTGTTAAAGTGCCTCTCCCCCATTTTCCCCTGCTTTCAGGGCGCAAAAAACGTTCTTCAGACAAGTTTCGAGAATGTAGGTGCAATGTTTCATCCCACTGTCGTCCTATTCAACGAAGCCGCCATCGAGCGTGGAGAGTCCTTCTACTTCTATCGTGATATGACGGATGGCCTGGCAGGAATCATCGAGGAGGCTGACAGAGAACGTCTGGCGGTGGCCGCTGCCTACGGCATATCTCCTATTTCAGCTTTTGACTGGGTAGCCCACGCATATAACGGAGTCGAGGGGAAAAACCTCTGCGAACGTATGCAGAACAATCCCGCATATTATGAAATTCTTGCTCCGGATTCTATCGACTGCAGGCAAATCACTGAAGACATCCCCACTGGAATAATACCCTTGGCTGAGCTTGGGAAAGCAGCCGGAATTAAAACCCCGCTTTTTGACTCTCTTATCACCATCTGCTCTGTGCTCCATAAAAAAGATTTCAGAAAAGATGGACGCACCCTCGCTAATCTTGGTCTGGAAGGTCTGACTCCGGATGAGATATTAAAAAAAATACAATGAAAAAAGACCTGAATGTAGATACCGTCTTCGGCTTTATCAAGCCCGAGGTAGATGTGCATATTTTAGGCATGTCCACCATTGCAAACATCCTTCGAGATTGCGGATTTAAGGTAATATTCGCACCTGCCGATGTGATGAAAGCTGTCGAGAATATATCTAAACTCAACAACGCCGGACTGGTCAATAAATGGATTTCTGACAATCACATAAACGTAATCTCATTCAGCTACCGTCTCGATCCGCAAGAAGGATGCAATTATTTTTGCAGCTTCTATCATCAGATATCCGAAAGCAAACTCCTCGCAAAAGATGGAGGAAGCATCTGCAAAGTCTCTTTTGCCGGATTGCCTGACACGTGCCATCTTATAAAAAATCAACTGGGAGATCAAATCATCTATTTCCCAGGCGATGAGACGCCCATTGAATCTCTTGAAAAGTTCGGCGTGCCGCCACAGCTTTATCCTAAAGCCTTTACCTTCATTCACGACTATGACCGCTCTCTCCTCGACTTTGCTGAAAAATTTATTGAGTCTGAAAAATATAATAACATCGGCATCCCGGACCATTACGGATATCCCGATTGCGGCACCCCGAAGGATTCTTTCCTGAAACGCCTCGACTACTGCCTTAAAAAGCAATCGCTCCCGATGATAAGGGTACACGCCGGTCCTTACTCCCCTAATCGGATCGAAGCTATAAAAGAGTATCAGAGCTGGGCTCGGCAGCTCGCCAGGACCAGACTCCTCGACGTACTCTCTATCGGCTCCTCTCAGCTCACTCAACAGCATTTCGGAGAAGACTGGGAGGGCCTGAAAAATGGTGGCGGTGTCCCCGTAAACTCCGAAATAGAATATAGAGAAATTGCGCAGGCCGCCAAACCCATGCTCGTGAGGACCTATGCAGGAACTAATAATGTCCCCTGGATGGCTCAGATGCATGAACGGACATTAAACATTTCATGGCACGCACTCTCTTTCTGGTGGTTTTGCCAGCTCGATGGACGTGGAGACAACACCGTCCTCGATAACCTCAAGGAACACATCGAAACCATAAAATACATTGCTTCCACCGGTAAGCCTCTGGAGCCTAACGTGCCTCACCATTTCTCTTTTCGTGGCGGAGATGACGTGACCTACATAGTCTCTGCCTTCCTCGCAGCAAAAACTGCAAAGAAATATGGCATCAAGCATCTAATTCTCCAAAACATGCTCAACACTCCAAAATATACTTGGGGCGTCGAGGATATCGCCAAGGGAAGAGCGATGCTGAGATTAGTGAGAAAACTCGAAGATAACACATTTAAAGTCAGTCTGCAGACTCGCGCAGGACTGGATTATTTTTCCCCGGATCTGGAGAAAGCGAAAGTTCAGCTCGCGGCCATTACTGCAATGATGGATGACATTGAGCCGGAAAATCCTAACAGCCCTGAAATTATCCACGTAGTCAGCTACTCGGAAGCCGTACGGCTTGCCACTCCACCCATAATTGAAGAGAGCATTAAAATCACTCTCGGCGCTCTCAAGGAGTATCGGCTGAGAAAATCTCTTAATCTCACCGTCAACACTATCGAGAATAAGGATATTAACGAGCGCTACTGCCATCTTTACGAAGAGGCGTCAGAGGCCATTGACTTCCTTGAAAGAAACATCCCGGACCTCTATACACCGCAAGGACTGTTCAGAGTCTACGAAATGGGATTTCTCCCAACGCCTTTCATCTACGACCCGGACAAAAAATTCCCCGAAGCAACCAAATGGCACACAGCCATCGTAGATGGAGAAGTAAAGGTCGTCGATGAAAACGGCAAGAGCATAAATACACTCAAACGCTATAAAAGTATCTTAGGACTATAACCGTATTTACACCTATGCGCGAAAGAATATACCTCTGCCTCGCTCACATGAGCGGCAAAGAAATGGACTATATAAAAGAGGCTTTCGACACCAACTGGGTCGTCCCGATGGGCCCTAACGTCAACGCCTTCGAAAAAGACCTTGAAAACTACGTTAACCAGCGCCAAGGAAAAGACCCTCTCCACAAAAAAGTCGTTTGCCTCAGCGCCGGCACCGCCGCCATCCATCTCGCTCTCATAGAATGTGGAGTGCAACCGGGCGACGAAGTCCTCGTTCAGTCATTTACATTCTGCGCCTCAAGCCATCCCATAACTTACCTCGGAGCAACTCCCGTCTTTATTGACTCCGAAAAAGACACATGGAATATGGACCCGGCTCTCCTCGAATTCGCCATCCGTGACCGAATCGAAAAGACAGGGAAAAAGCCAAAAGCTATCATTCCGGTGGCTCTCTATGGAATGCCCTACAAGATAGACAAAATCATGGAGATTGCACGCCGATATGACATCCCGGTAATAGAAGACGGTGCCGAAGGATTCGGCTCCACATTCAAGGGGCAGGCCCTCGGCACTTTCGGAGACTTCGGAGTGCTCTCCTTCAACGGAAACAAAATAATCACGACCTCCGGCGGAGGTGCCCTGATATGCCCCGATGAAAAAAAGGCCCGGAGAATACTATGGTATGCCACTCAGGCACGTGAATCTTATCCGTACTACCAGCACGAAGCCATCGGTTATAACTATCGCATGAGCAATATATGCGCCGGAATCGGTCGCGGACAGATGACCGTCCTTGACAGCCACATCGACCATCACAAACACGTGCAAGCACTCTACACCGAACTCCTCAAAGATGTCAAAGGGATAACCATGCATCAGAACCCCGCACCGGAATACGACTCTAACTTCTGGCTTTGCGCAGCCACCTTAGACCCGGACCAGAAAATCAAAGGACAGGAGAAAGCATACCGGGAAATAATTACCGGAGCCGTAGGGGGGGCAGCCGGAGTCACGCACTCCGCCAAAACCGCAGTCACCGACTGCCAGCCCAATGCAAACGTCGAAGCACTTAGAATTGCTCTTGATGCCGCCAACGTAGAAGCCCGTCCCCTATGGAAGCCGATGCACAAGCAGCCCGTCTATCGCAACGCTCCCGCCTATACCAACGGCGTAAGTGAAAGCCTCTTCGCCGTCGGCATCTGTCTCCCCGCCGGTCCCTACGTCTCCGACGAAGACGTCCACTACATAGCAGACTGCATAAAGGCCTCCATCGAGAAATAATCAGCCTTAAAAGGAGCAACAGGAAAAGAAGCAGCAGTACTCCACAAAAACACTCAACCATTAGAGGGAGCGTCAGAATTCAGCATTCAGACGCTCCCTCCCAACGTTTTAGGCGTATCGGCCAATGTGGCTGGTTCTTTTTAGTGGCAAGCTTGAGACACACTCATTGAAACAGTATCCTCGGAATCTCACCAAAAACACGGCAAAACTACCGCGACCAACGCCACATCCCTCTCTCCCGGATTGGCCGCAACATCTATGTCAACCAAGCCGATATAGACAATTTCCTCCCTCGCCATCGCATTGGCGAGCATAGATAATCTTAAAATCTGAGAACTAACATGTTTAGCTCAATAACAATTGATTATCTTTTTCGGCATAACCGATTGTCGCCTCAAAAAATCTTTGTAACTTTGTATTTAGGAATGTAACGTCTATCTGAAAATGACCAGCTAAAAATAAAAGTAACCGGCTTGTCGCTTTGCTTTGCCAAGACATACGGCGAGAGCCGAAAACTTCGAGAACATCCTTGTAGTCGTTACAGGCTTTGGTCAGCCTTCAGATGCTACTCGGATGTTTTTTATATTTAAGAATAATGCCGTCGCTCAACTGGATAGGTAAAGATAAGATTATCACACATCATGCCGATGTGCCTTTTCGTGTGTTGGAGCATTGCTATGGCTTCAATAGCAAATGCCCCGACAGCACTGAGGTCAGCGGTACGGGCAATAAGATAATTCACGGTGATAATCTTGCTGCACTCAAATCGCTCCTTCCTGAATATGAAGGACGCATTGA
>JAAVFQ010000010.1 GCA_014800685.1 Bacteroidales bacterium
GTGGCACGTATGCCGAAGCACTGGCTGGCACTAAAGACGGCATGACTGTTATATACCATAATGGCAAACTGAAATCCAAAGACGCAGAAATTACAGGCGAAATACACGCTACCAGCGGCACGTTTAAGAATGTGCTTATTGAGGGTTCAACGCGAAATAAGTTTACGCTTGTGTCGGGTAGCTTTGACACCCAGTTTAACGACCACGTGGCAATGTATTCAAGCAGTAGCGGCTGGGCTTCCGCCTTTAGTCTTCCGTGGGATAGCAGCCAAAATGGACGCAGGATTATTGTAGCAAATTTTTTCTGGAATGGTGCTGTATCTTATGGCGAAGCATCTATAAATGCCCCCAGCGGTAAATATTTCTTTATTGACGGCATTAGAAAATCCACACTTAAGTTAAACAGGCAAGTTGTGGAGCTGGTGGGTTTTGGCACTGGTAACACATTTTACGGCTGGATAGTGCTTAATATGATAGATGCTTATTGCGACCGTGCTTATGGCTCAAATTTCAAAATTATGGCTACAGGTACGGTAACAGGTACAGGCAAAACAGCCACAATAAATGCAAAGACCTATGACGGTCAAAAGTTATCCGTAAGCTGGGTGTCGGACGGACGCTATAAAGTAACATTACCCTCCAGCTGGTTTGCCTTAAAGGAAGATTATATGGTGTGGCTACAGGGTACAGGCTGGGTGGACGGTGCAAACACATCCAAAAGCACAGCGTGGATAAAAGCCACACTGATTAACCAGCAAACTAATTATTTTGAGGTGGGTTTGAGTGACGATGACAGTGCAAATAATGGCAGCTTTATGTTTATGATAACCAACTTAGACGAGTACAACAACTGGGGCTAACACCAATTTTCGGCTTACTTTCAAAAGTTAGCGCAGATGCGTGTATATAGTTCACGCATTTGTGGCTAACTTTGAAGCCGAAATAATTAAATTTTACCTGCAATGTCAAAAAACAATAACTATGTGACGGAGCAAATGTTTAGCTCGCGCATTACCTGTCACGGCAGAATAACTGACCTGTCAAAAGGCTTTAGGCTGTTAAACGACCAGCCTTTCAGCCTATATATACGCCCCAAGTCTGCCACAACAACAGTGGTAGATGTGCTGGTAAATGTTAAGCTGTACAAGGAAGATAGCTTTAGCCCAATGCCTGTAAGCATTTACAACTGGAATGAGCTTATGGCACTGGAGCTGGACGCAAGTAATGCAAACTTGCTGGAACAGTTTGAAATTTACTGGGGCGCAGGTAACACTGGCATACCAGCCAACATTCAATAATCAAATATATAACAATACAATGGGCGTTTTAATAGGAGTGGGCAACACAGTTCCACAATTCCCTTACAAAGACCTGTGGTATGGTATTTTAATTAACCTCAAAAATCACGGGCATTGCGTGGCAGACGGCAAGCTCACACGTGTAGGCAATTTAGACCTGCATCGTAGCCTGCCTATTCAGTCGCGCATTAAACGTTTCGTAGCAAATGCGGACGGAAGTGTTAATTACTGGCTGGGCGCGAATGACAGCACGGTTAAGGAGGGTGGCGGTGCTGCTCGCCTTAATGCGCTTGACGGCGATGTTCTGCTGTACAAACCTAACTACTACCGAAAATTTGAGCTGATAGGCGAAGATTATTTGCTTGTAGCCATAAGCGAGGTAGAACTGCCAGGATTTATGCTTATGAAAGAAAAGTCACGCTCTCCGTGGTACGCCACTTTCAACCGTTCAACAAACGTGCCTGTAAGTGCCTGCTTCCTGCAATGGAACGCTGACGGCACAATTAAGGTGGACGCTAACGGCATTCCACAGTTTACAAGCAATGCAGCCGATTTTCGCGGTGGCAACAATACAGCAGGCAATGACGGCACATATAAAACGCACGTTGGTATGCCTGCCACAAACACCAGCAAAGCTACTATACGCACGCGGTGTCGGTCAAAAGGGGCTAACTGGCATCATGGCGGCTGGCGTTTCCGCGAAGAAATGAGCTGGCTAATGGCGATTGAGTTTGGCGACCTTGACAGCCAAGCAGCCTACAATGCAGCCAAAACCGCTGACGGTTTCGCGCAGGGTGGTTTGGGTAACGGCACACTGGTAAACGGCACTGAGTGGAGCACGCATAACGGCTATTATCCATTTATCCCCTGTGGCATTACAGCCAAGCTGGGCAATAACACTGGCATTGTAGCTTACAACATACCTAACTGGGCAAATACTGGCAAAGCAAAGATAGTAAACGTTGCAAGTTATCGCGGCTGGGAAACGCCTCAGCAGTGCCTGTGGGAGCATTGCGATGATGTGATAGTACACGTAAACAAGCCCAGCGAGGGCGGTGAGCGTTTACTTTACCTTTGTAGCGACCCAAGCAAGTTTACAACACCAGCCGACAAAGCAACCAGCGTGCCTGACGGTTATGTAGAATTAGGACGTTTGCCCGATGCACAGGGCTACATTTCCGCTATGGGCGTGGCAAATGGCTATTCGTTCCCCAACAGTGTGGCTGGTGGTGCAGCTAATAAAGATTACTGTGATTACTACTGGTTTACAGCAGTTACAGATGATAACGGAGCCGAAGGCTTCTACCAGCTGCTCGCTGCTGCTGGTGCGAATAATGCGGAGAATGCGGGTGTCCGCTGTGCGTATACGTTTTATCGCGGTGCGAATACCACTGCGTATTTTGGTTTCCCCCTGTGCCTTGAATATCCGCTGTCCGAGGGCGCATAAAAAATGACATTTCAGTTGCAATAAATGTACCTCTTGCAAAAGAAAAATAACGAAATATCCCAATCCGCACAGGCTTGCAAAAGCCTGTGCAATTCGGGTTTCGGTGGTTCGGGAAACCAGCTGCTCGCTGCTGCTAATGCGAATAATGCGGAGAATGCGGGTGTCCGCTGTGCGAATACGAATAATCGCGGTGCGAATACGAATGCGAATTATGGTTTCCCCCTGTTACGCCTATGCGGTTTTCCCCTTTGTTGCGGTAATGCGACAAAGCTAATTAAGATAAAACCAAACTGCCGAAACCTTGCCACACAAAAGCTGCTGGGCTGCTGGCGTATGCTTATCCCGATACTGGCATACGTTTTTGAAGCCTGCAAGCTGGCAAAAGAATATGAGGTTAAGCAAAGGCTGGTAGAGGGCTGCAAAGCCAGTGCGAAAGTCTTGTTTAGAGATAGGCACAAAACACTTACACAGGTACAGTATGGCGCATAAAGTACACCGAATATATGAGCAGATATGCAGCCCCGAAAATGTTTGCAGGGCTGGATATAACACCATACGTGGCAAGCGTAAGCGGCACGATGTGCAGCGTATGTTCCGCAGGGGATATATTAAAACGCTTGACGATGTTTGGCGGCTGCTTAATGACGGCACTTTTGAGCCACAGCCCTGCAAACATAAACAAATTTATGACAGCGGCAAGTGGCGCACGCTAACCATACCGAATTTCACCCCCGACCGTATTATAGACCATTGCATAATGGACGTTACGGAGCATTACCTGTATAAGCTGTATATAACACAAACATACGCCTGCATAAAAGGCAGGGGCATACACAAGTGCCTAAATGACCTCACACGTTATTTGCAAAAGGACAGGCGCGGTACGCGCTATTGCTTGAAAATAGATGTAAGGCATTATTATGACAGTATAGACCACGAAATCCTTAGGCGCATTATGGCGCGTTATTTTGGCGACACACGCCTGCTGGCGTTGCAGTACAAAATAATTGACAGCGTGGAGGGCGGCAAAGGGCTGGGCATAGGCAGATTGCCAAGCCAGCACTGGGCAAACCTGTACTTAACACCATTTGACCACTGGGTTAAGGAGGTGTTGAGGGTACGCTACTATTTGCGCTATATGGACGATATGGTGTTTCTGCACCGTAGTAAAGCCTACCTGCACGCATTACTGGAAGAAATACGCCAGTACCTGCACGATGAACTTAAGCTGGAAATTAAACCTAACTGGCAAATATTCCCAGTGGATGCACGCAGTATTGATTTTGTGGGCTATAAAAGCAACCATTACAATACGCTGGCACGCAGAAGCATTTTGTACAGGTACTGGAAAAAGCTCCGCAAAGTACAGGTGCAGCACAACCCCTTTCAAATAAACGAGCTTTGGCAAACGCTGTCAGCACACAATGGCTGGCTGCAACATTGTACACCAAAGCACTACCAAGAAATAATAAGTAGAACTATAAACCAATTACTCAAAATGGACACAACAACCCTTAAGCGCGGTTTGCACTCGGATAAGGTGCAGCCGACATTTGATGTGATTGACCGTGTAAACGGCACAACCCTGTACAACCATAACCAGCACTTTGTTGAGCAGGTGGACGAGCAGGGCAACAAGAAAAAGGTAAACGAGTACGACAGCCTGCTGGTGCGTTACCCTGTAACCGCAAATACCGTACTGGCAGCACTGCTTAACGCACGGTACGACAGCAATGCCGAAAGCAAGCTGCTCAACGACTACAATGCAGCGCAGCTGGGCATTGAGGACGAGAGCAAGAAACAGCCCTACCTTGACTTTCTTGCAGAGCGTAAGGCTTTGCGTGCAATGGTAGATGCAGACTGTCAAACTAACGGTATTCCTATGCAGTAGTATTATGGCAGGTGTGAACGATTTTGCGGATATGGGTTTGCAAGGAGCATACGATACCAGCAACCGACCCAGTGGCGAGTACCATAGCATAGACGATGTAATCAATAAGGTAATTATTGTTACTGGCTGTGATAATGATACCGACACCGAAAACGGCAAGCGTACACTGGTGCGCTTTCAGTGGAACGAGGGCGAAGCTGAAACAGCGTTTTTCACTGGCAGCAAACGTTTGGTAAGTGTGCTATCCAACCCCAAAATCCAGTTCCCATTTGCTACCATTATTAAGGTAATTATTGTTCGTGGTGGTATGGCGAGCTTTGAATTTCGCAGTGCGAGGGAAGCCGTATCGCAGGAGGACATACAAAACTTTGCTATGTACCAACTGCAAAAGCGCGGATATATGAAATCACGTAATAAGTAACTTACAATGGAAGCAAATAGTATTTTCAAAGGTGCGGAAAATATGCTGTCAATAGTTGTGCTGGCGTGTTTTATCGTGCTGTGTGCAATGATAATAGACCTAATAAGCGGACTGGTAAAAGCCAAGCAGCGCGGTGAATTACGCAGCAGCTGGGGCTTAAAGCGCAGCCTTAACAAGTTTATAATGTATGAGGGCGGTATGCTTATTGCCGCTGGCATTGACCTGTTAATGCACACCAGCCACTTATACCAGCTTTTCACACTTGAAGCCATTTATGGCATACCAGTTTTAACTTGTCTGCTGGGCGTATTTCTGCTTATAGTGGAGTTTTTGAGCGTGCGCGAAAAGGCAGACCAAAAGACACGTACCGAAATGAGCCGTGTTGCAGAGCTGGCAGGGAAAATGGTTAAAAAGGAGGAACTGATTGACGCACTTACCAAAGCCATTATTAACGCTAATAAAGTAACAGCTAAAACCGAAGAAGAATGTTAGATATACTGGTAATACTGGACAATGGACACGGCGACCCACCTTTGACAGGCGGCAAGTGCAGCCCCGACAAAAGGCTGCTGGAATACTACTGGGCGCGTGAAATGGTGCAGCGCATAGCCAACAAGCTAAAGGCTCTCGGTATTAAGGTGCATATCCTTGTACCCGAAACAGCAGATATAAAGCTGAACGTGCGTACCAGCAGGGCTAACGCACTATGCAAACAGTATGGCGCGAAAAAGTGTGTGCTGGTATCAGTACACATAAACGCAGCTGCTGGCACAGGCTGGCACAATGCTACAGGCTTCAGTGGCTGGATAGCACCAAATGCCAGCGCAAACAGCAAACGGCTGGCGCAGCTGCTGTATGCCGAAGCTGTAAAAGCTGGGCTTAAAGGCAACCGAAGTGTTCCTGCCAGCAAATACTGGGTAGGGAATTTCGCCATTGTGCGAGACACAAATTGCCCAGCGGTGCTTACCGAAAACCTGTTTATGGATAATAAGCAGGAGTGTGAATACCTGTTAAGCGAGCAGGGCAAGGAAACACTGGCGCAGCTGCACGTAAATGCGCTTGTAAACTACATAAACGAACAGCGATGAAAAAATATTTAATAATAGCACTTTTGGCTGTGGCTGCTGTGGCTGGTGTTGCATTACGCCAGTGCCAGCAGCTACAGCAGGAAAAGGAACGACTAACGGCAAACGTGCGCAGCCTTACTGCTGGCACGGAGCAATACAAAACCGAAGCTGGCAGAAATGCAGCGAGGGCGCAGCAGCTGGAGCTTACAACGAGCGAGCTTAAGGAACAGTGCGCAGACCTACAGGCGCGACTGGAGGATATGGGCATTAAAAACAAGTACCTGCAAAGGGCTGTATCTGCCCACACCAGCACGCAGGTACGTATTGACACGCTGGTACGCGACAGTATTGTGTATGTTCCCCAGCTGGCACGGCTTGACACATTACAGCTGGTACGCTGGGCTGATGCGTGGGTACAGCTTGACGGCACAATACGCGCAGGCAGGTTTACTGGCAGCATAACCAGCCAAGACAGCCTAACGGTGGCAGTGCATAGAGTTCCTAAAAAGTTTTGGTTCATAAAATACGGCACAAAACGCATAGATGTTTCGGTAGCCAACAGCAACCCACACACTGAAATACGTGCAGTTACACTTGTGGAAATCAAAAAAAATTAGTAACTTTGCCGCGTGGTTGCAAAACCATATTGCTTAAAGAACCGCGAGCCGCAACTTGCATACTTTTTGCAGTTGTGGCTCAAATGTTCTTCAAAGCACAAAATGCGAACTATTAAAATTATTATCCTATAGGGAATTAACTGAAATTGTGCTGGAGCTTCCGGTTCTTCAGTTTAGGGTTCGATTCCCTACGGGTGTACGAAAAAGAGGTAACAGGCCTTCGGCAAGCAGCCGCAGGGGCAGGCAGCAGAAAGATAATTCTTTCGCAGCATCCGCTTCCGGCGAAGGCCTATCCTTACAAAGCCTAAGGGGTGTGTCAAAAATCGCGGTTTTGACACACCCCTTTCAAAGATTTGCAAGGAGGGGACGGACGCAAGCCAAATGGCGTAAGTATCAACGCATCCGGCCCGTCATGACCTCCCCCCGCTATAATTCAGAAGGAGAAAGAGGAAAAGGGAAGAGACTTGTCAGACAAGTTTGACTACAATCTCCTCATCGTTAGAATCGATGACAATTTTTCCCTCTCGACCGAGCCAGCCAAGAGCTGCCATAAGTTCATCCTTCTTGAGTTTGGTAGCCTTCTTGAGCTGTTTAAGTCCAAGGATTCTTGTGTCGGCCGATTCCAGTGCTTTGTAGACTTCGCCGGCCCATGTTCCAATAGATTCGATATTCATATTCTTAAAAATTTAGATTGTTAGACCATCAAGTAATGTCAATTTATGGATTTGGCTGCCTGTAGTCAAAAAATAATTTTACAAAAACTTGCTTTCTTATGTTAACAATTCAGACGAAAAAAAGTTATTAAATAAGAAAGAAGGCGTGCGAGAAGTTCATAGGACGCCAATGCAGACAGAAAACATGGCAAAGAAAAAGAAAACCACCGAAGCCGCATTTTCCTCCACCGAAGAGATGGAAGGGCTCGTAGTGCGCAATACCGGGAGTAACTATATAGTCAGACTGGAAGAGGGGAGGGAGCAGCCCTGCCGCATCAAGGGGAATTTTCGCATCAAAGGTATAAGAACCACTAATCCCGTAGCCGTAGGAGATCGCGTGAAAGTGGCCCGGGCGTCTGATGATGCATGGTATATAACGGCTATAAATCCGCGCAACAATTACATCATCCGGCGAGCATCCAATCTCAGCAAGGAGTCTCACATCCTGGCGTCAAACCTTGACACGGCTGCTCTTGTGGCCACCCTGCGCGACCCTTTCACCCCTACGACCTTCATAGACCGGTTTATGGCCACTTCCGAGGCCTATAACGTGCCCGCAATTCTCATACTTAATAAATGTGATATGTGGGATGAGGAGGAGCGCGAAATCGCTTCGGCCCTTTGCTATCTCTACTCCTCCATCGGCTATCAGACCCTCTGCGTCTCGGCCAAAACGGGCGAGGGTCTTGACGAACTGCGAAAACTAACCAAGGACAAAATAACGCTGCTCGGAGGGAACAGCGGGGTGGGAAAGTCATCGCTGATAAATGCTCTGGTGCCGGGCGCAGAGTTGCGTACCGGTAGTGTCTCAGATATTCATCATACCGGCATGCACACCACGACCTTCTCTGAGATGGTGACCCTTCCCTACGGCGGAGAGATAATTGACGTGCCGGGCGTTAAGGGATTCGGCACTATAGACTTTGAGGCTGCCGAGGTGTCACACTATTTTCCGGAGATATTCCGCATCGGAGCCGACTGCAGATATAGCGACTGCAAGCATGTGAACGAACCGGGATGCGCAGTGATACCCGCCGTAGAGAATCATAATATAGCCTTGAGCCGTTATCAGTCTTACCTCTCCATCCTTGAAGAGGCCTCCGAGGCTGAGGGAGCAGACAAATATCGCAAAGGATATTGAAGTGGTCGCCCTCCGCGACTATTCGAGCGTGTCTGACAAAAGATGCTCAAGAGCCATGGCCGTGAGCTTGACTTTAAGCTGCCCATCCATAGCCACAGAGATATTGCCGGTCTCTTCGCTGACTACAATGCAGAGGGCATCGGTCACCTGACTCATGCCCAGAGCCGCTCTGTGGCGCAGACCCAGATTCTTTGGGATGTTCATGTCGTGCGAAACCGGAAGAATGCAGCCTACCGAGACTATTTTATGGTTGGCTATTATCATTGCACCGTCATGCAGCGGAGAGTTCTTGAAGAAAATGTTTTCTATGAGACGCATATTGATTTTGGCGTCAATGATGTCTCCAGTCTCTTCAAAATCGGTCAGCGGGAGTTTTCTCTGCACCACAATAAGCGCTCCGGTCTTGGACTTTGACATAGACATGCACGCATAGACCACGGCGAGGACATTCGAGTGGTCCTTATCCTGCGACTTGCTGTGAGAAAAGAGCCGCTTGATAGAACTCCAGCTCCCCTTTGAGCCGATTTCGATAAGGAATCGCTTTATCTGGTCCTGAAAAAGAATTACAAGCACGATAAGGCCGATGCTCATGAATTTGTCAAGTATCGTGCCCGTGAGCTTCATGTCGAATATTTCGGCTGCCACGACCCAGATAGCGATAAACGCTATGACGCCGTAGAAGAGCGACAGAGTGCCACTGTTTTTCATCATCCTGTAGAGATAATATAGCAGCATCGCTACAATCAGGATGTCAATAATGTCTTTCAGGCCGATGGCAAACATAATCGTCAGCTAATAGAATTAAATATGTAAGCAAGGTTACTAAAATCTTATTTGGAATTTTCCCGCAGGAGGGAAAGCAGCCTTACCGTCTGGCGGGCAGCCTTGACATCGTGCACTCTGATGATGTCGGCTCCATGGAGAAGGGCGACGGTGTCAAGCACTATAGTCCCCTCGCCGGCTTCGTCGGGAGAGATGCCCAGAGGCCTCCATATCATAGACTTGCGCGAGAGGGCCGCAAGCAGGGGCAGCCCGAGAGTGCGGAAAATGGCCAGCTCATCCAGCAGACGGTAATTCTGATCAATGGTTTTTGCAAACCCGAATCCCGGGTCTATGATTATGTCGTTGACTCCCAGAGAGTGGAGGTGATCCACGCGCCGGGCAATATGTTCAAGCACTTCGGCCGTGACGTCGGAATAATCCGTAAGAGACTGCATAGTGGCCGGCGTGCCCCTCATGTGCATGAGAATATACGCTACTCGGAGGTCTGCAACAGTCTCGGCCATCTCCGGGTCGAGGTCGGAGCCGCTGATATCATTGATGATACCCACGCCCCACTCCTCCACGCATTTGCGGGCTACGGAGGCGCGGAAAGTGTCTACTGAAATTATAGCCTCCGGAGCTTCACGTCTTATAATCTCAAGGCCACGGGCCAGACGGGAATACTCTTCATCAGGAGAGATGTCGTCAGCTCCGGGGCGCGATGAATATCCACCGATATCAATGATGTCTGCCCCCTGGTCGAGAATCTCATGCAGTCGCTTCGCTATTGAGTCGGCGTCAAACGTTCTCGAACCCGGCACGAAAGAGTCCGGGGTGACGTTCATGATGCCCATCACCTTCGGTGTGGCAAAATCTATAAGCTGTCCGCCGACATTTAAAAACGGCGCTTGCGGGGTGTTGGAAATTATCATATATTGCAGGGTGGGATATAAAACAGAGGGCGAAATTAGCAAAAAAAGTCGAGAAAATGAAACGGTAGGAGGAATATTTAGTTAAGAATTTATAAATTTGAAATTTAGGGAGATTTTGATTTGGAAATTTGGAGTAAAAATATTATCTTTGCACATTGATAAGTGGAGTCTTGTGGTGTCTTCGTCCGGATATTCGACATGGTGTCGGAAAAAGGCAATCCCATTGCAATCCTATTCCCGATTTGCGGTAATGTAAGCTAAAAGCCTCAATGGATTCTAGGGGTTTGGATTGTTTCACTCAAAACAATTTCAACACATCAGCCCATAGCGAAAGATTTTCCTGAAGAAATGCGTTTTGGGATTCAAGACTCATAGAGCGTAATTTTATTTTTTAACTGATTTAAATTTAGAACTTACATAAGTAATGAAACGAATTTTCAAGACTCTTGGTGTGAGCCTGCTTCTTGGCGCCGGCGCAGTGAGCGCAATGGCTGCCCCTGCCGACTCCCGTCCCCGTCTGTGGTCGCAGCCCGATGGCAGTGAGGTTTCTCTCTGTCTCGTAGGTGATGCCGCTTTCCATTGCCTTCTTACTGAGGATGGATATGTGGCTGAGCAGGGTGCTGACGGGTTCTACTATTATGTAGGAAACGACGGACGTATCACCTCCTCGCGAGTGGCCGACGGCCTCCCCGCGTCGCTCGATAAGATGAGCAGCTTCAGCGCATATCGCGCCGCAAACAGCAACGCAGCATTCCTCGAAAGCCGTAATGCTGCCCCCTCTACCCGCGCGATGGCAAGAATTGACAAACTCGGCAACTCCAAGTGGGATAACACTGACGGACATGACCTCCGCGAAGTCCCCACCGATTCAGAACTCCGGGTGCTCGTTATTCTCGTAAACTTTGCAGACGAATCTTTCTCTGTGGATTCTGACCCTCGTCAGCTCATTGATGATATGCTCAATAAGCCCGGATTTGACAAATTCAGCTCCTCCGGCTCTGCTTTCGACTATTATCAGGCTATAAGCAACGGTCAGTTCCATCCTAAATTTGACGTCTTCGGGCCCGCTAACCTCAGCAAGACCGGCGCTGAATATGTAAATACCGACGAAAAGTATCTGCTTGACGGCAAAGAGGTGTCGGTCTACGCTCCCGGCCGTATGGTCGAAGAGGCCTGTCGCCTGCTTGACGACGAGATAAACTTCGCTGACTATGACGCCAACAACGACGGCATCGTGGACTTCGTCTACGTATTCCATGCCGGCAAGGGCGCCACAACCGGCGGT
This sequence comes from Bacteroidales bacterium, assembly GCA_014800685.1. Classification (GTDB taxonomy): domain Bacteria; phylum Bacteroidota; class Bacteroidia; order Bacteroidales; family Muribaculaceae; genus Lepagella. The sequence goes on from JAAVFQ010000010.1 coordinate 11,575, forward strand.
AGCACTAAGACTGACATCTGGCCCCACGCCTTCACCCTGACTTCTGCCATCGGAGCGCCCATAACCCTCGATGGCGTAAGCATCAACCGCTATGCTACCTCCTGCGAGGTAGGCAATCAGTCTATGCAGCTTGCCGGTGTCGGAATGTTCTGCCATGAGTTCTCTCACGTGCTCGGACTCCCCGACCTTTACGACACTGCCAACAACGGTACGGCTACGAAGGTGTTCTCTCCCGGCTCTTTCAGCAATATGGATGCCGGCAACTATAACAATAATCTCCATACGCCCCCGATGTTCTCCTCATACGAGCAATATGCGCTCGAATGGATGAAGCCTACGGAGCTCACCGGAGGTGGTAAATTCACATTGCTCCCCCTCACTGCCCGTCCCTTCGCCTATAAGGTGAACACCCGCAACACTCCCACCGAATATTATCTTCTTGAGGCTCGCGCTCCCTATTCATGGGATGAGTATCTCGAAGGCTTCGGTCTCCTCGTATGGCACATAGACTATGTGGCAAGAGTGTGGGAGAATAACCAGGTCAACACCCAGGCCGCTCATCAGTATATCGACATTGTGGAGGCTGACGATGTGCAGACTTCTACTTCCCGCTCAGGCGATACATTCCCCGGCAGCGAGGGTATCCACGAACTCTATTCCAACACCTCTCCCGCCTTCGTGGCATGGGATCGCAGCGGTCTCGGAATCGAATTGAGCTATATTCAGTCATATCCTGACGGCACCGTCTCTTTTGTAGCGGAGGGCAACAATGATATGGAGGCTGAACTTGCGGCTGTCTCTCCTCGTGCATACGACGTGGACGGAACCTCAGCCAAACTCTATTGGCCCGCAGTAGAGGGTGCTGACGGCTATATGGTCTCTGTCTTCGACATGGCCGCCTCTACCGACAGCTACTATGGCGGATATGTGAAAGGCTGGTATTTTAATGACGTCCGCAAGGCAAACAATGCAGAAGTGGATGGCCTTGAGCCCGGCAAGAACTATGGCGTAATGGTATATGCTTATAATGATGTCAATGCTTCACGCATGGCCCACCCCATCACTTTCACCACTCATGGTGAGACATTTGCCGAGTCTGCTCCCGGCATCCATGCCTATCAGGGTGAGGGCGGCAATGTAGACCTTAATTGGGATGCTGTGGCTGACGCAACTCATTACGAACTCACCGTGGCTACCCGTGCCGCCGGCGAGACCAAGGAGAGCGTGAAGGCAGGATTTGACAACAGCACTCTTCCCGAAGGTTGGAAAACTTCCGGTCGCTACGAGACAAGAGATAAATATGCCGGCGAAGCAGTGCCCAGCCTTAACCTCAAACTCTCAGGAGACTATCTGAAAACCGCCGTTTTCGACCGCGACATCAAGAGCATCTCCTTCCACAACACCATTACCTTCTCTGAGGATGCTGCGGAGATCGAGGTCTTTGGCGTAGATGCCGAAGGCAGAACCGAATATCTCGGAAAGGTCGTTGACTTTGACAAGAACGGTGCTGACCATACTTTTGACTTCCCCGCAGGATACAAGCAGGCTATTCTTCGCCTTGACACTCGCGTTTCCGGTCTCTCTGTCTATCTTGATGATGTAGAGGTAGCTCTTCAGGATGGCCCCACCGACACTCCCGTCTCAGGCTACTCCGCACGCAAGGTGGAAGACACCGCGCTCTCAGTGACCGGTCTCGAACCTAATACTGAATATGTGGCATACGTTCGTCCTATGAAGGGTGAAGATGCAGGTAAAACTTCCAAAGCTATCTATTTCGTGCCCTCTAAGGCTTCTCTCGGAGTAGACGGAATAGTAGCGGACGGTGATTCACAGGCTGTAGCCGACGTTCGTCTTGAGAACGGAGTGCTCTCTGCCAATGGCGAGATGATGACCATCTACAGCGCCGATGGCCGTCTGGTAGGCAAAGGAGTTTCTTTCTCACTTCCCGCTCGCGGTCTTTACATAGTTCGCGTGGGTGAGGCTGCTAAGAAAATCTGCTGGTAACAGACGCTGACAGAATGCAAATGAGAGTCGCGCAGAACGAGATGTCTCCGTGACTTTGATATGATAGCCTAAATAATAAGAGGAGGGCATGTCAAAATCGAAAATTTGACATGCCCTCCTTGCGTTTGTAAGAATAGGGCAGATGCAAGGCGCCGAGTCTGAAGCAGAGGGTGGCATCTTGAGCTGTCAGGAAGAAGCATAATGGCGAGGCATCGATGCTTGCGCGAAGCGAACAAAAAAATGAACGAAATATTTGCAAACTAAGAAAAAAATTGGTAACTTTGCGTGCTTTTTAGAGAAAAGAGGCTTCGGCAGAGAGAGCCGAAAGTAGTTCTTTTCCACGAAAAGCTTTATTACTAATCATTTAAAAATCTCTCAAAATGCATCTTACAAAAGAACAGAAAGAGGAAATCTTCGAGAAGTATGGTCAGGGCAAAACTGACACCGGTAGCCCCGAAAGCCAGATCGCACTCTTCTCCATCCGTATCGCTCACCTCACCGAGCACCTCAAGAAGAATCACAAAGACTACGCTACTGCTCGTGCGCTTAAGGCTCTCGTAGGTCAGCGTCGTTCGCTCCTCGACTATCTTATCCGTAAGGATATCAACCGTTATCGTGCTATCATCGCACAGAAAGAGCTCGGTATCCGCAAGTAATCCTAACAGGATAACAGAGAAAATATTACTCAGCTGAGAGGGTGTGTCAGAATGCAAAGTTCTGACACACCCTCTCAAAGTGTGTAAGAACAGGGGAGAGGCAAGGCGCTGAGGTCGTCAGGGAGCGAAGCCGTTATGGAGATAATATGTTATTGGGAAGAATACAGATGGATTAGCTCGAAGCCGAGAGGCATTAACATTTCTTGTGGGATATTGGAAGCATGTTCGACTGAACGACAAGACAGAAACGGCAAAAAAGGAGCGATGATAGTATAAAAGATTCCTAATCTCAGATTATTGTTTAATTTTGAATGCTTACTTAATAAACCTTTTTGACTATCCAGGTGTTTAATAATCAGAAAAACACGCTGATCCACTCCCAAGAGGGTGGTGAAAAAGATTAACTTCAATTGGCCAAACAGTAATCCGAAAGAATCAAACCATAGTAGGAATACAGGCTGATAAGTGATAAAAATTAATTTAAACAATAGGACGAGTATCCTTCGGCAGAGAAGAGCCTCCGCCCGAAGAAATGCCGAAAGACTGGAGCCGTTCCCGATGGCGAGAGGCCACGAAGCAAGGGTGCAGTCAATGCTTGAAAGAGCGAGTTGCGGCTAAAACTCACACACAAATCGCCCGGGCTTAATAGTCCGGGCGATTTGTGTGCCGTCAATACAGGCCACTACATATATGACTGGTGATGAGAGGAGGCTGGCCGACGTTTATTTCTACGATTATTTCCTAAAGGAGACCGAGCGAATCACTCTTACAGGGACGGGAGTGTTTTCTATCTTTCCAGGGCTCCACGCAGGCATTTTTCCAAATATTCTCAACGCCTCCTTATTAAGTGAGGGCTCCACACCCTTGAGAATCTGGATGTGCGAGATGCTGCCATCTTCGTTAACAACAAATGAGCAGGTCACGCGGCCGGTTATTCCCTTCTTATAGGCGGCCTCGGGATATACACGTGTCTGATTTATAAAACAAATAAGTTTGCTGTCTCCTCCCGGGAAGGATGGTTTTTCGGAGACATAGTCATATTCGTATACTTCCCGATATTTGAAGCGGCCATCTGAAGCGGCTCCACAGCGAATCCTGCATGTTTGCGCCATCGCTTCAGGAGCGTAGCAGGCTCCCGATATAAGCAATAGTAATGCGCAAATTATGAATCGTGACATTAAATTTTTTTACTCCTTTCTGAGGATGAAGTCTCGCTCCATTATACACTGTTGGATGAAGGAGGTGAGACGGATTTTTTATTACGATGCAAATTTAACCCTACTTCCTCATACCTGCAAATCTTTTGAGTCTGATTTATGGAATAAAATGATTAATTGCGGTTTTTTAACAATTTATGATAGTGTTAAGGCTATAGTTGATACGTTAGCGCTAAAAATCAATCGAGAGAATAGATATCCTCCGCGCCACTATAAGTCTTACAGAAGAAAAAAATCTCATGGTCTGCAATACTCGCGCCATCCCGACGTTTAAATAGCAGATGGCAGTTCTAAGACAAGGAATAAAACGTATGGTGCTGGCGGCAATCCTGCCGGCTGCCGCTGTGTGCGCCAACGCGCAAAACGGCACGTCTGCCTATAACTTTCTGGAAATCCCTACCTCCGCACACGCATTTGCCCTCGGAGGGGGTGCAGTGGCTCTTATTGATGATGATGTGTCGCTCATAGACCAGAATCCGGCATTGCTCGGACCGGAAATCGACAGACAATTGGGATTTACATATATGCATTGGCTTGGAGCGAGCAACTTTGCCTCCGTGCGCTACGGCATGCCGGCCGGAGAGCGTGGAGCCTGGAGCGCAGGACTGCGTTATCTGAACTTCGGCACAATGACAGCTACTGAAGCTGACGGCACCGTAACCGGCACTTTCACGCCGCAGGATGTGGTCTTCGAAGGCGCTTACTCGCACGATTTCACCGACCGGCTTCGAGGAGGTATCATGCTTAATGCTATTTACAGCAATTATGAGCAATACTCAGCCTTTGCGCTGGGAGTAGACCTCGGTATAAACTATTATAACGAAGAGAAAGACCTCTCGCTCTCAGCCGTCATAAAAAATCTTGGTGGTCAGCTGAAAAGATTTAATTCCACATACGACCGTCTCCCCTTTGACATTCGTCTGGGATATATGCAATCTCTCGGTTCTTCCCCCTTCTCCCTCTCTATCACAGCTCACACGCTAACGAAATGGAAGATAGGTCAATATGGCCACGACTCTTCTAAGCCGGAAGAGGAAGGAGAGCAGAAATCAAATTTTATGGGTAACCTTTTCGGTCATCTTAATCTCGGTCTGCAGTATCAGCCCACGGAGAAATTCTATATTGCACTGGGCTATAACTATAAGACAAAGGCAGAGATGTCGTCCTATCAGCGCAACTTTTTTTCAGGCTTTTCTCTCGGCACAGGACTGAAAGTGCGTGCATTCTCCTTTGGGGTGTCCTACGCCATGCCCCACAAGAGCGGTAGCTCTCTGATGCTTAATGTAAGCACTACTCTCGGTGAGCTGCTTAATTAAGCCAACCCGACTTCATCCTCTGAATATTTTGAAAGTTAAAACGAGATATCTTCCTATATATTTGCACGGAAAGAAAAAAAGTTGTAACTTTGCAGCCGGTTTGTAATCTCTGGCCGGACAAATGCTGCCGACGAATATTGCAAGCCCTAAAAATTTAAAAGAAATGGACTTAATTAAAGTAGCAGAGGAGGCATTTGCAACTCCCAAAAAGCAATTTGATGAATTTGGCCCCGGCGATACCATCACAGTGGCTTATCGTATTAAGGAGGGTAACAAGGAGCGTATCCAGCAGTATCGTGGTGTGGTAATCCGCATCAACGGTAGCGAGGACAAAAAGCGTTTCACTGTCCGTAAGATTTCTGACGGCATCGGTGTGGAGCGTATCTTCCCCATTGAGTCTCCTTTCATCGAGTCAATCACCGTCAACAAGTACGGTAAAGTGCGTCGCGCAAAACTTTACTACCTTCGTGGCCTCACCGGCAAGAAGGCTCGTATCAAAGAGCGTCGCGTGAAGAAGGCGAAGTAATTTTCTCCTTCGTTGATAAAGGATTATCCGAGAGGGGGTGTGTCAAAATGCAAAGTTTTGGCACACCCCCTCAAGGTTTGCAAGAATAGTCAAGATGCAAGACGCCGCGTCGGAGATGAAAGGTGCTTCCCATCTCTGCGGCCGAGGCCAAACAGGGTAGGCAACACTGCAGATGGCCTTTTATGACCATCGGTCTTTGATTTCGGCTGATTATAGTGCCGGAATAGGACGTACACAAAAACTAATTTTCGCCCGAAGTGTTACTTCTTTAAGGAGTGTGATGTTATCATATTCCTAATAAGTAAGTGAGAGAAATTAATCTCACACATATCGTTTAATTTTTAGAACATACTTATAAAATAATGGATACAAATAAGAAAGCACTGCTGATAATTCTCGATGGCTATGGCCTCGGAGATCATAAGAAAGATGATGTCATCTTCAATACCCCCACACCCTTTATGGATACTCTCTTCCGCGATTATCCCAATTCGCGTCTTCAGGCGAGTGGCCTTGACGTAGGTTTGCCTGACGGTCAGATGGGCAACTCCGAAGTGGGTCACCTTAATATAGGTGCCGGACGCATTGTTTATCAAGACCTCGTAAAGATAAATCGTGCAATAGAAGACAAGAGCATCCTGAAAAATCCTGAAATCGTCTCGGCGTTCTCTTACGCACGCGATCATAAAGTGCCTATCCACTTCATGGGCCTGACATCTACCGGCGGAGTCCACTCTTCTCTCGACCATCTATATGCCCTCTGCGACATCGCGAAGGAGTATAACCTTGAGGATGTGTATCTGCATTGCTTCATGGACGGACGTGACACCGACCCGAAGAGCGGAGCCGGATTCCTGCGTGACCTCAAGGAGCATTGCAGTAAGAGCACAGGAAAGATAGCATCCGTCATAGGCCGTTATTATGCTATGGACCGTGACCATCGCTGGGACAGAGTGAAGGAGGCCTACGATATGCTCGTAGATGGAAAAGGAAAGCAGACTGACGATGTGATCAAGGCAGTCGAAGAATCATATTCAGAAGGCGTCACCGATGAGTTTATCAAGCCTATCGTCAATACCGAGGTTGATGGCAGAATCGGTGAGGGCCATGTGGTGATTTTCTATAACTACCGCAACGACCGTGCCAAGGAGCTCACTATAGTTCTCACACAGCATGAAGAGGATGGCATGAAGCCCATTCCCGGTCTCCAGTATTACTGCATGACTCCTTACGACAGCTCTTTCACCGGGCTCCACATACTCTTTGACAAACAGGACGTGCCTGACACCCTGGCGGAATATGTGGCATCCAAGGGGCTTCATCAGCTTCATATCGCCGAAACTGAGAAATATGCCCATGTCACATTCTTCTTCAATGGCGGCCGCGAGGAGCCTATGAAGAATGAGGACAGAATCCTCGTGCCCTCGCCCAAAGTGGCTACATACGACCTGAAGCCGGAAATGAGCGCATACGAAGTGACCGATAAACTCGTCGAGGCCATCGGCAAGGAGAAATATGAATTCATAGTGGTCAACTTCGCAAATGGCGACATGGTAGGGCATACCGGCGTTTATGAGGCGATCGAGAAGGCTGTCGCCACTCTTGACGTCTGTGTACGCGACGTGGTGGAGGCTGCCCGCAAGCATGGATATGACATTATCATTATCGCTGACCATGGCAACGCCGACCATGCCCTGAATGACGATGGCACCCCTAACACCGCACATTCTCTTAACCCCGTGCCGTTCATCTACATCTCAGATGATAAGAATGCAAAGGTGAAGGATGGTCGTCTGGCCGACGTGGCTCCCTCCATTCTGCATATTCTCGGCCTTAGCCAGCCGGCTGATATGACCGGTAGCAATCTGATAACCGACTGATAAGTAAGTGAGAAAAATTAATGTGCCTATAAAATGAAGGAGATTCGCCCGAAAGGACAAGTTTTATAGTACAAGAGTTTTCATCTCGCATATACCGTTTAATTTTTAGAACTTACTTAGAATGAAAATGATAAAACGCGTAGGCCTGCTGCTGGGCACCGCGCTTCTGGCGGTCGCTCCGGCTGTCATGGCCCGTAATCTCGTGATTCTGCATAGCAATGACACTCACTCCCAGATAGATCCCGATGCTTCCGGCAGAGGAGGCATCCTCCAGCGTAAGGCTATTGTGGACTCTGTGAGAGGAGCAGAGAAGAATGTGCTTCTCATAGACGCCGGCGATATGGTGCAGGGTTCGCTCTATTTCAAGTTCTTCAAGGGAGACGTGGAGTATCCCCTCTTCAACATGATGGACTATGACGTGAGAATCCTCGGAAATCATGAGTTTGACAATGGCCTTGATGAGCTTGCTCGTCACTATAAGGATGTCAAAGGGGCTCGCCTCTCTGCCAACTATGACTTCAGCAACACGCCGCTCAAAGGGATGTTTGATCCTTACGTCATCCGTGAAATCGATGGTAAGAAAATCGGTATCCTGGCTCTTAACGTAGACCCCGAGAGCCTTATCTCGCAGCAGAATTATAAGGGACTCGTATTCAAGGACATCATTAAAACCGCCAATGAGACGGCGGCACTTCTGAAAAAGAAGAAGAAATGCGACCTCGTGATAGCCGTGACCCATATCGGTTATGAGAAGGAGAGCGACAAGACTACGGATGTGGAGCTCGCTCAGGCCAGCCGTGACATTGACATTATCATAGGAGGTCACAGCCACACTACTCTAAATCCTGACGACCCGAAGTCGTTGCCTGTCTTTGTCAATAATGCCGTCGGACGCCCGGTGCTTATTACTCAGACGGGAAAATACGGTAAAGTGTTAGGAAAAATAGAGATAGATCTTGACAACCTGAAGAAGAGCGCTCCGGAGAAATTCACTTATTCACTCATACCCATCACTGACCGCTTCGCACCCGAACAGCTGGATGCCGGCATGGCTGCATTTATAGCTCCATTCAGAGAGAAAGTTGACTCGGTAAACAGTCGTGTCATAGCCTACTCAATGGCTCCGATGAGTGGCGATGCGAGGGTCGGTGCCTATCCCAACTGGCTCGCAGACTATGCGCTCAAGACAGGACGGCAGGCGGCTGACAGTCTTAGAAATGCCGGAGTGAGCGTGCCCCCGGTAGATATGGGATTCATGAATGTGGGTGGCATTCGTCAGAGTATGCCCCAGGGCCCTGTCACTGAGGGACTGATTCTGGCTACTTTCCCCTTTATCAATCACATGGCTCTCATCAAGGTGAAAGGGCGCGACATAATTGATGCCCTGCAAGTAGCGCTTGTAAAGGGTGGAGAGTGTGTGAGCGAGAATGTCAGGGTGCTGTATGATGACGGAAAAGTGGCAGACGTCGTAATCAACGATGAGTCGATCGACCCGGATAAGGATTATGTGGTCAGCACCATAGACTATATAGCCGAGGGAAATGACGATATGCGTTCTTGGGCTAACGGCTCAAGAATCTGGACTGATGATGAGGAGATGATAGTCAAGGTGATGCGATATGTCAATGAGACGTCGGCCAAAGGGCTTCCTATCTCTGCCGATCCCTCTCCGCGTTTCCTCCCTATTTTCAAGATGCAGAACTCTGACTGATGTAGAAGTGGCAAAAATTTTGCTTGCGATATCAATAATGGCCTCGATAATCCTCAGTGGTTGTCGGGGTCGTTATGTTTCCCGGAGTGATTCGGAAAGTATAGCTGCTGACTCTGCGGCTACTCTTCGGGCTGATTATTCGGCTGACGAGGAGGCATGGGCTGATTCCATTTACCGATGCATGAGTGTCGCAGAGAGGGCAGGGATGATACTCATGCCAGGAATATACTCTTCTGCTGATGCTGCTAATCTTTCGCTTCTCAAAAGATATGTGACGGAAATGCACGTCGGGGGCATTGTGCTCCTGAGGGGAACTCCGGCTGACGTGTCGGTGATGACCGATTCGATCAGGCGATGGAGCTCTCTGCCTCTATTCGTGGCTATCGACGCGGAATGGGGACTTGCCATGCGGCTGAAGGGGGCTGCTTCCTATCCGGTCTTCAGTCGTTTGGGAGAGGTAGAGGAGAATTACATGTATGACTACGGCCACAGACTGGCGGCCGAGGCGTCCCGATTGGGTATCAACATGATTCTCGGACCCGTGCTCGACGTAGCCGGAGATGATGCGAGCTACATAAGCTTCCGCACGTTGGGTAGCGACCCGGCAAGGGTGGCCTCTTTAGGGGTGGCCTATGCGCGCGGATTGGAGGATGGGGGAGTGCTGAGCTGTGCGAAGCACTTTCCGGGACATGGCAGTGTCAGCGCAGACAGTCATAAGAGTCTTCCGGTGATAAGAAAATCGTTAGAACAGCTTGAGGGATCAGACCTTCTTCCCTTTAAGCGCTATATCTCTGAGGGAAATTCTGCAGTGATGGTCGGCCATCTCGCGCTTCCAAGTGTTGACTCGTCGGGCAGGAGTGCATCAGCAAGTCCGGAGGTGATAGGGAGCTTGCTCAGAGAGCGAATGGGGTTTCGGGGCCTTGTGCTGACGGATGCGATATCCATGGCGGGGGCTTCGGGCGAGAGCGCTCGCGAGGCCATAGCGGCGGGAGCCGATATGGTGTTGGCGCCCTTAGATACGCAGAAAGAATTGTCCGGGTTGATACAGATGAGTCCTGATAGTCTGGAGAGGGCTGTGAAGAGGATTTTACACTATAAATACAGGTTTAAATGAAGCGCCGGAAATGAACTGTACGCCGATTAATAAGTCGGGAAGGAGAAGTCAGACTCTCCCGGAGTCGGAATATGAGTAATAGCCGGCTGCGGTGACTATCACATGGTCGAGAAAACGGATGTCAAGAGCCTCGCATCCTTTCTTGCATTTTTGCGTAATGGAGTCGTCGGCCGGGCTTGGGCGCGTGTTTCCCGATGGATGATTATGGGTAAGAATCAGTGAGCCGGCATCCTCAAGAATGGCATGTTTGAGAATCATTTTAAGGTCGAAGACGGAGGCTACGCTTCCGCCTGTAGAAGTGCGACGCATAGCCACGACTCTGTTGGCCCTGTTGAGAAGAAGAACCCAAATCTCTTCATGCGGAAGATTTCCTATTCTGTCTTTCATGAGGGCGGCCACGTCTTTTGCGCCGCTGATTTTGGGAAGCTGATCGGGTATTTCGGAGCCATATCTTCTTGTAAGCTCCAGGACGGCCTCAATCTGAATAGCTTTCGTGATGCCTATGCCCTTGAATTGGAGGAGTTCGGCGCGGGAACGGCGTTCGAGCCTGTGCAGTGAGTCCTGATTGGCAGCCATGAGCTGGCGAGCAAGAGAGGTAATCGGAAATCCCGGTGTGCCGGTGCGCAGAATAATAGCCCAGAGTTCAGAAGTGGAGAGAATGGAGCAGCCATGTTTCAGAGCCTTTTCACGAGGCTGAGCGTCTGAGTCCATGTCGCGCATAGCCTTTCCTGACGCAGTGTGGTCAGCGATGCGGAGCGCATCGGGGTCATTGAGTAGAATTTCGGAGAGATGGCTATTCATCAGCGATGTAAGTTCTATTTTCCGCGTCTCATTTCTATCTCCTGCTGCTCATCGCGGCCATGTCTGAGAAGAATCTTCCAGATATATGCCCGGAGAAATCCGGTGCCGTATCCCACGAGCTGTATTAGCGACGTCACTACTCCGAGAGAGCCGATTTTCAGGCTGCGGGTAGCTATGATGCCCCATATCCAGACGGCAAGCAGATAGAGGGCGAGCGGAAGAATGCACCAGATATTGAAGAAAGAGCCGATAATCATCGCAAGGGCTCCGATGACGAAAAGCGCCGGAAGCCAGTGCACGGCCTTCATTGAGCCCGGATAGAGGAGCTGGAGCGTAATGCGCGACATGCCGAAGACATAGACCTGACGCCAGAATTTTCGCAGGTCGATGCGTCGTTTGTGAAAGACGCGGACCGTGCGGTAAAGCTTGATGCTGAATCCGGCCATCCGGATTCGGGTGCTCATGTCGATGTCTTCCGAAAACATCTCGCGGAAGCCGCCGACAGTCTCATATACTTTTCGGGAGAAGCCGGTATTGAAAGTGCGAGGCACGAATTTCTCCATTCGGATTTTTCCTCCCCGTATGCCTCCGGTGGTGAGGAAAGAAGTCATGGAATAGTTGATGGCCTTCTGCAGGTCAGAGAAAGATTCGTGGGCATCGTCCGGGCCTCCGAAACAGTCGGCAGGGTCGTTGGCGAGTCGGTCGCGGAGTTGAGAGATATAGTCGGGAGGGAGGATACAGTCAGAGTCGACGAAGACCAGGAAGTCTCCGTCGGCTCTTTCTATACCATAGTTTCTCGCTATGCTGCGGCCCTCATTCTCTTTATAGAAATATTTGATGCGCAGGCGGTCGCTATAGTCGCGGGTCTGCTGCTGGCATCTGATAGTGGAGCCATCCTCTACGATAACGGTCTCGAAGTCCTTGTCGGTCTGCTGAGACAGGCTCTGGAGGAGGTCGGCGATTTCATCAGGCCGATTATATACCGGTATTATGATTGAGATGGAGGGGGGCATAGGAGTCAAAGGGGATTATGCTTTAGCTCTTGAAACGTAGCTGCCGTCGCGGGTGTCCACTTCGATGAGGTCGCCTTCGTTGATGAAGAGAGGTACGCGCACAGTAGCGCCGGTCTCTACGGTAGCAGGCTTGAGAGTGTTGGTAGCGGTGTCGCCCTTGATTCCTGGCTCGGTGTAAGTGATTTTGAGGACGGTCTTGGTGGGCATTTCAGCGTAGAGGACGGTTTCGGTAGAGGCATCAGAAACGACTTCCACCACGTCGCCCTCTTTCATGAAGGGAGCGCCGGTGACGAGTTCCTTGGCGATGGGAATCTGCTCGAAAGTTTCCTGATTCATGAAGATGTCGTCGCCACCCTCAGAGTAGAGGAACTGGTAGGGACGACGCTCCACACGAACGTCTTCGAGCTTCTCGCCGATGTTGAAGCGACGTTCAATCACGCGGCCGTCAACAACGTCCTTGAGCTTGGTGCGCATGAAGGTGTTGCCCTTGCCGGGCTTAACGTGGAGGAATTCGACACAGAAATAGAGACGGCCGTCAAGGCGAATGCAAGAGCCGTTCTTGATGTCTTGGGAGTTCATCATAATGATATATGGTTTAATAGTCTTAATTAAGTTCTAAAATAAGCGATAAGGGGTGAGGAGAAAGAATAAAAAGAGGGGAGGCGGAAAGGAAAGCTGTTAAATAAGGGATAAATAGAGCTTTCAAGGTGCAAAATTACGAAAAAATCGGGATAAAAGAGTATGAGAGAGTGAAAAAAATGCGTCAGATATTGCGTGAATCAAAAAAAGTACCTAACTTTGCAGTCCGAAAAGCAGCCATCCCGGCGTGAGAGGCTGAATTCGGCATAAAATCGTTTAATTTTAAAGACCTGAATATAAAATGAAAAGAACGTTTCAACCCTCCAATCGCAGAAGAGTGAATAAGCATGGATTCCGCGAGAGAATGGCAAGCAAGGATGGCCGTAAGGTTCTTGCCCGTCGTCGTGCCAAAGGCCGCGCTTCACTTACTGTGTCTGACAGCATCGCAGGCAAGTAAACGCTCTTCGGGCGCGAAATAGTGCGCCTGTCGTTTCTCCGGGCATAGCCCCGGAGGCTATCAGCATAAAGTCTTCCTCCGAAGTCTTCAGGACTGCGGAGGTGATTTTGTGTGTTTGTGTGATAGGGAGATTTGGGGGGTGATAAGTTTTGGAGTGACGGGAGTTGGTCAACCCGCTCAAGATATAGAGTAAACTTCAAAAAGTAAACATACAAAACCGAGTCAACCCTTTTCAAGAACGGACAATTTATGAGCTAAACGGTACAGTACCGGACTCTTTCTATTACTGGATAATATTTAACCTGCCCAACTTTTGGGGTCACATCATTTTTGTGAGACAAGGTCTTAGTAATTTTGTGATATGAACGACTTGACAGTATCAAATATCGAGCGACAGAACGTTTTGAACAACCGTTATGCAGTGGAAGCTCTTCAAGAGAATCTTGGTTTTACCGGGATGCTCTTTGAGGGAGAATACCGTTTTACAAAGAAAATGGTTGCCGATTTTTATGAGGTTGATGAACGTACTATCGAGCGCCTTTTAGAGGAACATAGCGATGAGTTAAAGTATAATGGCTATGTTTTAAGTAAAGGTAAACAGCTGAAAGAATTTAAGTTGCAATTTGCTCCCGTCATAAATGTCGGGAGCAAAACCACTCAGCTGGGTCTATTCAATTTCAGGGCGGTTCTTAATGTGGGTATGCTCTTAACAGAAAGTGAGAAAGCTAAAAAGGTTCGTGCTCGAATACTTGATATAGTAATATCTACGATCAATAAGAGAGCAGGTGGCGGAACAAAGTATATCAACGCTCGCGATATAGAATTTCTTCCTGCTGCTATTGAGGAAGATAATTATCGTAAAAATTTCACCACAGCCGTAGGAAAATGCGTTAAAGGACATCAGACATTTAAGTATGCTCAAATAACCGACTTTATATATCAGGCAGTTTTCAAGGAGAAAGCAAAAGAATATAAAACCTTACTGAAACTTGAGACTAAGGATAATCTGCGTAAAACGCTCTATGCTGAGGTTTTGCGTTGTATCTCGTCTTTTGAGAATGGAATCAGTTTTGCGATTGAAGCGGAGTACAAGCAGAATGGAGGTGAACAGCTTTCTCTTGAACGTGTTAAGGAACTGATCACAGAACAAGAGCAATCCCCGGCAATGCAGCCGTTCATTTATGATGCACGTTCAAAGATGGCTTCGCGTGACGTTGCATTTCGGGATGTCTTCCATAATAACATTGCCGGATACCTCCGTGCAGTTACTCCGGAAGAATTCGATCGCTTTATCGGCGACAAGTCTATTGATTTTGATGAAATCATGGAACTGCCGGAGAATAAAGAAGTTCTTAAACGCCTAAAACAAGCCGATGACGATGAGTGAGGAGTTGAAATACATCAGTTATGATGAAGCTCTGGTGGTATATGCTAAGACTGTGGCTGCCAGCGGTGGAGGTCTGCAGGGAGTAAAGGACGAAGGCGGTATTCGTAAGGTTCTTGACTTCGTCCGGAATGACTTGTATTATCCCACTTTCGTTGAAAAGCTAACATATCTTGTATTCGGCTTATGTACGGGTCATTATTTTGAGGATTCCAACAAACGGGTTGCATTGACTGTCGGGGTCTGGTTTCTCGTCCATAACGGCTACTACTGGCACGCCTACAACTTCATGCAGTGTATGGAAGCAATCATCTACCACGTTGCCGCCGGACGTATAGACAAAGATCTCCTTCAAAGCATCATCACCTACTATATGGCAAACGAGGACTATCCTGAAGACCTAAAACTCGAAATTATCCATGCAATCAATGATAAGTAATAAGGTAAAGTCAAGATTTTCCGCAAATCGCGTTATGTGAGAGGGGAGTGACGGGAGAGATGGGGAATTTCGGGATTTTTTGGAGATTTGGGAATCTCTTCTCTCGGCGTGGGACTCAACTTCGCGTAAGATGCGGAAAGATACGCGTCGGCGCGGAGGGTTTGTTCCGGAGTCTCAGTCAGAGTGCTTAGTCAGGAGTCTCAGTCAGAGTGCTTAGTCCGGAGTCTCAGGGGCTGGCGTCATGCCAAAACAGTATTTTATGGCGTGGCGAAGGGCGCGCGCATCTTTGCCGTTTCCTTTGAGCACTCCCAGCACTCCGGCTATGTAGGCGTCCTTATCTTTGAAGCCTAACTGCTGCGCTATGCCTGACTCGGAAAGCATCGGTTTGTAGTTGAACACCCGGAGCACGCCGGCATAGTCATCTCTGTCAATCATTTGGCGGAATTCATTGCGGAGCTCGTCATACTGCTCGCGCGGCCGGAGCTTGTTGACCAGATTGCGCAGATGAATCTCCATGGCGGATATGCATGTGAATCGGCCGTCTATGTGGCATTCTACGTCGCGTTTAATTTTGTGGCGAACGTGCTGGAGAGCCTGAGCCTCGTAAGATTTGCGGAAAAGCTTCATGACGGCGTGGCTTACTTTGCGGAATACCCGTTCGGGATTTTTACCTCTCCGCCGCGCCATTACCTTAATGATATTCTCCATCATAAAGATATTCTCTACTTCTGCCACTTCGGGCACGTAGATTTCCTTTCGCCTGAGATAGTCTACCTCCATCTGAGTGCGACGGTCGCGGTCTACTATTCCGTGGCTGTCCAGATGATGCATGGGGCGCAGGAAATTAAAAGTGCGGGTTGACTCGATGACCTTATCGCATGAGCCGAGAGGCCGTATGGTGTATTCGGGGAAGACGAGAGTATACAGGCGGATGTCAATGCTATGTTTGGCATCACCTTCGATGAATAATACGGGCTTGCGGCTCCCCATCAGTTCGATGAAGATGTCGTCGCTGAGATGTCCTGAGTCGAAGACTTCATAATCCCATATCCGCGAGCCTGCGTCATAGCTCTTCACCCAGAGAGTTACATTTTCCGTGCGGGAGTTGACAAACTCCACATCCACCGTGTTATACACGAATGTGCAGTCAGGTCTGAGCTCCTCTATCGAGTTCCATAGATTATTGAGGATAGAGGGGTGAAGGAAAAGCGAGGGGGAGTCAATGAATATCACTGCATCCGGCATGGCATAGAGCACGGCGGCAATATAATAGAGCACAGCCTTCTCGCCCTGGCTCAGAGTGTCGGCCGGGATGATATTGTCGCCGCTATCGGTGGCAAACATCAGTTTGCCCGTATCGTTGAGAATCTGATTGCCCGGAAATATTTTCTCCCAGAGCTCCCTCACTTTGTCCAGCCGGGTGGGCTTGAAAGCTACTTTCCCCTTCCGGAAGGCGGTATCGTTTTTCAGCGAAAGAAGTGACCGGAACTCGTCGGCATAAAGCATATATGCGAGTTTGTGAAGCTCGCTGACGGCGTCCGAACGCAGATAGGGCTGAGCCTTAATCGCTTCGGAATAGAGCATGTCGATTGAGCCGGGAAGGGTGGAGGGATTCCTTTCCGGGAATGACGCTGAGAGGGCCGACAGGCAATAGGCTTTCCCGGGGCACCTCTTGATAAGCTCTTTCATGAAGCGTGTTTTGCCGGCGCCGTTAGCTCCGACTATGGTTATCTGGCGGGCATCCGGGAGTGCTATGCCGTGGGGCTCTCCTTTCTTGGGTGGAAGCAGGAAATCAGTCATGCTTTGCAGGTATGGGGAATCGTGAAGAGAGTATTTAGGGGTCTAACACCCAAACTCACTCCGAAACTTGGTTATAAGTTCTCACTTAATTAACGTGACGGTAAGGCCATTAATTGCCTTTCATCCCCTCTTCTCTTCATCCGGGCAGTGTCCGGCTGCTATTCCGCATAGAGATTTTCCTCCCGCTGGGGAATATATTTCTCAGCCAGACGGGTGATTTTTTTCATATCCGGCTTCTTTTCGGCATAGTCAATGAGGAGACCGGCCGGATAGAGGTCAGGGTCGGAAGCCGACTGGAAGTCGGCAGCGTCCTCGGAATAATCGCCGTCCTCTACGGCATCCTCTTCAATGGCATAATCGCTGTAGGCTATGGCTCTTTCGGCATCTTCATGGCGCTCTATCCCTACAAGAAGAGTCGTTGGGATAATGCTTATCTGTGGGTCTTCGCCAAATACCTCCGGATTGTTGATTATTTCCTCTACATTTGAGGCTATTGCCTTGATTAATTCTTCTCTTTTCATAGTATGTGTGATATTAAATCTCGAACTTGCTTAGCTTTCCTATTAAACGCCTTTTAAGAAGAATTGGTTGGGTGGCCGATGCCGATATGATTAGAATCTCAAAATATTATGCCGCTTCAGGAAAATAAATTCACCGAAATAGAGTTATAAAACGAGAAGAGGTAAGTATTCTAAGAGAGTGTTTGAATTTAAATGATTTTAGCCCAAAGAGAGATTTTGGGATAATTTCGCAAAGTTGAAGAGGGAGCGATGCGGGCATCGCGACCGATGAAATCTTTGTGAAAGCGCCCAAAAGATCCTTTGAGATGAAATCAAAAATTTCTAAAACTCTGAATATTAAATTTGGTTTAAATCCAAACACACTCTTATACTTGAATACTTGCCCCAAAAGATATCTTTAATTCAGAAAAAGACATGTTTTCCGGAATTGTTGAAGCGGCCGCCGAGGTCGTAAAATTAGTAAGAGAAGAGGGTAATCTCCACATTACTCTCAGATGCCCCTTCACCGACGAGCTGCGCATAGACCAGTCAGTGGCTCACAATGGTGTTTGCCTCACAGTAGTCAGCCTGCCGGGCGACGGCACATATACCGTCACCGCAATCCGAGAGACGCTTGAGCGGTCCAATCTTGGGGACCTGAAAGAGGGTGACCTTGTGAATGTGGAGCGATCCATGAAAATTGACGGACGTCTTGACGGTCATATCGTTCAGGGACACGTAGACTGCACAGCCACCTGCACGGAGCTATCTGAGGCTGATGGCAGCTGGTATTATAAATTTGAATATCCCTTCGACCGCGCCCAGGCTCTCAAGGGGTATGTCACCGTAGAGAAGGGCTCGGTGACTGTCAACGGCGTGAGCCTCACGGTTTGCGACTCCGAGAAAGACTCTTTCCGCGTGGCCATCATTCCATATACGCACGACAATACCAATTTCTGTCGCATAGTGCCCGGCACGCGCGTCAATCTCGAATTTGACATCATCGGCAAATATCTCGCGCGCATTTCAGGCCTCAGCTAAGACCCTATCCCACAAGAATGTGGGGCGAGGTCTAAAAATCACCCGAAAAAATAAAAAACAAAGCCCTGACTTTTTCAAGCCGGGGCTTTGTCATATCGTATTAGTTCCATTTCGGCAGCCGACGCCGCAAGGTGAGCGGCCGCTGCGGTGTTATTTCAAGATTTTGCGTCCACAGAATATATACACGCCGGCGGGTAGCCTTTCCAGCGATTCTTTCCCATAGCCGGCCAAGGTGCCGGTTATCGTATATATAGGTGCGTTCTCTTCATCATAGATTGTCTTATCTACACTTCCGGAGCCTCCCTCGGTAAGAATCTGCAGTGAGGATATAGATGTCAGTTCCGGAGTGACGAAAGACATTGTCTCGGTGTCTATCTGCGAAGTGATGTCAGCGCCGTTATATAATACCTTGATTTTCACGTCTTGCGGTATATTCAGGAAGACCCTTACGCGCGAGTTGTCTGAAGTAAATAGACGGGCTCCGTTATAGAGTCTTCCGTAACCCCTGGAATTTCCTATCACTCCGGCGCGACGCATGACGTGTAATGCCCGGTTGCGATTAGCGTTGTAAGATTCGATATCGGATTCCTCGTCTTCAAGCATCTGCTGATAATCCTCTTCTTCTATATATGTCACGTCTATGTCGGAATTTCCGCCTTCAGCGGTTATTCCGACATCTTCACTGTCTTGAATGGTGACATCTATCCAATTACGGATATCTACAAAGCCTCCCCAATATTCTGCGCTGAGATATTTTGAATAGGATGGCTTGGGGATGGTCAGGGCGCAGTTATTCTTGTCGACATCTCCGAAGGGTGAGCCTTCAGGCGTGGTGGGGGGCAGTTCTGAAGCTGCGGAGATCACACTCAAGGATGAGGATGCTAAGGCATCTTTCCCTAAAGAGGAGAGTGTGGAGGGAAGATTAACCACCATGAGATTCCCGCAGCTTGAAAATACACTCGAAGGAAGCCCAGTGATACCATCTTTAACATCGGCGAAAACCAACGATGATGACTTGAAAGCACGATTGCCTATTGATTCTAATGATGCCGGCAGATCGGCACTCTCTATTCCGGAACCTTCGAAAGCACTATATCCTATACTCACAAGTGAGTTCGGGAAATTAACATTACTGAGATTCTTAGTGCCATAGAATGACTCATCGTCTATTGTTTCCACTCCGTCCGGTATCGTTATTGACCTTATTCCGGCTTCATAAAATAATCTATTACCTATTTCTTTAAGATTCTCAGGAAGAACCACGCTGTTCAGATTTCTGCATCCTGAAAAAGCTTCTGATCCAATTTCTGCATTCGGACATGGAGAAAAGTCAATTCCGGAAAGACTAAGACATCCATCGAAACATTGTTGACCTACAGATTCGAAAGTGGCAGGGAAAGTGAAATTATTGTCCAGGCTCTGACAATTCATGAAAGCCCCATAGTCAATAGTTTTTAGCTTTGAGGGGATTGAATTAATATGCATTACCTGACAATTTTGGAAAGCACNGNCCNCGATGGTTTCGGTATTGTCGGATAGTTTCAGTTCCAGAAGAGTAGCCTTGTCTTTGAAAGCTCTTTCTGGAATTTCAGTGTTTGTAATTTTGGATAAGTCAAAGGAGTAGCAAGCGGCCATATTGGATCTCATTACGGCGAAATCGTCTTCGTTGAGTGTGCCTTCCACAATGAGATTTGTTACCTGCCCGGGCAGGTAACCGGTCTGTATGCGACATTCCGTTGCCAGAGTGCCCGGTTCTGAAATGTATACACTGGCCTTGTGGCTGTTGCGTGCAGAGATATTATAATCCTTCCAACGGTTGTTGCCTGTATAGAGATCACCGGCCCCTTCCGGGACGATTACAAGGGTAGGGGTGAATCCAAGTCGGTCAACTCCGAGTGCGGGAGGAGTGGATGACTTCATTTCAAGAATAGAGACACTTTCGGCTATCTTATCGTCGATAGATGTGATTCCTGAGCCTATAGTCAGATATTTGATGTTGTTGAAAATGTGGTAACCCAATGAATCTACTCCGTCAGGAATATCGCAATTTATTATGCCGGTATTATAAATATCAGAATAAAAAGCNTTANTACCAATACTCTTAAGGGAGGCAGGGAGTTGTATCTGGGTTAGAGGGCANTCATAAAAAGCATACTNGTCTATCTTCTCAAGTTTGTCGGGAAGAACGACAGACTTGAGACTGCTATATTCGAACGTTCCGGAATTTATTACGGTAACTCCATCCGGTATTTTAATGTCCGTTAAACGAGTCCCTCTAAATGCTTCCGAGCCAATCTGAGTAAGAGTATTTGGTAGTAAGATTTTTCCAATATTACTCCTCCTAAATGCTCCGGATCCGATGGACTCCAATCCTTCTGAAAACTTTACCGTAAGATTTCCGGGGGAGCTCTCTTTATAACTATCAGATGCAAACGCTTCGTCACCAATAGCGCGGAGCGATTGGCCGAATTTTAGTTCTCCCTCGTAAAACGTATTATTATAATAGGCTTTTGTCCCGATATTTTCAAGACCCTTTGGGAAAGTCGGGATTTTTAGTTTCCTGCAGTTTTCGAAGGCTGATTCTCCGATACTCGTGATATTTTCAGTTAGGATTATATCTTCGAGGTCTGAGCAGCCATAAAAGAGGTTATCCTCCAATTTTGATATGGATTCCGGTATGGAAACGCTGTAAAGCGCACTGCAGCCGGAAAACGCTCCCTTGCCAAGCTCGGTTAGCGTGGATGGAAGAATAGCCTCCCCAAGATTTTTGCAACCGGAGAAAGTATAATCTCCAACTTCTATAGTTCCTGCGGGAAGTTGAATTGTGCTCAGAGATGTGTTGTGGAACGCTCCGTCACCAATTTCAGTGAGATATTCCGGAAATGTCACTGATTGAATTTCCGTACATCCGGCAAATGCATAAGGGGCTATTTTCTCAACCTTTGAGCCTAAGGTCAGATTCTTTATGGATAGATTATTATAATCAACCGTAACATCAGTACTATTCTTGTTCAAACTTGTCTTGAACAAATTTCCATACCCCTCAGGGGTATTCATAGCCCACTCGTCAATATCGGTCAGATGCACTGTGATTTGCTCTACACTGCCTAAGTTTTGCATGGATTCGATACCTTGCCAGAACTCCAGGTTGTCAGCTTCCATTGCAGGAGCAACCTTTACTTTCGGTCCCAGTATTAGATTCACAGTACGACCAATACCAATAAAATTACTACCAAAAGGACACGTACACTCTGCATCTATAGCATTATAGTACACATACTCAAGGCGATTGCTCAAGAAAGCATCGCGTCCGATTGACGTAAGGCCTTCCGGGAGAGTCACAGACGTCAAACTATTGTAAGCGAAAGCGGAGTATCCGATTGACGTAAGGCTTTCCGGAAGAGTCACAGACGTCAAATCTTTGCTCTGTAAAGCGTGCTCTCTGATTGACGTAACGGTATATTCTCCTCCGAGATATTCAACTTTTGCCGGAATAATAACATCCTTTGACTCTCCGGAATACCCCTTTACTTCGCATGTGCGGTCGGTGTAGTTAAAGTTATAGCTTAGCTCACCATCCGCATAGGAGGAGAGCATCGCCGTCGCCATGAGTAGCGTCAGAAAAAATTTTCTTTTCATAGTCCGGCTGCTTTAACTATTTCGTTGAATAATTGTATCACCATGCGGGTCTCGTTGAGACTGACTTCCTCTGTGTTATTACCCTTCTTAAGCGTAAACCAATCAAAGTCTTCTCCGCAAGTAAAGTCAGCAAGGGGCTCGTTGTAGTGAGTTCCGGCTCTGACCACAGCGACGAGTAGGTCGCATGCTCGGCTATTCCCGAAGTCAATGGCGTTGAGGAGATGTTGCTTCTCGTCGCCGGCTGAGTAGATCGCAATTTTTGTTCCGTGCAGTTCCAGGACTGATTTAAAGTCTCCCCAAGGAAAGCGTTCATAGAAATCTATGGTCGCATCAATCCCTTTCAGCATCTTGTGGAGACGAAGGCAAGTGGTGGATTTTCCAGCATCTTGCTCCCCATAAATTAGTAAGAGTCTCATTGATTAATAACGTTGCCTATGTCCTCCCCTCATCGGCAATGGAATGGATAAAAAAAGCGTAGGAGTCTGTATCTGTTGCCGTCCTACTGCTTGAGGCTTCTCGCATTGCCCTATCTATGTCGGACGGCAACGCAGAAGCCCACGCTTGTATATGTAAAGCCAAATATGGCAGAGGATCTGTTAGAAGTCTCTTCCATTTAGCTGGCACTACATATCCACGGGCATCTACCGTTGCTCAATCCTTGACATAGATAAGAAAAGTTTGCGAGACATTTCAAGCAGTCAAGAATCAGCGCGGATAAACGCTTTCGATTGTATATTTCGTGAACGCACTCTCTCGTGCTTGTTCCGGCAATCACCACCCTCAAAACCCCGGACCAGGGCTTCCGGTTGGTCTGCATTGCAAAGTTAAATAAATTCTCGACCTATTGCAAATTTTAATTGTTAATTTTCTCTGGCAGATGAAAAAATGGGTAAGTAAGTGAGAAAAATTAATGTACATATAAAACGAAGTGGGTAGTAGTCTTAGAAAAAGGATGAGGGTGTGTCAAGACTTTTTTGTATTGACACACCCTCTAAAGGTTTGGAAGTATTGGTCAGAAGGGGAATTCGGAGTCGCCGGGCCCGGGCATGATGTCGGGAACGGGCGTTGAGAAGCCGCCTTGAAATCCTTCGTCGCCAAATGAGAAGTCTGTGGCGGCAGGGGCGTCGGAGGTTGTCTCGTTCACCTTTGAGGGGATTATTCTCGGACCGGAGTCGGCCGTATTGATAGCTTCCCGCACGGCATCATAATTGGCCTCCCAGTTTTCAAATTTCGCAAACTGCTTGACAAATCGCAGTTTGACGTCGCCTACGGCGCCTGAACGATGTTTGGCCACGATGAGGTCTGCCTGGCCTCGGATGTCGTTGCCTTCTGAGTCGTAGCCGGATTTTGTGTAGTATTCTTCACGATGTATGAAGCAGACGATGTCGGCATCCTGCTCGATGGCTCCTGACTCTCGGAGGTCGGAGAGCACGGGACGTTTGTTTTCGCGCGATTCCGTGCTTCGGTTAAGCTGCGAAAGTGCTATGATGGGTATGTTGAGTTCCTTGGCGAGCGCTTTCAGAGAGCGGGAAATGGTGCTGACCTCCTGCTCGCGGCTTCCGAATTTCATTCCCGTAGCGCTCATCAGCTGCAGATAGTCTATCATTATCAGCCTGACGCCCTTTTCGCGTACGAGACGGCGGGCTTTAGTCCGGAGCTCTGTTATGCTGAGGCCCGGGGTTTCGTCAAGATAGAGCGGAGAGCCGAAGATGGTGTCGGTCTCTTTGTGCACTCGTTCCCATTCGTGCTGTTCGAGGCGTCCGCTTTTGATTTTTTCACCCTCAAGGCTTGCGACGTTGCTTATTATACGTTTTATAAGCTGCACATTAGCCATCTCAAGGGTGAAAATGGCCACGGGAGTGGAGAGGTCAATGGCCATGTTTTTAGCCATAGAGAGCACGAAAGCAGTCTTACCCATAGCCGGGCGGGCGGCGATGATGATAAGGTCGGAGTTTTGCCATCCGGAGGTCATCTTGTCAAGCTCGTCAAATCCGGTGCGAAGTCCCGAAAGACCGGTGTCGGAAGTGGAGGCTAATTGCATCTCCTGAAGCGCCTGCCGCAATACGGGGTCGATCTGCGTGACCTCTCGTTTCAGCTGAGTCTGTGAAATCTCGAAAAGCTGCCCCTCCGCTTCCTGGAGAAGGTCGTCAATGTCGTTTGCGGGGTCGAAAGCTTTCCCCTCCACTCCGGAGGCAAAGGAGATGAGGCGGCGTCCGAGAAATTTCTGTGCGACGATTTTCGCGTGTTCAGCCACGTGGGCAGCTGAGAAAACGCGAGCCGTAAGGTCGGTTATATATACCCGTCCGCCTACTTCCTCAAGAGTGCCGTCTTTTCTCAGCTGCTCGGTGACGGTAATCATGTCAGTCGGGCGCTGATTGAGGCCGAGGGTGTTTATGGCCTGATAAATTTTCTGGTGATTAGGCTCATAGAAACTTTCAGGCACGAGGATGTCACAGACCTCCGTATAGGCGTCTTTCTCAAGCATAAGGGCTCCGAGGACGGCCTTTTCCGCATCTATGTCTCTGGGGGGAAGTTTGCCGATAGAGTCAGTGGGGGGATTGTTATGTCGTGGTCTGCGTGGATAATTTTTCTCCTGTTCCATACTGCAAATTTAGCAAAATTTGCTGTATTTCCGACTATCGGAAGGGAAATAATGAATGGCCGGCTTGCACAATAAATGTTAATGCCGGAAGAGAAATGTTAATGCAGAAAGAGTATTATACTGATGTAGGCTGCGAAGGCAAGCAGAAGCATGGCGGTCTTTCCGAGCAGCGGATTGAGACTTTTACCGGAAAGGGTGGTAAGTTGCTTCCAGAGCAGGAAATAGAGGTTATAGAAGATTATAATGGGGAAGGCGGCGATATAGTGGCCGGTGAAGATAAGGGTCAAGGCGGCAATGGTGAGGGCGATGAAGGCTCCGCTCAAATAGGCTCTTGACATGAATTTGCGTCCGAGAATGACTACAGACGTGCGCTTCCCTACGAGGCGATCATCGTCGCAGTCGCGATAATTGTTCACGACGAGCACGAGGGCGGCAAGGATGCCGGTGGCTATGGAGAGGGGAAGCGAGTAGGGAAGAGCCGCGAAAGAGGCGGTCTGCACGTAGGCAGTAAGGGTGACAGGGACGATGCCGAAGAAGATGATGACCGCGATGTCTCCGAGGCCATGATGAGAGAGGGGATAGGGCCCGGCGCTATAGGCGAGGGCAAAGAGAGCTATCAGTATTCCGGCGATAATCAGCCACCATCCGCCGTAGTAAATCAGCGATAGCCCTACGGCGCAGGCGAGCAAGAGGGTCAGATAAGTGGCTCTCTTCATGGCGAGAGGGGAGATGTCGCCCTCCGTCACTCCGCGCCGGAAACCCTCTCTGCCTTTACGGTCGAGGCCGTTGCGGAAATCGAAATATTCGTTGGCGAAATTAGATGCTATCTGAGCCAGGACTGCGAAAACCAGGCATACGAGCGCCGGGAGGGGCGAGAAGCCATCTATCGCTCCGGCACAGCCGGTGCCCACAAGGACACCGGCGATGCTGACGGGGAGCGTGCGCAGTCGCATCGCTTCTATCCATGATTTGATGGTGGAGGCCATTGGAGATTTTTCGGGGTGTTATGCACGGCGCTTTGCCGGTGGGAAAGGGGTGTGTCAGTGAGAGTGAATCTCGTGGCGCTTGAAATAGTCATGAAGCCTGTCGGAGAGGTCTTCGAGATAATCGTGTCTCAGGAGTTTTTCCCGAAGCTGCTGAGGGAAACCTTCGGGGCCATAGCGGAGTCCGAGAAGACTAAGGGCAACGGCGGCATTGGTGTCCACGTCGCCTCCCTCGGCGAGAATTGCGTCAAAGGCCTCCATCGGGGAGAGATTATGCCATACGCTCCAGAGCCCGGTGGCCATAGCTTTACGACAATACCAGAGGGTGTCTTCATCGTCAAGATTGAGGGGGGAGAGGGAGTCTTCGCGCGCCCAGTTGATGTAAGGAATTATACGGTCGTCTATAGGACGGACTATCTCGATGAGCTCTTCGGGAGAGGTGGCTTCATTGTGCCAGATGAGGTCATGAGCCATGCGGGCTATGGCCATGCTTGCGCCTATGCATCTCGGGTCGGCGTGGGTGACGTGGGCTATCTCGGCTCCACGTTCTATATATCTTTCAGCGGAAATGCCGGCGAAGACAGCGCGTGGCAAGGCTTCATTGCTGGCCTCCTCCTTATCCATGTTTTTCCATACTTCGTGGGCCACACGCGTAGGGTCTTTCTCATAATCCGGGTCGCGGAAGATGAAATGATACATAGAGGGGAGGTCGGCGGGAGTCTCCTGATACCATTGTTTGAGTCGAGAAGCTATTTTGTGAAGGTCGAAGGCATCGTTCTCGATAATGGATTCAAGAATGATGACAGAGACCTCTGTGTCGTTGGTCCATTCGCCGGGAGCCCATTGGCTTCTGTGAGCGTCCTGAAAAATGTCGTCATAGTCACGAATGCTTTCGGGATATCTCATTTTGACCTCATCGCGGGTCATAAATTCCCCGGCGAGTCCGAGAGCATCTCCAATGGCGCAACCGTAGAGGGCGCCTCTGAGTCGGTCTTTGAGTGTTAGCTGGTCGTTCATAATGTAGTTGAAGTGTGGATATAGATATAAAAAAGTGGAGCAGGGGGCGACAATCCTTACAGCTCATCAGTGTTGATCTCAATAATCTCTTTTGCTCCGGAGTGAGAGGATATGTCGCGGTCGGAGGATGATAGCGCCCCCCATTTGGCTACCACGTAGTGGCCGTCGATATAGACTACGGCTTCGCGCCCGTTGGAGAGGCGCACGAGCACGGCTGATTTGTTTTCATCAATTACCGAGCCCATCTGCTTGAACTCTTTAGCCAGTTTCTGGTAAACCTGCTTGAGCTTGCCGCGGAGGACGCCGTAGTTGTCAAAAGACATCTCAAAGGAAGAGGGGTTGCTTGAGGAGAATTCATAGCCTGCGGGGACTTCGCGGTTATAAGAATACCAATAGGTGTCCCAGTAGTTGCCCCAAGAGTTGTAATAGTAGTCGTAATCGTATACAGTCTCTGTGCGATATGTGCGATGAGAGAGCGTGGTGGGGAAGGCTATTATCTCCGAGACGTTCACGCCGTCTACCGTGCGATATATATTGACTTCAGTGGTGTTGAGGAGGTCGGCCGGTTTCTGCTTGGCGGGGTTGGAGAAATAGCGGGACTGGCGGTCAAGGACCTTTTTCACAGAGGAGGAGAAGGATAGGGAGTCGACTCCGGCTTGCGAGAATCCTACGTTGGAGAGGAAGATGTCGATATTGATATAATCAGACTGAATGAGGTCATCTCCGGAATTGATTTCAATATGGCGGATGGAGGGGAGATTATCCAGGTGGACGCCATTGCGCTCGAGAATGCTCCATTTGCCGGACTTCGACTGCACGAAGGCGTATTTATAAGAGTCGGGTAAGAAAGTGGTGGCTTGCTGATATTTCCCCAGTGAGCCCTTGTCTTTCCCGATGGATATGAGGCGTGCCTCTTCAGAATCGTCGGGTGTCTCCTTATAATATGGATTGGCATCAGCCATCACGATGTCTTTACCTACGAAAGAGAGGATGTCATATTTGGCTTCAAGGATGTTTTCGCCCTTGATGTTGCGGACACCATATTTACCATCTTTGTCACGATAGATAAAGTTTTCGCCCTGCATTTCGGTGATTTGGGTCATCGAGGCAGAAGGCTTGACGATTTCCACTCCCTTCATGTCAATAATGCCCCAGGCCAGGGTGGAGTCTTTGACGGCAGCCACCGGGAGGTAGCCGTCATAAACGAAAGGAGAGCAGGTGGCATATTTGCGGCTGGAGATTTTCAGAACTTTCTCGCCGTGGTCGTTGATGACAGTGGCATACCCTTTGGGCATTTTTCCGGAGATGTCGGGGCCTAATGCGTAGGCTCTGTTTACGGCCACCATCATTCCGTCATTCATAGGAGCGATGACATAGTAGGAGGGCTTGACTATCATTTCTCCTTTATAGTTGATGACACCTTGCAGAGTGTCCACGCCGAAGACTGCATGGCCTTCAGCCATCGAGGTAATATAGTCGGGAGTGTATTTGTCGATTTTCTTGAGAGAGACCAGCGTCTCGCCCTTTTTGTCTATAATAGCGATATGCTTATCTCTGGGAGTGGCGATAGCTCGTCCGTGAAAGAAGGGTGAGACGTAGCGAAATTCGCCGTCAAGTTTTTCCGGCTCGCTGTCAGTGGTGTATAGCTCGTAGAATCCCTCTTTATTCATGGCCCAGAAGCGACCTTCTGTGGCTATGGTCGGGCAATGTTTGAATTTTTCAGAGAAGAGGACTTCTCCATCGGGAGAGATAAGCCCGTATTTGCCGTCGGCATCTTCAAGAAAGGGAATGTATTCTATGTCATAATGGCTGGAACGACGACACCCGGTGGCGAACAGGATGACTACAAGAAGGAAAATGTAATTGAGATTTTTCATATCGGACGTGATGAATATATCGTTGCGGCTCGTTAACGAGCGCAAATTTTTTGTGGGTGCAAAAATAACAATAATCCTCAAGAATGCAAAAAGTATATTAAAAAAAGAATAAAAAAAATATGGAGGAGGGTGAACAACTTCCGAGCGAGTGGCGTTTAAAAGTAAAATTACAAACATCAAGGTTATGAATACAAAAGAAAAACACGTACGCGAAAATGAGCGTCAGGATAACGAGAATCTGCTTGCAAACGGAAAGAATAGAAAAAGAACCGACACGGGACGTACTAACAGATTATGGCTGTGGCTCGGCGTTATAGTTCTGATTTTTATCCTCCTTTACTGGCTCTTTGCTATCGGCACATTCGAAGACCTTATGAATGTCTTCAATGGATAAATTTTAATATTAAATGAACCATCCGTCTCGCTGAGACGTTATAAAAGCAAACCCGGCCATTCAAGGTCCTTTTAAAGGGCGATAGTCAGAATGAGAATTAGACCGGGATAAAGAGGCCCTCGAGAGTCTGCAAAGACACTGGAGGGCTTTTTTTAAATTTTAAACCCTTTTGCCTTTGCCATCGTTATTATATGTGCAGGATGGTGGCGCCGGACTGCGTAAGACCGGAGCCCCTATTGTGGAACTTTTAATTTTTCTCATTTACTCACCAGTAATTGCCTCAGTATGAAAACCAAGCTTGCTATATTACGCCACGACCCCTGGCTCGACCCATACGCGGAAGCCATTGAGGGTAGACATCAGGACGTTATAAGAAAAATAGAGCATCTCACCATGCACACCGGAGGCTCTCTCTCTCGGTTTGCAAATGCCTACCGGTATTATGGACTGCATCGTGACGAGGATGGCAACTGGATTTTTCGTGAGCTGGCCCCCAATGCTACGAATATATGGCTTGTGGGTACCTTCAACGACTGGAAAGAGGAGGAGCAGTTCAGGCTTCGTCCGGCTGACGGCGGAGTCTGGGAGGCTAAAATCCCCGCCGACCTCATCCATGACGGAGATCTCTACAAATTGAAGGTGCAATGGGCCGGAGGAGAAGGTGAGCGCATACCGGCCTATGCCACACGAGTGGTGCAGGATGAGAATACTAAAATATTCTCCGCCCAGGTGTATGAGCCGGAGCATCCCTACCGCTTCAAGATAAGAAATTTCAGGCCCGACACCGAGCCTCTACTGATATATGAATGTCATATCGGCATGTCGCAGGAGAAGGAGGGTGTAGGGAGCTATGAGGAGTTCAGAGTCAATGTGCTGCCTCGCATAGCCGCCGATGGCTACAATGCCATTCAGATAATGGCCATTCAGGAGCATCCCTATTACGGCTCGTTCGGCTACCACGTATCGAGCTTCTATGCCCCTTCATCGCGTTTCGGCACTCCGGATGACCTGCGTCGCCTCATTGATGATGCCCATTCGCGCGGCATCGCGGTGATAATGGATATCGTGCACTCTCACGCCGTGAAGAATGAGGTGGAGGGTCTGGGACGCCTCGATGGCTCCTTTGACCTCTATTTCTATGGCGACGAACGCAGAGAGCACCCCGCCTGGGACTCTCTCTTATTTGATTATGGCAAAGACAACGTGCTCCATTTTCTTCTCAGCAACTGCAAGTATTGGCTGGAGGAATATAAGTTTGACGGATTTCGATTTGACGGCGTGACGTCCATGCTCTATTATGATCATGGACTGGGAAAAGCCTTCGGAGGTTATGGCGACTATTATGACGGCAATGAGAACACGGATGCCATAGTCTATCTCACTCTCGCTAATCTTCTGATACACGATGTGAATCCGCGGGCCATCACAATCGCTGAGGAGATGTCCGGAATGCCGGGATTGGCTGCGAAGTTTGAGGATGGCGGCATTGGTTTCGACTATCGTATGGCTATGGGAATCCCGGACTATTGGATAAAGATGATTAAAGAGAAGAAGGATGAAGACTGGCATCCTACTTCTGTCTTCTGGGAACTGACCAATCGCAGGGCCGACGAGAAAACCATCTCTTACTGCGAAAGTCATGACCAGGCTCTGGTGGGCGACAAGACCATTATCTTCCGTCTGATAGACAAGGAGATGTACTGGCACATGGGCATAGAAGATGATAATGGGACAGTGGAGCGAGGGTTGGCTCTTCACAAGATGATCCGGCTGGTGACGCTGGCCTCTATCAATGGCGGCTACCTTAACTTTATGGGCAACGAATATGGCCACCCGGAATGGATAGATTTTCCGCGTGAAGGCAATGGCTGGAGCTATAAATAC
This sequence comes from Bacteroidales bacterium, assembly GCA_014800685.1. Lineage (GTDB taxonomy): Bacteria > Bacteroidota > Bacteroidia > Bacteroidales > Muribaculaceae > Lepagella. The sequence continues at coordinate 42,409 of JAAVFQ010000010.1, forward strand.
GCGCGGAGACAATGGAGTCTCGTGGATCGGGAAGATTTGAAATATAAATATCTCAATCGTTTTGACAATGCGATGATTTCACTCGTGAGCAGCGTATATGGCTTCGAGCGTCTTCCGGTGGATAAGCTCTGGGAGAAGGATGATGATCAGGTGCTGGCTTTCCGCCGTGGCGACCTCATATTCGTCTTTAACTGGAGCCCTGTGCAGTCGTTTGCAGACTATGGCTTTCTTGCTCCGGCGGGCGAATATGAAGTAGTGCTGAGCAGTGACAATGCCGACTTCGGCGGCTTTGGCAACATTGACGAGACAGTGCGCCATTTCACTACTCCCGATCCGCTCTATTCTCCTGCGGGCAAAGGATGGCTGAAGCTCTATATCCCTTCGCGCACCGCGCAGGTGCTTAAGATGGTAAGACAGGCTCCGGTGGCATCCAAACATCGCTCCTCATCGAAAGAAAAGAAAAATTAAGGTGCATATAAAGCATCGTGAAATTTGCCCGGCAGGACAAGTTTCAGAGTCTTATAGCACAAGAGGTTTCATCTCACAAATATCGTTTAATTTTTAGAACTTACTTACATGCAAAAGATAATAATAGCCATAGACGGTTTCTCCTCTTCCGGCAAGAGCACTATGGCGCGGGAACTGGCCCGAAATATCGGCTATGCTTATATAGACAGTGGAGCGATGTATAGGGCAGTGACTCTCTATGCGCTTCGTCATGGCATGATAGATGCCGACGGGCGTATGGATGCAGAAAGACTTGTGGCGTCTCTGCCCGATATCAGAATAGATTTTCGAGTGGATGATACCACCGGGAAAAGCCGAACCTGCCTTAACGGCGAGGATGTGGAGGATGAAATCCGCGGAATGGAGGTCTCTTCCCACGTAAGCCCTGTAGCTGCTATCCCGGAAGTAAGGCATCGTCTGGTGAGTTTGCAGCAGGAATATGGACGTGACAAAGGGATCGTGATGGATGGCCGCGACATCGGCACGACAGTTTTCCCTAATGCTGAGATGAAGATATTCGTCAATGCCTCTCCGGAAGTCAGAGCTCATAGAAGATTGCTTGAATTGCAGCAGAAAGGGAGCTCTGCGGATTATGAAGAGGTGCTTGCCAATATCCGCGAGCGCGATCATATAGACCGCACCCGCAAAGAGTCGCCTCTGAGACAGGCAGATGACGCCATTCTGCTTGACAACGACAATATGACACATCAGGAGCAGATGGATTTCCTGCTTAAGACTTTCAGGCATATCGTGGATGGCAAACATTGAGATAGATAAAGATTCCGGATTCTGCTTTGGAGTGGTGACGGCCATAAAGAAGGCGGAAGAGGAGCTGGACAGAACCGGCTCCTTATATTGTCTTGGCGACATCGTGCATAATTCCGATGAGGTGGAGAGGCTTTGCTCTCGCGGACTGACCACTATCACGCATAGCGATCTTGAGAGCCTGGAGGGTGTAAGCGTACTGCTGAGGGCTCACGGCGAGCCCCCCTCCACCTACGAGATGGCAAACTCAAGGGGCATAAGGATAATCGATGCTACCTGCCCGGTGGTGCTTCAGCTTCAGCGCCGCATAAAGCAGGCCTATCAGTCGTCGGTAGAGTCGGAGAATCCTCCGCTGATACTCATTTATGGCAAGACCGGACATGCGGAGGTTAATGGCCTTGTGGGGCAGACCGATGGCACGGCGGTAGTGATACAGTCGGAGGAGGATTTGGAAAGTCTCGACCTTGACCGCGATGTGCTCTTATATTCTCAGACCACAAAGTCGCTGGAGGGTTTTCAGCACATAGTCTCCGCCATACGTTCCCGCAAGAAGAGGGGGACTTTTCAGTATTTTGATACTATCTGCCGTCAGGTGGCCAATCGCATTCCCAACATCCGCGCCTTCGCAGCCACTCATGAAGTAGTGCTCTTTGTCTCCGGAAAGAAAAGCAGCAACGGCAAAGTGCTTTTTGAGGAGTGCAAGAGCGTGAATCCGCGTACTTATCTGATCAGCAATACGAAAGAGATCGATGTCGGATGGTTTGAGGGCGCTTCGGAGATTGGCATTTGCGGAGCCACCAGCACCCCTTCATGGCTTATGAAGGATGTGAAGGGTTATCTGCAGACGGTTCTTCCAAACTCTTAGAAGTAGTGCCTACCCAAAAATTCTAAAACGAATGCTAAACGAAACTCAGGAAGAGAAAGATGTCCGCTTCATGCAGGCGGCCTTTGAAGAGGCTCTCTTGGCCGCCGAAGAGGACGAGGTGCCCATCGGCGCTGTAGTAGTGAGCAATGGTCGCATAATAGGCCGGGGGCATAATCTCACGGAAAGACTTTGCGATGTCACGGCCCACGCAGAAATGCAGGCTTTGACGGCCGCCTCCGAGTATCTTGGTGGCAAATATCTTCCGAAGTGTACGATATATGTCACCGTAGAGCCCTGCATGATGTGTGCGGGCGCCCTCGGCTGGTCGCAGATAGGACGTATCGTCTATGGTGCCTCCGATCCGAGAAGAGGCTATTCTGCACTTATAGCGCCGGAGTCGGGAGTCACCCCTCTCCATCCCAAGACGCTTGTCACGCCCGGAGTCATGGAGAAGGAGTGTGCAGCTCTGATGAAGGATTTTTTCAGTCGAAAAAGGCGCTGACTGTAGCAGCCGGCCATTGTCGGTTGGGGTCTTAGTCGATGCCGGCTATCTGACTTGTTCTTACAAAACCTAAGGAGGGTGTGACGCAATAGCAAATAGCGCCACACCCTCCTCTTTAATGTATATTGTGGGGAGAATTATTTCTTCTTAAAGATGTCGAGAATAGAGTTGGTGGTACTCTTCTTCTGAGATTCTTCAGAGGCGTTGGATTCCTGCTTTTTAGTGGAGGTTTCATTGTTGCCACCGCCGAGCACTCCATTAAGCAATCCTCCTAAGCCGCTCTTCGTTTCAGTCTTTGTGGAGTCGGTGTCCTGAGCGTCTGACTTCTTGGAGGAATTGCTATTTCCGCCGAGCACTCCATTGAGCAGGCCTCCTAAGCCGCTCTTTTTCTCACCCTCTACAGAGCCTGTCTTCGTCATCTTGAATCCCACGCAGATGCCGTCATAGCTCTTGAGAATCCCGGAGATAGCCTTGACAGTCTTCATGCCGGATACCTTACCCACGAGTTCCACTATCTTTATGAGCTTATCGGCGTCAAACATCACGTCCATCTGATTGGAGCTTTTAGAGACGTATGTCTCGATGGCGCCAATGTTCATGCCAAGCACCTGAAACTTAAAGCTGAAGTTTCCATTATCAAGTTTCTCTATCTGGCCCTTCAGATTCATTTTCTTTACATTCATGGTGAAAGAGCCGTCGGTCTGAATGGTGACTACCGCACCCTCGAGTCCAAGTTTTTTATAATAGGGGTCGAGTTTGGCTTCTATGGCAGCGGCGGCTGCGAGTCCCCCGGCTTTGTTCAGAAGGTTTTCCGATTGAAATTTCACTGCAGAGCCATTTGCAGTCCATTCTCCCGCGAGGTCATCTATGTCAAGATTGGAGGTAGAGAAGACCCCCTCGATGAGATTGCCTAATGTAGAGGCTCCGCTTTTAAGGTCTAAGCCGGAGGCATTTGCATTGATGCTTCCTCCTATGGCGAGCAGCGCCAGAAGGGTGAAGATTTTAAGAGTTCTTTTCATTTCTGTGGGTTTGTGTAAAAATTATCGGGCGGCACTATTGTCGCGCTTGCCGCACATTTATTAAGACAAACTCCGGGGAGTTTTTGTTCTCTTCGGGCAGTGATACTTATCCCTATTATGATAGCAATTTTATATGCTTGCAATGTTCCAAAAGGGATATTTGTGGTCTATACTCCCGAATTTTTTTAAAATATTTGCTACTTTAAGCCAATTTGACTAAATTTGCCGATATGTTAGAATGGGGGTAGTCTATTTCCACGTCATAATGTATGCCTTCTTTCTATCAATATTGCTCTTTAATTAAGGACTTACTTACCTAATATATTCTATGAACTATCTGAAAAAACTGACTCTTTTCGGCATGACGGCACTTCTTCTCTCGTCATGTGCTGAAGAGAATCCCTGGCGGATGGAGGAGGGGACCGGTGCCCTTAAGCTTCGTCTCTCTGCCGATGCCAGAGTGTCAGACGCCGTCCCGCAGACGCGTGCCAACTATTCCCTTACTCCGCCCGAGGCCGAAGACTTCGGAATTACGCTATCAAAGACCGACGGCTCTTATGAAAAGCAATGGGATAGTGTCGATGACTTCAACAGCGCCAAGGGTTTCTCCGTAGGCGCCTACACCATATCCGCATCTCACGGCGACCCTGAGAAGGAGGGATTTGATTCCCCGCACTTCTACGGCGAGGCCTCAGTCATGGTGCTTGACGGTGAGTCTTCGCAGGCTGAGATTACGGCTACGCTGGCCAATACTATGGTCAGCCTTGACTTTACCGATGCTTTCAAGACTTTCTTCCCCGACTATTCCGCGCAAGTGCATTCAGAAGGATATTCTTATCAGGATATATCTAAATTTGATGCCAACCGTCCCGTCTATCTCGTGCCGGGTAATATCAAGGTAGCGCTGACACTCACTCAGCCCAATACAGGAAAGAAAACCACTATCCAGCCTGCTGAGTTTGAGGCTAAAGCCCGCCATCATTACCACGTAGTGCTCGACTACAACGGTGGCGCTGTCGGCGTCGGGCAGATTATCGTTCGCTTTGACGACTCAGTGGTGGAAGAGGATGTCACCATCGACCTTACCGATGAGCTCTTCACGGCTCCCGCTCCTGAGGTGATGCCCGTGGGCTTCTCCGATGGCTCTGTCATTCAGATGCTTGAAGGCGTAGGGCCTAAAGGCGACCTCAAGATTAACGTGGACGCTGCCGGCAGAATGAAGGAGGCTAACCTTACCATCTCTTCCGCTGACAGATCTTTCTCTTCAGGTTCTAATGAAATCGACCTCCTCACCGCCTCTCAGGCCGACCAGAATCTGCTCAGTGAGTGGGGCGTGGATTGTCGCGGTTTCTTCCGGCTCCCTTCGAGATTTGCCTTTATTAATCTCGCTAACTACGTAGACCGTCTTCCCGAAGGCGAACACACCCTCACTCTTCAGGTCAAGGATGTCATGACTCATGTCTCCGAGCCTCTCACTTTCAAGGTCAATGTCGAGCCCGTAAGCATTAAGGTCGTGCCGGAAAGCGCTGTTTTCGGTGCCGAAAGCCTGGTGCTCAACGTGGACTATAACGGCAGCAGCATTGCCGACGACCTCTCTTTCATGGTGCTTAATAATTCCGGCAACTATGTGGAGGCCCCCGTGGTGAACATCTCGGAAAAGAGCCCCACAAGAGCCACTCCGTCAAAGTCTTACTTAGTGGAGCTCTCCATCCCTGCCGTCGACAGATCGTCGGGCAAGGTGCGCACTCTCTATCGCGGCGTGAACAAAGTGGAGTCTGACTTCTCTGTTATCCTGCCCAAATATAGCGTCACTATGGATGCCTACGCCAGATTTGTTGACGTCAAAGTGCAGACTGAAGACCCCTCGCTTCTCGCTTCGGTGACAGCTGCTCTGCGCCCGTTCGTCACCGGCGCTAACAGCGGTCAGGCCACTCTGACCCGCGACCTTGACAATGGCGTGGTGCGTATCGCAAATCTCTCGGCCGCTTCTAAATATACCATCCAGACTACTCTCGACCAGTCTCACGAACCGGTATTTGCCACCTCTAACGAGTTAACTACCGAGCCCTTATTCGCCGTGCCTAACGCCAACTTCACCAACGTGCTTGAAAACTCTCTTGACATCTCAGGCCTGCAGGTGGGCGGTGAGTATCAGGTTTGGCCCACTAACTATCACAATACCTCCTCAATCCTCCTTTCCGAACCGCAGGGATGGGCTAACCTCAATTCCCTCACAGCCTATTCCGGCTCTCGGAATATGAATACATGGTTTGTGGTCCCCTCCACTTGGGCGCAGGATAATAAAGTCTACATCCGCACTGTCGGCTATAATCATGACGGTGTCACCCCCAATCGCTCAGGCGGTGCCTTCAGTACCACTTACTATTGCACGAATACCCCCTCTGACGATCAGCTCGAAAAATGCGCGGGCGAAATATTCCTCGGCTCGTATAGGTTCACAGGCACTGCTGCGAGAACAGACGGTGTAGCCTGCACTTCTCGTCCCACTACGCTGACTTTCGACTATCAGTATGCTCCCCTTGGCTCGGATGTGGCCTTCGGCTATGTGAGAGTACTGGCCTCCGATGGCTCAGTCCTCTCTAAGGCTGAGTTTGACATCCCGAAAGCCGATGCCATGACGAAGGTCTCTGTGCAGCTCCCGGCTTATCCCTTCGGCAAAAAAGCTGCCAGGATTCAGCTCGGCTTCCGCTCTTCAAAGGGTGATGTAATCGGAGTGCATATCCCCAGCGGTAGTGAACTCAACGACGGCGGAAGACTCTCCAATGATGTCTTCCCGGCCAATCAGTATCACTCCCTGGCCACAGGATCTCTGCTCGTTCTTGACGACGTTATCCTCGGATACACAGCCCCCGCTTTCCCCTCCGGAAAGGCAGCACGCAAAGTCGGAATCAAGAAAAATTCTTCTCGGAAATCTAAAAAATCCCGCAGATAAAGAGCTGGACGGAGGGAGCTGTCATCCATGCTCCCTCAGGTCTCTCCAAGAAATTAGCTCTCGCGGCCAATTCGGTTAATCTCTGAACTTACTCAAGAAATATGAATAGCATATATAAACTCCTCTTAGCTCTCCTTCCTTTGATAGCGCTCTCAGCCTGCAGCAAGGAAGACCCCTTCCCCTCATACGACGGCCCCATGGGAATGCTTTCTACCAAGTCGCTCTCCCTGGAGCTCGAAAATGAGGAAAATATCATCCAGACAAAGCAGCCTCTCAAGCTCCCCAAATATGTGCCTAATGTGCAGAAACGTGACTTTACCATCGCTATTACTAAGGATGGCGATTCAAGGCCCTACGCTTCCTATAAGTATAGCGAACTGCCCGAAGTAATCTCTCTTCCGGTGGGTAAGTATAAGGCGGTGGCCTCATACGGCTCAAATCCGGTCGCTGCTTTCGATGCCCCATATTTCTCCGGCGAAAAGAGTTTTGAGATAGTGCAAGACCAGATTACTGATGACATCGGCCCGATTGTAGCCAGATTTTCCAATATCCGCGTCACTATCATCTTCGATCCTGTGCTTATGGAGCATTGCGATGCTGATGCAAAAGTCGCTGTGAAGGCAGGTAGCGGCATCCTCAACTTCACTCCCGAAGAAGACCGCTCAGGTTATTTCCGTTATCTGGCTAATAGCGCCACGCTTGCCGCTGAGTTCTCAGGCTCTATCGACGGAAATCCCGACTCTAATGTCATCTCTTTCCAGAATGTACAGCCCGGCAATCATTATCGCATCACTTTCCGCCTGGCCACTATCGCCGGTAGCGAGACCGGAGACCATGACGTCGCTATCAAAATCGACACCGACTGTGAGGAGATGGATATGAATGTCTCCGCTGAAACCGACTGGGAGCCTATCGACGATGACCGCTTCGAAACCGGCGAAACTCCCGACCCCCCCGTGACCACCTCCGGACCCGCTATCGTGCCTGCCCCGGGCACCGGACTCAATCTTGATGCCGAAAATAAGGTCGGCGCCGACTCTAAAGTGGCTCTGAATGTAACTTCAGCTTCCGGCTTTACGGAGTTTAAGGTTTACATTGATGATGAAGAGCTTGCAGAACTGCTCGAAGCAAGCATGGGTGTAAGATATTTCGACCTTATCAATCCCGGCGAAAGCCTTGAAGCTTGTCATTCTCTCGGCTTGCTTGATGATGGCCAGACTTCTCTATCAGGACTTAAATCCAAAGATTTTGACGTCTCAGGATTTATGCCAATGCTCGTCGGTGTAGGCTCCGACAGACTCTTTATCTTCCGTCTCGTCATTAGCGATGCTGATGGCTCTATTACTCAACAACTTAAACTTCGCACTCTCTAATCCAATGATTATGAAAACCAAATTCTCTCGTGCGCTTCTGTGTGGCCTACCCATCTTCGCTGCGCTCTTTACTTCCTGCGGATTAGAGGAACCTTTCGGCACCGGTGAGGGTGAACTCCACATCAGGATGAAAATAAATTCTGAAGTCACCAGGGCTGAAAACGATGAAGTAGATCTCTCATCCACACTGAAACTATATCTCTCAAAGGGGGATGATCTGTATTATAAATTCAGCGGACTCGCAGAAGTCCCCGATGCCATCCCCTTCAAGTCCGGGAGATATCTGGCTGAGGCGTATGCCGGCGTCAGCTCCCCGGCCTCTTTCACCGATAAGTACTACACCGGCTCCGCTCCTTTCGAAATCACCTCAGGCGTCACAAATCTCACTCTGGAGTGTAAGATTGCCAATGTGGTGGCTTCCGTAAACTCCGCTACTGTAGATCCGGAACTTATCAAGGACTATACCATCACGATCGGTCACTCTGAGGCTTCGCTTACTTTCGATGACGAGAAGGTGCAGTCTGAGGCGAAGGGCTACTTCGTTATGCCCGCCGGTGACAATGTCTTGACATATACCGTGGAAGGCGACAACGCTGATGGGCGCCACTTTGTCAAGTCGGGCGTAATTAGAGACGTTCAGGCTGCTCATGAATATACCCTAAACCTCAACTATAATCCCGACTTCGACTCTCAGGGAGGTGCCTACCTCGACATTACCATCGATGACACCGAACTCCTTATTGAATCTGAAGTGACTCTCACGGCTGCTCCCGAAATTTCCGGATTCGGATTCGATATGACTAAGCAGGTGGTGGCTTATCCCGGCTCTTTCATCGAGCAGACAGTCAGAGTTCGCTCTTTCGGTCCTCTTGAAGAGCTCCACGTCATAGGGCTGCATGAGTGGATTGGAGATAATAATATCGATGACTCTGTCGATCTGATATCGGCCTCCGAATCTATATATGACCTCCTGGCTGAAAATGGCATATTGGTAACATCTTCCACCAATCCGAATAATCCCGCCATTGAGAGGTATTTCATCACCTTTTCGGCCGACCTGCTAAACTCTCTGCGGCAGAAGTCGTCGGAATATACCATGGAATTTGTGGCTACCGACCGCAAGGGCAAAATCTCTCACGAGGTTTTCCGCGTTGCCAATAGCGATGCTGCCATCGTGTATGACGATCCCGTAGTCGCATTCCAGATTGACCAGAATGCTAACCTTATGGCCGTCGGTGCCCGTTCGGCTACTCTCACCGGCTCTATAATTGATACGGATGCCAAATCCCCGGGCATGAGATTCCGCGAAGCCGGTACGGAAGAGTGGCAGATTGTGCTCGCGCCCGCAGCAGCTTCAAAAGCAAGAAAAACAAGAGCCTCGCAGAATTTCTCCGTCAAGCTCTCTAACCTGAAGCCGGGCACTCGCTACGAGTATCAGGCCTATGCCGACAACTTCACTGCCTCCGACTCTTTCTTCTTCACCACCGAGCAGCTCTTCGCTATCCCCAATGCCTCTTTCGAGGAGTGGGACACGTATCGTGCTTCTACGCTTCTCGGCTCCAGAAATGTAGTTTTCCCCGGCTCCGTTGAACGTACTTTCTGGGATTCCGGTAATGAGGGGGCCGCTACGGCTAATAAAGTCCTTACGGATAAGTCTACCGAGATGAAACATTCCGGCACTTATTCCTGCCGCCTCGCTTCGTCTTCCGCTCTCGGCGTGATGGCCGCCGGAAACCTCTTCGCAGGCTCCTACGTCAGGACGGATGGCACTAACGGTGTGCTTCAGTTCGGTCGTCCATATAATTCTTCTCATCCGGCGAAGCTTAAGGTATGGGCAAATTATCGCCCCGGTATCGTTGACATCGTCAAAGACTCATCTCTTGGCATGAATAGCGGCGACACCGATAGGGGGCAGATTTACGTCGCCCTCACCACGGCGCCGGTCGATATCCGCACTAACCCCAATAATCGCGCTCTATTCGATAGAAACAGTGCCGATGTCATCGCTTACGGACAGGTGACTTGGACGGAGGCATTCGGCCCCGAGGGTAGCCTGGAGGCTGTTGAGATTCCTATTACTTATAAGAATTCCGCAACTACCAAGAAGCCTCTTTATATTGTAATCGTCTGCTCCGCATCTTTCTATGGCGATTATTTCACCGGCAGCTCCTCTTCGGTGATGTATGTGGATGATTTTGAACTTATCTATGAATAAACCAGAAACATGAGACATCTGTTTCCGATTATTTTTGTCCTGACCATTGGCATTCTCAATGCCAATGGTCAGGACTTAATCTTAAACTCCCCGACACCCTCTCCTCTCACTGTCGTGGAGGCGCCGGAGCCTGCCGAGTGCTCGCTCCCTCATGACTCTCTACGGAATCAAACTGTCTATGCCCTCCCGGATATCGATGACGAGCTGGAAGATTATGCTCCGGACTTTGAGTCCGTCGTCTTCGTGCCAAAGCACCAGTGGATTGCAGGCTTCTCGGTCTCTTACACTCAATCCACACAGAATGACTACCAGTTCTTCATCCTTGAGAATCTCAATGCCGACACCTATTCTTTCAAGATTACTCCTATGCTGGCCTATGCCGTGAAAAACGACCTCGCACTCGGTGCCAAATTCTCATACGCCAGAAATCTTGCAAAAGTCGAAAAGGGCTCTTTCGTGCTCGACTCCGAAACTGACTATTCTTTAGACAATATATACCGCCTCGCTCATAATTTCTATGGGATGCTCTTTATGAGAAACTATTTCTCGCTTGGCAGCTCCAAAAGATTCGGATTCTTCTCAGAACTCCAGTTTCAGCTCGGAGGCGGTCAGGCTAAATTGACTCAGGGACGGGGTGAGGACATCACCGGCGCTTATGAACGCAATTTCTCCCTCGATATCGGTCTCGCCCCGGGCATTGTGGTCTTTCTTAATAATTACTCTGCTCTCGAAGTCAATGTGGGGGTGCTCGGCTTCTCTTATACTCACACCAAGACCCTGACAGATCGGATATACGAGGCCAATAGAAAGTCGAAATTGGCCAACTTCCGAATCAATCTTTTCTCTATAACCTTCGGAACATCCTTTTATCTATGACGCACCGCCTCTTTTCTTATTTACTGATTATGTGCCTGGCGGCTGCTATGGCTCTCTCAGGGCAGGCGCGAGATAAGATGCCTCCCATAATGGCTGACTCTTTGCATGATGCGGCTGCCCATTACTACCCCGGCGATAAGACCGATTCCATTAATGGTAGCCTCATCTGGATCCCGGATTCTCTCAGAAAAGATGTGGCAATTCTTTTGAGAGGTAAGGGAAAGGTGGTGAGAACATATTCCGCTGACGGCGATGAAAAGGTCATCGCTAATGGCGATACTGTCCCTCTAATAATCCGCCATAAGAATCTCGGCCGGTTCGACCGTGGACTTTTCAACTACCTCTTCCTCCCTAAAGGTGTATGGAATTTCGGGCTCACTGCTTCCTATGGTGAGTTCTCCACCGAAGACCTCCAGCTCCTTTCTCTTATCTCTGACTGCGACTTCTCCGGACAGACGTTCTCCATCAAGCCTTCTATCTCTTACACTATTAGAAACAATATCACTCTCGGCCTGAGGCTCGGATATACGTCCACCTCCGGCAACCTCTCTTCATTCGGCGTTGATATCGATGAGGATATGTCTTTCGATTTGCATGACATCCGCTATCGTTCCCAGTCTTATACGGCCGCCGTTCAGGCAAGGCAATATTACGGGCTCGGCCGAAAAAGCAGATTTGCCGTCTATAATGAGGTTGAGCTCGCTTTCTCTTCCGGAAACTCTGACTTTGACAGACCTTTCAGCGGTGAGATTAAAAAAACTCACACCACAAGCTCTGACCTCAGAATCGCTTTCTCGCCCGGTCTCTCGGTGCTTATGGTGAAAAACGTCTCTTTCGATATCTCATTCGGAGTGTTCGGATTCTATCTCCATAATGAGAAGCAGATGGTCAATGGCGTAAGTCTCGGTAACCGCTTCACCTCCGGCGCGAATTTCCGGTTTAATATCTTCAATATTAACTTTGGTCTCGCTGTCCACATTTAAGGCGCGATGGCCTTCCATGCTCTATAATGGCTTAAATCTCTTCTCCTAATATTGCATATAATATTGCATAATTTCGAACTCACCTGAAAATGAATCGATATTTCAAACCCTTGATGCTCTTCGCCTTCGCGATATTGCTTCAGGCTTGCATCAATAATGATATCCCGTTCCCGAAAATTCCTCAATATATCACCGCTTTCGCTGTGGAAGACGAGGAGGCTCCGGCCGACATTAACTCCGAAAGATATGACGTCACTGTTTATCTTGATGAGACTACGGATATTCGATCCGTAAGGGTCACTGAGTTTGATTATACAGAAGGCGCCGAACCCTCCGAAAATCTTATCGGCAAGTTCCTGGATCTCTCTGAACCTGTACAGGTCTCTCTCACTCGTTATCAGACATACGAATGGACCATTTCTGCCGTGCAGAATATTGAACGATACTTCACGCTGAAGGGGCAGATTGGAGAAACTCAGCTCGATGTGGGGGGAAAAAGAATCATTGTCTCCGTGCCGGAATCGGCCGACCTCTCGGCTTTGACCATCGCCTCTGTCAAACTCGGCCCCGCCGGTATCACTACGCTTTCTCCCGATATTCATGAAGGGGAGGTTATAGACCTTTCCTCTCCCTTTATCGTCAATGTCTCCTGCCACGGTCTCACCGAGGAGTGGACTATTTATGCTGAAAAATCCAAACTTCTGGTCTCTACTTCAGAAGTCACCGCTTGGTCGCAGGTGATTTGGGCTGTGGCGGAAGCCCCCGAAAGTGCCGACAACGGCTTCAGATACAGGCAAGCAGATTCCGAGGAGTGGATTACGCTCCCGAAAGAAAATATCTCTTTCCAGGGAGGTACGTTGACCGCTTGCATCCCTCATCTCACTCCTCTTACTAAATATGTAGTGCAGGCTTACTCCGATCAGAATCTCGGCGAAGAGGTTGAAGTTACCACTCAGGCTACTCAGATTCTCCCCGATGGTTCTTTCGACCAGTGGTGGCTCAACGGAAGAATATGGTGCCCCTGGGATGAAAATGGTGAGAGGTTCTGGGACACCGGTAACACCGGCGCCGCTACTCTCGGACAAAGCAATGTCCAGCCCTCTGACATCACACCGGACGGCAGCGGAAAATCAGCTATGCTCGAAACGCGTTTCGTCGGAATTGCCGGCATCGGTAAGCTCGCTGCAGGTTCCATTTATACCGGCTCTTTCGCTAAAGTCGATGGCACTAACGGTATCCTTGATTTCGGCAGACCATGGGCTCTAAGGCCTACAAAGCTCAAAGGATATTATAAATACACCACGGTCCCGATAAATTATACCTCGGCTGAGTATAAGGATCTAATGGGAAGGCCCGATTCATGCCATATTTATATCGCCCTGGCTGACTGGACTGCTCCTTATCAGATTCGTACAAACCCTAGAAACCGTCAGCTCTTCGACCCTAAATCTCCGTCTATCATTGCATACGGCGAGTTAGTTCGGGGCTCCGATACCGATGGCTTCATTCCTTTTGAGATAAAACTCGACTATAGATCATATTCTCGCGTGCCCACCTATCTTCAGATTACTTGCGCTGCCTCCAAATATGGTGACTTCTTCACTGGTGGCACCGGTGCAACCCTTTTCGTTGATCAGTTCTCCCTGTCCTATGATTATTAATTATCTGAAAGGAAGAATCCGCTCATTCGGATTCGCTTTCCAAGGAATAGCTACACTTTTCAGGACTCAGCCTAACGCCGCAATTCATCTCCTCGCAGCCGTCCTGGCTGTGGCCTTGGGATTCTGCTTGCACATTTCCGCATTGGAATGGTGCGTAATAGTTATTATTATTGGAGCAGTCCTCGCTGCGGAAGCCCTTAACTCGGCAGTGGAAATGCTCGCCGACAAAGTGTCGCCGGAATTTTCTCCTCTTATTAAAAATGCAAAGGATCTCGCAGCGGCAGCTGTCCTTTTCCTTGCGTTCACCGCCATTATCATCGCGGCTATCATTTTCATCCCCAGACTCATAACACTTTATTAGCCTCTATTGACGGTAATTATCCTCGCGTACCGGACCAAAGACGCTAACTAAAAAACGAAGATAGGATAAAAGATTTCTAATTTTGCTTCGTTGTATTTAAGAACCAATTTACCATTTTCATGAGAAAGAGAATACTCGGTATTATAATTCTCCTCACATCTATTATATCTGCCCCACTCAACGCTCAGTCCATATATGTGCCCGACCCGCTCCCTTCTAAGGCCCCGGTAGCTCTATCATCAGCACAGAAGGGCGTCAAAACGTCCACTGACATTATTCTTGCGGCTATGCCTGTAGCCACTCTCACCGGAGTATTGATCATGCAGGACTGGGAAGGTCTCAAGCAGGGTGCCCTCACCGGGGTCACGACACTCGGATGCACATACCTGCTTAAATGGACTGTTAGAGAACAAAGACCGGACCATACATCTTTTGACTCCTTCCCCTCAGGACACGCGGCCGCCTCTTTTGCTACCGCCACTTTCCTCCAGAAAAGGTATGGATGGAAAGTTGGTGTCCCTGCATACGCCCTATCATGTTATGTAGGGTGGGGGAGATGCTTCAGTAAAAGACACAACTGGTGGGACGTTGTAGCCGGTGCCGCTATCGGGTCCGCTTCAGCATGGATTTTTACAACTCCCTTCGCTAAAAAGCATAATTTGACCATTTCACCATACTCCGATGGCCAAAATCTTGCCATTTATTCCTCCTTCACTTTCTGAATCGATTCGAACTGATTTTGAATTAAACATAACATAACATAATTAAACAAAAATTAACTCTCTGCAAATCACTAACAATCAGCATGATACAAAAAAGTTCACGAAAAAAGCGATAAAAAAAGGGAAAAGACTTGCAAAGCGGGGGAAATTGCCATAACTTTGCACTCGCTAAACGAAACGGGCCACACGGCAACGAAACGTTAAGCGAAAGAGAACAATGACAGAAATGCTACAAGACAGAAAGCAGCAATAAGCTACTTAGACAGAGACAAGGGAA
>JAAVFQ010000011.1 GCA_014800685.1 Bacteroidales bacterium
ACTTTGCCATGTTATGTTATGATTATTAGTGATTTAAGCGCAACACAAATTTACTAAAAATCTATGACATGGCAAAGGCTTTCGCGCTGAATTTCAGCATGAAAGCCTTATTTTTTTTTAGCCTGACTGAACGAAAAAAGAGACTGCCTAAACTTGTTAGACAGCCTCTTTCACTTATCTCAGGAATGATATGTGATCTGAGAGACATGGGATATGTGGGATCGATGGGATTTATGGGAGCTGAGTGAGTTATGGGAGTTGTGGGAGAGATGAGAATTGTGGGATATCCGTCCGAAAAAAGGCCGACTTGATTTTTTCAGTTCGGCTTTCGGTTATGGGAGTTACATTGCAGTAGTTTGATCAGTTCGGTCTCCTTTGCCTGTAGCTCCAATTTTTCTACTGATTTCGATGGGAATCTCATAATTTATTTGTAACTTTGTAATTAGAATAGTAACGTCAATCTGAAAATGACCAGTCAGTAAACATTCAAAAAGACATACGGCGAGAGCCGAAAACTTTGGGAACATCCTTGTAGTAGTTACAGGCTTTGGTCGGCCTTCAGATACTACACGGATGTTCTTTTTATTTGGAAAGACATGAATAAGCAACAACTTGCTTCCAAAATATGGGCTTCGGCTAACAAGATGCGTTCAAAGATTGAAGCCAACGAGTATAAAGACTATATACTTGGCTTTATCTTCTATAAGTTTGTGTCAGATAAACTTGTCGAAGACCTTAAAGCAGAAGGGTGGTCTAACGCTGACCTTAAAGAATATCTAAACGAGAGTAACAAAGAAATCGTTGAGTTTTGCCAAAATAAGCGCGGTTATTTCATTGCCTATAACGATTTGTTCTCTACGTGGATTGATCCGAAGCGTGACACTCCTTTCTCCGTGGCTGATGTACGCGATGCGCTCAACCGTTTTGCACGTCTTATCAATCCAACATATGCAAAGGTTTATGCCGGTATCTTTGACACACTCCAAAACGGATTGTCAAAACTTGGTGAGAATACGGGCTCTCAGACAAAATCAATTGTTAATCTGCTTGACTTAATTAAAGATATACCGACCGACGACTCTCAGGGCTATGATGTGCTCGGCTTCATTTACGAATATCTTATTTCTAACTTCGCAGCTAACGCCGGCAAGAAAGCCGGAGAGTTTTACACTCCCCATGAAGTTGCATTGATGATGTCGCAAATAGTTGCTCATCATCTCAGAAAAGCCGACGAGATAAAAATATATGACCCTACTTCCGGCTCCGGCTCGTTGCTTCTCAACATTGGCCGTAGCGTAGGGCGATACATTCATGATAAGAACAAAATCGTTTACTATGCTCAGGAGTTAAAGGAGGCAACCTACAACCTTACTCGCATGAACCTCGTAATGCGTGGCATCCTTCCTGATAATATCATAGTGCGTAATGGCGACACTCTCGAAGAAGATTGGCCCTGGTTTGATGAAACAGATCCATCTTCAACTTATGACCCGCTATATTGCGACGCGGTTGTCAGCAACCCTCCTTATTCTCAGGAGTGGACGCCTAAAGAGGAAACAAAAACCGACCCACGTTATAAAAACTATGGTATCGCTCCGCAGGGTACCGCTGATTATGCGTTTCTGCTTCACGACCTGTATCACGTTAAGCCGGGAGGCATTATGACTATCGTTCTGCCTCATGGCGTTCTTTTCCGAGGTGGTAGTGAAGAGGAAATTCGCAAGAACCTTGTGGAGAATAATAACATTGACGCAATAATCGGTTTACCGTCCAACATATTTTTCGGCACAGGTATTCCTACTATCGTTATGGTGTTAAAGCAGAAACGCGACCGAGACGATATACTCATAGTTGATGCTTCAAAAGGCTTCGCAAAAGTAGGCAAGAACAATCAACTTCGCGCCCGCGACATCCGCAAGATTGTAGATGCAGTTACAGAACGTCGAGAGCTTCCTAAGTTCTCTCGACTCGTAACTCGTGCCGAAGTTAGAGATAACGATTATAACCTGAATATCCCTCGTTATGTCAATTCTGCCGAAGATGATGAGCAGTGGGATATTTATGCTACTATGTTCGGAGGAATACCTGATAGCGAGGTCGATTCTCACGCCGCTTGGTGGAATATGTTTCCCTCGCTACGTAATCAGTTATTTACCTCCGATGGGGAAGGCTATAACACTCTTGCTCTCCCTGTCGATATGCTTGCGGAAACCATTGCCGCTAACGCTGAAGTCAGGGAGTTTAGTGAGGATTATAAAGAGTCAATCTCCATTGTTGGCAAATCTCTTAATACCCATCTTGTAGACAGGTTGACGGAGTCAGATTTTGTTTCTCAGATTAACCCCGACACCCATCTTGCTGCTCTTACCTCAATCTTGTTTGAACAAGTCAAAAAGTTCAGCTTAATAGATGAATATGCCGCTTATCAAATTCTTAATGAACATTGGGCTGGCATTTCCGGAGATCTCGAAATTTTGCGCTCTGAGGGTCTCGTTGCCGCCAATGCCATTGACCCAAATATGGTAATTAAGAAAAAAGATGGTAAGGAAGTAGAGGTGCAAGATGGATGGCTTGGGAGAATCCTGCCGTTTGAACTAGTGCAACATCATCTTATCCCGGAAACGTATCAGTTAGTCGTTAATCTTAAATCTGAATTAGATCAGATATTAACATCATATCAGGAAATCATTGATACTCTTACTGAGGAAGAATTGAGTGGGAACTATCTCAATGATGATAATACGAAATTCGTTAAGACACCACTTAAGGCAAAAGTCCAATTCTTCCGTAATCAGATTTCCTCACCTGAGATTGAAGTAATAAAGGGCTATCTTGATTTAATCTCGGTAAACAATAAAAAACCGGCAAAACTTGAATATGTCGAAACGCACCGATTAGAGACCGATTGGGACCAGATAGAGCGCGGTAAGGATGGTACTTTTACTAAGGGGGGAATAAACAAGCGACTTGCTGAAATTTGGAGCAAATTTGAGTTTGATGAAGATTCACTTGAATATAAGTTGAGCAGGGCTCTTGCGTTGATGGATAAGGAGAGTGAACTGAAAAATTCACTCAAAGAAGCATGTGCCGAGCTTGAAGCAAAGACAATAGAAAAAATACATAATCTATCCTCCGAAGAGATAGTAGCACTTTTGAAAGTTAAGTGGACCGATGCGCTCAATGATGCTCTCATTTCGCTTGACACCGAACTTATAAATAATTTCTCGGCTCAGATTGCTGCTCTCGCTTCAAAATATGGCGTAACCCTCGTTGATATTGACAACAATATCAAGTCCTCCGAAACATCCCTTGCCGATTTAATTGATAATCTCACCGGTTCTGATAAGGATATTGCCGGACTTCGTGAGTTCCAAAAACTTCTTCGCCATGAGTAAACCGCTTATCCCTGAAATAAGATTCAAGTGCTTCACTGACGAGTGGCAGCAAGCGAAAGTTAGAGAGGTATTTACTCTTGGCAATGGCTATACACCTTCAAAAGCCAATACCGCATTTTGGACTAAAGGCACCATTCCTTGGTTCAGAATGGAAGATATTAGAGAAAACGGACGTGTTTTGTCAGATTCAATTCAGCATGTAACCCCCGAAGCCGTGAAGTCCTCCGGACTTTTCCCTGCGGGGAGCATTATTGTTTCGACAACCGCAACAATAGGAGAGCACGCTCTCCTAATTGCTGATTCGCTTGCGAATCAGCAATTTACGGTTTTTCAAACCGTAAATCGCTGGTCTTGGCTTTCAGCCAAGTACTTACTTTACCGTTTCTATAGTCTCGGCGACTGGTGCAGACGTAACGTAAATGCCGGAGGTCTCGCTGCTGTGAATATCTCCGACCTACAAAAGTATGATATTGATTTTCCTTCTACTGAAGAAGAAAGAGCCTCCATAACACAATACTTTGAAAATATTGATAAACTTATAGAGGACANAGAGAAGGAGATTACTAGATTAGAAAACATGAAGTCCGCCTCTCTCCAAAAGATGTTCCCTAGTCCCGGAGCAAGCGCCCCCGAAATCCGCTTCGCCGGTTTTGAAGGAGAATGGCAAGTATCATCTTTCACAGATGTTTTTATGCCGTTAAAAAACAACACATTGTCACGCGCATGTCTTAATTATAAAGACGGAGCAATTAAGAATATTCACTATGGCGATATTCTAATTAAATTTAATAGTGTAGTGAATGTCAATGACCCGATTGTTCCATATATCAATAATGACATCGAGTTTAACAAATTCAATACTTTGTCTAACGGAGATATAATCTTTGCCGATACGGCAGAAGATGAGGCGGTTGGTAAATGTGTAGAAATAGATGGGACTCATGAGATAGTTGCCGTAAGTGGACTTCACACTTTCCCTGTGCGCCCATTAATGGGATTTGCTAAATACTATTTAGGTTATTTCTTAAATTCAAATAGTTNTCATTCACAGCTTATCCCTTTAATGCAAGGTATTAAAGTGTTATCCATAAGTAAATGTGCAATGGCTGATACCGAAATATTATTTCCGAAGTCTATTGATGAACAAAAGGCTATCGGTGAATACTTCCGCAATCTTGACTCGCTGCTATCCGCTAAGCGTCATAAACTCGTAAAACTCAGAAACATCAAACAGTCTTGTCTCGACAAGATGTTTGTTAATAATACCGCGCAATGAACCAAACGCATTTTGATAGCGAACCTAAGTTTGAAGCTGCCTTAATCGCTAAACTACAAACTCGCGGCTGGGAGAAAGAAGTACTCCGCTACCCAACGGAGCAAGACCTTATTCGCAACTGGGCTAATATTCTTTTTGAGAATAATCGCCACCGTGACCGTCTCGGTGATTATCCGCTTACTGAGGGTGAAATGCAGCAAATCATTGACCGCATAAATGGTTTGCATAATCCTCTTGCGCTTAACGGCTTCATCAACGGAGNCACCACCTCTATAAAGCGCGATAACGAGGATGATCGAGAACACTTCGGCAAGGAAGTTACTCTAAAAATCTACGACCCCCAGGAGATTGCCGCAGGTCAAAGTCGCTATCAAATTGTTCAGCAACCGCAGTTCCCAACAGCGTCGCCACTGCTTAATAACCGGCGAGGCGACCTTATGCTTCTTATCAATGGTATGCCGGTGGTGCATATCGAGTTAAAGAAGTCAGGTATAGATGTTAGTCAAGCATCTAACCAAATTGAGAAGTATTCCAAAGAGGGTATATTCTCGCAAGGCTTGTTCTCATTAGTTCAAATCTTCGTGGCTATGACACCCGAAGATACGCTTTACTTTGCCAATCCCGGTCCGGAAGGTAAATTTAACTCTGACTTCTTTTTCCGTTGGGCTGATTTTTATAACAACCCAACGAAAGAGTGGAATAAGATTGTTGATAATCTTCTTTCTATTCCTATGGCTCATCAGATGATCGGGTTTTACACTGTGCCCGATAGTCGCGATGGTATTCTGAANGTGATGCGTAGCTACCAGTATTATGCCGCTTCAAGAATAAATGATGCAGTGACAACCAAACATTGGGACGATANACAGCAGCGTGGCGGCTACGTTTGGCATACCACCGGTTCGGGCAAAACTATGACCTCGTTTAAGTCGGCTCAACTCATTTCNCAAAGTCGTAATGCCGACAAGGTAGTGTTCCTGATGGATCGCATTGAACTCGGTACGCAAAGCGTAGATGAATATAGAGGTTTTGCNGCCGATAATGAGGAAGTGCAGGACACCGCTAACACTGATATACTTGTCAATAAGTTGGAAGCTCCCTCAGACGCGATGAAACTTATTGTTACTTCTATTCAGAAGATGGCTTTGGTCTATGACCATAAACGCGGAGAGGAAGGAGGTTATGACTCCAAACGCCTTGACAAGATACGTTCCAAGCGCATAGTGTTCATTATCGACGAGTGCCACCGTTCCACATTCGGGGATATGCTGCTTACTATCAAGCGCACTTTTCCTAACGCATTGTTCTTTGGTTTTACAGGGACTCCGATAAAAAGCCCTAACGCCATTAAAATGACCGAGACAAGCGATATTTTCGGAGATGTGCTTCATACCTATACTATAGCCGATGGCATCAGGGACAAAAATGTACTTGGATTTGACCCTTATATGGTAAGCACTTACAAAGAAGCAGACATGCGAAGAATTGTCGCTATGGAAAAATGCAAAGTCAATGACATAAACGATATTTGGGAGTCTCAGGAGCGAGTATTAACATATAATCACTATATACTCGATGTGCCTATGGCTTCTTATATTGACGAAGCCGGTAACTATGTCAAGGGTATTGAGGACTA
Organism: Bacteroidales bacterium; assembly: GCA_014800685.1. Lineage (GTDB taxonomy): Bacteria > Bacteroidota > Bacteroidia > Bacteroidales > Muribaculaceae > Lepagella. The sequence continues at coordinate 6,308 of JAAVFQ010000011.1, forward strand.
TATTGGCAATAGTATATATCAGACAGATAGCCATCGCCGCGCTGTTGTCTCTGATATCAAAGAGAACTTCTCTACGCTCAGTCATGGAGGTAAATTTCATGCGATATTCGCCACTTCTTCTATCCCGGAGGCAATAGAATATTACCGTTTGCTTAAGGATGAAATGCCTGAACTGAAGATTACGGCAATATTTGACCCAAGTATTGACAACAATGGAGGGGCGACAGTCAAGGAAGATGGTCTTGTGGAAATCCTTTCGGATTATAACAATATGTTCGATGTCAAATTCTCAATTCCTACATGGCAAGCCTTCAAGAAAGATGTGTCAAAGCGAATGAGTCATAAGAAACCATACAATCGTATTACCCCCGACCAACAACTNNANATTATGATTGTNGTNGATCAGATGNTNACNGGNTTNGATAGNAANTGGGTNAANACNCTCTATATGGATAANNTATTGACNTACGAAAATCTTATCCAAGGTTTTTCTCGCACTAATCGCATNTNNGGNCCTGATAAGCCTTTCGGNATTATNNGNTACTACCGAAAGGTAAATACNATGAAGCANAATATCGAAAANGCNGTNGAGCTTTATGCCGATGGCAACNCTCTCGAATTATTCGTGCAGAAGCTCGAACATAATCTAAATGGGATGAACTCGCATTTCGCTGAAATCGAGTTTATGTTTAATCACGCGGGTATAGAGAATTTTGCATCACTNCCTGAAGACCGCTCTGTACGTCAGCNGTTCGCTAAAGAATGGAGGATACTGAATGCTCACCTTGAAGCAGCCAAACTTCAAGGCTTCGTATGGAAGCGTAAACGATATTTCTTTGAACCCGACGAGCATACTCCGCGCCGACGGAGCGTTACACTAANATTCGACGAGCATATCTATGACACCCTCGCCCAACGATACCGGGAACTATTTTTGGAAAGAGGAACAGGAACAGGGGGCGACGATGATATTCCTTACGAGATAGACACCTATCTCGTAGAGCAAGCGACGGGCAAAATTGATGCCGATTATATGAACTCCCGATTTGAAAGATATATCACTGCTCTTTACAATCAGGAGGAAGAAGAAATCCTCGCACCTTTGCGCGATGAATTGCATAGNTCGTTTGCAACTCTATCATCAGAAGACCAAAAATTTNCGGCTCTNTTCNTNCATGANGTTCAGNGTGGCNNNGTNGAGCCGGATANNGATAAAACNNTNATGGACTANATNNTTNAATACCGCGAAGAAGCCAAGAACGACCAACTCNNNCGTTTTGCCGGNAGTATNGGTNTTGACGAAGAAATGCTCCGCAACCTCGTTTCTCAACACCTTACCGAAGATGATATTAACCGGGGCGGAAAACTTGATGCNCTTATGCAGACTCTTGACCGTCAGCAGGCTAAAGCCTTCATCGAGCATATCGAAGACCATCCTGTGCCACCGCCAATGGTGGGTATTAGAGCAACAAAATATGTTCGTGCCTTTATCCTTGAGGGAGGATTCGACATTGACCAGATACCGGAGTTTAACGACTAATTGACACCAATTATGAAATGCTTATCAATACAACAGCCTTAGGCGCAATACATAGNCGCAGGTATTAAAGATATTATTGCTGTCCGATAAAACTCAGATAGAGTAATAATGTATGGCTCGAACGCTGATTCTACTGCGTTCGAGTCTGCATTTTGATTCTATAAGCCCCCTCAGTCAAAAATGGAGGGTTCGGGTGGTGCTCCGGAGGCTTCGGAAAGAATGATTTCCCACTCTTTTTCGGGATTATTGAACAGACTGTAGAAGTCTACATAAGTACATNAGAGTAATTCTGACCATTGTGGCAAGCCCGGAGAAGCTCCATTGGCGTTTCAGTCCTTTCTGCAGGACCATAAAGCAGCAGGTTTGCAATGAGCATCATCCAGCTCTGGATCTTGATGGCATTGGCGCTTTCTCCATAGAAGAATTTCAGCGGGAAATTCTGTTTAATCTGCTTGAAAAGCAGTTCGTTTTCCCATCGTTGATGGTATATGGCGATGATTTCTTCGGGGTCTGACTCCATATCGTTAGTCAGCAGCGATATCAGTTTGTGCTTCTTGACATCCATACAAGTGATTATTCGCGATTTATGGTGAATGGCCTCTCCTTTCACGGCTGAACTGAAGAATTTTTGACTTGTCAAGCAATTTTATTACCTGGCCATAGAGCGGCTGTCCGCTAAAATGATTATTTTTGCGCATAGTTTAGAGAATGTTTTGGCGAACACAAACTAAACTAAAAGGGTCGAATCCTGCAAATGGAATCGACCCTAAATTTTTATGTCTTCAAAAATTTTTATCGGACAGCAATAATTGTTTACATGGTACAACTTTCGCTGCTGTTTACCAAAAGGAGTTCTACTTCGCTCATAATGCCTCGCGTTTATAATGACAACGCAAAGTTACGAAAAAATTTACATAAATGTAAACATAATGAGATTTTTTTTACGATACGCCCGATACTGAGAGATAGAAGTAGTCGCGGTAGGGGAACTTTGTAGCACCGATATAGAGTGTATTGGATTGAGAAATCGTATTTGTCTGAAAAAACAAGTGTTTTTTTCTGACGGAGGGATGGGAGGTTTGGGAGTTACGGCGTCGAGGGAGAGATGGGAATTATGGGAATAGTTGGAGTTATGGGAGATGGGACTTTTGGGAGGAAGTGGGGGTGGAATATTGACGGGAGTAAAAAAGCGTTTCGGACTTTTTTACTCCCGGTGTTAATGGAATTCGCTTGGTCGGCGGGTAGGTTCAGGTGGATTTTACCTATTGCGTTGCCATGTCTGTGTTATGCTGCTTTCTCCTTTTACGGGGATGGGTGCTCCGGTTTTAGCGTCTTTGGCTGTGAGCACGTATTTGAGGGTAATTGAGGAGTAGGGACGGAGATGGACATCGTCTTGAACTCCATATACTGCTATCCTCGGCCCATATTCAACCGCCTGGGTGGGAGTCACTTGGTATTCGTAGATGCATTTGTTTCCTGAGGCATCCCGATATATATTTCCATTTCGGTCATAGGTGGTGACGTATAATTTCACTGTCTTTCCCTCAAGGCCGGCTGCCTTAAAGAAGAAATTTGGCATGTGGTTTCCCCATTCGACTTGATAGACATCTATTGCGGCCGGTAGTGAGAGCTTGTTACCATCGGGAGCGTATGCCACTCCATCTATCTCATATCCTTTATAGCCTTTTGGCAGTTTAGTGATTTTGCAGTCTTTTTGCGGAGCAACGATTTCTTTACCCAGATTAAAGTTATACAGCCCGTAGGCGGTGTCTTTTTCATTATTCCCCTTTTCGCCAACACGAACATAACAGAGGCCGGAGTCATATAAGCGGTCGTGAAGCATATCTTCCGGGTCCATGCCACCTATGGATGCATAGTTTTTTTCAAAAGGCACGAGAATTTTCTTTTTCGAGGCATCATAAAGGGCACACTTACCATCTTTGTAGAGTTTGAATAGAGATGAAGCTTGGGTGTTACCATAGAAGTTGCCATCCTGATTATAGAGAATGAGCATATAGATATCATCATACCCGGGGGTAAGCAGTATATTGCCATTGGGATCTTTTAGCCCGAAGTTACAATCCTTATCGACAATAAGCGGGAAGGCACCGGTTTTAGCGAAATCTATTTCCAAGAGGCCATCCTTTTCACTCTCTTCTACCACGGAGCCGCTTTCGTTCAGAAGATATAACTTGCCATCTCGAGCGGCCAAGATAGCGTAGTAGTCATTATACCTTCTTAATCTGGTATTGATTTTAATGATATCGTAGCCTTCTCCGGGCTTACCTGTCAATCCGTATTTACCGGTAGCACTGTTCTGCATCGCCACCACATTGTCCTTATACTTAACAATTTTTATTTTTTCGCCATATTTATCCACGACTTCTCCCGAAACGAGTTCATAGTGGTCAGCAGGCTTTATTCTATCCCCAAGCTTAATGTCAGATAGCTTGCCGAGAGGCTCGGCGCTACCCTCCTTGAATAGATAAGCGTTATCTCCATCCATCATTGCATAAACCTTGCCGTTCAGGTCGATACCCCTCACGTAAGGAGTCGTTTCACCTTTATTATTTACGAAATACCGGGTCTTACTGAGATAAGCAGAGATATCATTATTCTTTTGACCATCGGCAAGTGTGACAACACGTCTGGAAAAATCATAGCAGTATTCGTTTTTTACGTCAAGCTTATATGCCGTCGCATCACTTTCATTGAAAATGTAATACGTATTGCCATTCAGAGTTATTAAGAGCTTTCTCTGTGGCGTATCTTCATTAACGACTATATCATCATAACCAGTATAGCGCATTAGACGGTTACCTATAGCATTAATAATGTCAATATTTTTACCTTGGCGTACGATGAAGTACATGTTGCCGAGATAACTTCCAATTACATTTTCATACTTAGGCTCGAGAATAATAGCTCCTTGGGTCACATCCATCAGACCAACCTTTTTACCTTTACCAATCTTCCAGATGTTATCTTTAAAGGGAGCAATACTACTGTAAGCTTTAGGAGCTATCAGCTGAGTGCCATCACGTTTCATTAGGCCGGGTTTGTCACCGGCATAGACTATAAAATAGCCGGGAATGGAGGTGTCTATATCTTTGTAGAGAGGCTTCATCAGATAGCTGCCATCGTTGCGGAGAATACCCTTTTTGTCCTTGTGAGTCACGATCCACCCCTCATCTCCAAGCTTCTCCACGGTCTCTGCTTCAGGCTTAATCAGGTAGATGCCGTCATAGTTAGCGACACCGGTTTTCCCTTTGACAGTTACTAACATGGCGTCTCCTTCCAGCGGCTGCATCTTTTCAAATGCGACACCGGCACCAAGAAGCTTGCCACCTTCATCCATAAAGCCGGTAAGTCCTTTGGCGGCAACAACGGCACGAGACTTCCCGTTAGGCTGTGTTTTAAAGTCAGAGGCAGACTCATATTTGGGTTTTACGACCCATTTCCCGGTAGAGGAATTTACATATCCCCAGAGATTTTTCTTTTCATCTTTCTGAGGGACGAGGCCCTGAGCAAATATGTTTGCGGCAAAATTCAGCGCAATCACAATGGTCAGAGTGATTTTAAGTGCAGATTTTAACATGTTGATAATTTGATTAATATACTTTCAAGTCAGTGTGATGAAAAACTCTTGTAGGGATATTCCATCTGCTACACGCCACAAAATTAATCAATATGTGCACTTTCACCAAGTCCTTTTAAGTCCTTTTTTTATATTCATTAGAAGATGTATGGGTTGGTAAGTAAGTATTCAAAATTAAACGATAATATGAGTTTAGAAATCTTTTATACTATCTTCGGCTTCTTTTTTGTCGCTTCCGGCTTGTCGCTCAGTCGAATATGCTTATATTCTTCTTCGCTCCGTGCCGAAATCAACTAAAAAATTAGCTCGAATATAGTATAAATTAATTTTCAATACTTACTTATGAAAAAAGTTGACTTTTTTACGAATATTTAATGTGCGGATAGAGTTTAAGATTGAACTTTAAGAGGGGGGAGACGTTGTTTTTTATATGATGATTCGGTTATATAAGACAGTATTCAAAATTAAACGATGCAAGTGAGAAAAATTAGCTCGAATATAGTATAAATTAAGTTTTCTTACTTACTTAGTTAGCCGATATTAACTTTAATCTTATTTATTATGTGGAAAAAAATTCTTTTAGGACTCGTGGCCGTTATGGGGCTGAGTCTTGTGGCTTGCAGTGATGATGATAAGGATGAGCCGATCGCTGCTGAGAATCTTCCGGCCGCAGCGCGTAGTTTTATTTCGGATTATTATCCGTCGACTTACGTGATTAGCGCAAATCTGGATGATAATGAGTATGAAGTAGTGCTTTCAAATGGTCATATTCTGGATTTTGACCGGAGTGGGGTATGGCAGGATGTTGATGCTCCGTATGGCGAGTCTGTGCCTAACGGTTTTTATCCGTCTGCGATAGATGACTATATTTCTGTGAGCTATCCCGGAAATGGAATTAATGAGATTTCGAAGAGTAGCCGCGGATATGAGGTTGAGTTGCTGACGGGTCAGGATCTTGACTTTGACCGCGAGGGTGCTTTCTTGGGCGTTGATGTGGATTAATTAATAAGTTTCGCAGGCTCAAATTATGAGTTAATGAGTTGGGGGTTTTACCTTTGATATTTGCTTATATGAGAACTTGCGAAATTTGAATCAATAAAACAAAAAAGCCGAGCGATTTGCTCGGCTTTTTTGTTGCCTTGGAAGGACTCGAACCCTCACTAAAGGTGCCAGAAACCTGCGTGCTACCATTACACCACAAGGCATTGTTTCGTTTTGACGTTGCAAAGTTAATACATTTTTCGGCCCAATGCAAGTGTTTTAGTGATTTTTTTGTGTTTAAATTTGAGGTGTGGTGAGTATGTGATTGAAATTCAAGTAATTATTATTTTAAAAGAAAAGCACGCTCTAAAGCTTTTTGGTGTCGAGGTGTTTGGGGAGAGAGTCGGCGTCCGGGAGTCTGGAATAGTCGCCATAGATTTGAGTCAGGTAGCGATGGGGATTAGCGGGTATTGGTAGGATAGCGTCTTCGAAGAGTGCATTGGAGGTATGGAAGATGTCGTCGCGGTGTCTTGGCTTGAGATAGGCAGTGCCGGGAGTGTGGCGGAGCGTTTTGCCGGCGCCGATGGCTGATATAAAGCGGAGGAAGGGATAAATGACACCGTGTGTTAAAGCTTTTGCTATCGGGAGGATTATTTTTCTTGGAGTGTCCGGGAGAGCCTGAGGGCGATATTGGAGGAGATTTTGCACGTGAGTGGCGAGAAGGGCGAGTCTGAGGGAGTTGGAAGGGTAAAGGATGAAAATGTCGATGTATGGGCCGTGATATTTGTAGAGATGGTCGAAGGAGTCTTCTTCGTGTACGTGGTGGGCGGCGTCTCTCAGTTTAGCGAAAGGCTGGACGTAGGCAGGGTCGTTTTTCCAGTCCTGCCATTGCAGACCCTCGATGGGGTGTTTTTTGATGAGATTTCGGAATTTTCGGAATTGAGAAGCGGTAAGTTCTATGTCAATATCGTCATCCCAGGGCACGAATCCTTTGTGCCTTACAGCGCCGAGGACGGTTCCGGAGCTAAGGGTATATCGGATGTTATGCTGTTTGCAGTATGCATCGATTTTTTTGAGCATTGAGAGGAGACGGAGCTGATGAGCACGCAGTGGGGAGCCGTCGGGATTATAGATATTCCTGAGTTGGTCGTGAGTCATACAGGAATAACGTCAGCTGTGGCAAAGATATTTTACGTGGTCGAAGGATGGAGGTTAACTTTTGCCGGGTGTGGCGTTTTTGGCTCTGAAGCGATTGATAATTGAGATGCAATCGGAGAGAGGTTTTGAATGGAAAACGAATGCGAGGAGAAGATAGAGAGCCAGGAAAAGAGGTAGCGAGAGGATTGTGGAAATTGAGAGGAGGGATGAAAGCCACCATGCGAGAGCGAGGGGGGCGAGGGTGTTGAGAGCGATGAGGGAAATATCTTTAATTTGAGATATGAGGGAGTAGCGGGAGAATCGGCCGGCGAGAGCGGCGTTGACCAGATAGATGTTGAATCCGGAGAGGGTCATCGCCCATAGAATCATTTTCATGCCGAAGAACATTGCAATGACGAGGGCAACGATGAGGAATGACCATTTATAGAAAGACCAGAGGAAAAGAGCCCGGCTTTTACCCTGGGCGGCTACGGCGTAGAAGTTGACGTTCTGGAGGCAGACGAAGAAACCACCGACGCATAGGATGCGGAAATAAGGAACTGCGGGGAGCCATGTGTCGGTGTAAAGGAATCTGATAAGAGGAGAGGCGCACATGATCAGGGCAGCCATAAGGGGAAATATGATAAAAGCGACGAGGCGGACAGATGAGCGGAGCGTTTCGGCAAATCGGTCGTCATCGTCCTGAATAGAGGAGTAGACCGGGAAGAGGACTTGGACGATGATGGAAGGGAGAGTGTAAGAAGAGATACGGTCGAGTTTGTAGGCCTGAGTGAAGAGTCCCATGTCGGTGGCAGAGAAGCGCCGGCCAATTATTATGCTCTGGAGGTTTTTCGCAATTTCCTGGAGGATGTTGGCACCGAGGAAATATCCTCCGAAAGAGAATAGATCTTTAATGGCCTTAATGGAGCAGACCGGTGAAGGTCTCCATCGGGCTGAAATCCAGAAAATGATGGTGGAAACAGCGGAATTTCCGAGCATAAGGATAACGATGGCCCATGCGCCGAGTCCGGAGACGGCGGCAGTGATGGCAGCTGCTGCCGAGAGAGCGTAGGAGAGAATGTTGACAAATGCGATATGGCGGAAGGAGAGTTTTTTCTTGAGAATATTGACCTGAACGATGCTGAGCGCGGAAGTGACGATGATGAGTGCAAGGACCCTGAGGAGCCCGCATAGCATAGGCATTCGGTAGAAAGAGGCTATGAAGGGCGCGGAGAAGAAGAGGATGGCATAGAGGAGGAGTGAGATGGCGAGGTTGCAGAAAAATACAGATGAATAGTCGGTGGAAGATGGGTCTTTTTTCTGAATGAGAGCAGAGGCGAATCCCCCCTCAACGAGAGTCTGAGAGACTGCGATGAAAATCTCGAGCATGCCGACAGTGCCGAAGGCCTCCGGGAGGAGCAGCCGGGTCATGACGATGTTAACACCGAACTGAAGGGCCATTCCGCCCATTTTTTCCAGAGAGGACCAAAGGATGCCCGTGAGAGTTTTTTTGCCGAGATTAGCTGCACTCATCTGGGAGGAGATTAGAATCTGAGATCGTGGAGCGCCCGGAGGAGGTAGGAGTTATCGTTTCGGTCTCTGACGGCGATACGTATGAAACGGTCAGAACCGTCGAAGCCTCGTTTGCCGGTGCAGTCCTTGATAAGGATGTTGTAGTCCTTAAGAAGCTTGACGGCTAAGGTGTGGGCAGAGATAGGGGCGTCTATACGGGCGAGAATGAAATTGGCTTGAGAAGGGGCCACGGTGAGCCATTCCACTTCCTTCAGGCGGTCGAGGAGCCAGTCTCTTTCTTCGGCATAGAGAGCGCATGCGCGGGAATAGTCGGCTTCGTATTTGCCAAAAATCTGCATATAGAATTCGGCGAAGGAATTGATATTCCAGATGGCGACACTCTTTTTCATTTGGGCGATTAGAGCGACATCGGCAGAAGCCAGTACGCCGAGGCGCAGGCCGGGCACTCCGTAAGACTTCGAAATGCTCTTCAGGACAATCAAGCGTGGGTATCGGAGCAGAGTCTCTTCATTTAAAAGAGACTCCGCGAGGCCATCAGATGCGAAGTCAACGAAAGATTCGTCTACGATGAGCCTTACGCCGGACTCTTCAGCCCAGTCGGCGAGGCGTAGAAGGTCGGAGCGTGGGATAAAATTGCCGGAAGGATTGTCGGGATTGACGAGAATCAGCGAGCGGGCATCAGACACTTCGCACCAGCGGATGAGGTCGTCGGCAGAATACCGGAACAATGGAGGGGGAGCCTGAAAGAGGATTCTACCCTCTTGAGGAAGACGATTGAGATATTCTTCAAATGTAGGGCAAACGGCAGCGCAGGGGAGAGGCAAAGAAGCTGTCAGCTCCTTAATGAGCTCCGCAGCGCCGTTGCCCACGAGAATCATCTCCTTATGCAGTCCGAAATATTTGGCAGCGAGCATAGAGTTGACATCCATACCGGAGGGGTATTCCCGAAGGAGCACGTCGAAACTTGCCTTCATCTCCTCCATCATTTTAGCCGGGGGGAAGAAAGGATTTACCAGATAGCAGAAATCCTTAATCTCGCTGTGTCGCCAGTAGCCGCCAAAAGAAGACTGCAGCAACTTGAGCCTCTGCTCGGGGTCGGCGAATATCGTTTCAGCAATTTTGAGGTCTTGAATATCGTCAATCTCATACCATTTGAGGTCGCCGATGTCAACAGCCTTAATGTCGCAGGTATCGATGGTGGTAAGCACTCTGAGGACTTGCTCGTAATACTCATTATTTCCCATCGCCTTGATGTAGGCTTCGAGGAAAGGGATGTATCTTTGAGTGGCGAAATTGCGGGAAAGCTTGTAGACATTAACGGTTTTGAAATAGCGTTCGGCATGGCTGAAATCAAATTTGGAGCGAGGGATGAAGCTGATGATATTGTCGCGCTCATCGAGTTCAACCATAGTGCCATCCATCCAGGGCTTGTATTTAGCGACGAGGGCCACGTCGGGATAAGGGGAGTCGAGTGCGCAGTCGATGACGGCAGGCTCGTAGATAAGGTCAGACTCCAGCAGGAGAGTATCGTCAGCTTCGAGAAACTCCTTGGCAAGCCATAGGGAGTAGATATTGTTGGTATGGTCAAAAACGTTGTTTTCTATAAACGTAACAGGGAGAGAAGGGTAGTTGTCGCGCACATATTTAGTGAGATTGTCGCCGGCATATCCGGTGACAATAACGATATTGGAAAGATTTTTATCCTTAAGAGCGTCAAGGACACGGTCAATGATCCTTATGCCATTGACTTCGAGCATACATTTAGTGTTTCCGGCAGTGAGATATCCGAGACGACGCCCCATGCCGGCAGCGAGAATAATAGCCTGCATTAGCTTGGAAAATTGAAAGAAATTGAAGTGGAGACACAAAGCCTTCCGGCGGTTTGGCAGAGAGGGCTATCTGTCAACTTCAATGCAAAGTTAATAAAAAAGAATGGTAAAGCCATATAAATAGGGAGTAAATGTGGAAATGGCGGGGAGAGGAAATGAAAAATCGGAGAGTTAAAATGGTAATAATCCGCGGAAAAGGACGTTAAGAAAGAAGAATAAGAAAGGAGCAGAGTCCGACAATTTGTGCGGATGGAGTTTTTTTCGTAATTTTGCAGACTGAGTGGATTGGAGCATTTTTTCAGAAGAGAGCACGCCACTCGGCACGTATAGTTTATTTTAAGACTGACCTGAATGAAAAAGATATTTGTTTTTGTGGCGTTGCTATCGCTGCTATGCTCCTGCAAGAGCAATCAGCAACTGGGATATTTCACCGATCTTAGCCAGAGCACGGAAGGAATGGTGCCCCTTCAGAAGAGCGACCTTGTGATAGCTCCGCAAGACGAGCTGCTCATCAATGTAACCTCAGAGGTGCCCGAAGCGACGTCGATCTACAATCTGCCCTTCAACGTGCCCGGCTCGCGTGAAGACATTCTGATGAACACGCAGACCACACAGAAACAGACATACGTAGTGGACCGCCAGGGGGATATAAATTTCCCTATCCTCGGCAAACTGCACGTGGCCGGCAAGACGACGTCACAGGTGGCCGACGAGATAACCCGCCGGATAGCCGAAGATGTGGAGGCTCCCTACGTGAGAGTGGAGTTGGTCAACTTCCGCATCAAGGTAATGGGCGAAGTGACCAAGCCCGGATCCTATAAGTTTGATACAGAGCGCGTCACGGTGCTTGATGCCCTTGCGGAGGCCGGAGACATGACCATCTTCGGGCGCAGAGACAACGTCACGGTATGGCGCGAAGAGAACGGCGTGGCCACCTATCACAAACTGAATCTTAACGATTCCAAAATCATTAATTCACCCTACTATTATCTGAAGCAGAACGACGTGGTCTATGTAGAGCCGGGAAGCTCCCGCAGCGGTCAGGCAGAGTATAATCAGAATAACAGCTTCAAAGTCAGCGTAGTTTCTGCAGTAGTGAGCGGCTGCTCTGTGGTAGCGTCGCTTCTGATAGCGCTCCTTGCCAAATAAGTAAGTTCTGGAAGGATAAGGATTAAAAAATACTTTCTTAAGGAAGTTCGGCAGCAGAGGAAGCGGCCGGAGAAATAAAAATTCCGACAAAAAGCACGACAATGGAAAAGCAATATGAAGACCTTATAAAAGACGATGAGCGAGTAGGAATGGGAAAATTCCTGCGCTATCTGCTGAAATGCTGGTGGGCAGTAGCTGCATGCGTAGTGATATTCGCCGCTTTGGGCTATGTCTACAGCAAGATAAAGTCGGAAAAATATGAGGTGATGGCCAGCATCATAATGAACGACACCGATAGCGACGGAAAAGGGACGTTAGGGGGTGGACTGGGCAGTCTCTTCTCCAGCTTTAATATGGGAGGTGCGAGCTATAAGCTCGTAGAGGATGAGATACGCAGAATCCAGAGCCGCGGCAATCTTGAAGAGGTGGTGAAAATGCTGAATCTCAACAGTAAAAACTGGTCGAAATCCGGTATGCTCAAGCCAAAGGTATGGTATTATAATGACGCTCCTCTTACCGTCTCACTGCCGGCAGCAGTAGCCGACACACTCTCGGCCGCTACAAAATTCCGTATCGACGTGGCCGAAGGAGGGAAAGAGATTCACGTGAAAGCCGAGCAGCCAATGGGCAAGACTGTGCTTGACCAGACATATAAGGCCTTCCCGATACAGGCCAAGACCCCTCGCGGCACGTTCCGCATAGACAAGAGCGTGACCTATAATCCTTCAGAGCCGCTTACGTTCTATAACGTTACTACCAGCCCGAAGATATATGCAGAATCGCTCTATAAAGATTTAGACATGGCCTCGCCGACAAAGAAGTCTAATATCATCTACATGAGCATCGATGAGGTTAGGCCGGATCGTGGTGAAGACATCCTGAATAATCTGGTGGCCATTTACAATCTGCGTTCGATAGAGACAGGCCATGAAGAGGCTCGGGCCGCCATAGACTTTATAGATGAGCGCATGGTGGAACTCTATCAGCAGCTTCAGAACAGCGAGAAGAGCATAGAGACATATAAAAAGGCCAACAATATCGTAGATCCGGAGGCAGAGGCTGAATATATTTTCAAGAAAAAGGGAGGCGCGGAGACAGCCATTGTAGAGCAGCGCACCAAGGCCGGCGTCTCTCAGATGATAATAGACTTTCTGCGCAATGAGAATACGCGCTACAGCCTGATACCCTTCACGTCAGACGCCCCGGAAGCCCCCATACAGGCGTATAACGAACTTGCGCTTGAGCGTCTGCGTCTCGAGCAGAACGCCAAGGGGAACAATGCCAGCCTAAAGGGCGTAACAGCCCAAATGGACGCTATGCGTGCCAACCTTATCTCGACAATGGAGCGAGAGCTGAGCGCTACGCGAATAGCCATAGGAGATCTGGAGAAAGTGAATCACGAGTCGGAATCGCGCATAGGGCAGGTGCCCTCCATAGAGAGAAAGCTTACAGAGCTCTACCGCAATCAGACCATCCAGAATCAGATATACGGCTTTATGCTGCAGAAGCGTGAAGAGAATCAGCTGAAACTGGCGCGTGAGATACCGGCCGGAAGAATCATGGAAAAGGCTTACTCCTCCACTGAACCTAAAGGACTTGGAGGCAAAATTCTTATCATCCTATTCGGATTTCTTGGCGGAATCTTAGGAGTCGGCGGTCTCTATATCGTCTACTGGTATCAGAACCGTTGCGACCGTCTTGCTTCAGCTTCACTCGATGAGCGGGACTAAATTATTTTCAGCCATAGAAAAAAGAGAAATCGCCTTGATAAAGGATGCTGATAACATCAAGAGCAGCGGAAAGCGTCAGCGCCGTCCGCGGATGCTCGATGTGCTGGAGAGTATCGCTCCGCTGAAGATAAAATGCGTAGGCTGGGGAGTGATAGGACTCTTCTGGGTGCTTGGTGTCTGGGCTTTTATAGCGCAGCGGGTGGGCATCTTTGATGCTCTCTTCACACCGATGCAGTTGCTGACCGACATGGTGCTCATCCTGCTCGGGGTCTGGACTATAAGGAATGCTTGGGACATAGCCGTACTGGTGATTTACCTTGTGGTCTCGGCTATAAGTACTATTTGGGTCAACGAACTTTCGCCTACCTTCTGGCTCAATGGCTCAAGATTCTATTTCTACATCATCTTCCTGACTCCCATATTCCGCTGGATACTATCGAAGAAAAACAGAGCTATTTATTTCATAGAGAAGTTTGACGCCTCGCTCTACGTCTTTCTCTGGCTTCAGGTGCCTTCCATGATATTTGAGTATGTGGCTTTAGGAGGCAACGACCAGGGAGGCGGCACGCTTGGCAACTATATGTCCCATATCATCTCCTGCCTTATCTATTGCATTTCCTTCTATCTCATGCTGAAAAAATGGGATAAGGAGAAGGGATATATAAGCAATCTGCTGGCCAACTGGACGCTCATCTTCCTGCTCTGTCCCACATTCATGAACGAGACAAAAGTCTCATTCATCTATCTGGTGCTCTACTTCTTCTTCCTGGTGCCATTCAATCGCAAATTCGTGCGCAACATCCTCATAACGATACCATTCATCGCTGTCGGTCTGGTCGCCGCCGTCTATCTCTATCTTAACACCGTAGACGTCTCGGATGAACAGATGTCGCTCGAATGGCTGGAATATTACGTGATGGGTGATGATGAAACCTACGAAATCATGGAGTCGATGCTCGACACCTACGGCAATGACGAAGACCGCGACTTCATGCGCGGCGCAAAATTCCTGATGCTTCCCGCCGTCCTTGTGGATAAGCCGTGGGGAGTATGGGTAGGATATGGAGCAAGTCAATATAAAGGTGCCTCAGTGATGGAGAAGACAGAATTCTTAAGACGCTATGAATGGTTCTTCTTCGGCACGACTACTCTGGGCATGATGACAATGGTAGACCTTGGAACGGCCGGGATAGCTTGGCTGCTCTTCGCTCTGGCAGTAATGTTCGGCTGGCTTGGGCCGCGAGGCCGCTTCAAGGGGCAGCTGCAATGGTATCTCGGACTGCAGGTGCTGATAATGATGGTCTACGCATCAAATCTTACCATACTCTCATGCGCGCTTCCATTTATCTATCTCGTAATGCTCAGTTGCCATTGGGATAGGGTAGAGCAGGCCGTTGCCTGGCGGCGCCAAATAGAGCAGTCGGCCTCCGAGAAGCAATAAATGAGCGCATTGCAGCGTTATGAAGAAAACCGTCCCGGAAGTTGACCGGGGTGGCATCAGAGGTCATATCCACAAATTTTACTGTCTTGAAAATACTCATAGTAAATAAATTTTTTTATCCCCGCGGCGGAGACTGTGTGGTGGCCATGTCCACACGCAGACTACTGATGGAGCGAGGCCACGATGTGAGGGTCTTTGCCATGCACCATCCGGAAAATATAGAGTTGCCGGATGAGACAGGCTATGCCAAAGAGGTGAATTTTGCCGGAGGCATCAAGGCTAAGCTGGCCGGTGTCCGCAGGATACTCGGTCTGGGCGACATTCGCAGGAGTGTGGCCGAAGTGCTTGATGATTTCCGGCCGGACGTCGTTCATCTTCACAACGTGCACAGCTATCTCTCCCCATGGATAGGGGAGGAGGCAGCCCGGAGAGGGATTCGTGTGGTATGGACGCTTCACGACTACAAGCTTCTATGCCCTTCCTATTCCTGCCGTCGCCCTGACGGTTCGGTGTGTGAAGAGTGTCTGCATGGCGACTTTCAGGTTATAAGGTACAAGTGCATGAAAGGCTCCTCAGCTCAGAGTCTGCTTGCCGATGTGGAAGCGCGCTATTGGAATAGAAAGCGATTGGCCGCCATGACCGACGTCTTCATCGCGCCCTCTCATTTCATGCGCAACAAGATGCTTGAAGGGGGCTTCCCGCAGCTAAAAGTGCGCACCCTGCATAACTTCATAGACCCTCGCAAGTCAGAACTGCTTGCCGAGGCCTCCCATAATGCCCGCGAAGATTACTTCTGCTACGTGGGCCGACTCTCCGAAGAGAAGGGTGTGGAGACTCTGCTGAAGGCGGCTACTGACGCCGGAGTGCGTCTTAAAGTGGCCGGGGGAGGGCCGCTAACATCGCAACTCACATCGCGCTATGCCTCAAATCCCGACATTGAATTTCTCGGCCACCTTGATGCCACGGGTGTCGTCAATCTGCTATCGAGAGCGAAGGCCTCCGTGGTGCCGTCGGAATGGTATGAAAACAATCCCCTTTCGGTCATAGAGTCGCTATGTGCCGGCACTCCTGTGATAGGGGCGGCCATAGGGGGGATTCCGGAGCTGATCTCCGAGCAGGACGGAGTGCTGTTCACTCCCGGCAATGCCGAGGAGCTCAGCGGCATCCTGAACGCTTTTGACAAGCGTCATCCCTTCAATCATAAATCCATCTCGGAGCGTGCGGTAAGGAAGTTCTCCCGAGACGGGCATTACGACAGCTTAATGGAAATATATCATGGCAAGGATAGAGAATGAGAAGGGTGCTGACCGTCCGCTCATTTCAGTAGTCACCATAACGTATAATGCCGCACGCACCCTCCCGGTGACGATGGAGTCAGTAGCCTCCCAGACATTCGGCAACTATGAGCACCTCATAATAGACGGCGCCTCAAAAGACGACACGCTTGAAGTGGCCTCTCGCTTGCGCACGCCGGCCACTAGAATAGTCAGTGAGCCGGATAAAGGGCTGTATGATGCCATGAACAAAGGTCTTCATCTCTCGCGCGGGGAGTATGTACTTTTTCTAAATGCCGGAGATGCCTTTGCCGACTCAGAGACTCTCCGGGATTTTGCTGAGGAAACGGGGCCCGATGTCGACATAATCTATGGCGACACGCTAATAGTGGATGCCGACCGGCGCGTGATCTCTCCCCGGCATCTCTCTGTCCCCGAAGAGCTCACCTTCAAAAGCTTTAGCGAAGGGATGCTTATATGTCATCAGGCATTTATGGTAAGGCGCGACATCGCTCCCGACTACGACCTGCAATATCGGTTTTCGGCTGACTACGACTGGACGGTGAAATGCATAAAAGCCACTTCTCCTGAACGATGCCGTAATCTTCACCGCAATGTCATCCATTATCTGAGCGACGGCCTCACCGACAACAATAAGGTGGCCTCGCTGAAAGAGAGGTATAAAATCATGTGTCGCCATTACGGCACAGCAACGGCCACCATGCGTCATATAGGATTTCTGCCACGCGCCATAAAACGTAAATTCACCGGTAAATGAGCAATAACGAGGGAATGGGCATCTCTTTGGAAAATATAGCCTCTCGCTTTAGCGAAAGCTTCATGAAGCAGGATGTAGTGGTTTTTGAAGGATGCTATCACTCCACTGATAAAGAGTTCTTTCCGCTGCGCATGGAGCCGCTGCTTATAGAAATGTGCACGCAGGGGAGTGGAGAAATCACCATAGACTTGTGTGAATATGAGATTCGTCCGGGCACAGTGATAATCCTGCAGCCACGCAACTATATCGGCGCCCACAGCCTCAGTGAAGACTATCGCAGTCACGGCATAGCCTGCACTCCCTCGCTGATGGAAGAGCTTTTCCCCAAATTGACAGACATTCTTCCCCATCTTATAAATCATCGGTTTGTGCCCGTCGTAGACCTTACCGAATCGAAGAGAGCTGAGTTCGACCGCTACTATTCGCTATTGAATCATCTCGTCTCCGCCCCGCCGACTCTTCTGCAGAAAAGCAAAGTGAAATGCGTCTTCGAGGCTGCCATGCTCGAGCTCATTGATTTCCAGTCAGATGATGAGATGGTGAGCACTTTCGGCAAGTCGCGCAAAGAGCAGCTGATGGCAGAGTTTATCATCGCCGTGGGCGAAAATTTCAAGCAGCAGAGGCAGGTGACATTCTATGCCGACAAACTCCGCATTACCCCCAAGCATCTCTCCTCTGTGGTTAAATCCATTTCAGGAAAGACGGCCGGGGAGTGGATAGAAAATTTCGTGGTGATGGAGGCTAAAGTCCTGCTGAAGAAGACTGATCTTCCGGTGCAGGAAATCGCTACCGTTCTCAGCTTCCCCAATCAGAGTTTCTTTGGAAAATATTTCAAGAAGATCACCGGCGTCTCCCCTACGCAATTTAGAAAAAATTTAAAGTCAGGGGTATAATATCAGTCACCCGAAAACGTTATTTTTTCACACATACTTACTACCTTTTTTTCATCTTTAGATATGCGAAAATCCTTACTTTCCGCCGGCTTGCTTTCACTCGTTCTGCTGGCTTCATGCTCTGACTCCTCAAAGAAGCCCGCTGAAGAGAAGTCCACCTCCATGCCCATAGAGTTCATGACATATAATTATGACCTCGTGGGTCATGCCGACTCCATAGGCGCGACGGCCGATTCGCTGGCTAACTGGCATTTCAAGGGGAATGGCGTGATGCCCGCCAAAATAGGCTCGCATGACATAACTCTTCTCCGGGACTCGCTCATGTCGCTTGCAGCTGTCACATTCTCAAAAGATAATAAACCCTCTCCGAGTCTTGAGCCGGGCATATCCCTCACCGACAAGAATCCGGCTACCACCCCCATGCCTAATGGCCGGGTGTCCTCACTTTCCATTGACCTTATCACCTCCACTCTCATAGTCTGGGAGAACTATTGCTTCGAGATGGAAGCGTTTATGGCGCATGGAATTGCCACCACAGATTATGTCAACTATTCCATTGCCGACAATAAGATCCTATCGCTTGCAGATATCATGAAGCCGGGCTATGAAGCGCCTCTTCTATCAATGATTCGTGAAGAGCTCACCAATAAGGAGGTCAGACTCATAGAGGAGGACGGAGAGTTCCCGCTCCCGGAAATGTTCCGTATCAGGGCCACAGGAATTGAGTTTGTTTATCCCACTATGTCAATAGCAGCCTATTCCGAGGGTAACATCCGCGTGCGTCTTAGCGTTATGGATCTTCAGGATATTCTCACCGAGAAGGGCATGCAGCTCATCTTAGGCACTCAGGGCGAACAATGACGATAGAAGAACTTGCACGCTCAGTGCGCTCGCGCGTTGCTGCCATTTATGGCGAAAGGGAAGCTAAAGCTATGGTGAGGTTGGCTTTTCATGCCATGTATGGATGGGATACCACCCGGTATATCTTACGTTCTGACCGTGAGGCTTCCGAGGATATGCAGAAGCGCTTCGAAGCACTCTTAGCCAGACTCGCCACTCACGAGCCTATCCAGCATATCCTTGGGCAAGCTGACTTTTACGGCATGATTTTCAAAGTGGAGCCGGGGGTGCTTATACCGCGCCCGGAGACTGCCGGGCTTGTAGACTGGATTGTGGATGACTACAAAGAGCGCAGAGACCTCCACGTGCTCGATGTGGGCACCGGAACCGGCTGCATAGCTGTCTCTCTGGCTCTCAATCTCCCCTTTGCCGAGGTCACGGCCATTGATGTCAATCCCATAGCCGTTTCTCTGGCCTCCTCAAATGCCCGCTCTCTGCACGCAAGTATCAAGGCTGAAAAGATGGATGTCTTTTCCTTCGTCCCGGAGCCGGAGTCGCTCGATATTATAGTCTCCAATCCTCCCTACATAGCGGAAAAAGAGAAGGCATCCATGGCGCCTAACGTGCTGCTTTACGAGCCCGAAGAGGCCCTTTTCGTGCCCGATGACGATCCTCTGAAATTCTACAGGCGCATAGCTCAGATGGCCAGACCGGCACTCAGAAGCGGCGGAAGTCTATATTTTGAAATCAATCCGCTATATGCAGCGCAGACCATATCAGTGCTTCAGGAGCAGGGTTGGAGCGAGGTTGAAGAGAGAAAGGATTATTGCGGCAAACTGAGGTTTCTTAAAGCTACTCCCCATCGATGATAAAGCGAAAAACACCCCCGGACTATGAAAAAATCCGGCTGCGCCTTGCCGGACTTTGCGCTCGCTCGGAGCAGTGCACGTCTGGCATAAGGCGCAAGGCTCTTCAGTCCGGTCTGTCGCGCGCAGAGGTTGATAGCATTATTGCTTTCCTCAGCGACAATCGTTTCCTTGACGACCGACGTTTTGCCGGAGCCTACGCGCGAGATAAGGCTGCCCTTGCCGGCTGGGGACCATATAAAATCCGTATGGAGCTGAGGCAGAAGGGAATCTCAGAGGAGCTCGTCGACGAGGCGCTTGCGAGCGTCGATGAAGAGACCTACAGCCACACGCTGGCAAAACTTGTGGAGTCGGCTTCACGCAGACTCGATCTCAGCGACCCCTCCGACCGTAATCGACTCCTCCGACAGCTGGCCGCCCGTGGATTTTCTCTCTCTTCCATATCAAGATTCCTTGATACGGAAGAGTACTGACGGATTCTTATTTCATTCCGGGCTTGCATAAGTAAAGTCGATTTTGTAACTTTGCAGTGGATAAGCCGGGCAGCTCCCTCTCCATGAGGCGTTCAGAAATGCTCCCGAGACATATCTTGAAAGTTTATAAACCCGCAATACCTTAAGTTATGACCGGAACCGAGAAACTATTAGCAGAAAAACTCCTACAGATAACAGCTATCAAACTTCAGCCCGAAAACCCCTTCGTGTGGGCCTCCGGCTGGAACTCCCCGATATATACCGATAATCGCAAGACACTCTCGTATCCCGACGTGCGCAATTTCATCAAGGTAGAGATGGCGCGCATCATCCTCGAGAAATATCCCGATGCTCAGTATGTGGCCGGAGTGGCTACAGGAGCCATCGCCATAGGAGCTATCGTGGCTGACACTCTCGGACTCCCGTACATTTATGTCCGTTCCACTCCCAAGGATCATGGACTGGAGAACCTTATCGAGGGTAATCTGAAGCCCGGAAGCAAAGTAGTGGTCATCGAAGACCTCGTCTCCACCGGCGGCAGCTCGCTCAAAGCCGTTGAGGCTATCCGCGCGGCCGGATGTGAAGTGGTGGGCATGACTGCTATCTTCACATACGAATTCCCCATCTCTACCCGTCGTTTCGCTGAAAACAACGTGGAGCTTACAGCTCTCTCCAACTATACAGCGATGCTCGAAGCTGCTCTTGCCACAGACTATATCCGTCCCGAAGATGTCGAGACTCTCAAAGAATGGCGAAAGGATCCTGCATCCTGGAGCGTAGCGAAACCTGAATAATTCTACTATTATTATGGCTGAATATAAAAGTGATGAAATAGCTCTGCAGGGCAGTGCGGAGTGCGTATATGGAAAGCTGAGCAATCTTGAGGCTCTGCGCACGCTGCTCGATAAAGTGCCCGAAGACCAGATACCTCAGGAGCAGAAAAAGATGTTTGAGGAAATTCGCATCACCCCTGAGACTATTACCATTCCCGCCGGCGCCGGTCCGATAGGCGAATTCACTCTCCGCAAGGAGGGGTGCATCGAGCCTAATCTCGTCCGCCTTGTGGGGGAGGGTCTCCCTGTGGCTTTGGCGCTGATGCTGGAGATTAAACCGGTTTCTGACTCCGAATCGCTCGGTCGTGTCGTGGTGGATATGGATGTCCCCATGCTTCTTAAGCCTATGATTTCCGGGCCTATCAATAAACTCATAGCTCAGATAGCCGGCTTCCTTCCGGCTCTTAAATTCTCTGAAGAGTGAGATTTAGGGGCCGGTCTGCAATGCTGAATCTTTTAAGCGCGGCAGCAGGATTTCTCCTGTTGTCGTGCGATAGCATTGTGGATGATCGTATCCCGGCCTATCCGGTAGCTATAAATCTTGGTGACACCGGACTGTGGAATACGTATGGAGTAGCCGGATTTGGCATCTACCGAAATTTCATTAAAGATGCCACCCCATCCTCTCCCTCCGGATTTGCGTATACGGCTACTTCCTACACAGGATTTGGCGGCGTGCTCCTCATTGGCGGTATGGATCCCTATTCCGGAAATACCAACGTGCCCCTCGCTTACGATCTCGCCTGCCCCGTCGAGGTGAAGCCTGATGTGAGAGTGCGTATAGACCCAGAGACGTTTAATGCCGTTTGCCCGGTGTGTGGCAGTGTCTATGACGTCACTATGTCGGCCGGTGCCCCTCTATCGGGACCTGCGGCAGCCCCAAACATGAAATATCGCCTGCAAAACTATTCCGTTCTCGGCACGCAGCTGGGCGGATATATCATTACGAGATGAGGCGCCGAGCCTCATAGTTTATCCACTTATTGGACAATATATTATGGAGAGTATGTTCTATATGATATGGAGAGGCATCGCCATCGGGTTTATGATTTCAGCTCCGATGGGTCCGGTGGGCATCCTTTGTATCCAACGCACTCTCAATCGCGGCAGAAGGGCAGGTTTCTTCACCGGCATCGGCGCCGCACTCTCTGATCTTATCTATTGTCTGCTTACCGGCTTCGGCCTTTCTTTCATTGAGGAGGGATTGAGACAGAATCAGATATGGATTCAGCTTTTCGGCTCGCTCGTGCTCTTTGCCTTCAGCATATATCTATTCCGCAAGAAGCCCGACGCCGCCTTCAATTCTACTGACCATCAGCCCCCTTCCGTGAAGAAAAACATCCTCGGAGGATTCCTCTTCACCTTCTCCAATCCTCTTATCCTCTTTCTGATAGTCGGTCTCTTTGCCCGCTTCAACTTTGTCCTCCCCGATATGAAATGGCATCACTATCTCTTAGGCTTCCTTTTTATCCTTGTGGGGGCCGTAGGCTGGTGGTGGATTGTGACTTACGCGGTAGATAAGGTGAGGGGACGTTTCAGCCTCCGCACCATGACCATTATCAATAGAATTATCGGTGTCATCGTATTCCTGTTTGCTCTGGTGGGCACCGTGAGCGCAATTATTGACTTATGATGAGGTTTTTTCTCCTCCTTGCCTTCCTCTTGTCCGTCTCACTCTCATACGCTGATACCCTTTATCTCAATATGGGGCGCGGCTTCTCGCCCCTCGTGGCAGATGGCTCCGGCATCCTCTGCAACACAAGCTGCCATGAGAAAACGTTTCCGATACCATTCGCTCTCTCAGGACGCTCTTTCAGCCTCTCCATGCGGCTGGCGAACAAACATGGCGTAGCTGACTTTTCATACGCCATAGAGTGTGAAGAGGGGAGTAAGAGCAAAGTTGTCAATCCTGCGTGGGGGCTGCGTCTTTGTGGTCGCGACGGCGAGCTCACCGTCTCTTTTCATCCGGAGGTAGCTCATGATATTTTGGGTGGAGAGGGTGTGAATCTTCGTCTGAATGTTGAGAGCGGTGATTCCATTATCCTCTCCTCTGTTATTAAGAAGCATTTTTCGGCGCTTGGCTCCAATCTGCTTCATCTGGAAATTAGAGGAGAGGAATGGATGCTTGACTTCGGCAATGATTCCCGTCTTAATAAATTCTCCTTTTCACTCCCTCTGCAGGAAATGACTCCGGAGTCTGTGCAGCTAATTCTTCAGCCGGGCGCGATGATTGACCTCTCGTGGCTCTCGATTGCAACGCCGGAGGAGATTTGCAGTCCCGAAGTGATGGAGGTGATGACTATTGCTGACATCCTTGAGAATAGTGCCGACCCCATTTGCGGGCTCTGGGAACTTTATGACTTTACCATTCAGGATGATCTTCTCTCTATCCCTTCGAAACTGAGAATTGCTTTACTCCCGGATGGTGATGATGGATATTCGCTCTATTATGTAGGAGGATATAAAGCAGGGACGCCATGGAAGCCCGGAATGAAAAAGGGACGGCTAAGCCCTTCATCATTCCGCGACATCTACGATGTGGTGTGGATGGATGCTTCGATGAATGGGATGTCGGAAGGTATAACGGCTACCACTGCCGAATACCCGATTATTGCGCTTCAGTTCACCCCTCAGTCATCATTATTAAGATTCAGGAGGGTGGAAGAGCAGGTAAGGCGCAAAACTCTCACTCCTTAAAATTAAAGAAACATCCCCCCCGGGATGCTTGCATAGTTATGATAAAGGCCATTCAATCGCTAAGAGGAGTTTTCGCACTGCTGATATTCGTGCATCACTATACTATCAATCGCCTGCCGATGATAGATGCCGGCAACATCTCGGTAGTTTTCTTCATCATGCTTTCAGGCGCCATGCTCCCGCTCGGCTATGGAGAGAAAGCTGTGGATGGCCGGCTTGATATGAAGCAATTTATGCGCAACAGACTTGCAAGGCTCTATCCCGTATATTTCCTTACACTGCTCTGTGGAGTCATCCTCTTTGACGTCAATCACTCTCTCTCGGCAATCCCGGCTATAATCTGCGATGCCTTCATGGTGCAGGGATGGATTCCCTCTGCCGACTTTTACTTCTCCGGCAATCCTCCAGGCTGGTGTATGGCTGATTTCCTCTTCTTCTATCTGCTTTTCCCCTTTATATATCCTCGCTTAGCGTCGCGTCCACAGCGATTTTTCATCATACTTCTCGCCATAATCCTCCTTTACTTCTCGCTGACACCTCTCCTGCCCGAATCACTGATAGAGCCACTTACCTATATTTCGCCCCTTTTCCGCAGTCTTGATTTTGTGCTTGGGCTGCTCATAGGTTATCTTTTTGTGAGAATGCCTTTCCGCTTCCGCCATTCTTCCGGAAAAGCCACACTTCTGGAGACGATTGCCGTTATCATAGCCGGTCTGTTCTATTATTTCCAGGGATTCGCTCAGCCGCTATATAATAATGCCTCATGGTGGTGGCTTCCCGTCGGTATTCTGATAATAGTCTTCGGAAGCCGACCCTTTGGAGAAGGAGCTTGGAGCAGAATGCTTTCATGCAAATGGCTTGTAGACTTCGGGGCTGCCAGCTACAGCTTCTTTCTTACGGGCTATCTCTGCATCATGAGCGTCAAACTGCTGCTTATACATTTCACTCGAGATGAAGACATAATCAACCGTCCCGCCTGTATGTTGATAGCGCTGGCCGTTGCAATCCCGGTAGGGCTGCTTACCTATAGATATGTGGAACTGCCGCTCGCCCGGCTGCTCTCGGCCCGTAAAAGTTAACTAATGACTTACACTCGGTCTCATGATAGCGCAGTCTTTTTGTAGACCATACAATTTCGTAGGTGGTTTACTCATTTTAATATACAGATGTTAACCATCGTATAAATTGCATATAATTAAATTGTCTAGTTGACAAGTATCCTGCAAATCAATCCTTATTTATGACTAAGGAAACGGCAGTCCTAAGTGTTAAGAAATATTAAATTATATTTTGTGGGTTGCATTGTTGATTTTTTTTTTATTAACTTTGCGCTATCTAAATAATATTAATATGAAAAAAATTGTTTATCTATTGCTTTGTCTCTTATTTTGGAGTTGTAGCGATGAAATGTTAGAGGAAAATAGTTTAGCTAGCTCCAATCATACTGATTGTTCTTATGTTTTTTCTCCAGATGAGGCGGCCTACTATGCCCTTAATGTTGTCAATAGTATTGACACGAAAGGTACGAGACACGAACGAAAGGTTGCTTCTGTTGAGGTGATTGGAACGACAGAAAAATCGACTCGTGGGGGAGAAGGCACGCGCGCTGACTCATTGTTGTATCTTGTTAATTTTGAGGGAGATGATGGTTTCGCTCTGATTTCTGCTAATAAAAGAGCTTCTATTCCCTTTTATGCCTTAAGTGATGAAGGTAATTTAAATCTTGCTGACACTTTAGAGAATAGAGCCCTTGCAACTAGAATGCGTGCTATTTATGAAAGCGCAGCTGACTCATGGATTGTTGATACAGTGACGTGGAATGTCAATCCTAATCCCATAATAGTACCTAGTCCGGATGAAAATAAATTATTGCAAAGAGTATCTCCACTTTTACATTACAATGTGAGAAGTTGGAATCAAAGATCTCCATTCAATAAGTATTGTTTCGCTCCAAATGGAAATAATGCAATGGTGGGTTGTACAGCAGTTGCTGTTGCGATGATAACTAGTTTTTACGAGTGGCCTATAGAATACAAGGGAAATATAATAGATTGGGCAGCAATTAAATCAAAATATTATGCGAATGATTCATTGTATAAGTTTTTGAGTCAATTAGGATCTTCTGAAAATATTGATATTCAATACGGAGAGTCTAGTTCTGGTGGAAGTGTGTCTAACGTAAGTAGGACGTTCACCAATTTGGGCTATAATAAAAATACAGGCTGGACAAATTACAATCCAAGAGTTGCATTGACCTTGCTGGCAGGGGGTAATCCTCTTCTTGTGACAGGCGTTTCTGTTGAAGATACTTCTAAAGGTATTGTTGACTCATATCATATGTGGGCTATTGATGGATTTGTAACGTATGAACATTCGCCAAAGTCGAACCCTACTTCTAAATCAATAAATAATTATATACACATTGTTTGGGGTTGGGAGGCAAAAGGAAATGGCTATTTTTATGATTTTGGCGGTTATCCCTTTGAAACTGATAAATATGATACTAGGCCAAGTTACGCTGTAAAGTATCTTTATGACAAAGATTTGAAACTATTTTGCGCCTTTCCTCCTAATAAATAGTCAATAAAATCCGTTAATTTGTTTAGATGTAAGACATTCAACAAAGTATGTATTGAAATCTAATGTATACTAAATTAGGTCATATTTGTAAACAATTTTGGTGTGATGAAAATTATTTATAGTCCGCTACTAATGACATACAGTGACCTGAGAAAGTATATAAGATGCAAAAACGCATTTAAAGTTAAGATTGAATCCTTACTTATTATTAACTTTGTTCATGTGAAGATAAAATAAACTTTGCATCTACACTTCCTCATTATAATGTTCATAGTCTAAATACAAGAATAATTAAAATTTTTGAAGATATGAAGAAAAGATATATGCTGATGGCAGTGTGTGCTATGGGTTTCGCGCTTGTCTCTTGCTCAAGCAATGACGAGCCTCACGCGCCACAAAAGGAAACCGCAGATTTCTACAAGGGTTGGGAGTATCTGGCTCATGAGGATATGACTCCGGAGAGTGTCGGTGTTTTTTATGATGCACCGCGTCTGGAAGTTTCCTTTGATGGCGTAAAAGGATATGTGGAGCAAGAAGTGAATGAAAATAGTACATGCTATTTCCCCTCTTTCGGCGGCTCTTTCACTGTGGCCGAGTCGAATAAAGAGGAGCTGAATGCATGGCGGGTTGCCGCAATAAGGCTCTATCAGAATGGAGAATTCATTTCTATAGATGACTCGGAGGGCCTTAATGGGATAGGTGTGCGCGGACTCAACACACGTTCACGCTATGAGCAGGAATTGCAGTTAGCCCCGAATGCTGATGATAAGGCTAAGATATATGAAGTGAATGTAGAAATATTCCCGAAATGTAGCAAAAGCCTCACTGAGCCTGTCAAGTTGACATACTTGTGGTATCAGTTGCCGGAGGGTACAAAAGTTGATGCCCTTTACCGCGGCAGCATTTCTTATCAAGTCTTTCAAGACTTTTGCATCACGGATGAGGGGCATGAGTTCCGTCACAATCTTTGGGCTATGCTAAGTAAGTAGCAAGCAAGTTAACTTTTCAAGCTGATTTACTTAAAAATTTATATGAAAGTTGGTGTGTCTGTAGATTTAGATGCACCGCTTTTTCGTATTGTGCGGCGAGGTCAGAAGAATCGGGAGAAGAGAGTGGCCATCCCTTTATTGACCTTTATCGTCCAGATGATGAGAGGACGGAGCAGGCGCCGCTGGAATTTAGTGAGAAAGGGTGATTTGCTAAGTCTGTTTGTCAGGATTTCAGCAGAGGTCTTTCCTCTGTTCAGAATTTTTTGTAACTTTGTGTTCTACATTATGAAATTCCGATGGAAATGAAGATTCAGCTGATTTGTATGGCATGCGTAGCCGTAATGTTAACATCCTGTGGGAAGGCGAAGAAAGTGCTTTTGGAGATTGAGTCTGATTGGGCTGATAAGACAGAAGTGAGCCATGATACTGTGGTTAAGGTGGTCTATCAGGAGAGGTTACAATCGGAAGAGCCGAGGATGGCTCCCGATGAACCGCGCTCGAAGCGCCTTAGCGTCACCGGAGCAAGTTATGATTGGACACTTGCGCCCCAGGGGGGCAACAATTATCATCCGCGGAATATGTTTGATGGCAACCGTAACACTGCCTGGGCTGCTAAGATAGCACAGATGCCTGCGGATGCTGACCTTTATTATGGACCGACATTTTATGTCAATGCCGATAGAATAGACCGCATAGTGCTGACTAATGGATATGCCAAGTCAAATAAGGCTTTTCGTGACAATACGAGAGCCTCACATATCATAATCGCTCGCTCGAATTATGATAATGAGGTTGAAGAGACATACGATGCTGTCCTTTACGAAGGACCCATTAAAGATACATTTTCGCCTCAGACGCTTCCCGTGTCGCCAACCTATCGCCACAAAAAAGGGAACCAGAAGTATCAGATAATCTTCTCCCCCGGCGATTTCTATTATGGTGACAAATGGGAAGATCTCTGCGTTTCTGAAATGGAATTTTATGGTATAGCCTCAGAATAGTATTTTAGGGGAGGGGAAACTGGGTCTATTCTTTCAGTGCATACCGGATTGGGTCGTGACAACCCGAACTGACTTCATCAATAATTTCGCTGCAACGACTTTCTGAAAATTTGATCTTCTTCATTCTTTATTGCGTTTTGCGTAGGCTAGTTTGTCCTTGCTTTTTTGGCGGATTTGGTCAAGTTCTTCCATCGTGTTGAACTTTGCTTCGGAAAACTGAATGTTGATTTATGTCACAATCTTTGGGGTAAGTAAGTTATTATAAGGCAAGTTAACTTTCCCAAGTTAATTTACTTAGAGAATTTTTAAGAAGGTCGGTGTGTCTGTAGATTCAGATGCACCGCTTTTGGTATTGAGTGGCGACGTCAGAAGAATCGGGAGAAGAGAGTGGCCATCCCTTTATTGACCTTTATCGTCCAGATGATGAGAGGACGGAGCAAGCGCCGCTGGAATTTAGTGAGAAAGGGTGATTTGCTAAGTCTGTTTGTCAGGATTTCAGCAGATGTCTTTCCTCTGGAAGATGTGAATGATTTTGCTTCGCGCAGATAATGCCCGGCGAGGACAGCCCTCCGATATTCGAGTAGCGACATCAGACTGCGGTCTCTTTCATCATCCGTGGTGCGCAATGCTCTCTCTATCGACTGAAGCGACATCTCCCATTCGCCGGCCCGATGCGTGAAATTACGTCCCGTAATGGAGCGGGAGGTGAAATGGATGGTCACAAGGTCTTTGTCAATGAATGAGAAATGAGGATGGCAGAGGAGCACTCTAACCCCGAATTCCAAATCATTCCAGCAGGGGAGACTTTCGTTCCATCCCCCTGCTCGTCGGTAAAGAGATGTTGAGGCAGCAGTGCGCTGAGTGGCGAGAATGCCGTGGAGCAGATGATTTCTCAGTGGATTCCGGGAGGAATATCGCAATCTCCTCGAAGTGCCTGAGGAGTCTTTGAATATAGCTCTCCATGCCACTACGCTATTTTCGGGCGTCGGCGAGGCTGTGAGGGCTTTCATGGCTTCGGCGGCAAGCTCCGGGTGCATGATGTCATCGCTGTCAAAGAAGCATGAGAATCGGCTGCTGACAAGCGCGAGACCGGCATTGCGCGCTGCGGAGGCTCCCTTTCTCTTTTCGCATATCACGTCGATGATGAGGTCATCGCTCTGATGAAGCTCTTTCCATTGGCGCAGAATGTCGAAAGTCCCGTCGGTAGAGTTATTGTCTACGAGCACTATGTGGAGAGGCCGGTAACTCTGGGCCACAATGCTATCCAGAGTGCGGCTTACTATCCGTGCCCGATTATGCACCGGAATAACGATGCTGAATGTCTCTCTGTTCATGCTCAGTTTTTATTGTCAAGGGGCGATGCAGTCCGTGGAGCTTCAGATGATTGCCGGCTCCTGGCGCGTTTGGTTGCGCGGTGACTGCCCGCTTTCCTGCCTCCTCTTTTCGCACTCTTGCGATAAGAATGCGTCTCAGCCTCACCGGAAACGAGAGTGTCGGCCGGAGTGATTTCGTGGGCCACATGAATAGTGACAGGGGCGCCCTCCTCGTTCGTTTGATTTTCGTTTAGCGAGGGCATCCACCAAGTGACTGCGATAGAGGCAAGAATAAGGACACCGAGAATTATCAGCGCCCAGAATGTAGGATTGGCGGCGAGTTTTGCCTTCATGGTCAGAAAGGATAGCCGAGCGCGAGGTGAAATGCGAAGGCATTGTGCATCGGTATGTTGAAATATCCGCTATGCCCGGTATTGTAAGGGGCGTGCAGCCCATAGCCAAGGTCGCCGCGGATCACGAGCATGCCGATGTCTACACGAAGACCTACTCCCGTGCCTAATGCGATATCACGCAGGAAAGTTGAGGCTTGCAGCTTTCCACCCGGACGATACGGGTCATTCTTGAGAAGCCATATATTTCCGGCGTCTACAAAGACAGCGCCATGCAGGATGCTCACGAGAGGGAAGCGATATTCACTATTGAGCTCTAACTTGAAGGTACCCGTCTGGTCGAAATAACCGTTCACCTGGTCTTTGGGCGCACGGTAAGAGCCGGGACCTATGGAGCGCACTGTGAACGCGCGGATGGAGTTGGCGCCCCCGATGTAGAACTGTTCGGTGTATGGCACCTCAGTGGAGTTGCCGTAGGCGTGTTCGGCTCCTATGAGTACGCGCGACACCAGCCAGTGGTCAGTGTTGCGTATCAGGCGTCGGGAATAGACGAGCTGAACCTGCCCTTTCACAAACTGAGAGAAGGGTGTCCCGAAGAGTTTTTTCTCGCCATGTTGCCCGCAGAGGGCCCAGATGCCTGAGAAGATATTGCCAGCCTCTGTGACGCTCGCAGTGAAGTTGAAGCCATTGATGCGGGCTCTCTCCAGAAAGCGGTCGTAGGTATAAGTATAGTTCATCTGAGGCACAAACTGATTGCGGAAGGAGAGCGCGATGGCCGGATTCTGTGCCATAATGGAGTCAAACTCGTGCGTGGTCTTCAGCAGCTTGGTGTAAGTGAGTTTGAAGGGCGTGAATTGGTTAAGCACATGGCGTGTGGCTCTCCACTCGTAGGCTACGCCGAGGTTGAACTGAGCCATCTTGAAATAGTGGGGTCGGTTAAGTATCGACCCACTGATCGTGAAGGTGGTCCAGTTGATTTCACGCCTCACTCTTCTTATGAATCCGGGGGCGAGCAGGCGAGGGAAGGCCAGCGAGGCCGAGAGTCCGAATTCGTAGCTGTTGAAGACGGATGAGCGCCCGCGGCCTGTCTGCCATTCGTAGTCGGCATTGAGCTGAAGGTTGAGCTTCTCAGCCCCTCCGAAGAGATTATGGTGAGTGAGACCGAAGATGAGACCGGGCCCTATGTAAGAGTTGGATTTTGAGGTGGCGTTGACTTCCACAGAGGCCTCCATCGGGCGGTCAAACTTGCAGGTGATATAGACATCCATAAGAGGATTGGCGGCGGCGGTGTCAACGGGGATGGGCTGAATCTGGATGTTCTGGAAGAGTCCGGTGCGCGAGAGTCTCGTCTGGGTGTTGTCCATGTCGCGCACGGTGTAGAGGCGCCCTTTGCGAAATGTGATGCAGGAGGGTATGAGATTTTCGCGCAGACGGGCAGGACGCATTACTATGAGGTCGCCACGGGCGGTATTGAGGGTGTCCGGAGTGCCGTGGACGCGGTTGCTCTGGCGCTCTATCGTGGTGAAGACCTTATTAACGCGAAACTGGCGCAGAGCCAGCCCGGGCGTGTTGGAGGCAAGCGTAAGCTTGAGTGCGATGCTATGTGGGGTAATAGTGGAGTCGGCAAGAAATTCGATGTATTCGGGGCGGAAATAGTAGTAGCCGCGATTTCGAAGGCGGTTGGTGATATTGATGCGTACTGACTCGAGAGAGTCTACGCAGAATCTCTCGCCGACGGTCAGATATTCCTGACGGCGGGCTACAGAGTCTATGAAGTGATAGATAGGCTTACGGTCATCGTTGAGATAGATGATGGAGTCGATGAGGTAAGGGCGCGAGACGTTGATGTCATAGCTGATGCGGGCCTTCTTCGGGTTTTTCTTGTCGTAGAGGAGTTCGTAGTTGGCCGTGGAGCCGAAATATCCGTTATTATCAAGGATGTTTTTGGCCATCTGGACTCTGACCTGTGGCTTAACGTCTTGAATGAGCACAGGTTCGCGTGAGAAATTGTCGTACACCCATTTGCGCAGTCCTCCGCAGGAATCGCACCAGTTATTATAGATCCAGAGTCCGACGGGGAAAGGATTGTTGACGTAAGGAGATAAGAAAGGTATCGGGGCGTTTGGCTTGGCGGAGAGAGAGGTGCGGATGTCAGACACCATTTCCGAAGGGAGCTTCTCCTTCTCCGTCGGGTTAATATTCATTTTCTTGACACCGGTGTAGAGCACTTCCCCCTCGCTGAGTCGGCGCGTGGTGGAGCAAGCGGTCAGAAGAAGCACGCATAGGAGCGTGAGGGCACCCGCAGGGCGCCATGCGGATATACGTTTCAGCATCTTATTTGGTCTCTTTTACCGGTATTTTTTTCAAGGTGTCGGTGGTGTCGGCCGGCACCAATAGTGTATTTCTGCGGCGATGACGTCTGAAAGGCCATAGCTGACGCATATTGCTCAGTCGGCGTTTCATGACGAAACCGGCACCGGTCTCCGTCACCTCACCTTCGAGTATCGACTCCCACCCGGTGTGGCGGAAAAGACGTACATACATGCTGAGATTCTGAGTCTGTTTGAGCATATATTCGAAGGAGATGTCGGAAATCAGGTTCTGCGCGAAGTTTTCATCGGCCGAGGCGTCTGTGGAGTAGTTGCCTCCCACTACGATTTTGAATCGGTTGTCGAAGAGCGATTTCGAGAACTGATAGGAATAGCTTGTAGTAGTGGAGGTCTGTCCGTTTACCGATTTGTCATACTGGTCAATCCCGAAACTGAGGTCTACACCACGAATATTCTTGGCAGCCCACTGGTTGAGCTGGCTGGTGACGAAGGAGTAGAGCGGATTGCCGGAGAGATTGGAGCTGGCCTTTGCTCCTGGGCCGGTGTATTGGCCGTAGAGCAGTAGATTCATGGCCTGGGTGGAGCGCTGATCGGCCGACATTGACTGAAGCTCATTCTGTATCGACAGGTCATCATCGGTGGAGAGGTCGAAGGCCACTTTCGGTGCCGATAGATTGTTGGTGATATTCAGCGTTATCAGGAAGTTGATCAGGCGCGAATTGCCACCTTGCTGCACGTTGGCTTTCAGCTCGTCGAGAGCCTTGATATTGAGGATTGGATTCATGATGTCTCCGTTCCATGCCACGTAAGAGCCCTGATCAAACTTGAATTTCTTCTGCCCCATGACGGGGAGTGAATATTGTGCTACACCGGAGTTGATATTTATCTGGCCGTTAAGGCGCATATCTCCCATGTAGTTCTGGAAATAGGAGAGTGTGCCGGAGGGGGAGAGGTCTACTTTATTCGTGCTGTTGCCGGGCAGAAGCACCTCGATCTGAGTGCCGGGGTTAATGGTGAGCGAGGCTGATATTCTCATGGCCAGAGTTGAGACAATGGAGTCGGCTTTTGATGTCTGGGTAGTGTCGGAGAATTGCACGAATTTCACTACGTTTTCGTCCTGTCCCTGTGTCAGTACGTCTTCTGAGTCCGAGATGGCATAAGTGATGTCTGTATTGTTGAGGACGGTGACCCGGCCATTGACGTTCATTCGGCTCATGGAGCCTTTGGCAGTGGCATTCATGGTGAGGAAGAGCTTGCCGTAGATGTCCGAACGGGCGCGCCGGTCATTGTTGACCAGCTGGAAGTTATTGGCATCGAGACCGAGGTTTATGAGAATGTCGGAGAAGTTGGTGGCATCAACATTTCCCGTCACCTTCAGCGGGTTAGCATTGGCGCCCAGAATGTCAAAGTCATTAAAGGAGATTACGTTCTCCTTCACCGTGATTGGTTCTGAGTCAAACTTGAGCGAGCTGGCCATCATAGGAATGTAGAGCGCGGCTTCATCAAAGGAGAGATATCCGTTAAGCAGAGGCTTTGTGAAGGATCCGTTCATGGACATCTCGCCATTCAGGGAGCCGGAGAGGGAGGCCACGTCGGGCCCGAGGAAGGCATTGGCCACCTTGAGAGGGAAATGGGTGAGTGAGACTCCGAGGTCTTTAGGAGTTATGGAGTGGCTCACTGAGTCGTTTTCGAGTATGCAGTGGGCTGAAAGGGCCTTTTCATTGTCGATAAGTAGAGAGGCCTGAGCCTTCGTATTTCCGTTCAGGTCAAGGCCGGCATCGAATGTCATGTCGAAGTCGCCTACACGCTGCCGCTCGTATGTGAAATCCTTGACGCCGATGGTGCCTGAGCCGAAGAAGGACTGCTGCTTGTCGTAGGATAGATGAATTTCTGAGGAGACGGTGGCAGTCAGCGGCGGAGCGAAGACATTCATCTGAAGGAAGTCCTGCACGTGGATGTTGTCAAGTTTCAGATAAAGCTCCTCTTCCCCCTTGTCATTATCCTGAGTGCGCAGACAGATCTGCGACTCCTTGCTCTGAGCCTGCAGATCGGCTTCGATATGAATAGGTGTGGAGTTGAGATTGATGTCGATGTGGTTGTCGGGATTAATAGTCCAGGGGAGATAGGCGATAGTAGCTTTCAGAGGGGTAAGGTGGATAGTGGCAAGCGAGTCGGTGACGGCTGCCGTGAGACCGATGCGATAGCCCATTTCTCCTTCAATGTTGTGCTGAGTAGCCGAAAGGGATACGCGGTTGCCACCGGCATAGCCCAGCAGGTCGATTCTCGCAAATTCATCCAGAGTGCCCGGGCGGTTGCCTATGTGAGCCCTGTAGTCGAGAAGAGACTCTCGCTGGTGCAAATCAAGCGTAATGGTGTCAAGGGCTAACGACCCGGTGTTGAGACCGAGAAGACGCACATCGCCGGCAAGGATGTCTGTATTTGACAAAGAGAGGGAAAGTGTGTCAGCCTGCAGGCCATTGGGCTGCAGGAACTGATTCATCAGGCCCTTGCCGGAAGCCGCGAGCGAGAGTTCGAACTGAGGCAATTTCTCGTGAAGCTCATCCACGAGCAGACGCCGGTCAGCTATCTGGCGGCTTACGCTCTCTCCGGCCGTGGTGAATGCCTCTATGAGCGCTTTCATCTCCGTAGGCGAATTGAAGTCCACGGAGGTCATGTCGGAGTCTATAAAGAGTGAAGTGAAGGAGTCTTCGGCGAGGAATCGTCCGTTGATGCCATGAGGCAAATGGATATACATATCCGGCATATTCCAGTCGATCTGCGTGGCGTCGAGCGTGATGTCGCCATGATAAGAGGCGGCGTCAAAGAAGCCCTTTACGGCAATGTCCGCGCTTCCCTCACACATATCGGTCATCAGTCCGAGAGCGTGAAGGTCAAGGTGGTGGATGTGTCCGTCCACGTCAAAATCATATCTCTGTCCGCGAATGCTTCCAGAGGCGGTCAGCGAGAGGTCGGCATCCTGATTCGGGGAGCGCAGTGTGAGGTCATAGACGCCGGAGGAGAGTTTGGCCTGCGCGTCGATGTCATGCAGACGCTTCCCCTGCCACTCTATTTCCGAGATATGGATGTCGGCGTCGGTATGAGTTCGTGGAGATGTGGGGTTGAAGCCGGCTCCATTGGCCTTAACTGAGGCCGTAAGGTGTCCTATCCCCAAATCAGGCACAAACTTTCCCACGTTGATGCCGGTGGCCCTGATGTCGGCCATGTAAGACTCGGAGTTCATCCCGAAACGACCGTTGCCGACGAGGTCGCCGTCAGAGGTGCGCAGGTCGAAGTCGGCCGCATAGTTCTCGCGATGGGCGGAGGCTGAGCCCTTGATAGAGAGTGCCGGTATGTCAAATCCTTTCAGGGCGAGCATGCTCTGCACCACATGCGGATTGGTGAGTCGGCCATCAAGCGTCAGGTCGGCGTCCATCCTCTTGAGGTCGGTAGGATTCAGCGCATGTCCTTTGGCAAAAAGGGTAAGCGTCGAGGGCACGTCGAGGGTAAGATTCCTTACAGTAAGGTCAGAGATAGATCCTGAGGCATCAAGCTGAAGCTTTATGGGTCGTTTGTCCGGGAGGTGAGAGAGATAAGAGCCGGCCATCGGCAGGAATGCCGTGACGTCCTGCTGCCCCAGAGAGGCATTGGCCGAGACGCGCATTTTTGCATTCGGCTTCATCTCCATCATTGCGAAGGGCACGTCGGCATCGGCACTTATTGATGAATAAAGCGTCTTGATGAGTAGCTCGCTGATATTCAGGCCGGTTTCATCCACGGCTACCATGCCGTAGCCGGACGTTATGGTGAGTCCGGAGCGTTCTTTGCCTGAGAGCATTGAGATCGGGAGCCGTATGGAGACTGACTGATTGTAGAAATCGCGCAGCCCGATATTGAGGTCGCTGACAGAAATATAGGCAGGGTCAAAACCTTTAGCCGGCTTCACCCCTTTTGTGGCGTAGAGCACATTGAAGCGAGTGAGGGCGATGCTGTCAAGAGCGATAGTCATCGGCGGGGAGGGTGGCGATATGGTGTCCACCGGAGCGGGGTGAGCCGCTACATATTCGGCAGTGGGCTGGATGTAAGTGACCTTACCGCTGTCGCCTCCCACATAGGCTGCCGTAATCTTGCTGCCGGTGAGATTGATGATGCCTTCGCGCAACTGGAGTTTCTTCACGTCAAGGCTGAGAGTGTCTATCGTAGGTAGCATCGACATCCCGAAGTTGATGTTCTCAAGGTCAAGAGAGCGCGCCTTGATCACCATCTGAGTCTGGGTGGTGTCCGGGTTAGGCTGTTTTTTCCATACGTCCATCAGGAGCGAGACGCGACCGTTTTTCATCACCGCCTTGTCGAGAGTGAGATCCATGGTCTTGAGGTTGAAAGAGGCTCCGGGGCTTACGTCAAGCAGTCCGGCTCTGACTTTCATAATCATGGAGGTGTCTTCAGCCACCATTTTGTAATAGCCATCGAGGAGGCGCAATTCCTTGATTTGCACATCCGACTTCAGCAGCGGCATAAGCTTGACGTTGGCTATCAGCTCGCCGGCAGTGACCATAGTATCCTTAGGAGCCGGAAGCACCACTACGTTTTCCAGCGAGACATCAAGGGGAAAGCGTATGCGAAATTTGTCGATTGAGACGTCCATCCCGGTTTTGTCTCTCAGCACGGAGCAGGCCACATTCTTCATAAGCGTCTGCACCGGAGGGATATATACGAGTATCGGGAGGATAATGATAAAGAGCAGAATGCCGAAAATCACCTTTAGGGGAATCCTTATCCATGCGCTCTTTATCTGGTGTCTGAAGCGAGGCTTCTTTGGGGGCTGTTTCTGGTCATCAGAGCCGGAGGGAGCGGCCTCTTTCGCCTCTTCGGGAGCCGGCTGGTCCGGCTTCTCAGGCTTTTTTGCGCTCCAGCGTCCCTGCAGGAAATACCAGAGCAGGCTGCAGAAGAGCGCTCCGGCGCCATCGGCCTCCATATCGCGCACTTCGAAAGAGCGTCCCAGCTCCATCCATAGCTGAGCATATTCTACCAGGATGCCTATCGCCGTTGCCACCAAGAAGGCCCAGAGGATATAGGCGAGGCCCACGGGGCGCCATTCCCGGCGACGTTGCCGGTCGAGCAGGAAACAGAATGTGATGCCGCCAAACATCAGGCCGTGAGCCAAAAGGTCGGCTCCGCTGAATGTGGGCGTCATTTCCGGAAGTGGCTGAGGCGAGAGCGTGAGCCAGCACATCAGTGCCAGAGAGAGGATGCTCAGGCTCCATGCCGGCAGACCACTCAATATTCGTTTCAATCTGCTCATGGCGCAAGATTAATTCCTTGAAGCTCGCTTGCGTTCTATCTCATCAAGGATGATTTTGCGGAGGCGGATATGATTAGGAGTCACCTCCACATATTCATCCTCCTTGATATATTCGAGGGCCTCTTCGAGTGAGAAGATCACCGGAGGCACGATTTTGGCTTTGTCATCAGCGCCCGATGCGCGCATATTGGTCAGTTTCTTTGACTTGGTGACGTTGACCACTATGTCATTATCCTTAGCGTTCTCGCCCACCACCTGTCCGGCATAGACCTCCTCCTGAGGGAAGATGAAGAAGCGCCCGCGGTCCTGGAGCTTGTCTATAGCGTAGGCGTAGGCGGTGCCGGATTCGTGGGCTATGAGAGAGCCGTTAGTGCGACGCTCTATTTCACCCTTCCAGGGCTGATATTCCAGAAAGCGGTGAGCCATGATAGCTTCGCCGGCGGTGCCTGTCAGGATATTATTGCGCAGACCGATAATGCCGCGCGAAGGGATGGTAAACTCAATATTGACGCGGTCATTCTGAGTCTGCATGCTCACTATCTCACCCTTTCTGCGGGTCACCATGTCGATCACCTTGGAAGAATACTCCTCCGGCACGTTGACCGTCAGAGCCTCCACCGGTTCGCATTTGCGTCCGTCTATCTCCTTGATAATCACCTGCGGCTGTCCCACTTGGAGCTCGTAGCCTTCGCGGCGCATGGTCTCGATGAGGATGCTCAGATGAAGCACTCCACGGCCGAAAACAGTCCATTTATCTTCCGTCTCCCCCTTTTGCACACGCAGCGCGAGATTGCGGTCGAGCTCCTTGACGAGGCGGTCATTGATATGGCGTGAAGTGACATACTTGCCATCCTTGCCAAAGAAAGGGGAGTCATTGATAGTGAAAGTCATCGACATCGTAGGCTCATCAATAGCGATGCGAGGGAGAGGTTCGGGATTTTCAGGCACCGACACCGTGTCGCCAATCTCGAAGTCATCCAGACCGATAATGGCGCAGATGTCGCCGCTGCTCACCTCCTGCACCTTTTTGCGCCCCATGCCCTCAAAGGTGTGGAGCTCCTTCACCTTCTGCTTTCTCACAGAGCCATCCTTCTTGCATAGCGCTATCTCCATACCCTCGCGGATGGTGCCTCTATGCACACGGCCTATGGCGATACGTCCGACGTATGAGCTGAAATCGAGGCTCGTGATGAGCATCTGGGCGTCTCCCTCTATCTGCTCGGGAGCGGGAATATATTCTATGATGGCGTCAAGCACGGCCGTGATGTCATCGGTCGGCTTCTGCCAGTCGGTCGACATCCATCCCTGCTTGGCCGAGCCATAGACGGTGGGGAAATTCAGCTGGTCTTCTGTAGCGTCAAGATTAAACATAAGGTCGAAGACCATCTCATTGACCTCATCCGGACGGCAGTTCGGCTTATCCACCTTATTGATAACCACCACCGGCTTCAGTCCCATTTGAATAGCCTTCTGAAGCACGAAGCGGGTCTGCGGCATAGGGCCCTCGAAGGCGTCCACGAGCAGCAGGCATCCATCGGCCATATTGAGCACTCTCTCCACCTCGCCTCCGAAGTCGGCATGGCCTGGAGTGTCAATGATGTTTATTTTTGTGTCTTTATAATTGATAGAGACGTTCTTAGAGAGAATCGTGATGCCACGTTCCCTCTCAAGGTCATTATTATCGAGAATGAGTTCGCCGGCATTCTGATTCTCGCGAAAGAGATGTCCGGCCAGAAGCATTTTGTCCACGAGAGTAGTTTTTCCGTGGTCGACATGCGCGATGATAGCGATGTTGCGAATCTGTTGCATCTTTCAAGTAATTTTGTCAAAAGTCGGATAGATTGTCTTTATCTAAAAGAAGAAAATATACACCGGGAAAAAAGTGATGATAAAAAATATCCGACGCGAAATAGGTCTGCCCGTTTGCTTGCAGACCGGACTGCAAAGTTACAAAAATAAAATGAAATGACCAATAAAAACACAGTAACTTCGCGGAAAGGCGGAAAGCGCAAGTCG
>JAAVFQ010000012.1 GCA_014800685.1 Bacteroidales bacterium
CGAACCCTCATTTAAGCTTTTACACAAATTATATCTCGGGAGTGGCAAATGCAGCCTGAATCTCCCGATTTTGTGTATAAAATAGAGACTGCCTAACTTTGGTTGTTAGACAGCCTCTTGTTGCCTCTGTTGAGGATTTATATCCTCTTCTACTCAATTTTTACAATACTACCTTGGCAGCCTTCTCGCCTACCAGCACTATGTAGGCACCATGACTAACGGCTATGCGCACCATGTCTTTAGACGCTGTATGGGTCACTATGAGCTGACCGGCCACGCTGTAAACGCGAATCTCTTCGTTACCTTCAAGGCCATCAATCACGATGTATTCACCATCTGTCAGGATGCGAATGTCGGAATCCGGGAGGATGGCTACTCCTGACTCGTCCATTATGGCCACTTCTCCTTTATAACCGAGAGAGGCATTGATATTCTTGTCTTCTGCCACCTTCTCAAGAGTGAGGATGCCGTTTTCCGAAACATTTGCGAGACAATCTTCGTCATTTACTGTCAAGCTTTTCACCTCCCAATTTTCATCCGGGAGGATAGAGATAGAGGCATTCTCTCCTTTGGCAGTTTTAGTGTTCAGGGAGTGACGGTTATCTATGGTGACGGCGAGGTTAACATATTCGGGTTCTATGACGATAGGATCCGGAATTTTCAGTTCTTCCGGCTCTGTATATGGCTCTCCTTTCACTACTATTTCATATTTGGCATTTTTCACCTCCGGTGAATTTACATTGACCAGCGTGCCCTCATCCAAGGTAATAGTGACGTCAGTTTTAGTTCTGATAGTGCGAGGTTCGCCCGTCTTATCATTCATAAAGAAGTCTGCCAGAATGTATGTGCGGTCATTGTAATAGCTCAATGAAATTTCTGCTACCGGCTTGCTATATACCGGAGCGCCGTTTATCGGGCTCGTGAAGCCTGAATCGTAATAAGCGTGCACTCCGGAAGGGTTGGCTAATTCGAAAGTGCCTTCAATATACCATCTCACTCTCCCCAGTTCATTTATGACGATGTTTTCTTTCTCAAAAGTCTTCATCGTGGCATTCTGCAGAGTGGAATGACTGCCTACGAATGTGAACTCGTATGCCGGGCTGTGCACCTCGGCTGAAAACTGACATGGCAGCTTAGTGATACCCGGTTTCACACAGTCTTCCGGAACTGTCACCTTATAGGTATGATTCTCAAATATCGGTTCATTGACATTAAGGGTCATAACCGGGAAAAGGTAAAGACCATTTGTGCCTCGCTTATTAAAAGCGAGTGAGAAGTCTTTTATTAGCACCGGTTCTTCATTTGTTATGTCGTAGAGTGATCCTTTTCCGGTTATCGTAAAGTCTGTCCATGTGTCGCCGTTATAGACATAGTCGTCTATAGCCACCTCTACTGTGGTAAGCTTCTGATGTTTTGATCCATCCTTCACTCCATTGTCGCGTATAGAATGCTCGCCCACTACCGTCGTACCAAACTTTACAGAGGGATATTCATCTGCTTTCGCCAGGGTAGCACTTAGCAGCAAGACTCCTCCGAGAATTAGTTTTGCGGAAATCTCCATATTTTTGAATAATTTTGATTAGAATTTCCACAAAGGTAACAATTATTACACAAATTAGCAAATTTTGATTAGAACGAAAAGTGCAATGATACTCTTACTCCCGATTTGTCCGTATGTGGAGTATGACGATATGTCAGTCTCCAAACATAGTCCACTCTCAGTATTGTCAGAATATTGTCTATGCCTGCGCTTAGCTCCATATATGGAGTTGAGGAGAGCATACTGACTCCGGCATCTGTCGGAAATCTAAGTAGTGTTTTATTATAGGCAGGATTATTTCTCTTATTAAGTCCGCCGGAGAGTGTCTTGAAGGTTATGACCTCGCGGAGTTTTGCTCGTTTCACGAGTGGTAGTCGGTTGAAGAGGATGCCATTCCCCCAATAGGTCATGTCAAGGGTGAGATAATGGTCTGTTGCAAACTCCATAGGAGACATCAGAGAGAAGGATTCCGGCTGAATAGTATATGATAAATTGGCATTTGCCCACATCAGTGCGGGATAATAAACTTTCGACCATATCATACCCCCCTTCAGCATTACATCGGCAAAACCGAATGCCGAAAACCAGAATCGCTTCTTTACGGATAGCTCTGTTTTGTTGAGGGTAAACGAAGTGCCCAGGAGTCCCTTAAATCCTATTTCCTGCGTCAGCTGGAAAATCGGGGCATCCATATTTATAGGGAGGCGGTCAGACTTTGATTGATAGAATTTTTCGCCGGGAGCAAATCTCAGTTTAACTAAGAGTGAGGTGACATCAAACCTGTTCAATGACTGACCGCTACCCTCTGTGATGAAAGGAAGCCAATGAGTGGGCATCTGTCTTTCATGCCTTAGACAGGTTTCAAGCGAAAAGCCATAATTGTTCTCATACATATAAGTCAGACTGGACAGGCGCCTCAGCGTCACCTTGTCTGATCGTGCGCGTTTTAAGGAGAGAAATACGTTGTCAGGATTGGTGAATTGATAGTGCTGTCCTATCTGGTCATATTCATATTCATGACACAGACGAAAAAGATTGACAGGAAATTCACGAGAATGATATTTTTTCGGATTTAAGGAGAAGTCTGCCTCTGCTCGATATTTAATTTTTCTATCCTTACATCCGTAGGCAATATAGCCCCTCCCGAATATATATTTGGAGAGATTGGCGGTGGTCATCCCACCTACTCTAAGACGCAATCCTTCTATACTGTTACCGCTGATAAGCGTATTCACCGGGCCTATATCAAACTTACTTTCCCTGCCGGTTTTTATATATCCCGATACGAGAATGGTTAGTATTTTTTCTGCCCAGTAGAAGAAAGGAGTCTCCCGCAGACGGGTAAGCAATGGTGGGCGCCTGGTGTCTGCACTGAACGTCAGGCCATGATAGTTCCAGAATTCCGCATCCCGATTTTCAGCCTCAGGGAGCACGATTGTTTCAGGCGAAGTGGTGAAATATTGCTCCCAGTGACTATTGTCAGCCGTGCGCGGACGACCGTATTTTGTCTTGCGCTCGGCATAAAGTTCTTTAGTGCCGGGAATTATCTGTATTTCCGCACCCATTATGTCGGATGCTTTATGCATAAATCCCTCTTTATCTTTGGCAAAATCCTGTAATATATATAAATTCTTGATATAATTGAGATTGACAGCAGAAGGCACTCGCATGAAAATCTTTCTAACATACTTGAGACTGTCCTCAGCCGGAATATACATACGTCCGTTAAAGCCCATTGACTCCGGATTGTGGGGAGCAAAAGAGAGTTCTATGCACCGCTCCCCATCTACCGTCAAAGTGTCCGTGATAAAATATTTATAATAATTAGATCCTATGCGGCTTAGCGGACTCACGAACCGCTGCTGCATAAGGGCTATGTCATTATCATAAATATCTACCTCCCGGAAAATATCATAGAGCAACGCGGTTATATTTTCCTGTTCGAAAGAATCATCTATGCCATTACTTTTTTTTGCCTTAGTAACCTCCCTATGCCTTCCTCCGCTTTTATAAAAATCGGATGCAAGTCTGTCCTTCACACTAAGCGTGAGATAAGGAAGGCCGGTAATCGCCGACGTGTCTACATACTCCTTTAGAAATCCGAAACGCTTCTTTGTTTTATCTCCTTCGGCTTCGAAATTATAATTCCCCAGTCCGAGTGCTATACGCTCATGCTTGTCGAGGGCAAAAAAATCTCTGCGCCGGGCATCGATTGACGGGCCATCTTTTCTGACTCTCTCCATAAGAGCCACGGCCGGATTATTCTTTTTAGAATATTTGTATTTTCCTGGATTGACTACGACTTCTTTGAGATCCATGCTCACCGGCACAAGAAGCACTATCATCTTATCATCCGTGACAACTTCAGATTTGGGCTCATAGCCCAGACAGGAGACCTTTATGCTATCTTCCGCAGTCAATGTATGAAACGTAAACTCTCCTTTAGAGTTAGTGAGCACTCCGCCATTACTCTTAGGGAAATATACGTTTACGGCCTCAAGCACATCATTGGTGATGGAATCTCTCACCACACCCCTTACTACTCTTGCATCGGCACTTATATAACAGAAAATGCCGACAAGCAAGAGAATAAGTCTCATAAGGATGCGCAGTGGAAATTTCATACTCTATACATTAGGCTTGTGAAAATAATTTTTTATCCCGCTTATCGTTTATTTTTTAAGTAAGTGAGAAAAATTAATGTACATATAAAACGAAGTGATTTTGGAGATAATTTCGCGGCGGAGCGAAGGAAGATATAAGCATATCTGACCGAGAGACAACGTGAAATTAGCCCAAAAGGGCAAGTTTTATTGTACAAGAGTTTTCATCTCACATATATCGTTTAATTTTTCGAACTTACTTACAACTTACTTAGAACTATATAATTATGGCATCCGAAACAGAACATAAATATCTCGTCATCTCCGATGAATATCTTTCCCTTGCGAAATCTTCCCACATAATAGAACAGGGATATCTCAACAGAGACAAAAGAAGAACAGTGAGGGTGCGCATTTTTGACGATAAAGGTTTCATAACCATTAAGGGGGAAACCTTCGGCGACACAAGAGAAGAATATGAATACCAGATCCCCTTGGATGATGCCCGTGCTCTTCTTAGACTCTGCGATGGCGTGGTGGTAAGCAAAACAAGATATGTTGTGCCATATTGCGGATTTGAATGGGAAGTAGACATTTTCAAGGGTGGTCTCAGCCCGCTGCGCGTAGCTGAAATAGAACTTCCTGTCTCTTCTCACGATTATCCTCTTCCTCCCTTTGTCGGAAAGGAAGTGACAGGCGACGTCCGCTTTTACAATTCAGCTCTCTCCTCTGAAGGAATTTCTCAGATTATGCCTCTGATTTCTGAAAGCGAGGATATCCCATGACGATGGCAATAGTCTTCTATCCCCTCTATAATCTTTATGGTCACGGCCGGATCTATGAAATTGGCCGTACCGACTTCCACTGCAGAGGCTCCGGCCATAATAAATTCAAGCGCATCCTCCGCTGTCATTATACCTCCAAGCCCTACTACCGGGATTGAGACAGCCTTAGCCACCTGCCAAACCATTCTCAATGCTACCGGCTTCACACATGGGCCTGACAATCCACCCGTCACCGTACTCAGTACCGGTCGTCTTTTCTCAACATCTACGGCCATGCCAAGGAGTGTATTAATCAGCGATACGGAGTCTGCACCTGCATTCTCTACCGCCTTTGCTATAGAGACGATATCTGTTACGT
Organism: Bacteroidales bacterium; assembly: GCA_014800685.1. Lineage (GTDB taxonomy): Bacteria > Bacteroidota > Bacteroidia > Bacteroidales > Muribaculaceae > Lepagella. Next base: position 5,287 of record JAAVFQ010000012.1, read on the forward strand.
TAGGTGAAAGTTTAATCATCAGATGCCGGTTCCAACTCTCTCTTGCTGTCCGCGTGATCAAGCCCGCCCCTTCAGTGGTTGTGCCGAAGGCCATCCCTCCTTGCTTCACGTTAGGGCAGGAGATATTGATCTCTACTGCCGTAATTTTTTCACAAGTTGATAGCCTGCGACACACTTCTGCATAGTCTTCGGGCGTCGACCCGCTGACGTTAGCTATGATGTTTGTATCAAGATGCTTTATCGTAGGATAAATCTTCTCTATGAAATAGTCCACCCCTTTATTCTGCAGTCCTACAGCATTGAGCATTCCGGAGGGTGTTTCCGCCATTCGGGGATAAGGATTGCCTTCACGTGGATGAAGTGTGGTTCCCTTGATTATAAAACCGCCAAGTCTTTCAAGGTCTATAAAATCAGCAAATTCACTGCCATAGCCAAACGTTCCGGAGGCTGTTAGCACCGCATTCTTGAGACTTAACCCTCTGCCGAGATCTATTCTGGTATCTATCATTTCCATTTATTAGTTTTTGAAGTAATGAAGTTTCCAAGCTTACCAAGGAGCAATTCAGGCAAAGCACCTTGTCTGCTCAAAAAATCATTTGAATAAAAATTTTTAATCAGCCTCTTAGAAATTTTCGAGATGCTTTATGTCAAACACAGGGCCGGATGTGCATACACACTGATGTCCTTCTGTGGTTTTCTCCACACAACATAGGCAGGCGCCTACTCCGCAGGCCATGCTGTTTTCCAGACTCACCTCACACTTCACTCCGCTCTCCGTGGCTACCCTTGCCACGCTTTTCATCATGGGCATCGGTCCGCAACACATTATCATATCTGCCTTACAGTCCTGCAGCCAGGGATGATGGGTGACAAAGCCCTTTACGCCGGCGCTGCCATCCTCAGTAGTCACTTCCACTTTTGCATACCTACCGAAATCTTCAAGCTGGGTGAGATCCGAACTTTTCCTCGCGCCTATCAGCACTCTCACATTGCAGTTTCTCTCAGACAGCACTTTTGATAAATAGAGAAGAGGAGCTGCTCCTACACCGCCACCCACAAGAAGAAGGTCTGCGCCCGCCTCGAAGTCAACCGTAAACCCTTTACCCAGAGGAAGGATTATATTGAGTTTTTCACCACACTTCATATCGCATAAATGACGGGTCCCCTCTCCGACCTCTTTTACTACGAGCGAAAGCAGCCCTCTGTCATAGTCAGCCATATTCACAGATATGGGACGGCGCAGAAAGGTTGTTTTGCTGTCAGGCACAAGGATATTGACAAACTGACCGGGATACATTTCGGGCAGTTCTAAATCTATAGGTGAAAGAAGCAACTGATGATACCCCTCTGCAAGGTGCTTATTATCTTTTACTTCAAAATCAAGTTGATATTTTTTCATTTTTGCATATTTTTATAAGTGATAGTATAAAAGAAAAGTTTATTTTATCAAATATCAAAGGATCCCCCCCATAATCTGATAACTTAATTAACTGTTCAAAAACTCAATCTGCAAAGTCTACCAAACTATGCCCGTCCGAGCTGCCACCTGCGGCATTTTCCCTTTTGGAGAGGGTCTTGAGTAGCGTGTCAAGTCGGTTTCGCACATCGGTAAGCCTGTCTATTACCTCTATGCGGCGTGAGATATTATGACGATTGACTCTTATCTGCTCCTTGGCGGCCTCTATTTTAAGACCCCTCACTTTCACGAGATAATGAACTATTCGGAGCTGGTCTATGTCCTCAGGCTTATAATATCTGATATTGGAACGACTTCTTGACGGACGGCATGAAGGAAACTCCTTCTCCCAAAATCTGATGGTAGACTGAGGCACTCCAAGAAATTCCGACACGTCCTTTATTTTATAAAATTTCTTCTCTATCATTTGTCAATCCATAATATGCCCGGCATTCTCCGAGGCGCTTATCATGCGCTCATAATCCTCAGGCGATACTCCCATGAAATAATAGTTGACTGGATTTTGAGGCTCATCCTTAAACCGCACTTCGTAATGAAGATGAGGACCGGAAGACTTTCCCGTGCTCCCCACCTTTCCTATCTTGTCGCCACGCTTTATATCCTCTCCTTCAGTCACATCGCAGCTCTGCAGATTGCCATAGCGAGTCATGTAGTTAAACCCATGATCTATCTCTATACAATTACCATAGCCCGCTTTCCAGCCGGCAAACTTCACCTTTCCGTCTGCCGTCGCCGAAACGTCGGTCCCCTCACGCGCCGCAAAGTCCATCCCGGAATGAAATCGCGTGGACCCAAGCACCGGATCAAGCCGATAGCCATATCCGGATGCAAGCGTATATGTCTTCGGACTAAGCGGAAATATTGAGGGAATATGATGAAGCTTATCCTCCTGTCGCTCTGCCATCTCCTTAAGTTTGTCAAACGACACCGACTGTGCATATAGCTGACGATCAAGCAAATCAAGCTGACGGGTGAGCGAGACTATCAGCTCATTATGGCTCATGCTGTTCAGCTTCAGATAGCGGCTTTCATTGTCAAGGCCGGCCAAACGCTGCCCTCGGCTTAGAGGATCCATCTGCATCATTACCCTATAGAAGTTATCATCCCGCTCCTTTATGTTGTCCATCACGCGAAGGGATGTTTCCAGTCTATGACTCAGCATCTCATATTCCGACTTCAGTCGAGAATTTTCGGCGCGGAGATTAGCCTCCGTCGGCGACTCAAAAAAATAAAAGACCACAGACAGCACAAGAGCCGCCATGCACATTCCCACGAAGACATAACGCCCCATGCTCGCCATTCTCGAACTAAACGAGGGGAATATACGTTCATAGCTGTCTGTCTCCGCGTTATATCTATAATATATCTTTTTTGCCACTCCTGCCTCTAATTCAAGAATTCCTGCCTAAGTATCTGCATGAATCATACCTGTTTTTGCGCGAATGAATCGTTAATTGACCTCCTCAATTTATGAGGCTCTCACCGGTCCATTACCGCTTTTTCAGATCTTTGAAAACAGTCTAAAAAATCCCGGCGGTCAACTCAAAAAGCACCTTACACTTTCTGATTGATTTATTTCGCATAATTCCACACAGACTCTTGGCAAATTACCTTGCAAAGTTACGAATTTTTTGCTAACTTTGCAATTCATTTCGAGCCTTCTCTGATAATATCTTCTCCCTATTAGGGAAAGAGAATGCTCGGCGAGATAAATTCATGAACAAGACTATGCTTAAATCTAAAGAAATAAGAGAATCTTTCAAAGAGTTTTTCCGCAGCAAAGGTCACAAAATCGTCCCTTCAGCGCCAATGGTTATCAAAGACGACCCAACGCTGATGTTTACCAACGCCGGTATGAATCAATTTAAAGATATCATCCTCGGCAATCGTAATCCTGAGGCAACGCGCGTGACTGACAGCCAGAAATGCCTCCGTGTATCAGGCAAACACAACGACCTTGAGGAAGTAGGACACGACACCTATCACCACACCATGTTTGAAATGCTCGGCAACTGGTCGTTCGGCGACTACTTCAAGCAGGAAGCCATCGACTGGGCATGGGAATATCTCGTGGACGTCCTTGGCCTTTCCCCCGACCGCCTTTACGCCACCGTCTTTGAAGGTTATGCTCCCGAAGGGCTGCAGCGTGATGATGAAGCCGCCGCTATTTGGGAAAAACATCTTCCCGCTTCTCATATCATCAATGGCAACCGCCATGATAATTTCTGGGAAATGGGCGATACCGGCCCTTGCGGACCATGCTCAGAAATTCACATAGACCTCCGTCCCGACGAAGAAAGAAAAGCCGTGGATGGGGCCTCCCTCGTAAATAAAGACAATCCTCTCGTCATCGAAATTTGGAACCTTGTCTTCATGCAGTATAACCGCAAAGCCGATGGCTCCCTCGAGCCTCTCCCCAAAAAGGTTATTGACACCGGCATGGGTTTTGAGCGCCTTTGCATGGCCCTGCAGGGCAAGACCTCAAATTATGATACAGATGTCTTCACTCCGATGATTTCGCTTATCGGCAAACTCTCCGGCAAAGAATACGGCAAGGATGAAAAAACTGACATCGCAATGCGCGTCGTCGCCGACCACATCCGCACCATCGCATTCTCTATCGCCGACTCTCAGCTCCCCTCTAACGCTAAAGCCGGATACGTTATTCGTCGAATACTTCGCCGTGCCGTTAGATACGCTTATACATTCCTCGACAGAAAAGAGGCTTTCCTATACCTTCTCGTTGACCAGCTCGTAGCTGATATGGGTGAGGCTTATCCCGAACTCGTAGCGCAGAAAGAACTCATCAAAAAAGTGATTAAAGAGGAGGAAGAATCATTCCTTCGCACCCTCGACAAAGGCATCGGCTTGCTCGAAACAATTATGCAGAAACAGAAAGCGGATGGCAAAAACACCATTGAGGGGAAGGACGCTTTTGTGCTCTATGACACTTATGGATTCCCTCTTGACCTCACCGAGCTAATAGCTCGCGAAAACGGTTTCACCGTCGACAAAGACGGCTTCGATGCCGAAATGAAAAAGCAGAAGGAAAGAGCAAGAAACGCCGCCGCCGTTGAGGCTACTGACTGGGTGGTAATTAATGATGGAGAGCAGGAATTCGTCGGTTATGACAACACATCGACAGAGACCAGAATCCTCCGCTATCGGGAAGTTAAGCAGAAAAACAAGCGTTTCTATCAAATAATGCTCGAAAAGACACCCTTCTATTCCGAAATGGGTGGTCAGGTAGGAGACCGTGGTTCTCTCACTTCTCCTTCCGGAGAGGTCATAGAGATCTTCGACACGAAACGCGAAAATAATACTGCCATTCATCTCACCTCATCCCTCCCCGCCGACTTGGAAGGAACCTTCCATGCAGAAATAGACTCTGAGGCAAGAATGGCAACCTCCGCCAATCACTCAGCCACTCACCTCCTCCACGAAGCGCTGCGCGAAGTCCTCGGAGACCATGTGGAGCAGAAAGGATCTTTCGTCTCACCCGATATGCTGAGATTCGACTTCTCACACTTCGCAAAAGTTTCTCCGGAAGACATCCGCAAAGTAGAACACATCGTCAACGAAAGAATAAGAAAAGCCACCCCCCTCGAAGAGCATAGAGATATGCCCATAGATAAAGCCCGCGAAATGGGGGCTATGGCTCTCTTCGGCGAAAAATATGGCGATAAAGTGCGAGTGGTCAAATTCGGCTCTTCCATCGAGCTCTGCGGTGGCACCCATGTTGCCAACACCGGAAATATCGGCATGGTAAGAATCCTTAGCGAATCTTCCATTGCGGCTGGCATTCGAAGAATTGAAGCCGTTTCAGGCGCCAAAGTCGATGCACTCCTCGATGACTTCCAGGACACTATGAGAGACCTCAGCGCCCTCCTTGGCAATGCCTCAGACATCCGCGCTGCTGTTAATAAAGCTATTTCCGAGAACTCTGACCTCCGCAAGAAAGTCGATGACTTCATGGCCGAGAGAATTGAAGCCCTCACTCAGCAGACTTATCAGGAGGCCAAAGAGATCAAAGGAATAAAAGTTGCTGTAATGGTCGGCCACAGAATCCCGGACGTAGTCAAGCAAATAGCTTTTAACCTCCGCAAAAAAGCAGAAGGACCATTTGTCTTTATCGGAGCCACTATGACTGACAAACCTCTGCTGACACTTATGATTTCTGACGACCTCGTCAAAGAGGGCTACAACGCAGGAAAAATCATTCGTGAAGCCGCCTCTTTGATAAAAGGCGGTGGTGGTGGCCAGCCTTTCTTCGCCCAAGCTGGTGGTAAGAATCCCGATGGACTTTCAGCCGCAAAAGACAAAATCATAGAACTGCTCGGACTCAACTGAACTGACTTCATCAAGTAGATACCGATTCACCAATATGAAAAAGGAGTGCCACATCAAAGCGACACTCCTTTTTCTTTTCCTTTTTTATCTTTCTTTATATATTACGGTCTGAATGGTAAACGTTTAATTGCCTCACTTTCTTCGTTCCATTCTCACCACATTCTCCACATGGTGAGTGTGAGGAAACATATCCACCGGTTGCACGTCAGTCACACGATACTTCTCATCCATCAGCGCAAGGTCTCGCGCCTGTGTGGAAGGATTGCAGCTTACATACACTATAACATCCGGCTCCGCATTTAATATCACATTCACCACATCCTCATGCATACCGGCACGCGGAGGGTCTATTATCATCACATCCGGACGCCCATGTCGGCTTACGAATTCATCCGTAAGGATATTCTTCATATCTCCCGCATAGAAAAGAGTATTGTCAAGCCCGTTAACCTCAGCATTCAGCTTTGCGTCCTCTATCGCCTCCGGGACATATTCAATGCCGATAACTTTACTACAGTTACGCGCCACAAAATTTGCTATCGTGCCCGTACCGGTATATAAGTCATAGACAAGCGGCTTTCGCTCCGAACTCTCCTCAAGACCGGCCAGACGCCGCGCTGTCTTATACAGCTCGTATGCCTGACGCGAATTAGTCTGATAGAAACTTTTGGCATTTATGCGAAACTTCAGCCCCTCCATCTCCTCTATCAGATAGTCGCGTCCTCTAAACGTCTTTATCTCAAGATCTGAAATAGAATCATTAAGCTTCAGGTTCACTGCATATACAAGTGAGGTCAGAGTCGGAAACCTTTCGGCTATAGCCTCCAGCACCTCCTCTATTAACTCAGGATTATCCTCCCCGAAAGCCACGCAAACCATATTCTCACCCGTCGAGGCCGTGCGAATCATAAGCGTGCGGAGCAAACCACAGTTATTCCGGATGTCATAAAACGAATAACCTCGCTCCTCAGCCAGATTAAAAATGAAATTGCGCACCTCATTGCCAAAATCACACTGCAGCAGACACTCCTTGATCGGAAGAACCTTATCGAAAGCTCCTGGAATGTGAAAGCCCAAAGCATTCGAAGAATCACTGAAAGGCTCTCCCGAATGCATCTCCTCCCACGTGCGCCACTTCTTATTTGAAAAGGTATACTCCATTTTATTTCTATACCCCCACACGTCACGACTTCCCAATATCGGAGAAACTGCAGGAAGCTCAATCTTACCAATCCTCGTAAGCGCATCCTCCACCTGCTGCTGCTTAAACTTCAGCTGCTCCTCATAAGGCAGATGCTGCCACTTGCAGCCACCGCACAGCCCGAAATGACTGCACTTAGGCTCCACTCGCAATCGCGATGGACTCACCATTCTCGATATATGTCCCTCCGCAAACGAATTCTTCTTGCGGTCTATCTTAATATCTGCAATATCGCCCGGAGCCCCATACGGAATGAAAATCACTATATTTTTCTCATCTTCCGGACGCCATTTGATCTTTGCCACCGACTTGCCTTCGGCAGCTATACCCGTTATTTCTATCCCCTCAAGCAGGGGTAGTTCCTTCTTTCTTCGTGCCATAATAAAATTTATGACTGCAAAATTACAAATTTTTGACTTTTTTTTTGTACTTTTGTGTCCCAAAATTGTTATACATAGCAGTGGAGAAAGCCCCAAAATGGATTTTTAGCATCCAATTTTGAAGCATTCCCCACTCCTATCCCCTCTTATTTAAACCATCAGATAAGTTTAATTAGTTGATTTACAAATAATTATATTAAAATGGCAAAAAAAGTCTATACGTTCGGCGATGGCAAAGCCGAAGGTAACGCAAGCATGAGAAATCTGCTTGGCGGAAAGGGCGCCAACCTCGCCGAGATGAATCTTCTCGGTATGCCCGTACCCCCCGGATTCACTATCACCACTGAAGTATGCACCGAATACACCGAATATGGTCGCGACAAAGTAGTGGAAGACATCAAAAAGGATGTTGAAGCCGCTATCGCCCACGTCGAGAATCTTACCGGAAATAAATTCAACGATCCCAATAATCCTCTCCTCGTTTCTGTCCGTTCAGGTGCACGCGCATCTATGCCCGGCATGATGGACACCGTCCTCAACCTCGGCATGAACGACGCCACAGTTGCAACTATGGCTGAAAAAAGCGGTAATCCCCGTTTCGCTTGGGACAGCTACCGCCGATTCGTCCAGATGTATGGAGACGTTGTCCTCGGTATGAAGCCCCAGAGCAAAACCGACATCGACCCCTTTGAAGCCATCATGGACAAGGTTAAAGAGGAAAAAGGCGTTAAATTTGACAACGAACTCGACGTCGATGACCTCAAAGAACTCGTTAAGCGTTTCAAAGCAGCCGTTAAAGAATACACCGGAAAAGACTTCCCCGAATCTGCATGGGAACAGCTCTGGGGCGGCATTTGCGCCGTTTTCGACAGCTGGATGAACGAGCGTGCAATCATCTATCGCCGCATGAACCAGATCCCCGAAGAATGGGGCACCGCAGTTAACGTGCAGGCTATGGTATACGGCAACATGGGCAACAACTCCGCCACCGGGGTAGCATTCAGCCGCGACGCCGCCACCGGCGAAAACATCTTCAACGGCGAATACCTCATCAACGCTCAGGGTGAAGACGTAGTTGCCGGTGTCCGCACACCACAGCAGATCACCATCGAAGGCTCTCGTCGCTGGGCTGCCCTCCAGGGCATCTCCGAGGAAGAACGCAGAGCTAAATACCCCTCGCTCGAAGAGACAATGCCCGACTGCGCCGCAGAACTCATCGCTATCGCACATCGCCTCGAAGACTACTACAAAGATATGCAGGACATGGAGTTCACTATCCAGGACGGCAAACTCTGGATGCTCCAGACCCGTAACGGTAAGCGCACAGGAGCCGCTATGGTTAAAATCGCAATCGACCTTCTCAACGCAGGCGAAATAGACGAAAAAACCGCACTCCTACGCATGGAGCCCCAGAAACTCGACGAACTCCTCCACCCTGTCTTCGACAAAGCAGCTCTCAAACGCGCAAAAGTCGTAGCCAAAGGTCTCCCCGCGTCTCCCGGTGCTGCCACAGGTCAGATAGTATTCTCCGCCGACGACGCAGAAGCTTGGGCTGAAAAGAAAAAGAAAGTTGTACTCGTACGTATCGAGACATCCCCCGAAGACCTTCGCGGTATGGCAGTCGCTCAAGGCATCCTCACCATGCGCGGCGGCATGACATCTCACGCAGCTGTAGTTGCTCGTGGCATGGGCAAATGCTGCGTATCAGGAGCAGGTGAAATCATCGTTGACTATGTCAACAAAACCGTCGAAATGAACGGCAAAGTCTACAAAGAGGGCGACTGGATCTCACTCAACGGCTCAACAGGCGAAGTATACGAAGGACAAGTTCCCACCGTAGAGCCCGAACTCGACGGCGACTTCGGTACAATCATGAACCTCGCCGACAAATACACAAAGACACTCGTTCGCACCAACGCCGACTCACCCCGCGATGCCAAACAAGCACGCCACTTCGGAGCCCAGGGCATCGGACTCTGCCGCACAGAACACATGTTCTTCGAAGGAGACCGCATCAAATCAGTTCGCGAAATGATCCTCGCATCTGATGAAGAAGGACGCCGAGCAGCACTCGCCAAACTCCTCCCCATGCAGAGAGGCGACTTCGAAGGCATCTTCGAAGCAATGGACGGATTCGGTGTCACCATCCGTCTGCTCGATCCCCCCTTGCATGAATTCGTCCCCCATCAGACAGCCACTCAGAAAGAACTGGCAGAAGAAATGGGACTCACACTCGAAGAAGTTAAAGCAAAAGTTGATTCACTCGAAGAATTCAACCCCATGCTCGGACACCGTGGCTGCCGTCTGGGTATCACCTACCCCGAAATCACCGAAATGCAGACACGCGCCATCATCGAGGCAGCCCTCAACTGCAAAGCACGTGGCCTGAAAGTATACCCCGAAATAATGGTACCCCTCGTAGGAACACTCAAAGAACTCGAGCATCAGGCCAACGTCATCAACACCACAGCAGCCAAAGTCTTCGATGAGAAAGGCGACACCATCCCCTACAAAGTAGGTACAATGATAGAAGTGCCCCGCGCTGCCCTCACCGCCAACAAGATAGCAGAGGTAGCAGACTTCTTCTCATTCGGAACGAACGACCTCACACAGATGACCTTCGGCTACTCGCGAGACGACGCACCCAAATTCCTCAAATACTACAAAGATATGGGCATCATCAAAGTAGATCCCTTTGAAGTACTTGATCAGGAAGGTGTAGGCCAGCTTGTAAGAATGGGAGTAGAGAAAGGCCGTGCCACCAAGCCCGAGCTCAAGGTAGGCATCTGTGGCGAGCACGGAGGAGAGCCCAGCTCAGTTAAATTCTGTGCCAACCTCGGCATGAACTACGTCAGCTGCTCACCCTATCGTGTTCCCATCGCACGCGTCGCCGCGGCGCAGGCAGCTATCGAAGAATAATTCCTTCGAGTGAAATAACACAATAACAAGGCCGAGACGTCGGACAACCGGCATCTCGGCCTTTCTTAATCTCCCTAAGAATATGTCAGAAACTGAAATGAATTCCTACCGATTCGGAACCGGCCAAGAACCAACCGATGAAATGCTCGCGCAAATCATGCACGAAGCCGCCGTTGATGCCAAAAGAAGTAATGAGGAGGCTTCTATACGACATCTTGACGATATGCGCAGGGAAATGAAAAATGATCAAGCCCAATGGGCTGATCGCATAAACGAGGTTAGGAATGGGAACTTCTGAACATAAGCCGGAACTGATAATTATTGCCAGTCCAAATGGCTCGGGACGTGCTCAAAGCTGCTAATTATTGTGCGGATTTGAGATAACAATCTCTTGCCGAAAAGAAAAGTTTTGTCTTTGAAACCGTATTCTCTGCTGTGGATAGATTAGCTCATGCAAATATCCTTTCTGTCAATCTTTCCCGTTTCAATGTCGGCACCGGACACGGTCAGAAACGCGAATGGGAGGTGGGAAACAAATCCCCTTATGATGATCTTGACGCCAAACTGTCAGGAACAAGATTGTCTATGTAATAACTTCTGAGAACACTCAATTTTATAATAAACAAATCCTTTACTTCCCCAACTCTCTGTGCACGAGCATTGGGATTACTTCTGTATATTCTCCTTTAAAGAAAGTGATAGTAGATATTATTATTTTTGAAAAATAGTTTTTAATGTCGGGTCTCCGATCTTGAATGTCCATCTGTAGTCGTAAGAGTCTACAAAAACAATTGTGTCATTATTGGCATTCTTCCGCAAAGTTACAATATTCTTTTTTTTCTGTATAACGTTTTCCAAGTCTATCACTTCGGTCAATGGATTTATAAATACTACATACGATTCTCCATTTGCCAAAAAAATTTCTTTTCCCATTTTACCCCATCTATCCAAACTGACGACCGTATCATTGATTTCAGTTTCAAAGCATCGTCGGTATTCTTTTGCACTATTATGATACCCGATGGAATTAACTGCCGCAAAAAAGACAAGTAAAACAGATACACCCAAATAGGACCAACTGTATTTATTTAGAAAATCCTTACTGTTAAGTTTGAGCTTCTTTTGAGATGATAAGATTAGAAAAGCTCCGGTAGCCCATCCATACATAAATATGGGAACTAAAAGGAAATTATATAATGCATATATTAG
>JAAVFQ010000013.1 GCA_014800685.1 Bacteroidales bacterium
CGAACCCTCATTTAAGCTTTTACACAAATTATATCTCGGGAGTGGCAAATGCAGCCTGAATCTCCCGATTTTGTGTATAAAATAGAGACTGCCTAACTTTGGTTGTTAGACAGCCTCTTTTTTCTTTTCAGCAAAAGAGCTTTACCTTTCGGAAAAGCCCTTGATGCAGGGTGGTTTGAAGGGTCAGATTCGGCGGAAAACGTTACCGTTTGCTCCCATGTTATAGCGAAGCAGCTCATTTTCAGTCGTTTTTATAAAGTCGATGCATCTCAGATATCCACCTTTTCATAGTTCTGCGTAAATGAGCCGGTTCAATCACCTCGACCATTGAGCCAACTTGAAGCAGCTTCATTACAAAATCGTAAGTCGGAGCAAGAAAAAGCTCAAAATCCGCATACTCTCCGACATCCTCAATCAATCGCTGACTGTGATGAAGAGGAAGCGATTTTAAATAAAACTTATGGTCTTCATAAGCCCTTATAATGATTTTCTCCGGTTTCTCTCCGGTTCCAACAACAATGCCGTATGCCGCGGAAAAATATTCTTTTGCGTTAAAATCTTTGGGCAGTTTGAATGTGTCGCACGTGACTTCTACATTCTCGATCCGGTCAAGGCCATAAAGCCGGATGTCTCCATATTGGATATTATTAGCCAACACATACCAACGGTTTTCAAAGAGTTTCACACAGTATGGCTCTATGGGGAAAGTGTAGGCCTGCGATTTCCGGAATGGTTGATAGGTGACAGACACAATGCGATTATCTTTCATAGCCTCCAATATGGTGGTAAGATGATCGCGTCCGGAAGGAATCTCTTCCACCAATATGCGATCCTTTAATGACAGATTCTCCCCTATTACATTGCCAACCGCGTATGAGTCAAGCATCCATTTTTTGAGCTTGTCGTCGTCAATATCCTGAGGATTGGCAATAAAATACAGGTAACCACCGGTCTTCTGACAATCAATCATAATGCCGAACTGGTCATAAATAGCCTCTCTCCACCGGTTGAATGTTGCGCGGTGGAGGGGCCTATCATCGCTCAGTTCCTTGTGGCTTTTCCATTTGTCGGAAAGATCCTTATGAGAAATCTTCCCGGCACGGCGGATAGTTTCAATCAGCCATGTATATTTCGGCAGTTGGTTCATAAGTTAGTATATTCAGATTTAACCGATAGATTTAAACGGTCATTTATGCTATCTTCGTCTACCTATTTTGATGCTTTGAAGTTGAAGATTGGGCGGATGATCGCGTCGATGGTGACTGTATCGCCAATATTGGCTATAATTTCCTCTGCAGGCTTGTAGACCATCGGCGACTCGTCACGGGTAAAGTCGTTGACCGACTCCGAATAGATGCCCTGCATGGATGCCTCAAAGTCTTCCATCGTGATTTTCTCGTATGCCTGTGTGCGGCTCAATACTCGCCCTGCTCCATGAGGGGCTGAACAGTTCCAGTCGGGATTTCCCTTGCCGGTGCAGAGCAATGACCCATCGCGCATATTCAGCGGAATAATGCAACGCTCGCCTTCGACCGCCGAGATAGAACCCTTGCGGATGACATTCTCATAGCTGATATAATTGTGAACGGATTCAAACTCCTCATTGACTTTCACATTGGGGAAGAAGCGCAGCAATAAAAGAGAAATCAGCTTACGGTTGAGAACCGCCCATCGCTGGCAGAGACGCATATCATGGAGATAATGCTCACGCTCCTCTCCCTCCACATAGCAGAGATATGCCGGCAGCGACGGCTCTGCCTCTTTATTCTCCTTCCGCATCTTTTTGATAACGCTTTGCAATTCGGAGCGACGCCCTGACGCTTTATACTCCTCGATGATTCGCTTAATCGTCTCTTCAAATTCGTCAGCGCCATCGGTTAGATGCTTGATGGCTTTAGTCTGATAAATGTCGGCAACCTGCTTGCCGAGGTTGCGCGAACCGGTATGGATGACGAGATACACGTTATCCTCATCATCCTTGTCAAGTTCGATGAAATGGTTACCACCGCCAAGCGAGCCGATTGCCTTATTTATGCGTCCGGAATCTTTCAGTTCACGATAGCAATAAAGTGCGTTGACAAGCTCTTTTGCCTCACGATATATCTCCATTTCCTCGCAGACAAGTGGCTTGAAACCAAATCGCTCCTCTCGGACAATTTTGCCGGAGGGAACATTTCCTCGTATATGCTCGTGGAAAGCGTGATAGTCAATCTCGGAGATTTTTCCGAGATTTAGTACATGCATACCGCAGCCGATGTCAACACCAACAATATTGGGAATCACCTTGTCGCCAAGGTCGCCGGTAAATCCGATTACGCAGCCGGCTCCGGCGTGTACATCGGGCATGATGCGTATCTTCTTGTCTGAGAACACATCTATCGAAAGCAATTCCTTAATCTGCTCCAGGGACTTATCATCGATATTGTCTGTGAATATCTTTGCGTCAAATCCTTCTATTATCTTCGTATTTTTTTATATTGGAACATTTCATAACTCATACGCTGAGTTCGTAGGTAGTTATAAATTCATATCCATCCTCCCAAGAATTCCTCATCATTTTCATCATTCTCATCAGGAAACGGATGTAAAGCATCCTTGCGATGGATTTCCGCCCTCTCCTCCTCTGTCAGAGGAGGAAGCTCAACGTAGAAAACATTGTCGGAACGCTGTTTCATTCCGGAGCTATGTCTAAACCACATATTTTCCATAAGGAGGGCAACTCCTTCCGGTGATTTAACTGTTCTATTTGTAAGTTTGTCTTTCATGAACGCAAAATTACTCCTCAGATGACTCATTTTGCGATACAGCATAATTTTTAATTAAGAATCTTAGGCGACTTCGTTAGTAAGAATCTAAAACAACTTCGATTAAAAATATGCACATTATTTTCCCTTTCTTATTTTCTGCTGAAAATAATCTGTATATACCCTATAGCTCCACACCATTCCTATTATAACGATACTTATTGCTCCGACACCTACACACCCGCGCATCCAGAGAATTGTGCGAAACGATAAATCATCCATCCAGATTATCATAGCCAACTGAATGAGAACAACGATTAGACCCACAATGTATAATAATCTCCGCAGTTTTCTATGCTTAGGAGAATTGTGGAGCTTATTGATTTCCTCTCTTCTATGCCAATATCTTATCATTCCTGATGCATTATTCGGCAAAGATAGTAATTATTCTTGACATTTTCAGTCATAATAGCCTGCAGAACTTTCAGCAAGTCTATCCCTACCCTTAATAACTCCACCATTCCTACTTATTCTAAGACAAAAAGCAGGCGTGAGTAAATCACACCTGCTTTTATTCTTAGTGTCCCTATTTTAATCGAGAGACATTAGCTAACTTTCATATTACTTCACTTCCTCGAAGTCCACATCGGTGATATCTTTCTCTTCTCCACCATGGTGAGGTTCCGCACCGGGATTAGGCTGAGCCCCTCCGGCCTGAGCTGCATTCTGAATATCCTGTGCAGCTGCCATGAGAGCATCGTTTACGGCCTTTTCCGCAGAGTCTATATCCTCAACGAGCTGATTCTTATGAACCTCTTTCAGACGATTGAGTGCAGTATCAATAGCTGCTCGCTTGTCGGCCGGAATCTTGTCGCCAAGTTCGCTAAGCTGCTTCTCTGTCTGGAAGATAACGCTGTCGGCATGGTTGAGTTTGTCGATACGCTCCTTAGCCTTCTTATCAGCCTCCTCATTAGCCTTAGCCTCATCGCGCATGCGCTGGATTTCTTCTTCGCTAAGTCCGCTGGATGCTTCGATTCTGATAGACTGCTCTTTGCCGGTGGCCTTATCCTTAGCCGTAACGTTAAGAATACCGTTAGCATCCACCTCAAATGTCACTTCAATCTGAGGCACTCCACGCGGAGCGGGATTGATGCCGGAGAGGTTGAACTCACCAAGGAGTTTATCATCTGCTGCCATAGGTCTCTCACCCTGGAGCACACGGATAGTAACTTCAGGCTGATTGTCGGCCGCTGTAGAGAAGGTCTCGCTCTTACGGATAGGAATTGTAGAGTTTGCTTCGATAAGCTTGGTGAAGACTCCACCGAGAGTCTCGATACCGATGCTCAGAGGCACCACGTCAAGAAGAAGCACATCCTTCACATCACCGCTTAGCACGCCACCCTGAATTGCAGCGCCGATGGCCACTACTTCATCGGGATTAACACCCTTAGAGGGCTCTTTGCCGAAGATTTCCTTTACTTTCTCCTGAATAGCGGGGATACGGGTGGAACCGCCGACGAGGATAACCTCGTTAATATCGCCGGCAGTCATGCCTGCATCTTTAAGAGCCTTCAGACAGGGCTCTGCCACTGCATCGATAAGCTTGTGGGCAAGCTGCTCGAATTTAGCGCGTGTCAAGGTCTTAACAAGGTGTTTCGGACCTGAAGCGGTTGCCGTGATATAAGGAAGGTTGATTTCAGTAGTAGTAGAACTTGAAAGCTCTATCTTGGCCTTTTCGGCAGCCTCTTTAAGACGCTGCATTGCCATAGGATCCTGACGGAGATCTACGCCCTCTTCTTTCTGGAACTCATCGGCAAGCCAGTCGATGATAACGTGGTCGAAGTCATCACCACCGAGGTGAGTATCACCATTGGTAGACTTAACTTCAAAGACACCGTCACCGAGCTCAAGAATAGAGATATCGAACGTACCGCCACCAAGGTCGAAGACAGCGATCTTCTGCTCCTTGTCTGACTTGTCAAGGCCATAAGCAAGAGCCGCTGCCGTAGGCTCGTTTACTATACGGCGCACTTTAAGACCGGCGATCTCACCTGCTTCTTTGGTAGCCTGACGCTGTGAGTCGTCGAAATATGCCGGCACTGTGATGACAGCCTCAGTCACTTCCTGACCGAGATAGTCTTCGGCCGTCTTCTTCATTTTCTGAAGAATCATTGCTGAAATTTCCTGCGGAGTGTAGTCGCGGCCGTCAATATCCACTTTCGGGATATCATTCTGGCAAACTACCTTATAAGGAACTCGCTTGATTTCATCCTCCACCTGATTACATTTTTCGCCCATAAAGCGCTTGATGGAGTAGATGGTTCGGGTAGGGTTGGTAATAGCCTGACGCTTGGCAGGGTCTCCTACCTTACGTTCGCCTCCGTCCACAAACGCTACTACAGAAGGAGTAGTGTTGCGGCCTTCATTATTAGGAATCACTACCGGATTTTTACCTTCGAGAACGGCTACGCACGAGTTGGTCGTGCCTAAGTCGATACCAATTATCTTTCCCATAATATTCGTTTTTTATATTTTTTGTTATTTGTTTTTCATTCTGAAGTATCCTCCCGATCGGGGGGCACTTCCTTTCGGTTTCATATAATTAACAAATGATGTGCTCAAAGGGTTGACTCCCCCCCTTATTAAAATAACTTTTTTGCTATTTTTTTGAATATTATACACTTACGAATCCCGGGTAATTATGACATGTATCTGCCATCTCTGCCATAAGTCTGCCAAATAATAATTCCAAGGGGTAAAAAGCGCCATATCCACCTTAAAATTTCTTAATTTAACGCTATTGTAATAATTTTAAAGGGTCGCGCCATTTTTTTTTGTTTGGATTTTTTTCAAATTTCAAACAAATTTATTAACTTTGCCACTCTAAACGCTACGCAAACTAAATGGCGCGATGTGCCGATATTCGATTTTTCTTCGGTTCTCCTTCGCCAAATATTTGTTTATGAAGTTATTACAAACTAAATTAGCGCGCTACGATGCGCCGCAGAGGGCTAAGGCAGCCGGCATATATCCCTACTTCCGTGAGATAGACTCTCATCAGGACACTGAAGTCATGATGAATGGAAAAAAGGTGTTGATGTTTGGTTCCAACTCATACATGGGCCTCACTAATCATCCGAAAGTCATAGAAGCGGCTGTGGAGGCCACTAAAAAATATGGCACCGGCATGGCCGGCTCCCCCTTTCTCAACGGAACTCTTGACATTCACAAACGTCTTGAAGAGCGTATAGCCGACTATCTCGGCAAGGAGGATGTCATGCTCTATTCCACCGGCTTTGGCGTAAACCTCGGAGTCGTCTCTACGCTTACCGGACGTGAGGATTACATTATTCTCGATGAGCAGGACCATGCATCAATTATAGAGGGACGCAGGCTCTCCTTCTCCAACTACCTTAAATATAAGCATAATGATATGGAGTCGCTTGAAAAGCAACTCCAGCGCTGCGACCCCGATAAAGTGAAGCTCATAGCCACCGACACCGTCTTCTCTATGGAGGGCGACGTGGCTGACATGAGAAAAATCGTAGAGCTCGCCAAGAAATATAATGCTTGCGTAATGGCAGATGAGGCTCACGGCCTCGGAGTCTTCGGTGAAGGTGGTCGCGGAGTATGCCAGCATCAGGGAGTCCTTCAGGATGTAGACCTCATTATGGGCACTTTCAGCAAATCTCTCGCATCGCTCGGAGGCTTTATAGCCACTGACAAGGAGATCACCAATTATCTGCGTCATCATTCGCGCTCATATATTTTCACTGCGAGCATCACTCCGGCCGCCACAGCTGCCGTAAATGCCGCCCTCGACATCATCATTTCAGAGCCGGAGCGTCAGGAACATCTTTGGGACATAACCCACTATGCGCTTGACAACTTCCGCGAAATGGGATGTGAAATAGGCCATACTTCCACCCCTATTATCCCTCTTTTCATTCGTGACGACTACAAGACTTTCCACGTCACGCACGACCTTCTTGAAGAGGGGGTATTTGTCAATCCCGTAGTTACCCCGGCCGTAGCCCCGCAGGATACGCTCATCAGATACTCTCTGATGGCTACCCATACCAAAGATCAGGTGACTCGTTCGCTGGAAGCTATCAGAAAGGTATTCAAGAAATATGACCTTATAAAATAAGAGAATGAGATGTGAGTTCTAAAATTAATGTAGATAGAGCCATGAGAGTGCGCCCCTCACCTATCTCATTGATTATTATTTGAACTTGCTTAATCACAAAGGTGTCTTTGGAGAGTGCAAAAACCTCCCCGACACCACCCCACTTTTTATCCACACCACTTCTAACCATAACATCTCTCTTTTCCCACACGATGGTCTATAGATTCAAGCTTATCAGCGAGGAAGTCAATGGCTTCTACCGTATAATCGACATTGACCCTGATGCAACTTTTATAGAGCTGCGCGACTGCGTCTGTGACGCAACAGGATTTTCCCATAACGACAAAGCCTGCTTCTTCTTCTGCGATGAAGATTGGGTAAGAGAAAAAGAAATTTCCATAAGCGATAATGGTTCATATTCAGACCAGGATGTCTATCTTATGGATGACACTCGTATTTCTGAGATTATTGAAGATGAGGGGGATCATCTCTCCTATCTTTTCGACCCGGAAAATGACAGAGAGTTCTTTATGGAGCTGAAGGAAATTATCTTCGGACAATCAGCCGACTCACCTGTATGCGTAAAAAAAGCAGGCAATTCTCCGGTGGAAAAAATCATAATCGAAGAGCCTGTCCAGGATGCCAAGGCCAATGCCAAGCAAGTAGTCTCTGATGAGCTTGACCTTGACTTCTATGGTGAAGATGGGTATAATGAAGATGAAATAGAAAGCGGATATAACTCCGATGACATGGGTGAGGAAGAGAGTGGCATTGACATTTAATTGTCAAGAGATTCTATCTCTTACCATCGGCTCGCCATATTGAAAAGAGTCTTTCATCTCACAGAGCTCGCTTAATTTTTAGAATTTACTTAACACTTCTATATACTAATATACTCTTATGAAGTATTTATCGTTAATTGCAATTTCTGCATTAGCATTCACAGCAGTTTCTTGTGGCAACAGTGAGAAAGCCACTACCGATTCTATTGACTCAATTAGCGACACTCTTGCTATTCAAGATACTCTCACCGCTAACGATGCGGACACCACAGCAGCCATTGAAGCTCCCGCCACTGAAGAAACGCAGAAGGCTGACGAGGCTAAGGACTCTAATAAGGACCTCGACGCGAAAGTAGATAAAATCGTCAGAATGATTAATGAGCACATCAGCACTGTTCAGAGCCTGAAAAATGAAGGCATCCCCTCCGGTAGCTCAATGGCTTTCCGTTCGCTTGAGGCACTCCCCGACTATACCGGACAGCTTAATAAAATCAAAGGTCAGCTTTCTCCGGAACAGAAGGCTCGCATAGATGAAGCTGAAATGAAACTGCAGAAACTCACCAATTCCTGGAACTAACCAGAGGATAAGGCGACTCCACCTATATTCTTTTAACGGAAAATCCCACTGAAACACTTCTATTTCAGTGGGATTTATATATCCTCAATTCAGATCTAATCATATAGATGCCTACTCCCGTCAGATACCAAATATCTTTCCGAGAAGATTCTTCTTCTCGTCAGGACGGAAATGCACACTCATCTGACTGTCATTTTTGCTAAAAAATAGAATATGCGTGGGGAAGACGAAAGCAACCCACTTGTCAAACTCAAGGACGGCATAGAGAGCCCTTTTGAGAAAACGATGGAAAGGATTGAAGTCATCCAAGTCCCCGACTATTATCTCATCCCCTTCATCTATAAACTTATGATGAGCCTTAAGCTCCTCAAGATAGAAGGGTAAATTCAAGTCCTCCTCTTTAGAGCGTTTCTTGAATTTTTTATATATATCTTTTATTACTTCTTCTGTTATCATAGTCTTAAAGAATCTGTCTCCAAAATATCAGATTCATTTTTACGCACATACAGATGAGCACTCGCTTCATCTGCACATTTTTTAAACACCTATTCCATGAAAAAAGTTCGTTTACAATTCTTTATTTTATAGTTTTTTTAGGAGAGTCCACCAAAATTGGTTACCTTTGCATTAAAGTAAATCCGACTATCCGTCGAAAGTCGGTTAAAATCATTCATTTAGCCCAGACAGTGTCTCATGAAAAGATGTATATGCATCATAGGCTCAGGCAATGTAGCCACTCATCTGGCAAAGGCTTTTCGGGATAAGGCCGATGTCACTATGGTCTCTCCACGCACTTTGGCCGGCCTTCCGGCTAAAGCCGACGTCTATATCATTGCTGTAACAGATGATGCCATCCCCACCGTAGCCCAATCTCTTGGGGAAGTCGATGGAATAGTGGTCCACACTTCAGGCTCTACACCCATGTCCGCTCTACTGCCATTCGCAGCACGTCCCGGAGTGCTTTATCCGCTGCAAACATTCTCCAAAGAAGATACGATAGACTATTCCGCAATACCGGTTTTTGTAGAGTGTAACGATGAGGATGACTTGAAGACGTTGATGCAGACAGCTGAACTTTTCACCGATAAAATATATATCGCAGATGAGGAGACACGGCGTCGTCTGCATATAGCCGCCGTCTTCTCTTGCAATTTCGTAAATCATCTTTTAGCCATAAGCAGCGACATACTCAGCAAAGAAAGGCTTCCTCTCTCTATCCTCCGTCCCCTTATAGACAAAACCATCGACAAGGCTTTCTCTCTCTCCAATCCGGCTTTGGGCCAGACCGGGCCGGCCGTGCGCCAAGACCTGAGCACTATAGATAAACACCTGTCTATGCTTGAATCCACGCCAGAAGTCAGAAATCTATATCAGATTATCACTCAAGACATAATAAACTATCACTCACGATGAGCGGAATCAACTATGACCTTACCAAAATAAAGGCACTCGCATTCGATGTTGACGGAGTGCTCTCCCCCTCTACTATCCCGATGGATGAAGAGGGCAATCCCATGCGCATGGTCAATATCAAAGATGGCTATGCGCTTCAGCTGGCGGCCAAATGCGGATATCGCCTCGCAATAATCACCGGAGGAAAGGCACGCGCGACAGACGTAAGATATTCGGCCCTCGGCATTCAAGATATTTTTCAGGGTGTAGCAAAGAAACTACCCTGTCTGGAAACGTGGATGCTTGACAATGCTCTACGTCCGGAGGAAGTGATATATATGGGTGACGACATCCCTGACCTTCCCGCCTTGAGACATGTGGGGCTGCCTTGCGCGCCGCGCGACTCAGCGTCTGAAGTTCTCGCCACGGCTTCTTACATTTCACGATTTGACGGAGGATATGGATGCGTAAGAGATGTCGTGGAGCAACTGCTGAGAGCCAACGGACAGTGGCTTTCAGATGCCAAAGCATTCGGATGGTGACTCCCCGTCTATTCCCTTCTAAATTCTAAGTAAATAAGTATGCTAAAGAATCTTCAGAAATATAAAATACTCCTCGGAAGCAAATCGCCGCGCAGGCGTGAGCTTTTAGCCGAACTCAGAATCCCGTTCACTACAGTCACTGCCGGAAACATTGACGAGTCATATTCTGAATCTATTCCGCCTATTGACGTACCTCAATTTCTCTCGGCGCGCAAGGCCGATGCTTTCCGCGACCTCCTTAAAGATGATGAACTTCTGATAACGGCAGACACCCTTGTCATCTGCGAAGACAAGATACTCGGAAAACCGAAGAGCGTCTCTGACGCCATTGAGATGCTGACATTTCTCAGCGGTAAAACTCATCATGTAGCCACCGGAGTGACCATCACCTCCTCTTCAAGACGAGTGTCTTTTACCTCCGTAACAGATGTTCATTTTGCCGAACTCGGAAGGGAGGAGATTGAGTATTATGTGCACAACTATTCTCCACTGGATAAGGCCGGGGCGTATGGCATTCAGGAATGGATAGGATGTGTGGCTATTGACTATATAAAGGGGAGCTATTATAACGTTATGGGCCTCCCGATACATCAGCTCTACAAAGAGCTCACCCTATTCTGATGACAGTCGCGCATTATCTATAATGGCGAAAAAAGCGCAAGAGAAATCTCCTGCGCTTTTGCTATTATATTTTAGTTGCTTCAATTATTCTTGAAGACAAGTTCATCCCCCTCGCGGTCTATAATGATGGGATGTTCACGATCCACCTTCTGAGCCAAGATGTCCTTAGAGAGCTGATTGAGCACCATTCTCTGAATAGTTCGCTTGACAGGACGTGCACCGAATTCGGGATCATAACCGTCTTCAGCCAGAAGTTCAAGAGCCGCTTTCGTGATTTCAAGCGATACGCCATTTGATGCCAACATCTTCTGAACGCTTCTTACTTGCAGATCTACGATTTCCTGAATTTCCTTCTTATCCAGAGGAGTAAACATCACTATCTCATCGATACGGTTAAGGAATTCGGGCCGGATAGTCTGTTTCAGAAGGTCGAGCACATCCTGTTTTGTCTTCTCGATAGTCTCTTCACGATTCTCCTTTGTCATCTTAGAGAAATTCTCGCGTATGAGAGGACTACCCATATTGGAAGTCATGATGATAATCGTGTTCTTGAAGTTGATAAACCGTCCCTTATTGTCTGTCAGACGACCATCATCAAGCACCTGAAGAAGAATGTTGAAGACATCGGGGTTAGCCTTTTCTATCTCATCGAAGA
Organism: Bacteroidales bacterium; assembly: GCA_014800685.1. GTDB lineage: Bacteria > Bacteroidota > Bacteroidia > Bacteroidales > Muribaculaceae > Lepagella. Next base: position 11,443 of record JAAVFQ010000013.1, read on the forward strand.
GCACTACGCTGTATGGTTTGCGTCTTACGGCCTCAGTAAGCTGGCCACCCTCTTCATATCCTACATATCCCGGAGGCGCTCCGACAAGTCGGCTCACGGAGTGCTTCTCCATATATTCCGACATATCTATACGAGTCATCATATCCTCATCATCAAACAGATACTCTGCAAGAGCCTTCGCCAACTCAGTCTTTCCGACACCGGTAGTGCCAAGGAAGATGAACGAGCCGATAGGTCTTCTGGGGTCATTAAGACCCGCACGTGAACGTCTCACGGCATCGGAAACGGCTCTGATGGCATCATCCTGTCCAACGACTCTCTTATGGAGTTCCTCTTCCAGATGGAGAAGTTTCTCCTTCTCGCTCTGAGCCATTTTCTTTACGGGAATACCGGTCCAGCGGCTTACGATTTCAGCAATATCCTCGGCATCCACCTCTTCCTTAATCATAGCGCCCTCGCCCTGGAGAGTCTTGAGACGTTCCTGTATCTGAGCATTTTCTGTCTCTTTCTCTTTGATTTTGGAATAACGTATTTCAGCCACTTTAGCATAGTCGCCTTCACGCTCGGCACGCTCGGCTTCGAGCTTCAATTGCTCTATATCTATCTTATTTTGCTGAATCTTATTGATTTCCTCTTTTTCTGCTTTCCACTTTGCCTTTAGGCTCTTTTCGGTGTCACGCAGGTTAGCGAGGTCCTCATCGATTTCTTTGAGTTTATAGTCATTTCCCTCTCTCTTGAGAGCCTCTCGTTCTATCTCAAGCTGTTTTATCTTGCGGGAGGCTTCATCAAGAGCCTGAGGCATAGAGTCCATTTCCAGACGAAGCTTGGAGGCAGCCTCATCTATAAGGTCGATGGCTTTATCAGGGAGGAAACGGTCAGTAATATATCTGACAGAGAGCTGCACGGCTGCAATGATGGCCTCATCCATGATGCGAACCTTATGGTGATTCTCATAGCGTTCTTTCAGGCCACGGAGAATAGATATCGCTGACATCTCATCCGGCTCGTCAACCATGACTTTCTGGAATCGGCGTTCGAGCGCTTTGTCCTTCTCAAAATATTTCTGATACTCATCGAGCGTAGTGGCGCCGATAGAACGGAGTTCGCCACGCGCCAGTGCAGGCTTAAGGATATTGGCGGCATCCATAGCGCCCTCTCCCTTTCCGGCACCCACGAGGGTGTGAATCTCATCTATGAATAGAATTATTTCTCCATCAGACTTTGTGACCTCGTTGACGATAGCTTTCAGTCTCTCCTCAAACTCACCTTTATATTTTGCGCCTGCTACGAGGGCACCCATGTCAAGTGAGTATATCACTTTCGACTTAAGATTTTCGGGGACATCTCCTCTCACTATTCGGTGGGCAAGACCCTCGGCGATGGCTGTCTTACCGGTGCCCGGTTCTCCCACCAGCATCGGATTATTCTTCGTACGTCTTGAAAGAATCTGAAGCACTCGTCTGATTTCCTCATCACGACCGATGACGGGATCAAGCTTGCCGCTACGTGCTCTATCGTTCAGGTTAATGGCATATTTGCTAAGAGCCTGATAGGATTCTTCAGCGCTTTGGTCTGTCACTTTCTGACCTTTGCGAAGCTCGTCTATGGCCGACTGCAGACCTTTCTCGGTCACACCGGCGTCTTTAAGTATCTGGGAGGCTTTGCAGTTGGTGCGGAGGATACCCATAATCATGGCCTCCACGGAGACATATTCATCACCCATAGACTTGGAATAGTCTACGGCCTTCTGCATCGCATCATTACTTTCGCGAGAAAGCATGACGTCGCCGCCGCTCACCTTGGGAAGTGACTGAATCGCGGCGTCTATCTGGCTACGGACTACATTAAGATTAGCTCCTAATTTCTGGAAAACGAAATTTACGATAGTCTCACTTTCCGAAATAATGGCTTTGAGGATATGTACAGGCTCTATCTGCTGCTGACCCGCTTCACGCGTCAGCTCGATAGCCTTCTGTATCACCTCCTGAGATTTGATAGTGAAATTATTGAAATTCATATTGGTGTGTTTTGATAGTTTCAGTCTAAGAAGTCCGATCGGCTTCACTTATTGGCAAGCCCGATAGAATCAGACTTTGTCTCTTTTTATCATTAAAACACACCACCATGAAAATGGTTTGCTCCATCGCCATTTTAGCCCCGAAACCCGGCAAATTATTCTTAGAACAGGCAGGGCTACTTCTTATTTGAGAAGATGCATTTCGCAGTTCCGGCAGTCAAACTCGAGCATATATCTCTCCTTGCCGTGAGAGAGTGTGAGGGGAAGAGCCACATCGTTTCTACGGTTTTTAAGACATCTGCCGAGTTCGCGCAATATGCAATGGCGTGTCGTCATCAGTCTTGTTCCTTTTCTGACATGGGATGGACTCTCCTTCTCCATTGCCTTCTCTATATGCTCCACGCCGTGCGAACGATAGAATTCTTCCGCAAGACGATTCGCCACGTTATCAGAGAATATCAGACTCTTTTCCGGATAGACCGTTTCCCTCCTCTCTGCCCTGCGGAGCTTCAGAGGATAAGTGGCTTTGTTGGCTTCATCAAGTTCAGACAGAACAGTTCTGCGCAAGCCGGTGAGCATGGATGCCGGTATAAACATATATGCCACCTCTGAAGAGAAATGCTTCAGCCGATAAACAGTAGAGCCGGTTTTCGCAAATGGGGCCTCCTGGTTTTGAGGTTTATCAGCCTTCTGCAGCTGCAATCCGAGAGGAATACGCACAAAATTGCCTCTTGCATCCGCAGCGGACACCCCCTTTTCATCAAGACTGATATCAACATCAATCTTTCTCTCCGCCGTTTTCCCCTCTATCCTTTTTTCCCACTCCTTGTCATAGGTAAGGCGTAAAGAGACGCCGGGGGGTATCCTGAATCCTCCGGAGGTAAGTATACTGCCATCTTTTGCCAGTCCATTAACGTAAGCGCCTGTATATTTCCCTTCCTTATTGAAAAATGAGACACCATCTCCGTTATGAAGATTTCTTCGGTCTTTTACCTCTTCACCCAGCGATTTGGGAGTGTCAGGCGACGATATGGAGTTAGGACGGCGGTCTGTAAGAAAATAATCAGTAAAGCCTCTATTGAAACTTTTTTCGGGATTTGGAGAGAAAGTAAGCGTGGATTCGCCGCATGATGAACGGCAATACTTATCCGGATGAAGGGCTATCTCTTTGTCGATTAGCTTTCTATAATAAGCCGTAACATTCTTCACATAAGAGGCATCCTTCAGCCGCCCCTCTATTTTAAATGAGGAGACGCCGGCTTCGAGCATATCATGAATGGAGTGTGAAGCGTTGAAGTCTCTAAGAGAAAGAAGATGCTTGTCTCGAGCGAGAACATTCCCTCGGGCATCGGTCAGCGTGAAAGGCAACCTGCATATCTGGCTGCATTCTCCCCTGTTTGCACTTCTTCCGTTTGTGGCGTATGAGGCATTACATCGGCCACTGTAGCTGACGCATAAAGCTCCATGCACGAAACATTCTACGGGCACCGTGACTGCCTCGCATATTTCGCGTATCTCTTTCAAGCCCAGCTCTCTTGCAAGAACTATTTGAGAGAAACCCACATCCTCAAGAAACTTTGCTTTAGAGGGAGTGCGAGTATCACACTGAGTGCTCGCATGCAGCTCTATCGGAGGGATATCAAGCCTCAATATTCCCATATCCTGCACTATAATGGCATCGACTCCGATGATATATAGCTGCCGAATCAACTCCCTCACGCTTTTCAGTTCATCGTCATAAATGATTGTATTCACCGTCACATATACCTTCGCTCTGTATTGATGAGCAAACTCCACAAGCGAAGCGATGTCTGAAAGTGGATTAGCAGCCTGCCGGCGGGCGCCATGTGAGCTGGCGCCGATATAGACAGCATCGGCGCCATGAAGAATCGCCTCGCGCGCCACGTTAGTGTCGCGGGCCGGGGCAAGAAGTTCTATCGGTCTGGGATGAATGCTTGGCTTTGACATAATTGCTGCCTCCGCATTAGTCACGTTTGAGTTCCTGACCCTCATAGAAGTTTATGAAGGCTTTGTTGACCAGCCGGTTGCCACCGGGGGTGGGATAATTGCCGCTGAAATACCAGTCGCCGGGATGATCAGGAATGGCCTTGTGCATACCCTCTATGGTCTGATAGACTATCACTACCTCCGAACGTGTATCGGCAGGTGTGAGCATCTCCGCTATTTTCTTGCTGACCTCTTCGGGCGTGAAGGGCTCATAAATCTCCTTGACGTAGTTGGCTATCTCCTCTTTAGGGAGCTTCTCCTGCTCCTTACACTTCCTATACACTTCATCAATGATGTCTTCCCGGCCGGTCTCACGCAGCAGAGCCATGGCAGCTCTGAAGGCGATAAACTCGCCCATACGGCTCATATCTATGCCATAACAGTCGGGGAAGCGCACTTGAGGCGAGCTCGACACGATGACTATCTTTTTGGGCTCAAGCCTGTCAAGGATGCGAATAATCGACTGCTTCAGAGTGGTACCTCTCACGATGCTGTCATCTATCACTACGAGCGAGTCGATGCCGGGACGTATCGTGCCGTATGTAATGTCATAGACGTGGGCTGCAAGGTCATCTCGGCTTTCACCCTCAGCAATAAACGTGCGCAGTTTTATATCCTTGAGAGCCACTTTCTCTCTCCGCACTCTATGCTTGAGCACCTCTTCAATAGCCAGCGGCGTCATTTTGCCTTCAGCGGAGAGTTGCTGCAGTTTTCCTATCTTCATTGCTATGAGTCTCTTCTCAAACTCTTCGGTAAGACCATAGAAAGCCACCTCTGCAGTATTTGGGATGAAGGAGAAGACTGCATCATCTATATTATAGTCGATAGCGCGCATTACGCTATCCACAAGTTCACGTCCGAGATGCTTGCGCTCATTATATATGTCACGGTCACTGCCACGCGAGAAATAGATTCTCTCAAAAGCACATTTGCAGTTGGCACCCTCAGGCAGAATCTCTTCAATGCGCCATGAAGAATCACGGTCTACTATAAGCGCTTTTCCAGGAGTGAGTTCCTTCACCTCCTCTGTCTTAAGGTTGAATGCTGTCTGAATCACCGGGCGCTCCGAGGCAATGACCACTACTTCATCGTCAGCATAATAGAAGCATGGGCGAATCCCCTTCGGGTCACGCATGGCAAAGAGGTCGCCATTACCTACTATACCGCAGATTACATATCCGCCGTCCCAGGTGGGGGCACATCTTTTCAGGACGTTAGCCACATTAATATCCCTTGCTATGGCTTTCGAAAGCTCAAGTCCGTGAAGATTATCCCCCTTGTGCTTATTGAAGAGACGTTCATTCTCCCTATCAAGAGCATGGCCCATCTGCTCCAGCAGAATAAATGTGTCGGCATAAAGTCGTGGATGCTGGCCTGTAGATATTATATCATTGAAGATTTCATCTACGTTGGTCATATTGAAATTGCCGCAGAGCAGAAGGTTTCTCGCGCTCCAGTTGTTTCTGCGCATAAATGGATGCACAAAGCTAATTCCTGAGCGACCGGTGGTGGAATATCTTAGATGACCCATATAAGCCTCACCGATAAAGGGGGGCTGTCTGTCATCCTGATTTCTTGCCTCATCAATCTGAGTGCGCACCGATGCGAAGATTTTCTGAATGGCATCCGAACCCTCGGCTCTTTCACGGAAGATATACTCCCTTCCCGGGGGCACGTCGAGCTTTACAGCACCGATACCGGCACCCTCCTGACCTCTGTTGTGCTCCTTCTCCATCATAAGATAGAGCTTGTTAAGGGCATAAAGATCTGAGCCATATTTCTCTTTATAATACTCAAGCGGCTTGAGCAGTCTTATCATTGCTACGCCACACTCATGCTTGATTTGTTCCATCTGCTTTAAAGTGTTTTCAGGAATTACCTGTCAGGCAAACTACGCTACGCAAGTGAGATGATTTCTCTCTTACAAGCCTGTGCTGCCATTATATCTGTTTGGTTTAATACGTTTATTACGAGTATGTTTACTCATCATCAATGCGACTTTATGAGGCGGTCAAGATTGCGCTTATCTTCACGCTCCTTGATGCTCTGCCTCTTGTCAAACTGCTTTTTGCCTCGTGCCACGCCGATAACAAGCTTGGCATATCCTCTCTCGCTAATGAAGAGGCGGAGAGGCACCACAGTGTAGCCGGGCTGCTGACACTCTTTCTCAAGCTTGGCGATCTCCTTTTTTGTAAGAAGAAGCTTACGATCGCGCCTTGCTGCGTGATTGTTATATGAGCCATAGAAATATTCCGCTATGTACATCCCTTTGACCCACACTTCACCATCCTCTATCAGACAATAGGTATCGGCCAGTGAAGCCTTTCCCGCACGGATAGATTTTATCTCAGTTCCGGTGAGCACGATGCCCGCCGTGTAGCGGTCAGTTATCTCGTAGTCAAAAGTGGCCCGGCGATTTTTGATGTTTACTTGGCTTGCATTCATTTTCCGTGTCTTTGATTATCTTTATAGAAGATTAATTGAGTTCTTAATATCACTGCGCCGTGGGCATTATTGCGTCAAACACATAATATATGCCGTATGGAATGACTATGCAGAGAAGCCCGACTGTCCAGCCTACAAGATTATCCGAGGCCTCCTTGATGCGCAGGAATCTAACACCCCTGAGCGCAAGATAGACCGTAAATATAGGAGCAAAAACGAGCAAGGGCTCGAGCACAGGGCATAATTCATAAATGGTAAAGAAGAGCGTGAGCGTAGCCATCAGATACTGAAGCCACTTTCTGCCGTAAGGAGTGTCTATTTTTGTTTTGGCATCTGCAGGCAGAAAAGACCGGCATAGCACTACTACAAGAAAATATCCTATGAAGAAGGAGATGAAAATGCCGACAGCGCTCTGCAGCAGGTAGCCCAGAGATTGTGAAGGATAATAAATCTTAGAGGCAAACTGGCCCAGAGAGGCCAACGCTACAAGCGGATAAAATACTTTCGAGGCTGTCCTGTCCGGCGAATATGCACTATTTTTCAGCTGCTTCCAGCCGGTGAGCGGGGAATAAAACAGTCTTATAAAGATGCTCCAGGGTGAATGATAACGCCTCTTCTTCGGCCTTGGCTGCAATTCTTCATTCTCCGGGAGCTCAGCATTCTGAGTTCCTTCGCCTCTCTCCTCTTTATTATATTCCAAGACGGAATCACGTCTGCCGACAATCCCTCCCTGCGAATGGCGGGAGGCCCCTATATTTCTGGTTCCGTCATTCTCTTCGGGAATCATTAAAAACTTCTTAGTCATCTGAGCAGCAATGATTTCAATTAAGAATCCTTATTAGTTATAGCTATCCGAACCTGACGCGACTGACGCCACACCTGCGGCAGACAATAATGAATTCTCATACAAAGTTACAAATTTTTCATGAGTATTCAAAATCTGCACCCTGTCGATACGGATAAAAAAAACGAAATTATCATGAATGTTACTACTATCCGGATTTTTAGAGAGTGTTTAACCCGGATGTTAACAATTCTGGTGGGACAGGGTCTAAATTCAAACACTCGCTTGGAAGGCATTCGGAAACATTATCCTTTAGCCACATATATATCCCCACTGCGCCGGAGGGTATCCTCCCGACGAGCTTTACGAAATAAGCGACTGCAGGAGGGATGCCTACAGCCGCTTTGGGGAAGTGGATTGGGGGAGTGGAGCATACCAGACTCGAACTGGTCACCTCTTGACTGCCAGTCAAACGCTCTAGCCAGATGAGCTAATGCCCCGTCAATTACGCTGCAAAGTTACAATCATTTTCTTAATTCTCCAAATATTTCCCCTATTATTTTTTCACTTTTTTCCAGACTCCGCATCTTCATGCCATTCCACAATGCAGTAAACACATAATTATCAACACCTTACACACCACACCCCTATCCATCATCCAATATCAATTCCGGCGCTTACGATTCCATGATTTAGGTATATTATCAAAAGTACTTGTAATTACCGTTTTTTTTTAGTAATTTTGCATACTCTATTCCTCGGGACGATTTTTTCTGCCGGACAGCCCGGCTTTTCGTCGGCGAGACGCCTTCATGGACCGGTTTTCCCCTCAGCGGCCATGCGCTTTGAGCGACTTCTGCATTATTAGCGCCAGTCGCCCTGTGTCGCCTATTGTTTTACTTTTTTCCACACATGGACGGAGTCCCAGCTGCTCGCAGAGCATGTTTCATTAAGCAAATGAGAAGTTTAATGATATGCAGACTCTAAGACAGCTACCTTAACCTCCGATCCGCGACACTTTCTATCGATGACTAACAAATGGAACTATCAGCCACTCACTCAAGATCAGGCAGATCTGGCAAAAGACATCCTGCCTGAATGCGGAGGACATAAATGTGTGGCTGAATTATTGATACGTAGAGGGGTCGAGTCTCCGGAAGAGGCTCGCAAATTCTTTTCTCCTACCATTGACGACCTTCACGACCCTTTCCTGATGAAAGACATGGAAAAGGCCGTCAATCGCCTGAACGCCGCTATGGGAGCCAAACAGAGAATTATGATCTATGGCGACTATGACGTGGATGGAGTCACTGCCGTAGCTCTCGTCTATAAGTATCTGCAAAATTATTATAGCAACATTGAGTATTATATCCCTACACGCTATGAGGAAGGATACGGCATTTCCCGCAAAAGCATTGACTACGCCAAGGAGAATGACGTCAAGCTTATCATCGTGCTCGACTGCGGCATCAAGGCGGTAGAGGAAATAGCATACGCCAAGGAGCAAGGCATCGATTTCATAATCTGCGATCACCACGTCCCTGACGAAGTGCTCCCCCCGGCTGTAGCAATCCTTAACCCCAAACTTCCCGGCTCCACATATCCCTGCCCTCACCTCAGTGGCTGTGGCGTTGGCTTCAAATTCATGCAAGCGTTTGCCATGAGCAACGGGCTCACTAACCATAATGAGCTGGAGTCTCTTCTTGACCTCGTGGCCGTAAGCATAGCCGCCGATATTGTCCCTATAGTGGGTGAAAACCGCGTTATGGCTCAATATGGCCTCAAAAGAATCAACTCTAACCCCAATCTCGGCCTGCGCTCCATAATCCGACTCTGCAAACTCACCAACAAGACTATCACCATATCGGACGTAATCTTCAAAATCGGCCCCAGAATCAATGCCTCCGGCAGAATGCAGAGTGGCATTGAAGCCGTCGACCTCCTCGTCTGCAGAGATCTCCATGACGCTTACGAGAAGGGCAAAGACATCGACCAGTATAACAGAGACCGCAAAGAGCTTGACAAGAGAATCACCGATGAAGCCAATGCGCTTGTGGAGCATAATATCAATATAGTCCACGGCAAGAAGTCTATTGTAGTCTATAATAAAGACTGGCATAAAGGCATCATAGGCATTGTAGCCTCTCGCCTCACTGAACTTTACTACAAACCCTCCGTGGTGCTCACTTTCAGCAACGGGCTGGCCACCGGCTCTTCTCGCTCCGTTCAAGGCTTCGATATTTACAGTGCAGTCAACTCCACTCGCGATCTGCTTGAGAATTTCGGAGGACACACTTACGCCGTCGGGCTCTCGCTTAAGGAGGAAAATATCCCTCAGTTTACGGAACGCTTCGAAGAATACGTGGCCTCCCACATTCAACCTAATCAGCTATCTCCACAGATAGAGATTGATTCGGTCATCTCTTTTGCCGACATCACTCCGGAACTCGTCAGCTGGCTGAAAAAGTTTGACCCTTACGGCCCCGGAAATCAGAAGCCGGTTTTCTGCTCAAGAGGAGTAATAGACTTCGGCACGAGCAAGCTCGTAGGGAAAAATCTCGAACACATCAAACTTGAGCTTGAAGACAACAGCACGAGCCGAGTCATTAATGCTATCGCCTTTAATATGGCTCCATATTTCGAGCATATCCACGCCCATAAGCCAATAGACATCTGCTACACCATCGAGCAGACAAGCAGCACTCGCAGAGGCGACTCCATCCAGCTCATGATTAAAGATATCAGACTTTCCGACCACTCATGAGCCAAGCCGCTGAGAGCGCTCTGCGTCAAGGACTCCTCCAAGTGCTCAAAAAGCATTGGGGGCATGACGCTTTCAGACCCATGCAGGAGGAAATTATTTCCTCGTTTCTAAATGGTCACGACACGGTAGGACTGATGCCCACCGGAGGCGGAAAGTCTATCACTTTCCAGGTGCCGGGCATTTATGCCGACGGGCTTACTTTGGTCATCACTCCGCTCATCTCCTTGATGAAAGATCAAGTGGACTCCCTTAGAAAACGCCATGTCAAGGCTGTCTATATTTATGGCGGAATGTCTTCGGCGGAATGGCGCCAATCCTGGGATCTGCTCACTAACGGTAGAGCCCGTTTTCTTTACTGTTCACCCGAAAGGCTCCGCAACGAACGTTTCCGCGCCGAACTTCTTCACCTAAACGTTGCGCGTATCGTCATCGACGAAGCCCACTGTGTCTCTCAATGGGGTTACGATTTCCGCCCGGACTATCTGAATATAGCATCACTCAGACAGCTTCTTCCGGGGCGACCGATGCTCGCCCTGACCGCCACGGCGACTCCTCGCGTGCTGCAAGACATCTGCGAAAAGACCGGAATGTCTCACCCTCGCGTCTTCCGTACCGGATTCTCCCGGAGCAATATCAGCTATATCGTCAGGCCTACTCAGGACAAAACTCAAGAAATGCTCCACATTCTCCGCAGCACGGAGGGCTCGGCCATTGTCTACGTCAGAAGCCGCCGGCGCACTCGTGATTTGTCGGAATTGCTGCGCTCTCAGGGATTTACGGCTCTACCCTATCATGCAGGTATGGATTCTCAGTCTAAGGCCGCCAATCAGAACGAATGGATGGAGGGCAAAGTGCGCGTCATGGTGGCCACCAATGCTTTCGGGATGGGGATTGACAAGCCCGACGTGAGGCTCGTCATCCACCACGATATGCCCTCTTCCCTCGAAGAGTATTATCAGGAAGCGGGAAGAGCCGGGCGGGATAGGAAGAACTCTTTCGCTGTGCTGCTCGCAGGAACGCGCGATAAGGCTATTCTCAGACGTCGGGTCTCTGAAATGTTTCCCCCAAGAGAGGATGTCAAGCGCGTTTACGAACTCTTATGCACTTTTCTTAACGTAAGCATCGGCGAGGGATATGAGAAACTGTTTGAGTTTGAATTAGCGAAATTCTGCAAAATCTTCGGATATAAGGATGATTTTGTCCGCCATTCTCTAAGACTGCTCTCCCAGTCAGGCCTTATCACTTTTCTCGAAGAGATTACCATGAAGAGCAGGCTTCTCCTTACCATCAGCCGTGAGGAGCTATATAATGTCAGCGGTCTTTCGCCGGACGCCGAGATGATACTTACAAAAATCCTGCGTCTTTACACCGGCCTTTTCACCGATTATGCTTATATAGAAGAGGAAGTGATAGCCCACGAGCTCTCCATCTCCAACCGAAGGGTATATGAGGGTCTGCTGGAACTTTCAAGGGCGGGTGTGCTTTCCTACATCCCTCGGCGGAGAATGCCATATATCCATTTCCCCACCGCTCGTGAGGAAACAAGGTATATCAAAATCCCTAAAACGGTCTACGAAGAACGCCTCGAAAATATATCGCAGCGCACAGAGGCTATGATAGACTACGCTTTCAATGGGGAAAAATGCCGTGTGGAGCGTGTGCTGGAATATTTCGGTGAGGAGGGCTCAGGAGCCTGCGGTTCCTGCGACGTGTGCAGAAGACACCGCTCTCCCTCCGCTAAGCCTGATCCTGAGAAGACCGAAATGTTTATGGAGAATATCATCGCTTCCCAACCGGACGGTCTCATGGCTGCCGATCTCAAATTGGTTAAGGGAGCGCATAAGGAGGCAATAGCTGATGCCCTTCGCACTCTCGTGCTTTCCCAGCGTATAGAGGTGCGCGGCGGACGCTACTTTCCGGGGCCGAAGTGTAAATGCAAGGTTGTGAGAGAGAGGAAAAATTTGTAACTTTGCAGGCTGATTGTAGTTATTAATGAGTTTCTTTAAAGAGTCATATAGAGTCCTGAGGAGCATACTTTTCTCTGCCATACTTCTGGCCGTCTCCCTTTACGTGGCTCTCTATATCGCTCTCTCGCTTCCTTTTGTCCAGTCTCGCATTAAGGGCATTGCGGAGAAGGAGCTGTCGTCTCTTTTCCACTCCGAAGTCAGCATAGGTAATCTCTCTATCTCGCCATTCAGTCAGATTATAATTGACGATGTGCGCATCCCCTCTCCTGATGGTAAAGAGTGTGTAAGAGCTGCAAAAATAGGGGCCGGAATATCTCTGTCTGACCTCATCTTTCAGAGGAAAATCATCATCACTTACGCTGAAATCCTCGATTTCCACGCCGCTATCTCGCAAAAAGCTGAGGGTGAGCCTCTAAATATTCAGTTCATTATAGACACCTTCAAACCGAAGGAGCCCGGCAAGCCCCCCACAAAGTTCGATCTGAAAATCCGAAATGTAGTAATCAGAAGACTTTCAGCCACTTTCGACCGTGAATGGAAAACTCGCCTGCGCCAGCCGGGACGAATGGACTTCAATCATCTCAGTATATCTAATCTCTGCCTTGACCTTACCCTCCCCAGGGTCAGTAATGATGAATACAGAATTGATCTGCGCCGGCTCTCTATGGAAGAAAAAAGCGGGTTCAGGCTTGACAGACTCTCTCTAAAGGCTCTTCTCACTCAGAACGTCCTCGAAGTCAGCGACCTGCACATCAACCTGCCCGGCACTTCCCTCTCCCCCTCTGACATCTCGCTGCAGTTCTCCTCCATGAATGAAATCGGAGATGCTATCGTCAATGGCCGACACTCGATCTCTCTTTCCAATAATAAGGTCACTCTTTCAGATTTTTCCCCATTTTTACCCGCTCTCTCATCATTCACCCAGCCTCTACAGCTATCCCTGAAAGCGGCCGGATCCAAAGAGAACGTTTCCATTGAGCAGCTTTTAGTCAGCACAGCCAACGACAAAATCCACATCAATCTCACGGGAAGCTATATCGCTGGCGCCGAAAGGGGCAAGCCGGAAGTGAGACTCCCCCGGCTGAGGCTATATGTAGATGCTGATGAGATGACCAAAATCATCAATAACCTTTCACCGCTGCCCACGCAGACTAATCGTATGCTTGCGGCGCTTGGCGAATTGCGTCTGGATGCCTCTGCAAGCTATGTGGCTGACAACATCGGATTCAAAGGGCTGCTGGGCGCCGGAATCGGACAGTTGAATATGGATGCCGTTTGCAACATCGCAGACAAAAAGAATATTGCCATTAAGGGGAAGGTGGCCACTGAAAGTTTTAACTTAAGCGGACTCCTCCCGGAAAGCGGACTCGGAAAGGTGATATTGACAGCCGAAGCCGACATGAGGATTCTTAACGGGAAACCTGAAGGCTACGCTGTGGCCGACATTCCTTTTATAGAATATAAAGGAAACACACTGACCAATATTCATTTCGATGCAGAGAAGGACGGAGAGAGCATCTCCGGCGTTTTCTCCATCGACGATCCCGCAGCCTCCGCGGATGCGCAGATTGATCTCACGCTCCGGGAAGCAAGCAAACATATAGCCGCCAATATTGATATAGACAGACTTATTCCCACCGGAATAATCCCGGTTGGCAAAATGCCTTTCAGCTCATTTCATGGCTCTCTTCGCACTGATATTTCTCTTATCGGTAATGACGATCTACGCGGATTTCTTGAGGCTGACGACCTCAGGATGGTCTTGAATGATGAGCGAGAATTAAGCATTCCCTATATCAGCCTTCATTCCGACGTTAACGAGGACTCAGGCGTAAGAGACATAAACCTCTCTTCGGACTTTATCACAGCGGCTATGACGGGACATTTTTCTCCCGGAAAGCTCCCTCTCATCTTCCGCACTATGCTCTCCAAGGCTTTCCCCTCTCTAATCGTCCCTCCCGCTACCCTCCCTTCATTGGACGGACAGAATTTTGACCTGACGGTCAATATAAAGAACGACAATACGCTCACGGAGTTTTTTAATCTCCCGGTAAGGCTGCTCACCGATGTGCCTGTCAGAATGGGATTTGACGGCGATCTCGGAACTGCCGATCTGAATGTCGACATCCCGTATCTGCAGCAGGGTAAGAACAAGCTTATACGCGACATCTCGCTTAAAGGACTGCTCAATGATCCTCTCCACAGCGCTTCTCTTCTCCTCAGCGCAGGGCTTCCCAATAAGAATGGAGAAGTGGCTCTAAACCTCGCCGCCACGGCCATTGATGACGTAATATCCACAGACATCGGATGGAAATTGAATCGACCGAAGGCATACGACGGTAAAGTGTCACTCCAGGGCACCCTCTCCCGCAACCCCGATTCCGGACACCTCGACGTAGAGGCTGAAATCAAGCCCGGAGTCTTTCATGTCAACGATGCTACCTGGATGGTGGAGCCGGCCAAAGTCAATTATTACGATAAACTCATTACGGTGGATAATCTCCGCGTCAGTCACGGCGCGCAGTATGTGGACATCAACGGCAAAGCCTCAGCATCACCGCTCGACACTCTGGCCATCTCTCTCTCCGGCATAGACCTTGATTATATTTTCGAGACTCTCAATATCAATTATGTCACCTTCGGCGGAACTGCCACCGGAAAAGTAAAGGCCTGCGCCGCCTTCTCTCCTCTTCCGAGAGCGTTTACAGACGGACTCTTCGTGAAAAATCTCTCCTACAATGGCGCCGTTCTCGGTAATGCCGACCTGAAGAGCAGCTGGGATCATAAAAACAAAAAGGTGGCGATCCGCGGCGACATCCTCAACGAGTCGCTTCACAAAACTGTAATCGACGGAGGCATCTGGGTGACAAGAGACTCCCTCAGCTTCGATCTGGACGCCGATAAGGTCAACATCCGTTTCCTGCAGCCATTCATGGCCGCTTTCTCCTCTGACGTTTCAGGACTCGCATCCGGAAAAGCCAAACTCTATGGCACTTTCAGCGACATTGACCTCGTAGGCCGACTCTTTGCCGACACAATTTCCATGAAGCTTGATTACACAAATACCTATTATTCAGGCTCAGATTCCGTCATTCTGAATCCCGGCCATATCATAATTCCCGATTTCAAGCTCTATGACCGCTTTGGCAACTCAGCGGTCTTCTCGGGATGGCTGAAACATCGCTATTTCCACGACCCAGTTTTTGAATTTAAACTCCGCGACGCTCACCATCTGCTGTGCTACGATACAGACGCCCGGTTTAATCCGGACTGGTATGGCAGGATATTCGGAAACGGTTCAGCCGCCATCGAAGGGAAACCGGGGCTTGTCAGCATTCTTGTTGACATGACCACTACGCCTGGCTCCGACTTCACCTTTGTTCTTAATGACAATGAGGCCGCCGACGACTACAGATTCCTTTCCTTTACCGACCGGAGAAAGGAGGAGGCTGAGAAAAACCGGCCCGACACTATTCCCGATTTCATAAAGGCTTTCAACAAGCGGGTGGAAGCGATGGAAGCCCCTCCCTCAGATTTCATTCTTGACCTCCGCGCTACAATTACTCCGCAGGCAAGTATCAATCTTATCATGGATCCGGTGGCCGGCGACAAGATAAGGGCTCACGGAGAGGGTGCTATGCAGATAGGCTACTCTTCGTTCAGCGACGAGATGACTATGTATGGCAAATACATAGTCTCTGAGGGCATGTATAACTTCACCCTGCAAGACCTCATTTTAAAAGATTTTCTTATCCGCCCGGGAAGCTCAGTGACTTTCAATGGTGACCCCCTGCAGGCTATTCTTGACATCACGGCAGCCTACAGGGTCAACACTAACCTTACAGAACTCGACCCAAGCTTCGCCTCTGACAGAGACCTGAACCGAACCAATGTGCCCGTAGAAGCTCTGCTCCTCGTCAAGGGTGAGATAGACTCTCCGGAGATTAGCTTTGACATTGCCCTCCCCACCGTAAACTCCGATGTTGAGAGAAAGGTCAAATCCATCATTTCCACCGACGATATGATGAGCAGACAGGTGATCTATCTTCTCGCTCTGAATCGTTTCTATACGCCGGATTTCACCAGCTCCGGATCCAACTCCAACGGAGGAAGCGAATTTGCTTCTGTGGCCTCATCTACTATCTCTTCTCAAATCTCCAACATCCTCGGAGCGCTTTCCGACCGTTGGACCATTGCCCCTTCTTTCCGCACGGATAAAGGTGATTTCAGCGACATGGAGGTAGACGTGACCATAGCGTCCCGTCTCTTCAATAACCGCCTGCTTGTCAACGGCAATCTCGGCTATCGCGACCGCTCCACTTCCAACACCACTTTCGTAGGCGATTTCGACATAGAATATCTCCTTAACAGAAGCGGAAACCTGCGACTTAAAGCCTACAATCACTTTAACGACCAGAACTATTACCTCAAGTCAGCCCTCACCACTCAGGGCGTCGGAGTCGTCCTCAGACGTGACTTTGACGATCCTCTCAGCTGGATAAAAAGACTTAGAAAAAAATATCTCCATAAAAAGATGGACGCTGACAAAAAGGAATAGATAAATTTTATGAGTAAATTTAGAACTTAATGAGTGAAATAATACTTGGCATAGAATCCTCTTGCGACGACACCTCAGCCGCCGTAATTCGAGATGGTGTGCTGCTCTCAAACGTCATAGCCTCGCAGAGTGTACACGAAAACTATGGGGGCGTAGTGCCCGAGCTTGCCTCGCGCGCCCATCAGCAAAACATTGTGCCCGTGGTCAGCGAAGCAATTCGCCTGGCCGGAATTGACAAAAATGATATTTCCGCCATCGCCTTTACCCGCGGTCCGGGTCTTCTCGGTTCGCTGCTTGTCGGCACCTCCTTTGCCAAAGGACTCTCTATAGCACTCCGGGCTCCTCTCATCGACGTCAATCATCTTCACGGACACGTCCTCTCTCATTTCATTAAGGAAAAGCCGGAAGACGAGACCCCCTCTTTCCCTTTTATTTGTCTGCTCATTTCAGGAGGCAACTCCCAGATA
This sequence comes from Bacteroidales bacterium, assembly GCA_014800685.1. Lineage (GTDB taxonomy): Bacteria > Bacteroidota > Bacteroidia > Bacteroidales > Muribaculaceae > Lepagella. The sequence continues at coordinate 28,452 of JAAVFQ010000013.1, forward strand.
GTTCTCGTCAAATCCCCCTTCGAAATGGAGATACTCGGACAGACCATTGACGATGCAGCCGGAGAAGCATTTGACAAATGCGCCAAGGTGATGGGACTTCCCTATCCCGGCGGTCCTCACATAGACCGACTCGCTGCCGAAGGTGATCCCTCAGCATTTAAATTCAGCAAGCCCAACATCCCCGGACTCGATTATTCCTTCTCCGGACTGAAGACCTCATTCCTCTACACTCTTAGAGACAATCTGAAAAAAGATCCTGAATTTATTGAAAAAAACCGAGCCGACCTCGCAGCCTCACTTCAGAAAACTATAATCGATATACTGCTCTCAAAACTCGAGAAAGCCGTCAGTCAGCATCCGGTAAAGGAGCTCGCCATCGGCGGAGGAGTGTCAGCTAACTCAGGCGTGAGAAAAGCTATAGAAGAATTCTGCAGGGATAAAGGAATACGCGCATGGATACCACCTCGGAAATTCACAACCGACAATGCCGCAATGGTGGCTATCGCCGGCATGTTTGCATATAGAGACGGCCAGCGCGCTTCTCTCGACCTACCCCCCTACGCCCGAGTAACTATTTGACCCTATCTGTTGTTATAGATATAGATATTCACAGAATTTGCACATCCGGAAAATGAGCATACAGAAACCCAAAAAGAGAAAGACCGATGCGAGCCATACCGAGACTCGCCACGTGGTGATATACGGTTATACTAAGCAGGAACTGGCCAACGTCATGCGCCATTTTGAGTCTCAACTCCCTGATTTTGTAAAAATCACGATAGACAACTCTAATCTGGTGACCAAAATCACCCTTACGGGAATGGACTCCGGAGTGGAACTTCTACGCTTCCAGATGAACAAATTTCATCAAAACCTCAACGACATCTTCTCTGAAGAGATTGTCTCCCGTGAAGACAAGTCTGTCAGTCAGGTGCTCGGAGAGCTGCTTACCGAGCGAGACCTTACCATAGCTTGCGCCGAAAGCTGCACAGGCGGAAATCTGGCTCACCGCATCACTCAGATTCCCGGATCTTCAGCCTATTTTCTCGGCTCGGTAGTAAGCTATAGCAATGATGTTAAGGCAGACGTGCTGAAAGTGCCTCGCAGGGAAATAGCCACTCACGGAGCCGTAAGCCAGCCTGTAGCCATCTCAATGGCAAGAGGAGTGGCAAGACTCATGCGCAGCGACTGTGCGATAGCCACCACCGGAATAGCGGGTCCCGACGGGGGCACCCGCTACAAACCTGTGGGAACAGTATGGATAGCAGTAAAATGCCGAGACCAGATCGTGAGCGAATGCATCCACTTCAAAGGCTCACGTCAGGAGGTAATCGAAAGTGCCACAAATCACGGCATCGTCATGCTTATCAAACTCCTACGCAATAACTACGTGCTTCAGGATGACTTTTATGATGAATAAATCGCCACTGAGAAAGCTATAATAGAGCGAAACTCCCGAAAAATTGCAGAAAATAAAATAAAAAAACACAAGAAAAACTTGTGGGTAAAGATTTTTTTTAGTAACTTTGCACCGAATTTTGAAGGCACCTCCTGTAAAGATGCGGAAAAAGATGCGCTCCGCATTGATATGAGAACTGAGATGGCGGCCTCAAAACGTAGATAAAAGGTTTAATTTTTAAGAATTAAAGACAACAGCCATGTCAAAAGTTTGTCAGATAACCGGCAAGAAGGCTTCAGTGGGCAACAACGTTTCCCACTCCAAGCGTCGCACCAAGCGTAAATTCAAAATCAACCTTCACCGCAAAAAATTCTATTGGGTGGAGCAGGATATGTGGATTGAACTCCGCGTGAGCGCACGTGCCCTCCGCACAATCAACAAAATCGGCCTCAACGCAGCTCTCAAAAAAGCTGAAGCAGAAGGCAACATCGATTATAAAGACATCACTATCGTTTCTCTTTAATATCTCTCATCCTCTATATTATGGCTAAGAAAGCGAAAGGAAACAGAGTGCAGGTTATTCTTGAATGCACCGAACACAAGGCAAGCGGCATGCCCGGTATGTCTCGCTACATCACTACCAAAAACCGCAAAAACACTACTGAACGTCTCGAGTTGAAGAAATACAACCCGATTCTCAAGAAAATGACCATCCACAAAGAAATCAAATAAAGCACTCTGAGATATGGCAAAAAAAACCGTCGCGTCGCTTCAGAAAGGTGAAGGACGCACCTACAGCAAAGTCATCAAGATGGAGAAATCTCCCAAGACCGGAGCTTACTGCTTTAAAGAGGAGATGGTGCCTAACGATGCAGTACAGGCTGCTCTCAAGTAAGAGTTGCACTTGTGTTTAAGATTTATAACGCAGTTTTGACTGCGACACCTTAAAAGTATAGAGGGTGTGTCAAAATTTTGAATTTTGACACACCCTCTGAGGTTTTGTTAGGATTGACACAAGGCAACACCCTGAGCGTTAGACTCAAGGGAGCATCCCGACGCATGTGGCGGAAGCCGAATGGATCATAAAACACCGAAGAGAGGCTATTATGACGCATCACCTCTTAGGTTTTGTTAGATATCCCCTCTGAAGTTTTGTTAGGATTAGACGAAGGTAAGCCCCCATAATATCATCCTTCATTCTGCTGAGACATACTCTTTGCAGGCTCTATTTCAGATTTTTGTCTGCATTATTGCTCAGGTCAATATATTTTACTAATTTTGTATATTGATTAAGAGGGCCTGTCGGCATGGGTCTTAGAGGTGATTCTCTCTTACCAAGCACCCCATAAAGATATTCTTTTCCGGTGCTGGTAATTATGAAATATCCACTCCCGGCTCAGACTCTTGATGCTAATACCACTACCCGTTTCTCGGAAAATTATGAATTTATAAGTAAGTGATAAAATTAATGTACATATATAACGAAGTTATTAAGGTGATAATTTCGCGGCGTGGCGAACGAAGATATAAGCATATCTGACTGAACTACAACGGAATATTATCCTAAAAGGACAAGTTTTATAGTACAAGAGTTTTTATCTTACGCTTATCGTTTAATTTTTAGAGAGTTTTTGAATTTAAAACTTACGCACTACAATTATGGCAAAACAGGAAGATGTCTTCAAAACGATAATCGCACACGCCAAGGAGTATGGTTTCGTATTCCAGTCAAGTGAAATATATGACGGTCTCTCAGCCGTCTATGACTATGGACAGAACGGCGTAGAGCTTAAAAATAATATCAAAAGATACTGGTGGGAGGCCATGACAATGCTTCATGACAATATTGTCGGCATTGACTCGGCTATCTTCATGCATCCCACCATCTGGAAAGCATCCGGACACGTAGATGCCTTCAACGACCCTCTGATTGACAATAAAGACTCCAAGAAGCGTTATCGTGCCGACGTGCTCATCGAGGATGCCGTGGCGAAGTTCGATGAAAAAATCGAAAAGGAATGCGCCAAGGCAGCCAAGCGTTTCGGAGAGAGCTTTGACCGCGAGATGTTCTGCCAGACAAATCCTCGCGTGCTGGAGAATGTGCGTAAGCGCGACGAATTGCACGCGCGGTATTCCGAGGCCATGAACAACAATGACCTTCAGGAGCTAAAGCAGATTATTCTTGACTATGAGATAGTTGACCCTATAAGCGGTACTCGCAACTGGACCGATGTGCGTCAGTTCAACCTCATGTTTAAAACAGAGATGGGATCTACGGCCGACGGCGCTATGGATGTATACCTACGTCCGGAGACAGCGCAGGGCATCTTTGTCAATTATCTGAATGTGCAGAAGACCGGCCGCATGAAACTTCCTTTCGGTATCGCTCAGATAGGCAAAGCATTCCGCAATGAGATTGTGGCCCGCCAGTTCATCTTCCGCATGAGGGAGTTTGAGCAGATGGAGATGCAATTTTTCGTACGTCCCGGCGAAGAACTTAAGTATTTTGACTATTGGCGACAGACCCGTCTTAAATGGCATAAGGCTCTCGGTCTGGGAGATGATAAATACAGATTTCACGACCACGAAAAGCTCGCTCACTATGCTAATGCCGCTACCGACATTGAGTTCCGTATGCCTTTCGGATTCAAGGAGGTCGAGGGTATTCACTCCCGTACTGATTTTGACCTCTCTCAACACGAGAAGTTCTCAGGCAAAAAGATTCAGTATTTTGACCCTGAGCTCAACAAAAGCTATGTCCCCTACGTCATTGAGACCTCTATCGGCGTAGACAGAATGTTCCTGTCTGTCTTCTGCTCCTGCTATGATGAACAGGATTTGGGCAATGGTGACTCCCGCGTAGTGCTTCATTTCCCGGCACCTCTCGCTCCGGTGAAATGCGCAGTCCTTCCGCTCGTAAGAAAAGACGGACTCCCTGACAAGGCAAGAGAAATTCAGCATAGACTGCGCTTCGATTTTACTTGCAACTATGATGAGAAAGACTCTATTGGCAAGAGATATCGCCGTCAGGACGCCATAGGAACTCCCTATTGCATCACCGTAGACCATCAGACGCTCGAGGACAACACTGTCACCCTGCGCCATCGCGACACAATGGAGCAGTCGCGTGTCAGCGTAGATGACCTTGAGAAGATATTGTCGGAAGAGGTGAGCCTGAACAGTCTTCTCAAAAAACTCCTATAAAACACTCTTTACAATGAAAAAAATCATCTTCAGAATAGTCTGCCTTGCAGCTCTGCTTCCCTGTCTCACTTCCTGCAACTATAATTCGCTTGTGGAGAAGCAGCAGACGGTAGATGAGGCCTGGAGCAACGTTGAAAATCAATATCAGCGCAGGGCCGACCTCATCCCCAATCTTGTGAGTACCGTAAAGGGCTATGCCACACACGAAAGCAGTACCCTTGAGAAAGTCACTGAAGCAAGAGCGAAAGTAGGAAGCATCACCATCTCAGCTGACAATCTTGATGAGCAGACCCTTGAGAAATATCAGCAGGCTCAGGGGGAACTCTCGCAGGCCCTCAAATCTCTTCTCTCTGTTTCTGAAGCTTATCCCGAGCTCAAGGCTAACGAAAATTTCATGAACCTTCAGACTCAACTTGAGGGTACTGAAAACCGTATATCCACTGAGCGCCGTAGATATACTCAAGCCGTTAAAGAGTATAACACCTCCATTAAGTCTTTCCCTACGAATATCTATGCCGGATGGTTCGGCTTTAAAGAGAAGCCTCAGTTTAAGGCAGAAGCCGGAGCGGAGAAGGCTCCCAAAGTGGAATTTTGAAATCAACGAAATGAAAAAGAGTATCTTCACCCTTGCGGGTCTGCTCCTTTTAGCTCTTCCCTCATGCCTAAAAGACAAGGAGGTGGACTATACCGACTGGAGAGAGAGCAACGAAGCATATATAGAGGAAATCAAGGCACTTACGCTCCCTGATAATTCTCCGGAATATGTAATGGTTTCTCCCGTATGGGGTCCCGGCTATAAGTCATACATCAAATGGCACACTCCGAGAAACCCCGAGGCTCTGACGCCTATGGATAATTCCACGGTAGACGTGGTCTATTGCCTGCAAACGATAGATGGCGCCGTTATAGACAGTTCCTATAAGAACACAATCTATGGCGACAGTATCTTCCGCACGAAACCCGTCGCTTGCGTTCCCGGATTTCATGTTGCCCTCACATCTATGGCGGAAGGAGACTCCATCACTGCTGTAGTGCCCTTCAATTCAGGATATGGCATCACCGGCAGTGCAAGTGTCAAGCCCTACTCCACTCTTATATTTAATCTCAAGCTGAAAAAAATTGTATCCTGGGAGGTACCTTGAGACACATAAAGGATGCTTTAAATAATAGAACTTTCCTGATGAAAAAATATATCGCGCTGCCACTGGCCGTAACCGTCATAGCCGGCTGCGGCATAGACATCCATGCCGATTCCATAAGAATCTCTGATTTCCGCGCTTCAAAGCCCGTAAGCATACTGAAGCCGGCCATCGGCGACTCTGCCGCGTTAAAGAATTTCACTCCGGCATCATTGCTGAAATATAACTGGAATGGAGATTTCACCACTGTGGCTCAGGGGACATCGGCGCCTGACACTACAGGTTTTCTAAGACTTCCGGAAACTAAAGAGGGCATGGATATTCATGGTATCCGCACTCACCTTATAGCGGCCCGCTACACTAAGGGGGCACTGAAAATCACCTCGGCTCTCCCTTTTGAAGTCTTCGCCGATGGAAAATCGTTAGGCAAGAAAGAGACTTATGAAGACTCCATTTCTGCCAACTCTACCAAATCTCTGAGTCTTGACCTTCAGCCGCAGAACGTCACTGAAATAATGGTGAAACTCATCTCTGATGCCTCCGGCAAAGCCACTCCGGATGTCAAGGTGGAATACGTGCCTGAAGAGAAATTCAAAGACGTGCTGGTGGAAAGCGCGGCCGATATGAAGAAGAGATTCTCTATCGTCACTACGGTGGAGGGAAAACGAGCTACCGGCTCAAGCCTCTCTCCTGACGGGAAATATCTTCTCACTTTCTATCAGGAGACTTTCGACGGCAAAAATATGCAGAGATGGGCCACTCTGAGCGAGACAGCCACGGGCAAAGTCATTAATGCTGACATAGATATCTCCGCAAGGTGGATGACGTCTACAGATGAGCTTATCTCTGTCAGAAAGAATGACGGTGCCTTTGACGTTTACCTTATCGAAGTGCCCTCAATGAAACAGAGGCTGCTGGCGAGCAAAGTCCCCGTGTCTACCTTTGACGTGGCTCCTGATGGCTCATATCTGATTTATGAGGAATATGAGGAGGGAACGGCAGAGAATGGGCCGATGAAGCGTATTCTATCGCCTGACGACCGAATTCCCGGTAACCGTGGCCGCTCTTATCTCATGAAGTATGACCTGAAAAAGGGCATCTCTCAGCCTCTCACTCTTGCGGGGCCATCTACATCGCTTACTGATATCTCGCACGACTCCCGCAAGATTCTTTACGTCACTGTGCGGGAGACCCCCTCTCAGTGGCCTTTCTATGCCAACTCTCTCATAGAAATGGATGTCAACACCCTGCGCACGGACACTATCGTCAAGGATGACTCTTTCATCACATCAGGAATTTTTTCACCCGATGGAAAGCAGGTGTTCGCCTGGGGAGGTCCCTCCGCTTTCGATATGGTCGGCGCCAATCAAGGCGACCATCCCATACCCAATGACTTTGACGTACAGGGATTCATAGTCAACATTGCCGACAGGAAAGTAAAACCTGTCACTCGGGATTTTGCGCCTTCCCTCTCCGGCACTCCTGTGTGGAATCGGGCAGACGGTTGCATATATTTCCTTGCAAATGACCGCTTCTATCAGCCTATCTACAGATATAATCCTGCTAAAGACAAGTTTACGAGATTTGAGACCGGATTGGATAAGGTGCTCAACTTCTCCATAGGATATGCCGAAGACAAGTGGCTCACTTACACCGGGCAGGGATATGATGATGCGGGGGCTATTTATCGTCTTGACCTCTCTAATGGCAAATCGGTAGCCCTCGATAAGCCCATGACTGATGTGCTTGAACAAATCAACTTCGGAAAAGTGGAAAACCGGCCTTTCCGTGCATCGGACGGTACGATGATAGATGCCAACATCATTCTTCCCCCCGATTTCGATGCTTCAAGAAAGTATCCCATGATAGTTTACTATTATGGAGGAACGATGCCTTCAGACCGAAGCATGAATTCTCCCTACACTCCTCACCTATTTGCCTCGCGCGACTACGTTGTCTACGTGATAAACCCCTCAGGGGCAGTGGGCTATGGGCAGGAATTTTCAGCCCGTCATGTCAATGCCTGGGGCAAACGTACCTCTGAAGACATCATAGAGGGAGTGAAGCAGCTATGCAAGACAGACAGCTACATAGATGCCGACCACATAGGCTGTATCGGCGCTTCCTACGGAGGATTCATGACTCAGTATCTTCTCACTCAGACTGACATCTTTGCGGCGGCCGTGAGCCATGCCGGCATCTCTAATATCACCTCTTATTGGGGAGAAGGCTATTGGGGCTATACATATAATTCCGTAGCGGCTGCCAAGTCATATCCCTGGTCCAACCCCGAACTCTTCACTAAGCAGGGTTCTCTTTTCAATGCCGACAAGATCCACACTCCCCTGCTGCTTCTTCATGGCACGGTAGACACTAACGTGCCCATCGGCGAAAGCATACAGCTCTTCAATGCTCTTAAGATTCTCGGACGCGATGTAGAGATGATAACGGTAGAAGACCAGAATCACATCATCCTTGACTATGACAAGCGTGTAGTCTGGCATGCTACTATCATGGCCTGGTTTGCCAAATGGCTGCAGGGCGATTCCAGATGGTGGGATGCTCTCTACGGCGAATAATCCAAATACAAATACAACAAGAGCGGAGGTGAATGAGTTGCCTCCGCTCTTGTTGTATTATTTACCGGATGGTCTTGGAGAGTGTTTACTCTTGGAGATTCTGCTTGGCTATGGAGTCTGTTCTGGCAGCCATAATCGAATCTGGACTCAGACCTCTGCGTGAAGCGAGAATAAGCAGCTTTTCCGTCATTTTATATAGCGCCTCATTCTCTCCTTCCGACAAGTCCAGGTCTGTATCTGCCGGATACTTCATATTGATTTTAAGCGACTGCTCCTGAAACCTCGTCATGAGAGCTTCCGCGTCTACGCTGTCGGGCAGATTCTTCATGGAATCGATGTACTGTCTGAGCAATTTCTGCTGGTCTCTGAAGAGAGCATGCGCCTCTTTGTGATTGTCTTCGTTTTCTTCATTTGAAGCGCACGAGAATGCAAAGAGAGACACGGCAGCCGCCCACAAAAGATATTTCAGTTTCACCATAATTGATTTAACGATATTAGTGAGATAAAAACTCTCGGAATATAAGTAAGTTCTAATAAGTAAGCTTACCTTCTTACACTCTCACTGATTAAGCTTAGGCTTGAGAAATTTACCGGTATATGACTTTTCACAGGCAGCTATCTCTTCCGGAGTCCCTTCCGCCACTACGTAGCCTCCGGCATTTCCCCCTTCCGGGCCAATGTCTATGATATGGTCGGCGCATTTTATTACCTCCATATTGTGCTCTATTATGACCACCGTATGCCCTCTTTCCACAAGACTTCTAAGAGACTTCATCAGCGTGGATATGTCATGAAAATGGAGTCCCGTGGTAGGCTCGTCAAAGATGAAGAGTGTAGGAGTCATCTTCTCCTGGCTTAGATAGTAGGCCAGTTTCACCCTCTGATTCTCTCCTCCGGAAAGCGTAGAGGAACTCTGCCCGAGCTTTACGTAGCCCAGACCTGTGTCAATAAGGGGTTGTAGTTTTCTTATAATCCTCTTTTCATCCGTTCCGTTGACCTCTTTTAGGAAATCAACTGCCTCTATGACTGTCATCTCAAGAAAATCATAGATATTCTTCCCTCTGTAAGTCACGTCGAGCACCTCTTCCTTGAATCTTTTCCCATGGCAAGCTTCACAAGGTACCGAGATGTCTGCCATAAACTGCATCGGTATGGTGACAGTGCCCTCACCTTTGCACTCTTCGCATCTGCCCCCCTCGGCATTAAATGAGAAAAATGAAGGGGTGAATCCCATCTGTCGAGACAACGGCTGCTCTGAAAAGAGTCGTCTTATCTCATCGTACGCTTTCAGGTATGTGGCTGGATTACTTCTGGAAGAGGCCCCGATAGGATTCTGATCTATAAACTCCACTGCGCTTATGCTCTTGACATCGCCGGCAAGACCACGGAAACTGCCGGGGACTTCGCAAACCTGATCAAGCGAACGACTCACCGCTCTGTACAGAATATCACGCACAAGCGTGGACTTCCCGCTGCCACTGACTCCGGTCACGACAGTCATCACGCCCAGAGGGAATTTAACATCGATATTCTTGAGATTGTTGGCGCAGGCTCCCTGCACCTCAATATATTTTTTCCAGGGGCGCCGCAATTTGTCATACTCTATCCGTCTTTCACCTCTAAGATAATCTACGGTATAGGAGTCTGTCTTCTCTTTGCCGTTAAGAGTTTCGGGAAGATTTCCCTCGTAGACTATACGCCCTCCCAGGCTTCCGGCATCAGGGCCTATATCCACTATCTCGTCAGCAGCCAGCATTATGTCTTCGTCATGTTCCACTACTACCACGGTATTGCCCAGCTCTTTGAGGCTTTTTAATACGCGTATCAGGCGCTCCGTATCGCGTGAATGAAGACCTATGGATGGCTCATCAAGAATATATAAAGACCCGACAAGAGCCGACCCCAGAGAAGTAGCCAGATTGATACGCTGGCTTTCACCTCCGGAAAGCGTGTTGGACGGTCTGCTAAGCGTGAGATAACCGAGACCAACTTCTATCATGAAATGAAGACGTGATTGTATCTCAGTGAGAAGTCGTGAAGCAATCTTCTCATCGGCGCCTTCAAGAGACAGGTTATCGAAAAAGGCAGAGAGCTCGCTGAGTGGCATATCCGAAAGCTCCGTGATGCTCTTGCCGCCCACTTTCACATACTCCACATCCGGACGAAGTCTTGTGCCATGACATTCAGGACACTCCGTCTTGCCTCGATAGCGAGCTTTAAGCACTCGATATTGGATTTTGTATTGATTATCGTCTACCCATCTGAAAAAGCCGTCAATGCCTTGCCAACGCCCTTTTCCATGCCATAGGATGTCGTGCTCCTCTTTGGTCAAATCACGATATGGCTTATGGATTGGGAAACCTATCGACGGCGCGAGTCTGACTAATTCAGCCTTCCATTCTCCCATTTTCTCCCCGCGGAAACACTGCACGGCATCTTCATAGACCGAACGCGACACGTCAGGCACCACAAGCGACTCGCTGATGCCCAGCACCTTTCCGAAACCTTCGCATTTCGGGCATGCTCCATAGGGATTATTGAAGTTGAACATCAAGTCGCCCGGCTCTCGGAAGGTGATGCCGTCAGCCTCAAAGAGATGCGAGAAGCGATGCTCCACAACTCCCTTGTCTGTCCATATTTTAAGCACACATTCATTGTGCCCCTCATACCACGCCGTCTCCACAGAGTCGGTCATTCGGCTTAAGGTCTCATTATCATCTGAGACCGATAGTCTATCTATCAGAAGATTAGCCTTTTTATAAGGCTTCAGCTCCTCCTCGCTCATCTCAGTAAGGGGAGCGATGTCTTGAAAATTTCCGTCAACCTCAAGGCGGGAATAACCCTCCTGAAGATAAATCTTAAGCTGATCGCCGAAGCTTCTCCCCGCAGGCACTATTATCGGCGCTGTGATTGCAAGTCTTGTACCTTTGGGATAAGAGAGTCCCAGAGAAACCACGTCTCCCACGTTATGCTTTTTCACCTCCTTGCCACTCACGGGAGAAATGGTCTTACCCACTCTGCCGAAAAGCATTCGCATATAGTCAAGAATCTCGGTTGAGGTGCCAACGGTGCTTCGCGGATTCCGGGTGTTGACTTTCTGCTCTATGGCTATGGCGGGGGGCAGCCCCTTGATATAATCACACTCCGGCTTTGGCATTCTCCCCAGAAACTGACGGGCATAAGCCGAAAGGCTCTCCACATATCTGCGCTGACCCTCGGCATAGAGCGTGTCAAAGGCTAATGATGACTTCCCGCTACCGCTAACACCTGTAATCACATAAAAACGGTTCAGCGGCAGAGAGAGGTCTATATTTTTAAGATTATTTACTTTGGCTCCCTTTACTTCTATTGTTCCCTCATTCATTCCTTCTTCCTTATTTTAATCGTCTAAGTAAGTAAGATTTTATCCGGTGACACACAGGATAAAATTTTCATCTTCAGCCGGCTCTTCAAAATTCTTTCTGAAACGCCTGAATTGTTCCTCACTTACCATAATATCGTCAGCATCCCTACCCACTCTTTCGGAGAGTCTCTCCAGAATAACTTCATTCGGAGCAGTAGCGAAAATGCCGGTCGGCTCTACGCCCGAACGTCGCGCTCCGCACATGAAGGCGTCTCTTTTAAACCTCTTGCACAGACAGGCATCCACTACTACGCTTTCGCCTCTCTCAAGAAGCTGACACATCTGTCGGCACAATTCTTTCTCCATTCCGATAGTCAGCATTCTCTGCTCCTCGGATGGAAACGAAGTGAAGCCATCTCCATGTTTTTTCAGCAAGGCATGATCCAGACTCAGACGGCGATAGCCCTCCTGTTCAAACTTACGGGCTATGCGTGTCTTACCACTTCCGCTGATTCCACACAGAATGACTGCACGGGGATGTCCTATTTTCAAATTATTTAAATTTACAGTCGTCATAATATGCGGAGCACTTCCGTCTCCGGTCCTTATAGATAACGGGCCAAAGACGGAAGTGTTGTATTTGTTGTATAATAGAGTCTGTTTGAATTAAATTCAAATTAACTCATCAGGATCTGCGGGGTAAGCAGAATTTTACATCATGCCGCCCATGCCACCCATGCCGGGAGCAGGCATAGCGGGAGCTGCATTCTCATCTTTTTTGTCTGCTATCACGCACTCAGTGGTGAGGAACATACCTGCGATGCTTGCAGCGTTCTCAAGAGCCACACGGGTAACCTTTGCAGGGTCAATCACACCGGTCTTGAAGAAATCCTCGAAAGTGTCGGTTCGTGCGTTATATCCATAATCGCCTTTACCCTCCTTCACTTTCTGAAGGATCACGGCACCCTCAACGCCGGCATTTGCCACAATCTGGCGCAGAGGCTCCTCAATGGCACGGCGAATGATGGCGATACCGGTATTTTCATCGTCATTGTCGCCTTTAAGCTCATCGAGGCCGGGGAGACAACGGATATATGCCACGCCACCACCGGGCACAATGCCTTCTGCAATGGCCGCACGGGTAGCGGAGAGAGCATCGTCCACACGGTCTTTCTTCTCTTTCATCTCAACCTCTGAGGGGGCGCCGATGTAGAGAACAGCCACGCCGCCTGCAAGCTTGGCGAGACGCTCTTTGAGCTTCTCCTTGTCATACTCGGAAGTGGTGGTCTCTATCTGAGCCTTAATCTGGGCTACGCGCGCCTTAATGGCCTCTTTTGAGCCGGCACCGTTTACGATGGTAGTATTGTCCTTATTGACAGTGATTTTCTCAGCAGTGCCGAGGTCATTGATAGTAGCCTGAGCAAGCTGCATACCCTTCATCTCGCTGATCACTGTGCCGCCGGTGAGAATAGCGATGTCTTCAAGCATCTCCTTACGACGGTCGCCAAATCCGGGAGCCTTGACAGCACATATCTTCAGTGAGCCGCGAAGTCTGTTGACTACGAGAGTGGCAAGCGCCTCATTGTCCACATCCTCTGCGATGATAAGAAGAGGACGTCCGCTCTGTGCTGTAGCCTCAAGAATCTGGAGAATATCTTTGAGGTTAGAGATTTTCTTGTCGTAGATGAGCACGTAGGGAGAATCCATGTCGCACTCCATCTTCTCTGTGTTGGTCACAAAATAGGGTGAGATATAGCCTCTGTCAAACTGCATACCCTCCACAATCTCAACAGAGGTTTCGGTGCCTTTAGCCTCCTCGACAGTGATTACACCCTCTTTAGAGACTTTAGCCATCGCCTCTGCGATGAGCTTGCCGATCTGCTCGTCGTTATTGGCAGAGACGCGTGCGATATTCTCAATTTTGCTGATATCGTCATCTACCTCCTGACTCTGTGCGCGGATGCCTTCCACTACTTTAGAGACTGCTTTGTCTATACCTCTCTTTAGATCCATGGGATTAGCACCGGCAGCCACATTCTTGAGGCCTACATTAACGATAGACTGAGCGAGAACCGTTGCGGTAGTAGTTCCGTCGCCGGCCTGGTCACCGGTCTTGGAGGCTACCTCCTTCACGAGCTGTGCGCCCATGTTCTGGAAGGGATCTTCCAACTCAATCTCGCGCGCTACGGAGACGCCATCCTTAGTGATGTGGGGCGCGCCGAATTTCTTTTCAATTATGACGTTGCGACCTTTTGGGCCGAGAGTTACTTTTACGGCATCGGCAAGAGCGTCAACACCATTTTTGAGCTCTTCACGAGCTTTGATATTGAATTTTATTTCTTTAGCCATTTTTTCTACAATTTAAGAGTAAAGACACTCTGGAAATTAAACAAATCAGTCCGTCACCACGGCGAGCACATCGCTCTGTCTCATCATGAGATACTTCTCGCCTTCCACCTCAATTTCGGTGCCTGCATATTTGCCGTAGAGCACTATATCGCCCTCCTTAAGCACCATTTCTTCGTCCTTGGTGCCCTGGCCTACTGCCAGCACTTTGCCCTTCAAGGGTTTCTCTTTGGCTGAATCGGGAATGATAATGCCACCCAAAGTGACTTCTTCGGCTGCCGTGGGCTCGATGAGCACGCGGTCTGACAATGGTTTGATATTCATTTTTATGTAGATTTTTATTAATTCTCTTTATCATTGCGCCATGAGCGCAGCAGGATTAAATCCATTAAAGGCTGAGCAAAAAGTGTGCCAAACACTTCCTATTATTAATTTTCACCCCATATAACGCCCCCGGAGGCTCATTTGTTCACGCCGGCCCTCTTAATAATTGAGCAGGTGGCACTTCACTTTCCCCACAGGCAGGCTTCCCTCCAGCAGCAGAGGCAGATGGCGTGAATCAGCTGAAATCCAGGTATCTATATCCTCCGAGGATTTCTTTTTGCCTGCGGTAGTGAATCGGAATTTTATGTGATAGGCCTTCACCCTCTTCTTATTCCTCAGCGTTATCTCCTGCATTCCGGCACTCCTGATAGTTAGCGTCTCTGCCTTCGACCCGGAAAATATATTGACCTTAATAGTCTTGCCGGCTGTCAGCGTGGCATAATCGATGGTGCGCAGATAATAGAACACGGAGAGCATATCGAATGTAGGGCCGCTGCCGCTCAGGCTGTTGGCTGACGTAGAGCTTTTCCCCTTCTTCACCCTGTAGCGGGTGCATTTTCCCAGAGTGAGGTTGCCACTTCTGGAAAAGTCTATGACATCCTTGGCATACTTTCCTCCCTCATGAGCCACCTTAATGTATTTAAGCGGCTGGAATCCCGATTTTGCCACAGTGGCACGCAGAGTGTCGCGCACGCTGAAAATCTTGTCGGCCCAGGGTTTGGATTTAGCCGTCAAGGTAATCTGATAGTTCGCACCATGATTTGAAAGCGTCATTTTAGCATCTCCGGCATCCTTCTGCACCATTCCCCACTTGTAGGTTATCGCATAATTGAGCGTCTCATTGGCGAAATCTGCATTGGCCTTCAAAGGGTGGCAGAGGCATAAAAATATCATCGGCAGGAGCACTGCGAGATTTGCAAAACCTTTTCTTCTCATATATTTATTCCGGTAAAGATTATAGCATACAGACACCTTCGGCACCTATTAGTTTAAGCGCACGGCGAGAGCACGGGAAGATTTTAGTAAAAAAAATGCGAAAAGTTTTTTTGTATCACATTTAAGTATTAACTTTGCAGCAAATTTAACAACCAACCTAAAAATTTTAATTGTCATGAAGAAGCATAATTTCTATGCCGGACCGAGTATCCTCAGCCCCTATACTATTCAGAACACGGCTGATGCAGTGATCAACTTCGCCGACATGGGACTCTCCATCCTCGAAATCTCCCACCGTTCCAAGCAGTTCCAGGCAGTAGTGGACGAAGCAGTCGCACTCACCAAGGAGCTTCTTAACGTGCCCGAGGGCTATAGCGTACTTTTCCTCGGCGGTGGCGCTTCTCTCCAATTTGCAATGTCAGCCATGAACTTCCTCAATAAGAAGGCTGCTTATCTTGACACCGGCGTTTGGGCATCCAAGGCCATCAAGGAGGCTAAGCTTTTCGGCGAAGTAGACGTTGTGGCATCATCCAAAGACAAAAACTACAACTATATCCCCAAGGATTATGTAGTTCCCGCTGACGTAGATTACTTCCATTACACTTCCAACAACACAATCTACGGCACTGAGATTCACAAAGATCCCGAAGTTCCCGTGCGCATGATCTGCGACATGAGCTCCGACATCTTCTCACGCCCCGTCGACGTCTCCAAATATGACCTCATCTATGCAGGTGCGCAGAAGAACCTCGCTCCCTCCGGAGTCACCATCTGCATCGTGAAGGACGACGCTCTCGGCCACGTAGATCGCGTTATTCCCACAATGCTCAAATATCAGACTCACGTCGACAAGGGCTCTATGTTCAACACTCCCCCGGTGCTCCCCATCTTCGCAGCACTCCAGACACTGAAATACTACAAGAGCATCGGTGGCATCGAGGCTATCCAGAAAATCAATATCGAGAAGGCAGACAAGCTCTATAAGGCTATCGACGAGAGCAAGATGTTCCAGGCTTGCGTTCCCGCTAAGGAGGACCGTTCTCTCATGAACGTAACTTTCGTAATGAAGCCCGAATACAAAGAGTTTGAGAAAGACTTCATTGAGTTTGCTACCGCACAGGGCATGATGGGTATCAAGGGTCACCGCGATGTAGGTGGCTTCCGCGCTTCTCTCTACAACGCACTCCCCATGGAGAGCGTAGACGCTCTTATCGAGTGCATGCACGAGTTTGAGGCTAAACACTGATTCTCATTTTCTCACACTTAAACACCATTTTTGAAAATGAAGATTCTTGTTTTCACAGAGAAGCCCTTCGCTCCCGCAGCTGTAAAGGCTATCGAAAATGTAGTAAACGCTTCCGGCAACGATCTCGAAGTAGTAGAGCGTGGCAACCGCGAAGATCTCCTTAACGCCGTTAAGGATGCAGAGGGCCTCATCGTGCGCTCCGACATCATTGACGCAGAGGTAATGGATGCCGCTCCCAATCTCAAAGTAATCGTTCGTGCAGGTGCAGGTTATGACAATATTGACCTCAAGGCCGCTACCGATCACAACATCTGCGTGATGAACACACCCGGCCAGAACTCAAACGCTGTGGCTGAGCTCGTTTTCGGTATGGTAGTGATGATGTGCCGCAATCAGTATAACGGCACTTCAGGCTCTGAGCTCAAAGGCAAGAGCCTCGGCATCTATGCCTTCGGCCAGGTAGGTCGCAATGTGGCTCGCATCGCCAAAGGTTTCGACATGAAAGTTGAGGCTCTTGACGTCTTCGTTCCCGATGAGGCTATCGAAGCAGAGGGTGTCACTCCCCTCCACAACGTTGACGAGCTCTTCTCTCGCAACCAGTTCGTTTCCCTCCACATCCCCGCTACTCCCCAGACCAAGAACTCTATCGGCTATGACCTCGTCATGAAGATGCCTCAGAACGGCGTGCTCATCAACACTGCCCGTAAAGAGGTTATCGATGAAGAGGGTCTGATGAAAGCTCTTGAGGAGCGTCCAGACCTCCGCTACGTTTCTGACATCAAGCCCGCAGCCGCTGAGGAGTTTGAGAAGAAGTTTGCCCCCCGCGTATTCTTCACTCCCAAGAAAATGGGTGCTCAGACTGCTGAGGCTAACTTCAATGCCGGCGTAGCTGCTGCAGAGCAGACCATCGCTTACCTTAAGGATGGCTGGAACAAATTCCAGGTAAACAAATAATCTGACGATTATATAACCTTATCGCAAGAGGGTGTGTCAAAATTTAATTTTGACACACCCTCTGAGGTTTTGTAAGAATTTGCCGGAGGCAAAGCGCTGAGTCCGGGACTCAAGGGAGCATACAGGCGTCTGAGACCGAAGCTGAATAGCGTAAGCGACATCGCAGATGGCCTGCTATGACACACAGTACTCTAACAGGGCGGATGGAAAGTAAAGATGAAATAAGACTCAGAGAGGCTATTTCACAGCTATTTTTCTGATGTCGCTGCCAAACTCAGCACTCATTTTGACTATATAGATACCCTCTGAGGGGAGCTCGATGCTGACTTTCCCAGCCTCTACGCCTCGGGATGCTATTTCACGGCCTGAAGGGTCATATACCAGCATTTGCATACTTCCCTCTCCACACTCGGCTGTGAGCATACGTCCTTCGCATCGGAGAGTGAATCGCTCGGTCTGCGTAGTCTCTTCCACGCTCCCCGGCGTAGCAAGGAAAAATCTGGCCTTTCTCACATCTTCGCCTGCCCTATAACGCACTTCTCCGCTTTCAAACTCATAATGTCTCTCGGCACCATGCGACAGACTCTCGGTGACTATCCACGCGAGATTTTCCACGGGAGTGAGTCTCACCTCCTCCCCCTTAAAATATCTTGTTCTGAATTCGGGCATAGTAAAGGGCATTTCATTGAACGACGAGCCCTTCATCTCATGACAAATCTCAAGATCATAAGTCTCACCGAGACCGAATTCATCTGCAATTATGTCAAAGATATAGGAGGGACGATACTTGATATAGGTCTGAAAGCGTCCGGACTCATCTATCATGTCAAGCCAATTCTGATAATTGAAGAGCTGTGCACCCGGGCCATTATTCACGCCGTAAGTATCATACATTTCATGGGCTATCTCCTGCGTCATCTCAGTGAAGCGAGGGAGGGCGTAGTCGGGATGCATAAAGTCGCCGGCCATAAAGGCTATCTGCGAGGCCACGAGCCGGCGTCCGGCCGGATTATCAAACAGATATGTGGTGAGCCGGCCGATTTTTTTCAGCATTCCATCCTCTTCCGAATCAAACATTCTGAGATAGGGAAATGGATTTTGAGATGGAAGCGCTCCATAGCGGCCGAAAGTATGGTCAAGATCCTTTGTAAGAATCCTCATTCGGGTGTCGTCTCCCTCCACACGGCTTCTCCACCACACGCTGTTATTGCTCAGCCAGTCGGCATAGCAGTTATAAACGGCGAAGGAGACATTTGCAGAATAATTGGGCATGCACACCTGCTCCGCAACCTTTTCAAGAGGGGTATCCGGATTTCTGAAAGCATTTAAGACATCATTTCGCAGCTGCTTATCTCCTTTTTTTACATCCGTATAGTTCTCTATCATATCAATATCCTCCAGCCCATCATAATTGGCCTCCACGTAGTCCTCATTGCTACGCTCGCGCAGGTCAAGGATGCCATTATAGACTCCATTGATATAGACCACTATAGGCCGATAGGCCTGATAGTCCACATCAGGCATACCAAGTCCGAGCGAACGTTGTGCAAAAGCATCGATGATGTGAGCTCCCTGATAGTCATTGCCGGAGTTGCGGAGCAGGAAGGAGCCTACGCTCGTCACCCGCGGCTTATCACTCCAGAAAGCAGAAGAGTCAAACTTCTTCACTCCAAACCTCTTGTGCGCATATATGGCAAGTGACTTCTGAGGATTGACGCGCGTATGCCCTCCATGCACCCTCATCTCTCCTATCTGATTGAGCCGGCAGGTGCCGTCTGTGTCAAAATATTCTACATTTACCGGTCTGCGCCAATCCTTTTCCCAGTTGGGATTCTCACCTCTCTGTCCGTAAAGTATTCCTGTAGCAGAATAAAGATGAGTAGAATCTGTAGTGAGAGATATTATCGGCAACCTAAGGCCGTTATCATGAAATATATATGAAGAGGTCACGCTACGCTGCGGCAGTCTTGATTGGGAAAGATATTTTGCTCTAACTACTGTGGAGGAGTCAATGTCTACCGAGAACTCTAACTCATCACAAGCATCCGCCTCGGTTGGTTCTCTGCCATCAGTGGTGACGCAAAGCAGGGCATCTTCCGGCAGTTTCTTCCCTTGAGATGTAATGCTTAGGGTAAAGGGGTGGGAATATACACCACCGGCCGGTTCGAATGTAGGCGATGGCAGAAGTTCGCCTGAAGTAGCTGAGACATTATCTGCACCGGGAGTCGGAGTAATGAAATATTCCCACTTACCGGATGAGGATATTCCGCAAGACACATCCGGAGCAGGAAACTTTGACAACGCCACAGTCTCAACCGCCCTGCCTTCACTGTCCCAGAGCTTCAGCATTCCCTTACCGGAATCTACACGAAAGTCAGTGTGAAGCCCACGACCCTCCTTGTCGCAATAGACCAGCACATATTCTCCGGGAGCTACTATGCAGCTCTGCGGAATGATGTAGGCACTCTCATATAAGTCTTTTGTCCCTATCCTCCAACCTTTCAGGTCAATGTCCGAGTTCGTGATGTTCTTGAGTTCCACCCAGGAATCCGGAAACTCATTCTCCACGAACAGACCGTCGATGTTGGACTGCATCACCTCGTTGATCCGCACTTGGCCGGAGGCTACCGTGCCCGAAGCAACGGCCAGGAGGACTGACCGGACAAAAATGTTTCTATTTCTCATTGAATGGGACTTTAATCGGAATAATAAAATAAGGAATGCAGAGAGCAGTGGGAATAATTACGAAAGCAAAAACACTAATTCCCTGCCACTACTTTATATGCTCCATGTAGAGGAATGCTGACGATGTAAATTCCCGGGGCGTTCATATCAAACTCAAGTCTCTCACTATCTGCTTTCATTGAGGCCACTTTTTTTCCATCAGGCGTGAAAATCCGCACATCACTGTTTAGAGGGGCATTTTCCACTATAAGCGTGCGACCGTAGTTATAGACTCTTATTTCGGAAGAGGAAATTGCACTTTCCACTCCAAGACCCTTCATGACCTTCACGCTATACTCTTTTCCCTCTTCAGGCAGAAGTGAATAAAAAGACATATCTGAGCAAAGGGTAGCTTCACTGCCATCCGCATCTTTTGCGATTACGTCAAATTTCCTTCCCGTTTCGCACGAGATTTCCACAGCATGGTCTGCAAAAGCAGTCCCGGAAAAGTCATTAAAACGCAGACGATGTCCATTAATCCTTACATCACCGGAGTCTATGGTGTGGTTAATATCTACGGTGAGATTGACCGGCTCACCGAGCTTCAGTTCATCTCTGAAATGCTTAAGCATCCACTCCCCACGACGGGAATAGAAGTCTCTCATATCCTGAGTGTATACATCCCTGTCAGTAGTGATATTATATTTTTCCACGAAATAGGGCCATTCAGGAGCTATCTCAGCGGCCATTGCGTCTATCTTATCCACCACTCTATCCGGCCGCAGAAAGTCGCCGTTAAATGCGATAAAGAGGTCGGCACACATGTTGTGAAACTTCGGGAAAGAAAGACATCTTACAAACAATTCCGCACTCTTCTCATTGACGCTATACCAATCCTGCCAGGCCTCATCTTCCTTCATCTCAAGGCGCAGATAGGAGGCATAGTTCTTTGTCACAAGTGAGCCGAACGCTGTATTATCCATATCCTTAAGCAGCCATCTCCATTTCACATCACCGGCCGGCGACCAAACTATCTTATTCACGCGCGGAGTGTCTACATTAAATCCGAAAGAGTCGGCAAGATACTGCACGGCAAGGCTTCTCATGTCCATATAGGCCGCGATGTCATCATAATCTGACTCCGGATTGCGGAAGAGCCTCTCAAACTTGAAAAATTCCGTAGTAGAACCGGGCGTCTTGCCCTCCCACCAGTCTTCCACCATATAGTAGCTATCCAGCGCAGGATAGTTCGACTCCAGAAAGTCCTCATTGCTGCGCTCACGCAAGTCTATAAGTCCGTAATACTCTCCATTGATATAAGCTATTACGGGCTGATATGCCTGATAGTCTATGTTCTCTGCATTTTCCCCGAAGAGTGTCTGAAGAAATGAGTCTTTGATGTGAGAACCATTGAAATTATTTCCGGCATTTCTTATCATAAAGGACGGAACGGTCTTCACATCCGGCTTGTCGGCCCAGAAGGTATGGGCGAAATTTTATAATCGCCAAAACGAAACGTGCAACTTTCCAAAACGAAACGAGCAAAACTTCTCTTTTTTCGCTTCCTTTTTTCTCTTACTCTTTCAACCTCTTAAATACCAATTAAACGCTGATTAAAAGCCATTCAAAAAGGCTTAAAATCAGCGTTATTTTTATGGTCTTTTATTTGCTCATTTCAGCAAAATTTAGTAACTTTGTAGTGATTAAGTTGGCTGCTTTCGCTCTGACTTTTCGCGTCTGATTCAGACGTTCAGATCAAACCTTACCGCTTCATTTCCGGCCAGAAGTTCGCGCGTTTTCTCGATGTTATTTTCGTAGATGTGAACATTTCCCAGGTTCAGCGTTATGGACTTCAAAGGTGCTTCAATTTGTCGCGCTATCAAATACAAGTGGTAAATGTCAGCTGGCAAACCTAAATTTGCGTCGCTGCTTCTCTGATAGGCTGACAAAACCAGTTTGCCATCATCGAGCTGGAACTGAATGAGGCTCAAGCAAGGCGCTTGATTGGTTTCTGCTCCTGTCGAACCTAAGAACAGCACATAATTTTTACTATTCCGCTTCTCCCGATTGATTTGCTCAATTAAAGCCGGCAACTTCTCAAAATAAGTTGGATAACTGTTAATGAGAATTTGGCCGCAATAATCCCACCAATTTATCCCTGCTTCTCGGTACTTCGTCAGGTCTTTTTCGCCTGCCAGAAACAGGCTAAGTTCGTTGCGTAGCTTCTTGCGCGCGATGTTGTGTCCCTCAAAAATTTCCAGCAGATCGTAAGGTGTCAAATGCAGCTGCTCATTGAGCAGATAAGTTATTGAGCCCTTTTTATTGCTCTGTCGTTTGCCGTGCTGCAATATCTTGCCGAGCATGGCGTAATACTTATTTTCATTCATTCGGCGCGAAATTAGGCCATTTCTGTGAGTTCTGGGGCATTTATTCCGGGCTTACTGCTGAAACGGATTTGCAGTTACTCCCCAGACGCTTCACAATCTCGTAAACACTCCGCTCACTCACGTTGTACTGTGCAGACAAACACGCGACAATATAAGCCACTTTCTCGCCACGTTTCCGAGCTTCCCGGTATTCATCGCAGAGTCCGACATATTTGTGATCGCTCGGCCTGATTCCAGCTTTTTCAAGGCTCTCAATCAGTCCTCCGCAGATTTTAAGCGTTTCATACACTGTCATTCAGCATTTTTTCGTAAATTTGCAACTCCTACGACATATTAGCAACAACGCCAGCGCGACAGTCAAAGGCTTTTAGCCCCCGGCTGCGTCGTGCTGGCGTTTGTGTTTGTATGTCGTAGGAAACTGCAAATCAAGCCGGGGGCTTTTTCTGTGCCTCCACGCTGGTGTCGGTCAGAGTCTTGTTATCATCATGTCATTAAATTTAGCCTGATAATTCAGCGTGTTTGTGCGCTGGCGTATCTGAGCGCCATACATGGGCGCAGCTTCGCCAAAGTTATCCCCCAGCCAGTCGCAAAGCTCAACGATCTGCGACTTGTCAGAGGTGAAATAAACCCACTTTGTACCATTCAACAGGCACAACACGTCCAGATAGTCGGTCAGCTTCCAATAATTTTCATACTGGCCGCACTCCGTTGTCAGATACGGCGGATCCAGGACAAACAGCGCACGGCTGTTGTGCCGTTCTCGCTCGAATAATTCCCGGTAGTCCATGTGCACCACTTCTAAACCATCCAGATAGCCGCCACACTCATACGCGCCCGGTCTTACTCGGTTATACATCGTATGCTTGCACAGTTCCTCCAGACTGGTGACCCATTTTCCGGAAAACAACACATTGCGGCCTATTGTCAGAATATCGACGTAACCGTCGCGCTGCTCATACTCCTGGACGATTGCCAACACTTCGGCACGCTGGCAGGGCGTGAGGCGCTGGTTCGGCTCAACACCGGTTAAACGCTCTTTAATGGCTCTTAAAATCTCGTTGGTCTGATCGACGGCTGCCAGCCTGTCAATATAGCGGTCAAAGTCATTATAAACGACCCGACAGCCCGGCAACACATGTTTTGCCGTATGCGACAACAGCCCGGACCCTCCGAAAAGGTCCACCACCGTGTCAACATCACCGGCGACCTGATCCAGCACTTCGGTGAAGTCCCGGAGAAAATAACGCTTTTGCCCCATAAATGGCAGGGGCGCGCATTTGTAGTTTCTACACATTCAGCATACTTCTATGTTTGCTATTTTTTTCTAAATTGTTTGGTGCTATTTCATAAATTTACTATCTTTGCAATGTTTTAGGGGTCGAAGATTCGCCCTTTGAAGCCAATGAGTTTCGTGCTGATGCGCGTACCTATGGCTTGAGTGTGAGGCTGCTCCGGCAGCCTCGCAAGAGACCATGCCAATCTTGGCCGGTCTCTTTTTCATTTACCGAAATTCCATTCATCATTAAAGTTTCGTAGGGTAAAAGTGGCAAGAGGCGATGCCATGTCTGAAAGTGTCATCAGCTTGCCGGGATTAGAGTTGCGTGGCCCGAATGCAATGCCAAATGGCAGTGATAGCCTACGCCACGGTTGTCCTCCTCCCGTTAGTCTGTGTTTAGACTTTATCATGTGAACGCTTTTATCTCCCCATGATACTTTTAGGAATCCATTCTTATCGCAATTTATAGTCACTAAATTTACGGCTTCCGTATTAAAATTATTATGTTTTCGCTGGCCCGGTGAGCACCAATACCGATGTTCAGTTGTAGAAAATGATACAAGGCCGGATTCTCTGTCTATGCTTATAACTTCTGAATTTCCCATAACATTCCATCCCCTACGAGTCTCAGAATGATGAGGGTGAGGACCGTCATAAAAATTTCGCTTACGAGTGAGGCGAAAAATATATGGCACTAAACCGGCGTCTAAATATTTTTGGTGCCCACAAATATAAAGATTCCGATCACGAGACTGACACGAAAGACTATGAGAGAATGTAAGCGGCACAAGACAATTTTTCTCCCATCGATATGTTAATCCTGTTGAGGTGTCTACATAGATACGATTAGGATACGGTGTCCGTCCACCGTTCCTTTGGGGTATGCCATAACAGGCAGCCCCATCCCAATTATCGGCAAAATCAAAACCTCCTAAACTTGCCACAAAAACTTTTTCTTCAGGAAGAAAAAAAATCTGTGGACTTCCCCCGGCTGTTTGCAATTTAATACCATTGACAATATTATTCCAAACGCCATTGAATAATATAAATTCGGTGGCTAAAACTGCGGCTTCTGCTGCTGTCTTAGCCTCAGTGGCTTTTGTAAGAGCTGAGTCAGCGTTGGTTTTGGCTGTGTTGGCAGTGGTCTGCGCCGCGCTCGCCGTTGTCTTAGCGGTGTCGGCTGCCGTCTTAGCCTCCGTGGCCTTTTGGGTCGCCGTCTGAACATCTTGCGACAACTGAGTGCCGGCGTTTCCTGGATAGGCGGTGCCCTCTGTATATCCTAAAGCAATAGGGTTGCCGGTGCACACAATGGTGCTCCCACTCCAGCGGTAAGTTTTATTTGTAGACTTATCCACATAAAGTTTGCCACTCATCGGTATTCGTCCATTGTTATCTATGAAGCCGAAAGGGTCAGCGCCTGACCAGTTGTCATAATAGACACCTTGAGCCACACATGCAAAACGATTATATTTGCTCAGATACACCACCCGACCAATAGTGCCTGTATATGTGGACATCTTCACACTTGCTGAGCTATTTTCATCAATGCTGTCAAACTCTAAAACATCATCAAGAGCTTCAGGTAAATACTGTGATGGCACTTTCCCATTTTCTCCGATAGGTGCTTTACCGGCAAGTTGCGTTTGAATCGTTTCTATTTTTCCATCCTGTTCCCTGACAGTTTCATTAATCCGGGAAATGGATTTTTGGTGCTCTTCGTCGGTTTCCCTTAGCTCATCAATATTTTCACCCTGCTGCTCCTGCATTGAGATGAGGCGGTCAATATCTTTATTGATTTGGGCCTGCGTCTTATTGATGTTATCCACCACGATTGTATCGCATTTTCTGTTAAGAGCGTCCGGGAGGCCATTAACATCAGCCAACGGGACTTTTGAGCCTTTGTGTCTAAAGCTATCTAATACGTCAGCAAAATTATTTTCCGTTGGGTATAGCCCTTTGCGAAAAAATTTTTTTAATTGTTCAATCGTTTTTATTGCCATAATCTTGAATAGTTATTTAGCACGCATAATGAAAGCCAACACATAATAAGGGGGACGATTTTCGTGAGCCATACCTGTGCCGCCCTTTTCTGTTGAATGTTTATAATACTGCAAGCAGGCATTGTCATAATCAGTGCTGCTGCTTCCTATATTGCTGTTAGTTTCTATTTTATCGTAATTACCCTTTGCTTTCTTATTCCCCTCAGAGTAATAATAATCTTTAAAGGTGTGAGAATGAGGTGGCAATTCTTCTTCTGAAAGGATTACGCTTTTTACGCCACCACCTGCGCCGCGTCTGGTGTAATCGTTGTCGCTGTCATGGAGTCCGACGACAAAGCGGCCGCGCAAGTCCGGAACTCTGAAATTACCGGGAACTGTTGTGTAAGGGGTGCCGTTAGCGCTAATCGCATTATTGAAAGTTGCTCCCAATACCTTATAAAGTTCGGGATAATCACTCTGCTTGTATTCCTGACCATTACAAAGCAGATAGCCCTCAGGCACATTTTCGCCAGCCCACATCTGTATAATGCCTAATGGGGCAGGCTGCAAGCCGGCAATTTCGGTGCGCAGCTCTGAATTTTCCCGGAGCAGATCTTTAATGGTCTTTATATCTGTAAACTCCTCCCATTTGAAATTTTCATCACCGTAACCGGGCGCAAGACTGCGGCGCGTGTATGCCTTGGGATATGTGCGGTTATTAGCTGTAACACTCACATCCTCTTGCTTAACATACATTCCGCTCCCTACGATTCCGCCTTCCCAATAAATCACCTCACCCTCCGGAACTGAGCGCGTACGTACGAATACCCAGCCCGCGTCCCGGCGTGTTTTGTCACCGTTGAGCTCACAGCCATAAAGCACCATTTTATCGCCGGCAATATTGCCGACAATCGCGCCCAGAGCGGCAAGCTGCTGCAAGTAGTCCAGCGTTTCCGTATCAAGAGGAAAGTCCTTATTTGGCTGGTTCAAGTAGTTGCCTAATGTCTTTTGCATTGTTCTATTATATGTAGTTGATAGTGTAGCGCTTTGACGCCAATTTATAAGTATTGATAATTGCACGCATCCGGGTTTCGATTCCGGCGATTCTCAGTTCATCAGGAACGTTTACCCAAAAATCGAAGCCGCTCGTGCCACTGAAACCGTCGCGATGGATAAGGACAGCTCCGAAATCACGACGCGGCACCATTACCCAGCGCGCCTCTTCACGGCAATAGATTATTGAAGCCTCTATCGCGCTGTTACTCTCGCCATCCTCTATCGTTATGCGTCGCAGTGAGGGGTCAAATTCATCATTTAGCACACCGCGGAGCTTACACACCTGCCCGTTATGTCTGAGACGGTAGCGGGTAGTGCTTCGATATTTCCTTAGCTCCTGTGCAAGCCGTCCCAACGGGGTAACACCGGCATATATCAGAGCACCCACCAGCGGTCGGCGCAGCCATGTTGGAAGCACCAGCAGAGCCAGCCGCTTAATATTTATGTTGAATGTTTCATCATTCCTGCTGGTCATAAGCTATCATTTTAACTGTTATTGCCCCGGGCTTGAAATAACCGGCTGCCGGTGTCAGTCTTGCGTTAATTTGCGTTGGGGTGCTTTCATTGGCTGCCTTGGCTGTACTTCCGCTAAGTTCCACGATTTTAACGCCCTCTACATCCTGCAACCTGTCAATTAGTGCCATATTGGTATATTCGCCGTTAAAAGGCAAATTCTCGATATAGTCGCAGATAACATCACTACACGCGGTCTGCACAGTGTCGGGCTCCATCATCGCGTTATAATAGACATCGATGGTACAGTCGAATGTGTCCGCCTCCATATTCACAAGTGCTGTCCTTACGCCGGCATCCTTAATCTCGCTTATGTAGGCTTTCAGTTGCTTCTCCTGTTCCGCTGTTAGCGGTCGGCGTTCCCCGCCACTCTCTCCGGCCACTTTTATGGTCAGCAGACTGGCATCCTTGCTCTCCATTGCGACCGCATGTTTAACCACACGCGCGGCGGCAATATCGCCCTCGCTCATCCCGGTGGTGTCGTATGTGTCGCTGTCCTGCTCCAATTCCCTGCCAGCCATGAAGCGCAGCACCTTATCGCGGTACCATTTGGGACGGTGGGCTATCAGTTCCTCCAGTTCTGCCGTTACCTCCTCTTTGTGGCGGCTGACAAGCTGCTCAACACTCCAGGTACATACCGCCCAGACGTAAAGCAGAATATTTTCAACACTCGCAGCCCCGAATACATCGGCGAACTCAGAGCCTGGGGCAAATCCATAAAGCTCCGCCGCTGACTCGTTGCGCATAAATTGGCGTGCGATCTCGGTTTTTATCTCGGTAATGTTACGTGCCATTTTATTACTCGTTTAATAGCTCTTTAATGCTGTTTAACTCACGATAAAATCAATTTCAATGCCCATAAAGTCAATGCCGCCGTAGGGGCAAGCCGACATATCGTCCGGGCTTACTTCTGTTGCCGGCTCAACTTTATGTGCCTTGTATAGTTCGACGGTTCGTGTGTCTCCACCCTCCAACGGTCCCGGAACAGTCAAGACGCGCCCGTCCTCCAGTCTGTCGGTAATGCTTATGCCGTTAGCCTCTGCCAGTGCGAACACGGTCTCAATGTGTCCGCCCGTTTGCAGGGCAATATCAAGCAGCGTTTGTCTTTCTTTTGCGGTTGCTTTCATCTCTCTATACTAATGGTTCCGTCGGCTTCCATAGTGACGCGCTCACAATCGACACCGCAACCACGCAACATCTGGCGAACGTCACCGGGCCACATTACGTCGGGCTGGCCGCCTCGGAGTCTGCCGGCTTCTCCACCTAACAAGGGATGTTCCTTAAAGTCTCCGCGCATAGTAGTGATAACCGCTTCGGCGGTCTGCTCATCGGTGTCACCAATGGCAATGCGTCCGTGCTCTAAAAGCAGGTCGCCGGTCATACTGTCAATTAACATGCCTTTCATTGCTTCGCTTATTTTTTCGGTTGCTCATAATCGGTGCTGAAAATCTCGTAATCTTCATCGCTGACTGCGCTAATCTCAACGACCTGATAATTGGCTTCTGTCATTTGACTGAGGGAATAACTTCTAATGACAAGCCGTCCGATATTCAAAGCGTCTAAAAATTCGCTGTGAACTCTTAACGCCTCTTTTGTCTCCAGGAGCTTGCGCACCTCTCTCACTTCATTGGCCGGCCAATTATCAGCTATTTCCCCGTTTTCAACGACCTGCAAGCCCAACACGATATTGACAGCCCAATCGCCGGCGTTTATATACTCTTTCACGGTGCCGTCTCTGCCGGTGAGCGCGGTGCTTACAATCCTATGCTCCCGGCTGGCTGCCGCTACTGCATCGGCAAACGTCAGACCCTCGCCGTTTTCACGCTCCAAACGTAGTTTGCAGAGCACCCAGCGCCCCTCCCAGTATTCCGGGTCGGTGATAGGCTGCCCAATCTCATGCACTGTTATGCCGTCTCGTGAAGGACTTCTGCCTAATTCTTTGAAACGGATAAGTTTCTTTACTATATGCTGTCCCCAGCTCATAGCTGCAAGATCTATGCTTACCGGTAATTTTTTACCTCCTAAGCTCGGTTGTGGTATTAGGCTCATGACATTGCTAATTGTGTATCGTTAAGTGCTCCCATAAGGGTTTGTAATATTACAGCTTTTATCTGTTCGGCACTTTCGCCCATGGTCGTGCTGTGTATCTCAAAGCGCTCGACAAGTTTATCAATATTAATTGTGATATTTCTGATTTTGCCGCCACCGTCACTGCCGGAGCTGCCCAGTCCTCCTGAGCCGCCACTACTCTTTCCTCCTCCGCCCCCACCTCCGAGAGTGTTTCCGATGGGGTTGACTTTAGGAAGAGCGACATCCGGGAGTGAGCCGTCATTTTTATTTGTATTTTTGCCTTGTTTGGTTTTGGCTGTTCCCCCGGATCCTTTCTTTGAAGATTCTGCAATCTCAGAATTGTACGCCTCATTAAACGCTTGTCCAATTTGCTTACCGAAATTGCTATAAGTAGTTTTCAGTCTCTTTAAGGCTGCGTCAATGCCTGCGCCGTCTAATCGGAAAGCCGCTTTTATTAAGTCTCCGATTGCTCCGAATGTAGTTTTAGCTATTTGTCCGATTCCGGTAAAGCACGCTTTAAAAGCTGCCCATATACCTTTCAGGCAAGCGCGAAATTTTGCAGACGTGTTCCAGAAGTAAACGCCTATGGCGATAAGGGCGGCAATGGCTACAGCTATCCAGCCGACAATCGGAATACTCATAATTGCAACTGAAACCGCACGACAAGCAGCCGAGGCAGTAGTGGCGAACGTTCCGAACGCAGTTGAAGCAATACCGGAGAATGTGACGGACGCTGTGCCACCGGTCAGGAATGACAATATTAGCGCGCCTAAGCCTTTCAGAGCGTTAAAAACTCCGACGGTGGAGAAGCGGATTAATCCTATTGTTGCGCGTCCCATATTACCTATAAAGCCCAGTGATACCATATTGGTTGCGGAGAGCGTGCCGTTCATCAGCGCGAAGTTAATAGCGGCTGCACGAACCCACCCGACAACACTGGTCCACATACTTGCCCATTGGAGATTTTTAATAAATAACATACCTTTCCAAACGGCTGTAATAAGAGGGGCAAGTTGCGCTATCGGCACAAGTGCAGAAGTCAGGACACCGCACCATAACGAAAAATCGCCGGTGGCTTGGAATATGGTAATTTTGAAGTCTTCAAATTGTTGGTTGACTCGTGCCTGACGTTCGGCGTAACTATCCATGACAATAGCCGCCTGCTCGGTGGCGCTGTTTGTCCCGGTCACGGCATCGGTA
The DNA here is from genome assembly GCA_014800685.1 of Bacteroidales bacterium. Taxonomy (GTDB): domain Bacteria; phylum Bacteroidota; class Bacteroidia; order Bacteroidales; family Muribaculaceae; genus Lepagella. The sequence continues at coordinate 59,067 of JAAVFQ010000013.1, forward strand.
AAACCTTGCAGGGCGTCAGTGCCCTGTATCAGAGCACGCGCGGCGTTAGCGTTCTCAACACCGAAGAATTTAGACAGCAGCGCGGAGTCGTTGAGCATCGGTTTAAGCATTTCCAAACGCTCTTTAAGGCTCTTGGAATTATCACCTAATGCCACAACGTCAATGCCTGCCTTTTCCAGTTCCTCGCGTGCCTGCTTCTCAACAAAGCGCCCTTTGCTGAGCTGACCCAGCACGTTACGGAGGGCAACACCGCCCTCACTCGCTTTTTTACCGGCTTTGTCAAGTACCTGGATTGCGGCGTTGGTTTCCTCAAAGCTCACGTTAGCCGCCTTTGCAGCCATACCGCACTGTTGAAGTGCCGCGCTGATTGCCGGAAGCTCCGCGGATCCTGCCTGACCTGCTGCTGCCATTACGTTCATCATACGCGCCATTTCAGCACTGGCGGCCATTGGATCCTCCATACTTACACCGTACTGGTTCATCGCAGTGGTCAGCACCTGTGCAGCTGCTACACCATCCCCACCCATCAGCTTGCTGGTTGTCTGTATGCAGTCACCCATTGCGCTGAGGGCTTCGGGATATTTACCCAGTTCCGGGCTAAGCTGTGAAAGCAATAACTTGTAACCCTCGACGGCCACACTGGCATCAGTTCCGAAAGCCTTGGCACTCTGCCGGGCAAATGTCTCGATTTGTTTCAACCCGTCACCAGTAACACCGGCTACCGCGCTAAGATCGTGCATCTGGCTGTCCAACGTTATACCGGCATTACTGAGCTGGTTAAATCCGTCTGCTATGCTCTGGGCTATATTTTTAGCATAATCAAAACTACCCAATACGGAAGCAAGCCCGGTCATTCTGTCCCGTGCTCCTTCAACTTGACCGCTAAAGCGGCCTGTCGCATCCGTCATGCCGTTTATCGTGTTGGTAAAGTTGCCGCCTATATTAAAAATATAGTCAAAAACGCTTGCCATATCGGTGATTTTTATTATATTTGTGGTGTATTACAATTAACACGGTTTATTATGTTCGACTTCATCTTTTCACTTATTGCAAAGTTGGGCGCTTTGTTAGTAATGATTTCCATTGTTTTAATGGTAGTCGGTTTTTTCCGTGTTATGGTTAAGGGTCGAGGTAATGGTTCATCTAACAATCCCGGCGACTCCTCAATGTGGGGTTAACTCTTACCCTCCCCAAACAGCGCCACTATTAGCTCCGCCCGGTTTCGGTTTCTCCACCGCTCCAGCCATACAGCCTCACAATAGAGTTGTGCCCATTCCTCCTCCGTCTCTATTTTATCAATATCGATGTGCAGATTAGCGCGGATCAGGGCGCACCCCTTGGCGAAGCCGTCCTCCTCGTCAGACTCCGCCAGTGTGTGCGCCTCTACAAGTTTTTTATTAGACCCTGGAAGCCGTTTAGCACTTCACCCAATTTCTTTTGAACCGCCATGAAGAGCAGCGCGTCGGTGCGCAATTCCTGACTGCCGCCCAGCCAGCAGTTGTCGAACATCACTTTACCGGCTTCCACTTCGTCACTCTTTGCAACCTTGGTTACAGCTTTCAGAGTCTCCAGAGTGGGGCGCTTGAAATAGCCGATATGTATCTCGTCGCCGTCCTGAATTTCAACCGCGAAACTTTTACGGTGCTGAGCCTTGAAAGCGTCGACCTGTGCTACGGTCAAATTACCGTTAAATACTTTAGGGGTGTTTTTTACCTTTTCCATGCTTTTTAATCGGGGATTAAATGGTTTTTAATAACTGTTTAAGTTTGATTATTAGTGACCGTTAAGGGGGTCAGCCCTTAACGGCCTTAAATGGTCGCAAAGCGGGTTTTATGCCACTTTGCCCCATTCGATATGTGAGGGAACGAGCGGAAGTTCTACCTCCTGGCCGGTGTCTCCCTCTTTCCACTTGCGCGTATTACTTGAAATATGGCAGTTGCGGATCTTGTCAGTAACCACCACGCCATTTTCAGGCAAATAGCTTACTTGTATTTCAATGGGTGGGAGGTCTTGCAGTCGTCCGTTAACGCTCTGAGATTGAAGCGCCACAACTTCCTCATGGTAGAGGGTTATCTTTGCCGAGGGTGTAATACGTCCCTTTGCACGTCCTACCGGGTGACGTGCCGCGCCCCATTTGTTTACGATTTCCTGCTCTTCGCCATACTCTACGCCTGTAATGCCCGTAACAGGCACACCGCCGACAAGTACGACAATATCAGCCCATGAAACCAACATGCCGTTAACCATAGGCACGCCGTTTTTAATGCTTACGTTCATTGTCCTTGCGTTTTGTGTTTAGGTTATACGGATTTTGCGAACCCGATTTTAATTCTCACGTGTCGCATAACCGGGACTGCAACATTCTTGATTACGAACTCCACCAGGCTTGTGCTTGCAACATCCTGCTCCGGGTCAATTTCAACCTTGTAGCCGCTAAGTTCTCCGGATCGCTCCATTGCTTCGAGTGCCTGGTTTGCCACAGTCTCCAAATGCGCCACGGTATAGCTTGCCAACTGACCACTGGAGGGGTCAACATACACGTTACTGCCGAGTTCCGGCTTTACGTATGTGCGTATGCCTCGCACAGCTTTGTCCATTGTTCGCACGCTCTCAATGGCTGCATAGTCACTAATAGCTGAGTCCATTGTGTGGCTGTCATTCATATAGCTGCCGGCTTGCCCGGTGTGAGTGACAAAGAACAGATAACGCGCGGTGTCCAGAGTCTCGAGCAATGCCTTATCCACATCGCGTAACAGGGAGCCGTCACCAAACGCCGGGAGACTTACACCGGTTGGAAATTCTTTAATCCACGCAATACACTGGTGAACCTTTGCGCTGCTGAGCAGACCCATGACAACACCCAGACCGCTGACGCTGGCTTTCCCTGTGTTGGCCCTGTCGTTAAACAGTTCCGCGCCTTTGCCGCTTCCTGCTTGTCCTATTACCACGCTGACACGGCTTTTATTTTCGCCGGCGAGATTAACCGGCATTGTGCTGAGGGTTGCCACTTTCGGGGCGTACACGATTGAAAGTTCCGCCTCCTCCTCGGCCAGCGCATCTGCCACACCTTGCAGGGCTGTGAGGTCGTCACCGCTCAGAGCGCGGTCGCCACACCATACACCGATCTGACGAATACGGCCGGCGGCGAAGTTCTGCACGGTTTTGATTTCCGTGAATGCCTGAGAGGCATCATCCTGCGGCTTCTCGAAAATTGCCACATACAGGCTGACCGCCGGGTTAATGCGGTAAATCTCGCTGAGCTGATAGTGAAGCACACGCACGCCCCAGACTTACCTCTCTATGAAATTGAGGACGGAGACGATGCACGCAACCCTATGCGTTACGGCTCAATGAAACCGAACCGATGCCGGCTTTATGATATTTACGCCGATTGTGTCCTCGATGCTCATCTTTCCGGCTGTATCGCTCAGCGCAAAGGAAAGGTGTTGCAAAAGGATTTCCGCCTCGTTGACGCTTCGGGTAAGGAAAACACAGCAGCCACGGAACTGCTGCAAGCCGGCTGGTTCCTCGACTTCCTCGAGCTATGTCTTGACTCAATCTACTGGGGGCCCACGCTCATACAGTTGGGCGACGTTATCAGAGACAACGGCCCGATGCGTTTTGACGGCGTGGAACTCGTGCCGCGCAAACACGTTGTGCCTGAATACGGGGTATTGGTCCGCAACGCGGGCGACGACTGGCGGCAGGGCAAATCTTACCGCGAGGGGGATATTGCCAACTGGTGTGTGGAGGTGGGCCGCCCGCGCGACCTCGGCCTGCTCCTGAAGTGCGCGCCCTCCTGTATCAGCAAAAAGAATATGCTCGCTTATTGGGACGTGTTCGGCGAAATTTTCGGTATGCCTATGCGCATTGCCCGCGTCAATGGTCTGGACGACGCCGAACGTGCCAAAACCGAAGCAGCCCTCCGCGATATGGGTGCGGCTCAATATATCGTAACATCTGACGGCACGGAAATTGAGATTAAGGAAAGCAGCCGCGGTGACGCTTACAACGTCTATGACAAGCGCGTGGACCGCTGTAACTCTGAGCTGTCAAAAGTCGTGCTGAATCAGACAATGACCATCGACTCCGGGTCCTCGCTCTCACAGTCAGAAGTACACCTTGAGATATTTGAGCGCACAACCGAAAGCGATGCAATTATGTGCGCCCACGTTATCAACGGGAAACTGCTCCCCCTGATGGAACTGCACGGCTTTCCGGTCAAAGGTTGCCGCTTCCAGTGGAATAATGCCGCCAGCTATACCCCGGCGGAACAGCGCGAAATTGAACGCCTGGTCCTGGAGTATTACAACATTCCGCCGGAATACTTCACGGAAAAATATGGCGTGACGATTGATTCCCCGCGCCAGACCAAAACACAGCCCGACCGTTTTTTCGACTGAGCCCCGCAAATGACCCGGGGCTAAAATCGGCATATCGTAGTTTTAACATTGCGCTGGCTTCGCTCTATGAGGAGGAACTCATTCGGTTGGCCGACGATGAGCATAAGCCCGATTTTGACGACTCGGCCTTTTTCGACGCTGCCGGAATGGTCTACAATGCCGGGGGCTTCGATGCGTCGCAGCTCAACACCCCCGAAGCTCGCCGCCTGATTGCCGAAACAGTTAAGCAGCTCAACGTCGCCATCAGTTCCGGCTTGCCCCTTGAGGTTCCGGAGATGGTGCGCTATGCCCTCGAAAATAACGCTTTTATTTTCTCCGGCTTTAAGGCGTTCCACACCCTCCGCGAGGTTGGTCTGTCTCTGACCACTGACAAAGGCGACATCAAACCGTTTGACACGTTCCGCCGCGACGTGGAAAAGGTCAACAACCAATATAACCACAACTACCTATATGCGGAATATAACCACGCGGTCGGGGCCTCCCTGATGGCTGCACGTTGGCAACAGATTGAAGCCGACGGCGACCGTTACGACCTCCAGTATCGCACGGCTGAGGATGGCCACGTCCGCGAATCGCATGCAATCCTGCACGGCACCACATTGCCGCCCTCCGACCCGTTCTGGGCACAGTATCTGCCCCCGAATGGTTGGAACTGCCGGTGCACTGCCGTACAAGTCCGCAAAGGTAAATACCCCCAGAGCGACCCGGCGCTCTCCATGCTCCGCGGTCAGAACTGCACCGAAGCCGCCAAGCAGCAAATTTTCCGCTTCAACCCCGGCAAAGAACTCAAACTGTTCCCCGACAAACACCCATACTACAAAGCTCCGGAAGCCGCCAAAGACGTTATTGAGCAACAAGCTAAAGAAAGGGCGGAACACTTTGCAGAATATGAGCGGCTAAAGGCCGACCCCAACTATACTGATGTTGAGTTCGACCCCGTTTCTGGCGGTGTTCAAGCCTCCCATATTGGCCATAATTTCGACAAAAGCGGTGGAGAGTATGAACGTAATGTTCAGTTAGCCGGTTTCCGTGCTGGTCATGTAGTTATATTTGAGAGTGAGCCAGGTAATATCTTTGGGAAAAAATATACTGAGGGAACCTGGGACGGACTACAATTTGAAGTCGCAGGTCGCGAGTCAGCAACAGCCAATAACATAAAAAGGGGCTTGGAACATTGTGCCGATAAAAAGACAACAAAGATCGCCGTACTTGACTTTCCTAATGGTGGGTTCAATCTTGACACATTTAATATTGCCTTACGACGTTATAAAGGGCTTGAAAAACTTAACGATGGGCAATTTTTAAAGTTCAAAAAAATAATCTGCATACAAAATAGGCAGATTATACACGAAATAGATATGTAAAAAAAGAGCGAGAGACCCACGACCCTAAGGACGGTTGCATACCCTCGCACTGCAAAGTTAATAACAATTTTCATTACTTCCAAATCTTTATGAAAAAAGTATTTGAAATAAGATTAAACACAGTGTTATGCACGCAATCCCGAAGCATATTCCGGAGATTGTGGCTAAAGTGGAGAGAAGCGCATGGGGCGATTTCCATTGCTTCGCAGGGAACGTGCCCCGCCCCTCTATGTACTCTGATAGTTGCCGCGCGTAGTTTTCTCTTTGCTGATATTTACGCACGTGTACTATTAGAGCAACTATACATACCAGGCTCGACAATAGTAACGAAACAACTACCACAAAAAACAGGAAACGGCTTTGTGTCTTCTCTATTACAAAAAACAGCAAAGGGACTAACAGTGTCAGCAAAGATACTGACAAAGTTAGAAGGTAACGAAGTGCGTCTGTCGTTATATGCTGATTAGTTTGAAAAGCTTCTGAATAAGCTGCGTTAATTGCTTGTTTTAATTTGTCATCCATATTTTTTTAATTTTTATCACAAAGGTAGCTATTTTTAATGAATTTTGATCCGAAAAAATTAAAAGCCGATATTCTCAGCGATATGCGCGTGGAACTCTCCGACGAGTTCGACCGCAACTTTGAGCGTAAGGCTTTTTTCTCCGACAAGTGGAAGCCTCGCGCCCATGACTACCCGCGTAGTTCGCTGCTCATAGTGACGGGTGCAATGCGTCGGTCAACACAGGGCGAAGTCTCCGGCGACGGGGTGCGCTTTACCTCCTCAGAACCTTACACGACGCTACACAATGAGGGAGGCACCGGATATAAGCCCGTGAAAGCTCACACACGCCGCTCCAAAAAAGGCAAAGTCTACACAGTCCGCGCCCATAAGCGCAAATTTAATATGCCCCAGCGCCAGTTCATCAGCGACGGCCCGGAAACGCAGCGCATTATCCGTGGCGTTATCGACGACAACCTCAAACAGTTCAATTTAGAATTAACCGATTTTTTAAGACAATAGCCCATTATGAGAAAACAGATTTTCACAGCCATAGCCGAGCGTCTGCTGACTGTTCCCGGCATTACTTACGTTGACCTCTGGAACGACAACGGCTCACACTTTACCGGGGGGGCGGTTTACCCGCTGCCGTCGGTGTTCATTGAGTTTGAAACAATCCAGTGGCACCAGCAGAACGCCGGGGCGTGCCGTGCTGACATCACGGTCCGACTTCACATCCTTAGCCGTGCAACTGCCGGATTACACGGAAGCCAGGACCCGGCACTGGCGGAAGCTCTGGAGCGCTTCGACCTCCTCGATAGCATTAACGCCGCCATGCAGGGGCTGAGGGGCGACAACTTCGCCGGCTTTATGCACACCATTTCAGCAACCAACCACGCCCACAACGAAATTATAGAAGACGTGGAATGTTTCCGCACCTCCGTGCAGAACTTAACCGCTATGAGACGCGACGCGCCCTTTCCGGGGCTCTCTGCCGCCGTTTCATCCTCCCGAACATAACAATACAACCCCGACAGCTTCGGAAGCAGTCGGGGTTGCTACTTTAGTCAAACAGGGAGGGGTAATTGTTCTGTGTGCTTTGCTGTTCATCCTCCGGGGGGAGTCCTAACATATTCAGGAAAGTGCGGTAACAAATGCCAAATTCGGGCTCTATCCACCGCCGCCACACAGCTTTATAGCATTTAGCTTGGTTTCCCTCCTCGTAATGCAGTGCGGTTATTGCTTTTACTTTTTCAGACCGCGCCAACGTAGATTTGTGCCGTTTTTTCTTTGCCATTCGCCAATTTTTTTGTATCTTTGCACTGTCCTTTTACACACGGCTCAGGGGGAGGCGGTGTTCCTGTTTCAGCATATCCATCCCGGCCATAAACGCCTCACGTTTCCCCATGCGCTCCAGCCGCATCATTTCGTCAATCTGGGCGCGGAGTCCTGCTTCATCGGGGAACTGGTGACGTATGCGGTTGAGTGCGTCACTGTTAGGCTGGCGCTTCGGGTCGGTGGTGATACCGAAGCCCGACCAGTTGTTGCACCTGATACAGTAGTTTGTATTGAGATAGTTGAAATAAGGCTCCACCGGCTTTGCTTTCGCGTTGTGTGTCTGTGCCGGAGTTACCTTGCCACCCATTACCGCATAAAGATCCTGCATTGTCTTGATAGCGTAGCGGTCGCTCTGTATCTGGTTCGCCCGGAGCATTTGCCCGGTCAGCTCTGCGGTGTGCCTGGCTGCGTTCCTCAAAGCCTCTTTAATCAGTGCCGGGCTCTCATGGGTGCCGACGGCGTAACCTATCGGGTAGTTGTTGAACACGTCCAGAACCACAACCAAAGTCAGGCGGTTGGTGTAGGTAGTCACATTATGCCCCTTTTTGTCCTGCTTGGTTGCCTGATACAGTAGCTCCACAGTCCAGCCGTCAAGCGACCACATCAGCAACGGTGTGCTCGGTCGGCTGCGTTTCACCTGCATTGTCACGTTATTGCGGAAGTTCGACACTCCCAGACGGCCGGCACGTATAACAGTGCCTAACTTTTCACGCCATACGCCTATGGTTCCGGCTTTAATCTTCGGCCAGCCCTTTGCATCGGCAAAGCGGTTGTAACCATCTGCCACCAATGTGTCAGGGAGGTTATTATGGTGTGCCAGCAGTGCTGTTAATACATTCTCGCGGTCCTCGTCGGCTACTTTCGCGGCGTTGCCGTTCAGATACTTGCCCGATATGAAGCAGGCGTAACCTTGCTCCACATACTCGGCCATCTTCATTTGCAGACGGCGGGCACTGTCGGGCAATGAGTGCGGCCAGCGGTCTGCAAGTCGCGGAAGCGAACCCGCCGCACGCGCCCAAAATTCTTTTGCTGCCAACGCCTTTTTGCCGCTGCGCTGCCGCTTGCTCACATGAGCATCCCAGCACGCACGGAAAGCGTTCATAATTGCTGCGTTTGCCGAATACTCCAGAATCTTGGCCGTCGGCAGGCTGCGGCCATCAGAAAGCGTATAACTCTCGAAATATTCTAAGGCCGCACCGTCCGGCTGCACCGTATCTAAAAATTCCTTGCTCTCGGCTTGCTCCTGCAAGTCCGGATAACGGCGGTAAACCTCCGTGCGCCACTTCATCGGCAAGCTCTCAACGGCAAATAGAGCCTCACGACCGTTGCCGCCTTTTTGCACCTGCTTGACCTGACCTTTTCTTACCAAAGCTTTAAGGTTGGCCGTGGTAATAATCCGCCCGGTGAGCTCCGCGTGGCTTATGCAAATTGTTCCGTTTACTGTCTCCATACTCAGTCGTTTTCGGCCAAAACTTGCAGCTTGGTTAATTCCGGAATGTTGATATTTTGCCGGCGCTCCACTTCCCGGCCCTTACTGTCTGTGATCCAGGCCTCGCCCGTGTTCTTATCCACTCGTAGCGTCGCCCCGTTCTGAAACACCTGGCGCATGATTTTGCCGTTATCATGCAGCGTTTCACACTCGGGATAATGACACATAGGAATTGCGCCATACTCCTTTACCGCCGCATAGCGAATCTTGCGGGCTTTCTCCGTGTCTGCGCGATAGGTCAATGCCATATACACAAACTTTTCCGTGCACTTGTTTGCCTTGGCCAGTTGTTTCATTGCCTCGGCCGTTGCGTCAATATAACGCTCTGCTGTTGTTCTCATGTCCTTTTACTGTTTTTTACTTTAAGTTCTCAATTTCAAAGTTGCTAAATCGATTATTCGCAATGGTCAGCGCGTATGCCATCGCCCTCTCTCCGGCGGCGGCAATAAATGCAGTGTCTTTGCTCACAAGCGTGGCCGCCAGTTCCTCATCAGTGTTAAGATAACTGACAAAGTCGCCTAACTCCACGCGCTCAGCGCCGAATACGGTAATTTTAATCGCTTTCATGTCCTCTTACTTTAAGTTGATTTTATTGGCTTGCTTCTGATGTCTCACCGTTGCAAATCTGGCCTTTTTTTCGTATCTTTGGCGCGACTTACTGCAGTAAGACGCCGCATAGCTACAACAAATTTCGCCAATATGCAAGAAAAAGAACAAAAGATTTCGCCAATCAAGACAAGAATCCTACAATTCATTGAGAATTTGGGATGTAGTAAGAGAGAATTTTATAAGAAAATAGGGGTATCAAGGGGTACATTGGAAAGCAAAACAGGAATAACTGAGGATATACTGGCGAAATTTATCTCCATTTACCCGGAAGTTAATTTAGAATGGCTAATTAATGGAGTTGGAGAAGTTTTTAAATCCAATATGCAAGAAAAAGAACAAAAAACTGACGATGATATTAAATTTATCACATTATTAGATAAATTTCAGCAGCAGGCTATTGAGATTGGTCAATTGCGCCAACATATTAAATATCTGGAGCAGCGCCTGGGAAAAGATGCAGCAAGTGTGAGCACCGCAATTACTGCAAATGTCGGATAACGGGCTTTTCTGCGTTCCCCCTGTACCTCCTCCACATACCACCTAAAAGGTCAAAATAGGTGTTTTTTCACCTTTTTCCAGCCACTTTTTAAGTGATTTAATAGATTAACTTCAGTATATCAGCAAGTTGCGTAATGATACGAACGTGAATTTAACGGCTAATTTATGACATTAAAGGGGTGTTAATCGCTTCAAATATGCCGTTTTTCGCTCTCTTTTTGTCCGTATGGGGGCGCGAACCATGCCACAGAAGTACCCCCAACTGTATCCCCAACTGTATCCCCAACTCAATTTTAAAAACGAAACGTACACAATTTTGACCTCTCCGGCACCCTCATTTTGACCCCCTGAAAGCCTGTCGAAGCCACAACCATTTAACAGCCATTCAAAAACCCTTAAACACTCCCACGCGGAACCCTCCCTCGCGTGCGCGTAGACGTGCACCGTGACACTCTGCCAACTATACTACCAAAGCAGCGCAACATTCCCACAAACGCCGTAAACGCTTGAAATTCGCGTCCTCCGCCTCGTGCTGGCTCATTCTACCACCCACACAACAGAAGCGGCCACACAGCCGGCGAAAACCAGCCATGCAGCCGCACGAAATTAAAGCCAATTCAACAGAAATTAAAGCCCCATTAAACACCCCTTAAACAGAAGCCTTCAAAAATTAAACCCCAATTCAACCAAATTCAAGTAAATGCACGCTTCGTTTTTTCAACAACCATACCATTACAACCTCACATCCTCAATCATATCAGCAAGTTACGCGCATCTCAAACACTCAACAAAATGCTCGCTTCGTTTTGATGCCCATAGTTAAATCACATCAGACACACGTAACATAGTGAATTTTTATTTCCTGTAAAACCAAGGATGCTCGTTACGGAACTTCTTGAAAGCCGAATTGAATTCAAGAATGTCGTCCGGTATGTCAAATCTATTCTTATTTGCAGGTTCATCAAGCATAAAAAATAGATCTTTATATTTCTTAAAGTATTTATTTCGAGTCTGCTTCTCAAGGTTGATAAAATCCTTTATGGCCTTCCTCCATTCGGCACGATTCATTCCAATACGTGAGATGCTTTCCTTTGCACGTTGCTCCACTGCCGAGGGAGTACAGTTGACCATAAGATAACCTCCATATACTATATAGAAGATATCTTCCTCATTGATTGGCCAAAAATAATCTGTGGAGGCGCCACACTGTCGGCGCATTGTCGAGTAAGCCTCACCAATCTGGAAGGTGTCAAACAGTGTTTGATAGCAAACCGTGTAAGCTTCCAATAAGTCGTCCTCATACTCCTCCCTCATGGAGCCAAGCATAAAGTACATTGGAGCTTGCCGGTCAATGCTAATATTTTGTATAAGATAACCACCGTAGCATGTAGCCATAGTAACCATTAGATTGTTATGTGTGGCGATATTGATTTCTCTTAAAGCATCGCCCAACTCCTGCCATGTCATCCGCTCACGGGAATTTAGCACAACTCCGCTTTTATCGTCCGCTCCGTGCATCTCGAGATGGAGAATCATACCGACACCGATGGCTTCTCTTTCAGTCGCTATATCGGCAAGTGTAGCACGGAATTCTGCTAATGTGTTTACCTCAGATACAGGTGACACACTCAAAGCATCATGCTTATACGGTTGCCAACGAAGCAGATCATTATAAAGTTCCGTCCCGGTCTTTCTATCTTCGTCGTCTAACGACTGGATAATCTGAATGTTGTTGAAAGTAAAACTATTTCCCATACTAAAGAAATCTTTAACAGTTAATAATATTATTGTCAATCTATATAACCGAATATCACATAGAGTCTTGGGGGTTCTCCTCCGTTGACACGGCCAAATCGCTTCGTTAGAGAATGTGCCCGACCATTTTCTTCAATCAGGTTACACTCCGACATTTCTATTCCGCACTCCCTTACAAGACAGAAAAACGAATATTCTCGTTCATAGACTAAAATTAAACTATTAGAGTGCAAATATAGCAATAATAGTTGAAAATTCAGCTATTATCATCATTTTTTTCCAATATCCCAGAAATGACGTCCCCCTCCTCGCTTCAATTCCCCCCACACGGCAAGATGGTGTTGCAAAACTATGGAAAGGCGGATTCCGATCCGCCGCCCCCGCCTTGAGAGCGTTTATCATTTTGAGAGGCTATGTTGTGAAAAATTTAATTCAACCAACAAGTTATTCTTTTACAAACTGTTAAATACTCTTGGCCTTTCCTCAAAACAATTCTGAATGTGTGCCGAATCTGACCAACTTGATTATGTCGGATTCTTTATCCCACCATATCAGTAGTGTGTCGTTTTCCACATGGCATTCCATGTGTGCGCGATAATTGCCCGTCAGAGGATGAGGAATCAACGAAGTTGCGGAAGTTGGAGAGGTCAAGTGTCTCTAAATTGTCAGATGTTTCAGCCTCCTTCATCGCAGCTAAGGTTGTCTTATTCGGCTTTTCCGAGACAAAAGCGAGTAGCACACTCTCAACAAGATTGTTGAGACTGCGGTTATGTTTCTTAGCCTCTATCTGGAGACGTTTCAGCAAATTTTCACTTAATCGAAACGAGGTCTGTTTTCTTGTTACTGATGCTGTATTCATAGTTATACCTTTTTGTAGTGCAAAGATAGTGCATTTATATAACATATCCAAATTTCGATGGTTCAAAATGGAAAGAGAATGGGCGGTCCGGGTTGATTTCGGTGTGATGCCATATGAGGCGTTTCTTTGCCAAGGCAAAGCGGCAAGCCGATAAGGAGCCCGGCACTACCTCAGACCCGTGCCCGCCTATCTTCAACGGCGGAACACCGTGCGGAGCCGACGCCTTGGAGTGGCGCAACGGAGACGTCGCTGTGCCACAGTCCAAGACTATTGGTAAAACATACTATAACCTACTGCTACAGAAACAAAAGCAGCCAATGCCTCAAATATCCAAAATCGCTTATCAGTCAGCTTCATAATCTCTTAATTCATCATTCGACCCATGTTGTAATCGGTTCCGGTCGCCTTACAAATTGACCATTTTCTTTTACATACCATATTACTTCGCCTGTCCACCAACTTGTTCTTATCATTACTGCAATTAAATTGTTAGCATAACGAATGTTGGTGATAATCGGAAACGAGGTAAACCACCAATAACCACCCCAATGACCATAATCAACCGGGATATATTTCTTTAGTTTCTTGATATTCTTCTTGTTAATCTTTCCTATCTTATCACCATTCTTTAATCCGCCTGCAAATGAAGATAGTTTCTTGTTTATGTCTGATGTCAGATACAAACCTCGCCATGGCAGAACAGGTGTCACGCTATCAACAACATATTGATCATCTTTCAAATCTTCTATAAATTCAGGAAAACCATGGCAAAGTTTCGCCATCACGGTATCCACATCGAGAAAGTACCTTTCAATTTCAATCGTCTGAGGTACAACATTATATTTGGGTTCATTTGTAGGATGCCCTTCAAGGCCAAAGATTACATTATTCCACATTATAATATCAGATATCACACTATCTGTGATAACATAATTTGAGGTAATGGTATCTGAATACGCTTTCCAGTCCAAGAAAAACTCGTTCAGATTCTTCTTTGTCAGCTTAGGATATTTTGCGAGAAAAGCCTGACCGCTACATATAAAGGCGGTCATGGCAAAGAATATTGTTAATACTCGGTTGCGCATATTCATCGAGATTTGAAGGTTTGTTTTTATCGGTTAGTTTCATGGTGTTCAAGGAGTTTTCGGGTTGAGTTTATGATGTCTTTCCATGACGCGCTGTCAAGGTCAAAAGATATTGCTCGGGAATAATCCCAGTCAAGACCTTTGCCATCGGTGGCTTTCTGGGTTGGCAAAATCTCCAGAGTGCGGCTGTCGTGTTTCAGAAGTACGCCTGTGGAGTGCTGGTAAAG
>JAAVFQ010000014.1 GCA_014800685.1 Bacteroidales bacterium
CTCTTGCATGGGCAAAATCCTCTTTTTTGAACAAATTTTTGTCTTCAGCAACAGCGAAACTGCTTTATACGAACCCTCATTTAAGCTTTTACCCAAATTATATCTCGGGAGTGGCAAAGGCAGCCTGAATCTTCCGATTTTGTGTATAAAATAGAGACTGCCTAACTTTGGTTGTTAGACAGCCTCTTATTGTAATAATACTTAACTTATCAGCAGGCCGCTACTCCTCAAGATGCTTGTCTACGCATCTAATAGTTCTGGCCGGAAAGTCTTCTACCAACTGAAGATTATGCGTGGCCATGACGATTGCTTTGCCTTGATGGGAGAGTCTGTGCAGCAAATCCACGATTTGATAGCCGGTCTGGGGGTCAAGGTTGCCTGTAGGTTCATCGGCAAGTATGAGGTCAGGATGATTGAGAAGGGCGCGTGCTATTACTATGCGCTGCTGCTCGCCGCCGCTTAGCTCAAAGGGCATCTTATAGCCCTTTTTCCCCATGCCTACTTCTTCAAGCACCTCTTCGCATCTCTCTTCTATTTCCTGCTTTGAGGTCCAACCTGTTGCCCTCAAGACAAAGCGTAGATTCTCAAGCGCGGAGCGATCTTGAAGCAGTTGGAAGTCCTGAAATACGATTCCCATTTTGCGTCGCAGATAGGGGATATCACGTGTGCGCAGATCAAGGAGATTATATCCCAGCACTTCTGCTTTATGGCCGTCAAAGAGCTTTACATCTGCATACATTGACTTCATGAGCGAACTCTTTCCCGAACCCACTTTGCCTACAAGATAGCAGAATTCACCCTCGTTGAGTCTGAAGTCTACATTCTTGAGCACGACACGTTCGGCTCGTTCTATATCTACGTCTTGATAATCAATAATAACGCCCATAAGCAAGTATAAAAAATTAACAATGTAGGGGTGAAGACGAGTAGGCTAAACGGTTTCACTCATCATCATTGCAAATTTACAACATATTCGCCAATGATGCAAATCTTTCAGAATAGAATAGCGAGTTGATAAGTGATAGTAGCTACGAGCCATGCCAATCCTGTATTATATATCACGGAAAATGCTCCATATTTCCACGAGCCGGTCTCTCTTACTATTGCCGCTATCGTAGCGATGCACGGGAAGTAGATAAGCACGAATATCATAAAGGCAAACGCTTTAGCTTGATTGAACGGCGCTTCACCGGTGAGAGGGGATGGTTGGCTGAGGCGTTTGGATAAGGCAGCCTCGTCGTCATCTCCTACGTATAGGACTCCGAGTGTTGAAACTACTACCTCCTTAGCTGCCGCTCCGGCTATCAGAGACACGCATCCTTTCCAGTCTTGACCGAATGGCTCTACCACAGGCTCGAAGAAGACACCGATGCGTCCAAGATAAGAATGATTTTGTGCATATTGATTAAGAATCAATTCCTGAGTTTCTTCCTGAGTGCGGTCGGCGTCTGCCGGAAGCTCACTCATTGTCTTGGCAAGCTCATTCTTGGGAATGTCTTCAAAGGAGTAACGAGGGAAATAGGAGAGTGCCCATATTATTATGGAGGCTACGAGTATGAGTCCCCCCATTTTTCTGAGATATTGTTCAGCCTTAGCCCACATGGCTCTGCAAGTGGCTTTAAATGTAGGGACTCGATAGGGTGGTAATTCCATTACGAAAGGAGTCTCATCCTTATGAAACCAGAATTTTCTCAGCAGTTTAGCCGTTATGACCGCTAAAGCTATACCAAGGAAATAGAGCCCGAAGATGACCCACGTGCCATGCACCGGAAAGAAAGCACCGGCAAGAAGCACGTAGATAGGTATTCTTGCAGAGCAACTCATAAACGGATTTATCAGGATAGTGATGAGTCGGCTTGACTTGCTCTCTATTATTCTTGTAGACATGATGGCCGGCACATTGCAGCCGAATCCCATTACGAGCGGTATGAATGATTTGCCATGCAATCCCATCCTATGCATCAGCTTGTCCATGATGAATGCCACACGAGCCATATAGCCTGAGTCTTCCATAAATGAGATGAAGGCATAGAGTATCAGAATGTTTGGCAAGAAGACAATTACGCCGCCGACTCCACCGATAATACCGTCTAAGAGAAGATCTTTCAGCGGGCCGTCTGCCATATATTCGCCTATAACGCCGGAAAGATAGCTTACGAGAGATTCTATCCATTCCATAGGATAGGATCCTATGACGAATGTGCACCAGAACATTAACCACATAGCTATAAGGAAAATTGGAAATCCGAATAGCTTGCTGGTGACGAATGTGTCTATAATAGTTGTGGTTTTCTCTTCGTGAGATAGCGTTCCCTCCAGACATTCGGCAAGAGCGCCCTCTATGAATCCATACTTTTCAGAGGCGATAGCTGCCTGCGGATCTTCTCCGAGTCTGTTCTGAATCTCTTCCACACCCTTATCACGGATTTTCTCCCATTCGTGATATTCGGGATAAGAGCGCAGTGTGCGTTCCACTTCAGGATCTTTTTCAAGAAGCTTTATGGCGAGATAGCGTGGAGAGAAGTGCTGCTGTATCACGCCGGATTCTTTCAGGGCATCCTTAAGGTTATCAATGGCCTCTTCCACTACGGGAGACATCTTGACATGAATGTGTCTCACGTCGGGGTCTCTCATTTCATATACATCTATGACTCTGTCCAGAAGTTCGTGCACTCCACGGCCTGTGGAGGCTACAGTGGGCACAATAGGAACTCCGAGCATGCGTCCGAGTAGTTTGTAGTCGAAATTCTTACCACTCTTTTCCACCTCATCATACATGTTGAGGTCAATAACCATAGAGCGGTTCATATCGATTAGTTCTGTGGTAAGGAAGAGATTTCGTTCCAAATTCGACCCAACCACCACATTAACTATTACGTCCGGAGTCTCTTTTCTTAAGTAGCGGAGCACGTATAGCTCTTCCGGGGAGTATGCCGACAAAGAGTAGGTGCCCGGGAGGTCTACTATCTTGAACTTATAGCCACGATAGTGCATGGTGCCCTCTTTGGCTCCCACTGTCACTCCGGCATAATTTCCTACATGCTCGTGAGCGCCGGATACTATATTGAAGAGTGACGTTTTGCCGCAGTTGGGATTTCCGATAAGTGCAACATTTATGACCTTGTCATGTCTGACATCAATATTTTCATTAAGAGAGTCATGCTCATCGGTCAAAGCTTTGGAGCACCCGCGTTTTTCCCATTCGGTGGGGTCAGTGATTTCTATGAGGGCGGCCTCTGCTCGTCGTAGAGACACCTCATAGTCCATTATCTTATATTTAATAGGGTCGGCAAGGGGAGCTTGCAGAAGCACTTTGATCTCCCTCTCTTTTACAAATCCCATCTCCATGACTCTTTTTCGGAAAGCGCCATGGCCAAGTATTTTAGTTATAATTCCGGATTGCCCGGGCTTAAGTTCGGATAATCTCATAATGCAAAATTATAATACAAAATTACTAATTTATTCCGACCGATGCGTGGAAATCAGGGATAATTGAGAGGCAGAGGGATGAAAATACCTAAATGTAGGTATTAGCTTCACATATTTTGAGGAGAGTATGTCGTAGTAGTAAATTACGACATACCCTCCTCATAATAAAGAGTAAGCAAGTTGAAATGCGATATGGAATACTCCTATACTATATAATTTGTCCTTTCAGGCTAATTTCCCGGTCTCGCTCAGTCTGATATGCTTATATCTTCTTTCGGTCCGCCGCGAAATTATTTCCAAAACCACTTCGTTTATGCGAACATTAGTTTTTCCAACTTACTTATGATTAATCTTCTTTCGCTGCGGAAGTTTCGCTTTCGAGGCTCTGCTGCTCTATCATCTGCTGAACATTGGCATTGCCGGTGTCGGCAGATATAGTTTTAAGGACAAACTGGCGCATAGCCTCCTGGATACGGGTCTGATCTTCAGTGGTAAGATCCTGCGTATCTGAATTTTCTTGAATCTTCTGCATCTCGGCGGCCAGATCCTGAGATATTTTCAGTCTCTCCTCCTGAGTGGAAGCTTTGTCAAGCTGTTCGGTAGCTTTGTCTATGGCATTTACGATGGCATCGACTCCGCTTTCTTTCTTACAAGAGAATGTAAGAAGAGCGAGGGTGGCCAGCGCTATGCAGGAAAATTTGCTGATTCTTTTCATTTCTATTGCTAAAAATATAAAACAAGATAAGTGAGATGAACACTCTTGAATTTTGTGTCTTACTTATTGTTTTTAACTTCCGTTTTTACAGATTCCTTGCCGTAGCGCGGAGTGATGTCCGGACGGAGATATTTGTCGAGGAAGTTGAAGAAGACGCGCTGCCAGAGAATAGCATTCTGAGGCTTCACCACCCAATGGTTTTCATCGGGGAATACGAGCATCTCGCATTCAAGCCCATGCATTTTGGCAGCCGCAAAAGCCTGCATGCCCTGCGAAGCAAGAATACGATAATCTTTCTCGCCCACGGTGACAAGGATGGGAGCTGTCCATTTATCTACGAAACGATGAGGCGAATTGGCATAAGTGTTCTGAGCGGTAGCATTGTCCTTTTCCCAGAAAGCACCGCCGAAGTCATGATGGACGAAGAACATCTCTTCGGTCTCCAGATACTGAGCTTCAAGATTAAACATACCTGCGTGAGCTATCATAGCAGCAAAGCGTCCATCATTGTGTCCGGAGAGCCAATAGACGGAGAAGCCACCATAGCTTGCACCCACTGCGCCTACATGGTCTTTGTCAACGTAAGGCCGGGCAGCTACGTAGTCGGCAGCGGCAAGATAGTCTTTCATATTCTGACCGCCGTAGTCGCCGGAAATCTGAGCATTCCATTCCTCTCCGAATCCGGGAGTGCCTCTACGGTTGGGCGCTATGACTACATATCCGTGAGCTGCCATAATCATAAAGTTCCATCTGAAGCTCCAGAACTGACTGACGGCCTGCTGCGGACCTCCCTGACAATAAAGAAGAGCGGGATATTTCTTGTCAGGATCGAAATCGGGCGGAAGAATTATCCATGACGTCATCTCTTTGCCATCAGAGGTGGGCACGAGATGTTTCTCTACTTTTGGCGTTTTCAACTGGGAGAGAATCTCTTTGTTGAAATCTGTGATCTGCTTAACATCACCGGCTCCGGCCACTACTATCTCGTTAGGGTAGAGCCATGAATGGCGCATGGCCACCACCTTGTCATCAGAGAGAGCGCTGACAGCCACGAAGTCGCAGACGCCATTGGCGATAGTGTCCACTTTGCAGTCAGCCACATTGATGGAGAAAATGGGACAAACGCCTCCGTCATAGCCATTATAGAAAATTTTCTTGCCTGAAGGAGCCCAAGCAAAACCCTCAGGCCAACGGTCGATGTTTTCAGTAAGGTCTCGTTTGGTTTTGGTGGCCATATCCATCACCATAAGGCGCTTCTTGTCGCTTTCATATCCGGCGGTCTTCATAGACAGCCATGCCAGCGACTTGCCGTCAGGTGAGAATTTAGGATCGGTGTCATAACCGGGATTTCCCTCCGTAAGATTTACTGTGGTTTTCTTCTCTATGTCATATAGATAAAGGTCGCTATTGGTGCTGAAGGCATACTCCTTTCCTGTAACTTTTCTGGAGGTATATACCAGCGAACGACTGTCAGGGCTCCATGCGAAAGTTTCCGCGCCTCCGAAGGGCTTCATCGGACATTCGTAAGGTTCTCCTTCCATAATATCGGTGGCATCTCCGAGTTTTTCGCCATCAAAAGAGGCGAGGAAGGGGTGGGGGATTTCTGTAATCCATTCATCCCAGTGCTTGAACATCAAGTCGTTTACGAGGCGTCCTGTGGTTTTGTCAAGGCCATTGAAGAGAGCCTCAGTGTTCTCGTTGTAAGGCTTTATGTTTGAACCGAATATCACCATTTTGCCGTCGGGCGAGAACTCGAAGCAGTCCACACCATTCTCTACATTTGAAAGCTTGGTGATACCATTACCATCAGGAGAGATGGCAAATATCTGAGATGTTTTTGTTTCGGGGTCGACTCCGATATAGGCAATTCTCTCGCCGCCGTCTATCCAGCGTATGTTACCCTCGGAGCCAGCCGTGGTAGTGATTTGCTTAAGATTGCTACCGTCTGAATCGATTCGGTAAATCTCAGCATTTGACTTATTCTCCTCAATGCTTTCATAAGCCACGGTGAATGCGATGGTCTTACCATCAGGCGATGGGGTTGCCTCATTTACATGCGCAAGCGCCTCAAGCACTTCAGGAGTGAGCATGCCCTGTTCGATTTTCACATCGGGCTTACCGATGATCTTCTCTTTGGAGTCCTCACTGCCTTTGCATCCTACCAGAAGGGCAGGTAGCATTAAAGCACCCATTGTTAACGTTGTTTTATTCATTAGTATAGATTTATAGATACGTATGTCCTAAATCAAGATATAAATTTGGAGCAAAGGTAATAAATTTTTTTCAATCGGTAAGGCCTATAAGGGGGTTGAATGCTTAAATCTGTGAAACTCAAGGCAATTTTTCAGCGCCTTGCATCAGACCTATTCTTACAAAATTCAGAGGGTGCGCCAAAAATTATTCATTTTTTTGACGCACCCTCATATTTAAGGATATTTAGTCTTACTTCTCCGTATTGGGCACTGCCGCGAGAATATTGTTGTGATTAGCGATGAATGATAGAATCGCATCTCTTTCAGGCGATTTGTCCACGTCGGCCTCAATGCGTCTGACAGCATTGAACACAGATGTGTAAGACTCGTAAATCTGTCTGTAGCATTTAGCGATATTATCTATCTCAGTTTCTGTGAAATTGCCTCTTCGCAGAATAAATGCGTTGACACCTGAATAAGTGATAGGATTGTGAGCCATGATGCAGAAGGGGGGGACATTGCTGTTAACACGGCAACCACCTTTAATAAGACACCATTCGCCCACCTCACACTTTTCGTGCAGCAGAGCATTGGAGGAGAGTATGGAGCAGTCGCCCACCTTGCAGTCGCCGGCTATTTTTACAGCGTTGCCGAGAACGCAGCGATTGCCTATCTGAGAGTCGTGGCCTATGTGAGACTGAGCCATGATGAAAGAGCCGCTGCCAATGACGGTAGCTCCTCCCTCCCGTATGCTTCGGTTGATGATTACATGCTCGCGTATTTTATTGTTATCTCCTATGATGACAAAGCTCTTTTCTCCTTTCCATCTGAAGTCCTGAGGCTCGGCACCTATGATAGCACCCTCATAAATGGTATTGCCTTTGCCTATCTGCGAACCCTTAAGAATAGAGACATGCGGCCGAATATGAGAATCGTCGCCGATGACAACTCCTTCATCAATAAATGCGAAAGCATCAATGCGGACGTTGTTGCCAATTTTTGCGCCGGGATTGACAAAAGCGAGCGGGCTGATTGTAGTCATGGGTTTTAGTTTTAAAGGTTAAAAAAATTATCTGCCTCCGCCTACACTCTGGTAGAGAGAAATAATGGCAGCTACCTTGGAATGCCAGCAGGCGAGGCTGGTCATCTGGGCGTTGAGAAGGCTTGACTGAGCAGTCAGCACCTCCAGATATGTGGCTTTACCCATAGTGAGAAGTTCCTGGGTATATTCCACTGATTTCTGTAGCTGATCAATCTGCAGGAGCACATACTTTCTTTTTTCATCAGACGTGCGGATCTGCACCATAGCGTCAGCGACGTCAGCAGCCGCACTGAGCACTGTAGTCTCAAAGGTATTCATAGCTTGCTTCTGCTGAGCCTGGGTTGCCAGAAGGGTGGATATGTTCTGTCCTCTGGAGAAGAGGGGTGCAGTCAGCTGGCCGGCAAGATTTATAAACCATTTTCCGGGATTAGAAATCATGCTTCCCAGGAGATTAGTGAAGCCACCGGTAGCGGAGATGTTAAGGCTGGGGTAGAAATTGGCTCTTGCTCTGTTAGTCGCATAATAAGCGATAGCCATCTGACGTTCAGCAGCGTGAACATCAGGTCGAGCAGCAAGATAGGCTACGGGGACTCCGTCTGCTATCTGCACGGGAAGATTGAAGTTGAGTTCGGACGTAACCGTAAATTTCTGCGGATAAGTATTAAGCAGAAGAGAGAGGGTGTTCTGCAGAACGTCGATCTGCTGTCTTAAATCAGGAATACTTGCGAGAATAGAATAGTAGTTGGCACGACTCTGCACCACTGCCGCCTCATTCACCCTCGCGGCTGCTTTCATGAGCTCCATAGACTCTACTTGCTCTTTCCAAATCTCTGCTGTGCGGATGCTCAGGTCAAGCTGCTGGTTGAGAAGCACAAGAGAATAATAGCATGAAGCTACGCTGCAGACAATCTGCGATTGCACTGACTGGCGGGCATATTCCGATTGCTCTACGGCTACTTCAGCGCTTCGCTTCGAATTAAGCAATTTGCCGAATACATCCACTTCCCAGTTGGCGGCGAGAGGCAGTTGATATGACCATCCCATGTCTGAGCCTCCGATGCTTGAGCCTCCACCGTTAGGGGCGAAAGAGAGTGAGGGATAATAGCTGAGCTTTGCTCCCTTGAGCTGAGCCCGTGCTATCTCAATGTTGAGTCGGGCATTATCAAGGTTGCGGTTGTTAGAGATGGCTGTGCGGATTAGATTGTGGAGAGTCGGATCGGTAAAAACCTGTTCCCAAGAAAGGTATGGGAGAGAAGTGCTGTCCGGTTTCTCCTCCATTACTTTCTTGAACTCAGAAGTAATGGCTGTCTGATCCGGCATCTCATATTTTTTATATAATCCGCAACTCGTCACCATAAAGGATAGAGATACGAATATAGATGCTTTTACAAGTCTGTTCATGTTAGATTGTTTTATAAGTAAGTAATAATGATTTTCTCACTTACTTATTTGGTATTAATTGAAAGAAGGGGGAGGAGAGAATCCCCGTTATCAGATTTCCGGTTTCTCATTATTATGAGGGAGGGCGTATTGCTCTATTTCAGCAGACAGGTCGCTATTGTCTGTGTCATCCCATTTGGGAGGTGACAGCCTCTCCTGCAGCTTCTGGAAAGCATAGAAGAGGGCAGGGACAATGAAAATCTGAAGAATCATACCGATAAGCATACCGCCGATAGAGCCTGTGCCCAGAGAACGGTAGCCGTTAGCACCGGCGCCGGTTGCGAGCATCAGAGGCAACAGACCGATAATCATAGCCAGAGAGGTCATGAGAATAGGACGCAAACGAGCCTTGGCTCCCTGAAGAGCAGCCTGATAAATGCCCATACCTGTCTTTCTGCGGTCAAGAGCAAATTCTACGATAAGAATAGCATTCTTTGCAAGAAGACCGATAAGCATGATAAGGGCGATCTGCAGGTAGATGTTATTGTTAATTCCCATTATCTTTGCGAAGATGAACGTACCCATAAGACCGAAGGGTACAGAGAGAATAACGGCCAGAGGCAAAATGTAGCTTTCATACTGGGCAGAGAGCACCAGATAAACGAAAAGCAATACGAGAGCGAAGATATATGCCGTGGAGCCACTTCCTTGAGCCGCCTCTTCGCGCGTCATGCCGGAATATTCGAAGCCAAATCCCTGAGGGAGAGTCTCGGAGGCCACTTCATTGATAGCCTGAATGGCCTGACCGGAGGATGCTCCGGCAGCAGGGTTACCGGTGATGGAGATGGCGGTATACATATTGAAGCGGTTGATGAGGTCAGGGCCATATACGCGAGTAAGCTTGACAAAGTTGTCGATAGGAGCCATGTTGGCACCATTGCGCACCTTTATCTGCTTTAGAGTCTCCGGGCTAACACGAGCATCGGGAGAGGCCTGCATCATCACACGATAGAGCTTACCGAAGCGGTTGAAGTTAGAAATATACATACCACCATAGTAGCCCTGAAGAGCCTGGAGAATAGCATTCTGAGTAAGACCGGCTTGCTTCACTTTGGCCACATCAATTTCTACAAGGTATTGCGGGAATGTAGGATTAAATGTAGAGTAAGCCATCTGGATTTCCGGCCTGGCATTAAGGGCTGCGATAAAGCGCTGATAAACCTGGAAGAAGTTGTCAAGGTCACCACCGGTCTTATCCTGAAGTTTAATCTCAAAACCGTTAGTAGCTGAGTATCCGGATATCATAGGAGGCTTGAAGAACATCACGCGGCCATCCTTAATGACTGAACACTTCTGGAACAACTGCCCGAGAATAGCATCGGCGCTTTCAGTCTTCATGTTGCGCTGATCCCAGGGCTTGAGTCGGATAATGAGAGAGCCGTAAGTATTACCCTGACCACCCACGAAGCTATAACCCGTAATGGCTGTACGCATCTGAATGGCAGGAATTGTGCCGGCAATACTGTCAACGGCGTCCATAACCGCCTGCGTGCGTTCCTGTGAGGTAGCGGGGGGCATGTCCACTACGCCCATGATCGTTCCGGTATCTTCATCAGGAACCATACCGGTAGGAGTGGTGGACATAAGCCAGCCGAGCACTCCGATGGCTACTATGACTATCAAGAAAGACACCCATGTATGTTTTATGAATATGGTAGTACCTTTTCCATAGCTATTGGTCAATGAGCTGAATCCCTTGTTGAAGCCCTCGATAAATCTTTTGGAGAAGATGCCTACAAGAGCGAGGAGTGCAAAGAGAGATGCAATGACGAGTTTCAGGATATTATGAAGCTGATACCATCCTAATACGAGGCAGGTTATGGCTCCGATTACAAAGATTAGTGAGAGCCATGCAGGGAACTCCGGAAGAAGACGTTTTTTATAAGTCTGCTTCATAACCTCGCCGGCGGCAGAATATGCATCTTTCATTCGCTTGCCGAGCGGCATAGTGGCGCCTTCCTCCTTATGAGGCTTGAGGAAAAGGGCACAGAGCGCAGGCGAGAGAGTAAGAGCGTTGACTGCAGAAAGACCGATAGCCATAGCCATCGTAAGACCGAACTGGCGATAGAAGACACCGGAGGTTCCGCTCATGAAAGAAACAGGCACGAATACCAGCATCATTACGAGGGTGATGGAGATCAGCGCTCCGGATATTTCATTCATTGCATCGATGGAGGCATTGCGTGCTGACTTATATCCCTGGTCAAGTTTGGCATGCACAGCCTCCACTACCACAATGGCATCGTCCACCACAATCGCAATCGCAAGTACGAGTGCCGAGAGCGTGAGAAGGTTGATGGAAAATCCGAAGATATACATCAACATAAAGGTACCGATAAGAGCCACAGGGATAGCAATCATCGGGATAAGCGTAGAACGGAAATCCTGAAGGAAGATGAATACCACCAGGAAGACGAGAATAAACGCCTCTATAAGGGTCTTGATTACCTCATGGATTGAAGCGAAAAGGAACTCGTTGACGTTCAGAGAAGTATTGATGATAATGCCTTTGGGAGCCTCTTTCTGGAAACGATCAAGCTCCTTGAGAATATTGTTGATAACCTCAGTAGCATTTGAGCCGGCAGACTGGAATATGATAGCAGCGCAGCCCACGTGCCCGTTAGACTTATTCTTAAAGCCGTAGGTGAGACGGCCGAGTTCAACTTCTGCCACATCCTTCAGACGCAGAATTTCACCTTCGGGAGTAGCGCGGACCACGATATCCTCAAACTCAGACTCCTCTGCCAGACGTCCCTTATATCTCATCACATATTGGAATGACTGGTTGCCTCGTTCGCCGAATTGTCCCGGAGCAGCTTCAATATTCTGCTCGGCAAGAGCGGCGGAGATGTCGGAAGGCATCAGGCCGTATTGAGCCATAACGTCCGGCTTAAGCCAGATGCGCATAGAATAGTCAGCACCCATCACCATGGCGTCACCCACGCCATATACGCGCTTGATGACGGGGACGATGTTGATGGCCATATAGTTCTCAAGAAACTCCTGAGAATACTGGTCCTGATCAGAATAAAGGTTGACTACAAGAAGCATGGAAGACTGTCTCTTCTGAGTGATAACGCCCACCTGATTTACTTCAGAAGGGAGAAAAGAAGAGGCCTTCGCCACACGGTTCTGCACATCGACAGCAGCCATGTCAGGGTCAGTGCCCGGCTTAAAGTAAACGGATATATCTGCAGAACCGTTATTGGTAGCTGTTGAGAGCATATAGTCCATGTTCTCGGCGCCATTGATTTGCTCCTCGATAGGAGCGATCACAGAGTTAATCACCGACTGGGCATTAGCTCCGGTATAGGTGGTAGAGACTCGGATAGTAGGAGGCGCGATGTCCGGATATTGCTCGATTGGGAGCGAAACGAGACCGATAAGACCGAGTATCACAATAAAGATTGAGATAACGGTAGAGAGCACCGGCCTCTTAATGAATAATGATAAATTCATTTTACCAACTTCTAAAATTTAGAGAAAGATATGTGATGGATAGTGGAAAAGAGGAGAAGAGCCTGTGGCATTCGAGAGTAATCACATATACTTCCGTGATTTTATTTAAGGTTGAAAAGTAGAGGAGATTACTGTTTTTTAGGCTTGATTACCATGCCATCCTTAACAGTGATGCCGACACCTTCAGTTACGATTACGTCGCCGGGCTTGAGTCCGGAAGTCACGATATAGGATTTTCCGTCGCCGGTATTAGTGACAGTCACGGGAGTGGAATGAACCTTGCTTGAATCACCAAGTACATAGCAGAATTTCATGTCTTGCACCTCAAAAGTGGCCTTCTGCGGAATGATGATTGAAGAAGGAGCCATCGTGGGGATGAGCACTTGTCCGGTGCTTCCGCTACGGAGCATTCCGTTAGTGTTGGGGAAGGAGGCCTTCACTTCAGCCGAGCCGGTAGACTGATTGAGAACACCGGAGAGAGAAATGATTTTACCCTTTTGGGCATACATTTCGCCATTGGCGAGCATCAGGCTCACGGGGGGGAGGGCAGCGAGGGCTTCGTTAAGAGTGCGCTGACCATTATTTGTGAGCGCGAGCACCTCTTTTTCATTCATAGAGAAGTAGGCCTCCATGTCTCCGTTATTTGAAATAATGGTAAGGAGCGTAGAGGGACTCACCAGAGCACCTTCTTTATAGTCTATCGTGCCTACGACTCCTGACGTAGGAGCGGTCACTACGGAGTATGAAAGGTTCTTTCTGGCAGAGACTACCTGAGCCTGCGCCTGAGCGAGCTGAGCCTGCGCAGCATTCAGCTGGTCGGCTGATGTCTGGTAAGCCGAGGGGGAAATAATGTTCTTGTCAAGAAGAATTTTGTCATTGTTGGCCTGCGTGCGAGCTACGTTGACATTAGCCTGCGCAACTTTAACAGAAGCTTCAGCAGCGTCTAAAGCGGCTTGAAGAGATACCTGGTCAATAGTGAAGAGAACCTGACCGGCATTTACCTGCTGCCCTTCACGTACATGCACTTTAGTAAGAAATCCGGAAATCTGAGGACGAATCTCCACATCATTCTTACCATGAAGAGTTGCGGGATAGGCTGTTTCAAGGGTAGTGGATTCTTCTACAACTTCAAGAGTGGCGAGCTCGGGTGCTTGATCGCCCTGTTGCTGGTCTTGTCCCTTTTTACAAGAGGTGGTGAGAATAGCCGCAACCGCGAATATTCCGGCACCATAAATCAGAAATTTCTTATTCATTACTCTGTATTATTTTGTCAATCGGGTTAATTATCATTTACGTTCTATTAGGCTAATTTCCTTAAATGCCTATTTCACCACTGCAAAGTTAGTAATTTTTTTTTATTTGGGTCAGAAATCCCGAGTGTCAAATTTTAAATCGGACTATATGACCAATAAATAGGAACTGTGGCATAATCCGCTTTTAAAGAATGAATAAACGTAAGAACCATTTTGAGGTAATGATGTTTTATATATAGTATTTCCAGAATATTCCACTATGCAATGTATCAGACTAATAACTGCTGCGGCAGTTGTGACCACTCTCTCTGTATCTGCTGCTTCGAAAGAGAGAGATGAGTCTTTGACACTCTATCCTGACTCTGCAATAAACCTTCTACATACTGATAAAGATATAGACGTTAAAACGCCGACTGTATGGATGCTTGACAGTGTGCAGACAATGAAGGTGCCCTCAGAAGATAAATGGTGGTCTAATTTTAAAGACCCGGTGCTCGATCGTCTTATCGCTCTGGCCGCTGAGAATAATACAAGTCTCAGGATAGCTCTCAAACGAATAGAATTAGCTAAAAATAGTCTAAAGCAAGCTCGCACTTCTTATCTTCCGGATGTCTCTCTGTCGGCCGGGTGGAATATATCGCGTTCAAGCGGAGTGACCGGGAAAATAAAAGGGGATGCCTCCACGGCCAGTGCATTTTCTGTAGGAGCCACAGCCTCCTGGGAAGCCGATCTTTTCGGCAGAATAAGAGAGAACGTAAAGGCGCAGAAAGAGGGAGTGAACATCTCAAAAGCTGACTATGCAGCCATGCAGGTGAGCATTGCGGCAGAAGTGGCACGTTATTACATCGATATAAGGCTTTATCAGCAACAGCTACGGATAGCAGAGTCTCATATAGAATCTCAAAAAAGAGTTACCAATATCACGAAGGCCAGAGAGGAAGCCGGACTGAGTTCGATGCTCGATGTCTCTCAGTCTATGACAGTTCTCTATTCCACTGAAGCTACCATTCCATCTCTGAAAGCTCTTATAAGAACCACTATAAATTCACTTGGAGTGCTCCTTGGTGTAGACGGGAATCAGCTGGATGACATCCTCGGGAAATCGGGTAGACTGCCCGACTACCTACAAGCTGTGCCTATGGCTGTCCCGGCCGACATAGTGCGTCGTCGGCCCGATATAATAAAAGCGGGATATCAGCTTAGTCAGGATATGGCTCTTCTTGGGGTAGCAAAAAAGGATTATCTGCCTTCTCTAACTATCTCAGGAAGTGTGGGCACCTCTTCCCGCAATTTGAAGAATTTGTTTTCAGAACCTTCTTTTACATATATGGTATCTCCTGAAATTTCATGGACGGCATTTGACGGCGGACTCCGTGGACTCCGCATAGCCGAGCAGAAACTTCAGCTGGAGTCTGACATGGAGAATTATAATCTAACTGTAAGGACGGCCGCCGAGGAGGTCAACAATGCGATAGCCAATTATGAAGCTTATAATGAAGCAATATCGTTGCGCACAAAAGTAGTGGAGGAGAGCGAACACTCCCTTACGCTTGCTCTCGACAGATATAAGCAGGGATTGGCAGCTTTTACTAACGTTGCTGATGCTCAGCAAGATCTTCTTTCATATCAGAATACACTCGTGTCTACAAATGCTCAGGCTATCCAGTCTCTCATAGACCTCTATGTGGCTCTCGGTGGTGGATGGAGCGAATTTTCGGAATAGAAAACTATCTCATATAATCATATAAGTACATTATACAAATTCCTATGAAAATAAGAAACATTTCAATATATGCAGTTATGGTTTCGCTGCTGATGGCAGGTTGCCATAAGAAAGAGAATCAGCATGCAGAGAATATTCCCGACATTGAGGTGACCACGCCGGTAGTTGATTCCATCGTGCTCCATAAGACGTATCCGGGCTATCTTAATGCAGGGACAATGGTAGATGTAGTAGGAGAGGTGAGCGGAAGGTTATTGTCAAGTAATTTCCGTTCGGGGGATTATGTGAAGCAGGGTCAAGTGCTCTATACTATCGATGCCACCACATATCGTCAGGCACTTGAACGCGCAGAAGCCTCATTGCGCACGGCCAATGCTCAGTATGCTTATGCAGCGAAGCAGTATGCCGCCCTTCAGAAGGCGATAGCTGTAGATGCCGTGTCGAAGATGGAAGTGTTGCAGGCAAAGAGCAATATGGATCAGTATGCCGCTCAGGTAGAGAGCGCTAAAAGCAGTGTGGCCACAGCCAAAACTTCTCTTGACAAATGTGTGGTAAGGGCTCCGATATCGGGCTATATCACTAACGGGCGTCTTGATCCGGGGGCTTACGTAAATGGTGAGGGATCTCCGGTGGCACTTGCTACTATCTATGATAACTCATCGCTGACTGTAGCCTTCAGTATAGAAGACTCCCAATATGAACTTATGGTAGGTCAGGGTGGCATTTCAAAAGAGATATATAGGAAAGTCCCCTTGAAATTTGAGAAATCACTGCCACACGCATATTTCACGGACCTTTATTTTGAAGCGCCGGATGTGGAGCGTTCTACGGGTACTCTCTTGCTGAAGGGAAAGCTAAAGAATGAATATAACGAACTTAAAGATGGTATGTATTGCACAGTTAATCTCCCGTATGGCTCTGAGCCTCAGGCTATACTCGTGAGAGATGCCTCAATAGGCACAGACCAGCTGGGGAAATACATGTACGTAGTCAATGACTCCAACAAGGTGGTATATACGCACATAGAGGTAGGGGACATCTATCAGGATTCAATGCGGCTTGTCACTAAAGGGCTGAAGCCGAATGACCGTTACGTCACTGCGGCACTTCTGAAAGTGCGCAATGGGATGAAAATTAATCCTAAGATGGTGAGGTAAAATCCTTTGTTGATTGATTAAATCATAAAGCAGATGTTTTCAAAATTCTTCATACAGCGACCGATTTTCGCAACCGTAATCGCCGTGCTTATGGTTCTTGCGGGTCTGCTCACGGTCTTTACCCTTCCTATAGCACAATATCCCGACATCACACCCCCAACAATAATGGTGAGCGCATCATACGCCGGGGCAGATGCATCCACTGTGGCTCAGACAGTCGGAGTTCCGATAGAGCAGCAGGTCAATGGTGTCGAGGGAATGCTTTATATGAGCAGTACGTCTGGCTCTGACGGAAGTTATAATCTGACCATGACATTTGAAAACGGTACAGACATAGATCAGGCCGCTGTCAATGTTCAAAATAAGATTTCGCAGATTCAGTCTACTCTGCCATCATCCGTAACGCGCAACGGAGTGAGCGTGAGCAAACAGTCAAGCAACAATGTGCTTTTTGTAGCTCTTATGGCTAAAGACCCTAAGATGTATGACGCTCTTTATCTATCCAACTACGCTCAGCTCAATATCGTAGAGCCACTTTCAAGGGTGAAAGGTGTGGGCGGAGTAGGAGCCTTCGGTGGTGGCGAATATTCTATGAGAATTTGGCTTGACCCGGAAGTGCTTAGGGCCAGAGGGCTAACTCCGGATGATGTGGCGGAGGCACTACGGGCTCAGAATGTCACAGTCTCTGCAGGCTCCGTGGGAGCTCCTCCGGAAGATAAGGGAAACGCATTTCAATACACAATAGTGAGTGATGGTCAGCTCAAAGATGTCGAGCAATTCGAAAATGCGATTATCAAAACAGGAAACAAGGGTATTTTGCGTCTGAAAGATATAGCAAGAGTAGAGCTTGGGAGCAACAGCTATTCAGCAGTAGCGAAAATTAACGGGCAGGATGCCGGACTCATAGGCGTAGAGCAACTTCCCGGGGCGAATGCGCTGGAAGTGGCAGACGGCGCTATCAAGGAGCTCGATCGCCTGAGCCAGTATTTCCCTGATGGAGTAGAGTATAAAGTGGTTCAGAATTCTACCGACTTCGTAAAAGCTTCTCTTAATGATGTGAAGTCTACATTTCTGATTACTACTCTTATCGTGATGGTGGTAATACTCATATTCCTTCAGGACTGGAGGGCTGTGATTATTCCCATGATTACGATTCCGGTGTCGCTGATAGCCACTTTCGCTGTGATGAAGATATTGGGCTTCTCACTCAATACCCTCACACTCTTCGGTCTGGTTCTTGCAATCGCCATTGTCGTAGATGATGCTATTGTAGTGGTGGAAGACTGTTCCCGAATATTGAATCAAGGGCAACTTGACCGAAAGCAAGCAGCCATAAAAGCTATGGGAGAGCTTACAGGACCAATTGTCGGAGAAGTGCTCGTGCTTCTTTCCGTCTTTATCCCTACAGCTTTCGTCAGCGGTATTACAGGAGAACTTTACAAACAGTTTGCCCTCACTATCGCAGTCTCCACAGCATTTTCCGGCTTTAACGCTCTGACACTTACCCCGGCGCTATGCGGTCTCTTCCTCAATCCTCGCAAACCGGGTAAACTCTTTATCTATCGATGGTTTAATAAAGGATTTGGCACCACACTTTCCTTCTATAAGAAGACTATCCTCGTCATGCTCAGAAAACCGGTAGTGGCCATGGGAGTATTCCTTCTTTTATCAATAGCTGCGATATGGGGATTCATGAAGTGGCCATCAAGTTATATCCCACAGGAAGATATGGGCTATTTCATGACTTCCGTGCAGCTGCCGGTAGGCGCCTCTCTGGAGCGCACTCAGAGGGTAGTGGATAGAGTGTCGGCTGAGATTCAGAAACTTCCCGAAGTGAAAGATGTAATGTCAATCTCCGGATTCTCATTTATGGCAGGGGGGAGCGGCTCAAATCTTGGCGCTATAAATGTGGTGCTCAAACCTTGGAGCGAAAGAGGTCGCAAAGGAAGTGTGGATAATGTCATAGCGAAGGTGAATGAGATAACAGCAAAAGTGCAGGAGGCAGAGATATTTTCCATCAATCCTCCGGCGATACCCGGTCTGGGAGTCTCGTCCGGACTTCAAATGCAATTACTTGACATAAATAATCTCGGCCCGATGGAGATGGAGAAAGCGCTCGCCGACATACGCGAAGCAGCCGATAAAAATAATAGAATCTCCTCTGTGACGAGCATGTATGAGGGCACAGTGCCGCAATATAATCTTAAAATTGATAGAGATAAGGCTCGTCTGCAGGGGCTTACACCGGAGGCTCTATATGCTGCTTTAGCCGGATATATGGGTAGTGAATTTGTGGATGACTTTGAGCAGTTTGACCGTATGTATGAAGTCACTCTTCAGGCAAATGCTGAGACAAGGTCAAACATCAATGGTATTCTCCAGCTGTCCGTCAGAAATAATGATGGAAAAATGGTGCCTTTCTCATCGTTTGCCACAATAGAAAATGTGATGGGAGAGCCCTCAGTGAGTCGATATAATATGTATCAGACAGCGTCTCTGACCGCAACTCCGGCAAAAGATGTAAGTTCTGATGACGGAATAAAGGCAATGGAAGAGATAGTCAAGGAGGCTGTGGGAAAGAACTTCTCATACGCATGGAGCGGAATTGCCTACCAGGAGACGCAGTCGAGCACTACAATATCCTTCGTGCTTATTCTCGCCATAGTGATGACGCTGCTCGTGCTATCAGCGCAGTATGAAAGTTGGACCGACCCGATTGCAGTAATACTCTCTATGCCGGTAGCTGTGCTCGGAACGCTCCTCGGGTGTATACTGTTTGGCCAGAGTATAAGCATCTATACTCAGATAGGACTTATCCTCCTTCTTGGTATGTCGGCTAAGAACTCTATTCTAATAGTGGAATATGCTATGGATTTCAGAAAAACCGGAGTTCCGATAAGAAAGGCGGCTGCTGATGCGGGAGTTATCAGATTCCGTCCTATTATGATGACAGCCTTCGCCTTTGTGTTTGGCGTAATGCCGATGATGTTTGCTACAGGTGCTGGAGCTGAAAGCCGTCGTGAATTGGGCACAGCGGTTGTCTTCGGAATGTTTCTCAATGCAATCATAGGCACTTTATTCGTGCCGAATTTCTGGGAAACAATGCAGACTATTTCGGAAAAATATCTTTCTAAAATATTGAAGCCTCTGAAGCCTTCCGGGAAAGCGACCGGAACAGAAGAGGACCAGCTCCCCACGGATATCTGACGTTCAAAAAAGTATACTAATGTGCTAAAGAGTGTCGGCGAGAATGTAAAAATCTCTGCCGGCATTCTTTGCATTTGTAGAAAAGGTAGTATATTTGCAAAATATTTTCATAAATAAGTGAGAAAAATTAATGTGCATATAAAACGAAGAAATTAGCCCAAAAGGGCAAGTTTTATTGTGCAAGAGTTTTCATCTCACATATATCGTTAAATTTTTAGAACTTACTTAATAAAAAAATGGACAGCAACTACCAGATAGAATTGTTCGGAAAAATATGTAATTTTGAAGGGCTTACGCTTGGTCTTTGCACCTTCCTGATAATCGGCCTTTTTCATCCCCTTGTGATAAAGGGAGAATATTATTTTGGCCGCAAGGTGAATGTCTTTTTCATTCTGCTTGGTGTAATATCCCTTATCGGGTCGGTATGCCTTATGGATGCCTTTATGTCAGCCCTTCTCGGCGTAGTGGCATTCAGTAGCTTCTGGAGCATTCGTGAGGTTTATGATCAGGAAAAGAGAGTAGAGAAGGGATGGTTTCCGGCCAATCCGAAAAGAAGAGGCGCGGTAAAATCTCAGAAGTAGGGGAGAAACATCCGGAATATTAAAGTGTCCCCAAAAGTGTTGTGTTTATCTTTTGGGGTTCACTTCCTTTCTTGCGATGTCTTAAAGAGACTGAAGAATCTCTTTTACAGTCTCATCATTAGGATTAAGACGATGAGATTTTTTATAGGCAGCTGCGGCTTTTTTAGGTTCACTGCGCAAAAGGTGTATGCTTCCTTTAAGAGCGTGGGCTTTGGCTCCGATGTTATCTTTTCTTTTCAGGAACGGCTTGATAGTGTCCAAGGCTCCGGAAGGGTCTTCATCAATAATCATGATACGAGCCTTTTCCAAAATAGCGGGGGGATAATCCGGGGCTACTTCAATAGCCTTTTCTATGAATAATCTCTCTTTATCCCAGTTTTCGGCTGAGAAGTATTCTCTTGCACGTTCGAGGTATTCATCAGCTACCTTGCGAAGCTTGGATTTAAGCGTACGATTTTCATTTCTTAAGGAATTGATTATGCTTAGCCTGACACCCAGAAGTCTGCGAGCAGCTTAGCTCATAAGATCATTGCGATAACAGAGTGCGCTGTAGAATG
Organism: Bacteroidales bacterium; assembly: GCA_014800685.1. Classification (GTDB taxonomy): domain Bacteria; phylum Bacteroidota; class Bacteroidia; order Bacteroidales; family Muribaculaceae; genus Lepagella. Next base: position 20,756 of record JAAVFQ010000014.1, read on the forward strand.
ATTCCACGGCAGCAGATAAGTCTCCGTATTCAAAATTGCGGCGCGCCTCAGCGTAATATTTGTCAGCCATAGAGTTGATAAAAGCACGTTGCATTTCCTCCTTGTCATTAAAACGGCGACTGAACTCCACAGCGCTATCGCTGACCATTATATCTTTCCCTGAAATGGGAGTCTTAATATTAATTCCTTCCAGTGAAGTGCAGCGACTGAGGGCGACGTAGGTCTGGCCGGGGGAGAAAGCACCCCCTTCCATGTCGATGGTGACGTGATTGAAAGTAAGTCCCTGACTTTTATGAATGGTTAGCGCCCACGCCGGTCTTACGGGATATTGCGTGAAAATGCCGAGCACCTGCTGCTTCACGCAGTTCTCCTTTTCATCGTAATAGTACTTCATGTTTTCCCACTGCGAGGGCTCGAGATCATATATTTGTCCGTCTTCGAGAGTTATGGTGATGTCCTTCTCATTGATGTCAATGATATGTGCAAGAGTCCCATTGACCCATCTTTTTTCTTTGTCATTTCTAATGAGCATAACCTGCGCTCCCTTTTTGAGAGTCAACTCCAACTCAGTAGGGAGGAGCGGGTCAGGAAAATTTCCGGTCACTTCACCTTTAAATGTGAAAGCCTTCGTTTTCAGGCGGGACATTCGTATCTGATTGATGCTGTCGGCAGTTTCTCTGCGGCATGTAAGCGTTATCGCAAAATCTGAATTATTATCAGAAGAAGCAGCTACCGGATGATTGTTGATTCTCTCCAAGTCATTATCGGTAGCAGCATTTATGCGCAGCCGGTCCAGCATATTTACGAAGTCGGAATCTGCCTGCCTGTAGACCTTCTTTAATTCGATAGGGAGCAGAGGCGTCTCACGAAATACCGCTGCATTAAAAAAATAGAAATTGTCGTAATATCTCTCCAGGATAGCAGCCGAATCAGCCGTAATCACCGGCTCAAGCTGGAAGACGTCGCCAACAAAGAGCAGTTGCTTACCACCGAATGGGAGTTTCGGCTGCTTCATAATATATCTTAGCACACGGTCGATAAAGTCAATAATGTCCGGTCTTACCATGGAGACTTCATCAATTATGATGAGTTTCACATTGCGCAGGATAGCTCTCTTACGTCGAGAGTATTTAAGAGATTTTGCAATTCTGCGAGTGGAATATTCCGGGTCGTCAGGAGGTAAGGGTCTCAGAGGAATCTGGAAGAAACTGTGTAGCGTCATTCCACCGACGTTGACGGCCGCCACACCGGTAGGCGCAAGCACTATATGTTCCTTGCCTATGTTGTGGCAGATATATCTCAGAAAAGTAGACTTACCGGTGCCGGCCTTTCCCGTGAGGAACAGGCTTCTATCGGTCTGCTTGAGAATCCGCCATGCCTGGCGAAACTCTTCGTTGTCAAGGTCTATATTCTCAGGAATTTCAAGCATAGTAGGGAGGGCGGATTTTAAGTGGAAAACTACGTCAGTATGAAAAGTTGCAGCAACAGTTCAAGCCCCTGAGCTTTTGAGCAGAAGTAGCAGAAAGCAAAGGAGGGAAAGCAAAAAGAGCGAGTCGCCAAGACTCACTCTCTCTGTGATTCGCACAGGATTCAAACCTGTAACCTTCTGATCCGTAGTCAGATGCTCTATTCAGTTGAGCTAGCGAACCGTTTGCCGTTTAGCACTGTTGTTTTGTTGTTGTTTCAATTTCGCCTCAAATGGCGAGTCGAAAAGGGTTCTATGTGATTCGCACAGGATTCAAACCTGTAACCTTCTGATCCGTAGTCAGATGCTCTATTCAGTTGAGCTAGCGAACCGTTGTTTCTCGTTTGCGAATGCAAAGTTACAACCTTTTTGAGGGAAATGCAAGTTTTTTTGCAAAAATTTTTAAAATATTTTTCTTACGGAAGCGCTTCCTATGAGTCCTGAGATAGGAGGCGAGAGTTTAACTATCTTTATTTCACCCGATTGGATAAACGGCCATTTTGTTCGCACCTTCTCCTCAATTCTTACGCATACGTGCTCTAATAAGCGTGAAGGAGTGTCAAACTCACTCTTTACGACGTCGTAGAGGTCTGCGTAGGAGACGGTGTCGGCGAGAAGATCTTCATGAATTCCGGCGGGTGTAGGTATGATGATCCTTACTGTGACTTCAAAATCATTCCCTACGATGTTTTCCTGCGGCATCACTCCGTGATTTCCCCGGAGACGAATATTCTCCAGAGAAATCTCGAAGCAATTACTTAGAGTGGAAGTAGGATTCATTTTACAGGTAAGTAAGTGAGAAAAATTAATGTAGATATAAAACGAAGTAATTTTGGAGATAATTTTACGTTGAAGCGAAAGAAGATAAAGGCATATCTGACTGAGAGACAACGGGAAATTAGCCCAAAAGGACAAGTTTTATAGTACAAAAGTTTTCATCTCACTCATATCGTTTAATTTTTAGAACTTACTTATCTTTTCTATGCGTCTTTCATGGCGCCCACCTTCAAATTCAGCATTCAGGTAGGCATCGACAATTCTGAAAGCCTCCTCTTCGGAAATGAACCGAGCGGGGAGCACGAGAAAATTCGCATTATTATGCTGACGAGTCAGTGCGGCTACTTCGGGTATCCAGCAGAGGCCGGCGCGGATACCCTGATGCTTATTAAGGGTAATTTGCATTCCTTCGCCACTGCCACACATACCTATACCAAAATCACAGGTGCCGTTTTCAACTGCCAGAGCGGCCGGATGAGCAAAATCGGGATAGTCACATGACTCCTCTGAGTGAGTGCCAAAGTCTTCCACTTCGTATCCCTTGTCGGATACGTACTTCTTAATTACTTCCTTTAGTTGATAGCCGGCATGATCGCTGGCGAATGCTATCTTTTTCATTTATGTTTGAATTTATGTGAATGTTGTCGAAAGAATCATCTCCGGGTGATGACGTGGAGAAGAGGCATTTGTGATTAAAAAATCAGGCTTCTTTCTGCAAATGAACATCGAGCTGAGGGAACGGGAACGAGAATCCGTGCTCAGGCAGTTCCTTATAAAAGCGTTGATTCATCTGGAAATATAGAGGCCAATAGAATTCCGATCTCGTCCATGCACGAACCGTTATGTTTATGCTGCTATCGGCGAGTTCACTAAGTCCCACGAACGGGCTTCTGTCAACTTTAATAGGGAGGCCGGCATTCATCAACTCCTTATCATGGAGCGCAGTCTGCAGAGCCTCTCTGCGCTGTTTGCGTCTTTTGGCAAATCGAGTCCAGAAACCCTCTTTGACCGGAACCTCGTCTTCTTTATTGGAATTCTGACTATCTTCGCTTGGCTCTGGTTTAGCAGTAGCCTCCAACCGATGTGCTTCATACTCCTCAACATATTTTTTTATCACTCTATCGTCAGAGTCAAGCATTTCAAGAATCACGTTGCGTGCGCTTTCGAAGTCGTTGCCGTAGGAAAGTCCGATAGTCCAGTCTACTCTTCGATACTGCTCCAGTGAATAATTATTAATCGAGCCGGTGGAAAGTCCGCCATTAGGTATTATAATGGCTTTGTTGTCAACGGTATTTATTATGGTGTGGAAAATCTGTATGGCCTTAACGGTACCCGTAAATCCTTGAGCCTCTATATAGTCACCTACCTTATATGGCTTTAGTAGAAGAATCAGGACTCCACCTGCAAAATTTTGCAAAGTGCCGGAGAGTGCCATACCGATAGCTACACCGGCAGATGCAAATAGTGCTAAGAATGAGCTTGTCTCTATGCCGAGGATGCCGATAACCGTTATTATAAGTATGAAGTAGAGTACTATGCGAATGAGCGATAGCACGAAAGTGGAGAGAGAAGCATCCACATGCCTGTTGACAAGCAGTGTTCTCGTCACTTTATATATTTTGCGTATTATAAGTTTCCCAACGTAAAAGACGGCTATCGCTATTAAAAGTTTGAAGGCGAAGTCTACCATCGAATTGGCGAGCTTTGATATAGCATCGTCAAATGAAAGCCCCTCAAACATTTTGAAGGTCTTTCCGGCTCCCTCAGTGGTGTCCGGAAGTGGAATAACGGGCATGTCGGTCTGGACATGCATCAGTGTGCTGATTAATATTAAAGGTGACATAAGAGGTCTCAAGGAATATTACTGTCCGTTCATAATACGTTTGTACCAGTCGAGTGAGCGATAATACTCATCATGGGTGGTATATACTTTATAGGCGTGAGCTGAGATGCCGCTATAGTTTTCCGGATCGATTTCTTTTCCGGAGAAGTTCTTGGCAGAGCATGCTTTGTAGATAACGAAGTCAGCCATCGCTCTATCCAATTCAGTTTCATCAAAATCCGGACTCTTGGCTCCGATACGCTTCGTTAGCTGAACGAAATCGAAGTAAGGCCCGTAAGAGAAACGGGAATATTTCTGCAGGTCAAGCGTTTTAACGAGCGTAAAATTGGAGTTCGCTTTTTCGCAAGCATCGGACACGGCTTCAATTTTAGAAAGATCCATGACGGCCACAGTGCATGCGAGTCTCTGGAAGTTGTAGAAATTGAAAGTCTCTTTTGCCGCCTCTATCAAGTCGGCGTCAGGCTTCATTACGAGGGGAATGACACTTTCGTAGGGGGCACCGTATGAATAAATTTCAGTAGGATAGGCCACCATAAAGTTAGCTTTATTTCGAAGCTGATATATTACTTCGATAGAACTCATGAAGCAATTGTCAAACCAAATGAAGTCAAACGTATTGTCGGGAAGAGCTGAGGCCATTTCGTCAATGTCCATCCAGTCTGAGACACCGGTGGTCTGGTCACCGCCGTATGCATAAAGCATTGGAGGCTGTGCCTGATTAAGGGGGAGAGGAGTGTGTTCGGAATATTCCGGCTCCCATGAAGACCCATGAGCCCAGAAAAAGAGGCCGTAAGATTGCGCAGGGCGCAATTCCATGGCATCTTCAATTACCTCCGTGAGCCTGCGCGGATCAGTGGAAAGAGTCTGATTATCATATTCTTTAATTATGGTAAAATCCATGCCGGCGTCTGTACTGGTGGCTTCAAGCAACGCTACGTCTCCTGAGCGGAATACTCTATATACGAGGAGGCTATACTCCTCTGGGTCAATCTGTTTCATGCCATCAAGCATTTCTTCAGAATCATCATAAAAGTCAGAAACGAGATTATTACTTGCTATAGCATAAACGAGAATTGTACGTTTGCGTCCCGGTTGCTCAGGGTTGGGTGTGGGCTCCGGTTCCGGGGCAGGGGAAGGCTCGTCGCCGCTGCAGGCAGCCATGAAACACGCCGCAAGAAACAGTTGAATCGTATAGAATATAAACTTTTTCATTCCTATTTATGTAGTAAGATATGTGGTGGCTGTTAACGTTACTATAAACCATTATATCTAACGAATTAGCAATGCTTAATATTATATTTAAAACGATAAATTCCCGGTCTCCCAAAATTATTTTATTGGCGCTCTGTCTGCTTGCATCAATAATTAGCGCCAGAGCAGACACCATCCGTATTCTGGCTATTGGCAATAGCTTTTCAGAAGATGCGGTGGAACAGAATCTTCGAGAAATTTGTGCATCGCAAGGTATAGGGGTGGAAATAGGAAATCTTTTTATCCCTGCCTGTACGCTTGATATCCACTATGACAATCTGGTGAAAAATAACCATGCCTATTCCTATCGTAGAATCACTTCTGAGGGTAAAAAGACTGTGCAGGAAAACGTCTCGCTTGAATCAGTCCTGAAAAGTGAGGAATGGGATTATATATCTTTCCAGCAGGGGAGTAAGGACTCAGGCATATTCAGCACATTCACCGTCCTTGGCGACCTGCTTCGCAGAGTCAGAATCATCGTTGGACATAGACCCGTCTTCTGCTGGCATAGCACCTGGGCTTATGCCCCCTCAAGCACACATGCCGGATTTGAGGCATACGGAAGAAATGAACTGCAAATGTATCACGACATAATTTCAACAACACGCAAGGTGCTACGCAAGTTTCCACAGATCAAGATACTCATCCCATCGGGCACCGCAGTGCAAAATGCTCGCACGGCCATCGTGGCAGGTCGCGACCTCACAAGAGACGGTTATCATCTTGAGCTGACTGTAGGAAGATACGTAGCAGCCTGCACATGGTATGAAGCGCTATTTCACGGCCAGTTTAATGAGAACGTATTTTGTCCGAAAACAGTCACTCCTCAAGTGGGAGCCTTGGCACGCGAAGCCGCAATAGAGGCTGTGAGAAATCCTTTTTCGATCACTCCACTTCCAGTAGCAGGGGGATTTTAGTGCCGATATAGGGTTTGAAATATTCATGAGACTTTGAAATGTTAAAATTAATAGTTAAATTCGCGTCCGGATTTTAACATTTAAATCAAAATTTATTGATTTTCGGAGAACTAACTCCGTTACTAAGTGTTAATATTTTAGAAACTAAGTTGTCGAAGTATGGCTATGGCAGACTTCGATATTAGTTTTGGTCACGATGCGGGAATATAATCTTGATGAGTGCTCTTTAATTCCGATCATTGTCAAGATGGTAATATTTAGCTGATTACTAAATCGGAGTGTTATGAAGAAATCCACTATATGGCTTCTGACAGCTGTAATGGCTATCACTTTCGGCACTTTGCTGTATTTTCAGATTAATTATCTGGAAAATATGGTGAAGATGCGCGAAGCGCAGTTTTCCGAGAACGTCATGAGGTCGGTTTCAGCCACATCTTCGCATCTTGAGAAAATCGAGACACTCCATTTTCTGGAGGACGAGGCGAATGCCATCGGATATAACTTTTATGATAATGATGAGGGGAGCGTAATTCCAGTAGAAACTGACTCTCTTCCTACAACGTTAATTTTACCTGAATCCGAGATTGCGGATACGCGCTATCCCGCCATGCTTCGCTATCCCTCTCCAGTGAGCGACATCGGTTCCCGCTATCAGAAACTTCAGCAGGTGATTTTGGAGCAGTTTCTCTATCAGAAGGGACTTCTTAATGAAGTGATCATCACAATAATGAGAGATGCCAACTCCCGCCCATTGCTTGAAAGAGCCGATTCTACCGTAATACGCCAGTATCTCTCCACCGAGCTGGCAAGCAATGGTGTAAAAGTGCCCTTTACGTTTGCTATCACTGACTCGAAAGACCATATTCTCTATTCAACGGAGGGGTTCTCCGGACAGGATGAGCACGACGTCTATGAGCAAAAACTATTCCCCAATTCCAATGCGGACTATACGCTGATGGTAGAATTTCCTACGAAGAAGAATTATATTTTCTCAACTGTAAGATTCGTAATCCCTTCTCTGGCATTCACTCTTATACTGCTTGTAGTATTCCTTTACACTATTGCAGTGGCTTTCCGGCAAAAGAAGCTTACGGAGATGAAGACAGATTTCATAAATAACATGACTCATGAACTGAAGACTCCCATATCAACAATATCACTGGCAGGCCAGATGCTTAACGATGATTCCGTAATGAAATCGCCGACCACACTTAAGCATCTCTCAAGCGTCATTACTGAGGAGTCAAAGAGGCTGCGTTTCCAAGTGGAGAAAGTGCTTCAGATGTCAGTTTTCGATAAAGACTCGGCATCGGCACTTAGAATCACAGAGGTCAGCGCAAATGAAGTAATCGCGAATATCGTGCGCACTTTCACCATAAAAGTAGAAAAGTATGGAGGAAAGATAAAGTGTGAATTTGACGCAACCCGCGATACGGTGCTCGTAGATGAAATGCACTTTACAAATGTTATTTTTAATCTGCTTGATAATGCCGTGAAATACCGACGCGAAGATGTCGAGCCGGATTTCTGTATCTCCACGAGAGACGTATCGAAAGACAGGCTTGAGATAAGAGTATCGGATAATGGCATCGGCATCCGCAAAGATGACCTTAAGCGCATTTTTGATAAATTTTACAGGGTTTCTACCGGTAATCTTCATGACGTGAAGGGGTTCGGACTTGGACTTGCATACGTTAAAAAGATGGTTACTCTCTTCGGGGGAAATATCACGGTAGAAAGCGAGCCGGGAGAAGGTACCACATTTATTATCACACTCCCTCTGAGCGGTTCCAACTCGAAATGAGATGTGACAATAAATGGAGAAAGGCATATTGCTGATAGCTTAAAAGATTTGACTGAGAGAAACATATAAGGCAGATGTATACCTGACTGCGACCTAAGTCAAATCTTCAATATTATTAGATAACTAAAAAACAAATAAATATGGAAGAGAAATTTAAATTCCTGCTCTGTGAAGACGACGAGAACCTCGGTATGCTTCTGCGAGAGTTTCTGCAGGCCAAGGGATACAATGCCGATTTGTTTCCTGATGGCGAAAAGGGATACAAGGCTTTTCTTCAGGGGAAGTATGATCTCTGCATTCTTGACGTGATGATGCCTAAAAAGGATGGATTCACCCTTGCTCAGGAAATACGAAGCATCAATGAGGAAGTGCCCATCATTTTCCTGACCGCAAAGACCCTGAAGGAGGATGTTTTGGAAGGATTCAATATCGGAGCAGACGACTACATTACCAAGCCTTTCTCAATGGAGGAGGTCGTGTCACGTATCACAGCCATCATGCGTCGAGTGAAAGGAAAGACTGATAAGGAGGTTACGATGTATAAACTCGGTAAATACACGTTCAACACGCAGAATCAGACGCTTGTCACTGATGATAAGACCCAGAAACTCACCACCAAGGAAAGTGAGCTGCTTAAATTGCTTTGTCTGCATCTCAACCGAATTCTTGAAAGAAATTATGCTCTAAAGACTATTTGGGTGGATGATAACTACTTCAATGCAAGAAGCATGGATGTCTACATTACAAAGCTCAGAAAGCTTCTCAAGGATGATCCCAATATCGAAATTATTAATGTGCATGGAAAGGGCTACAAACTGATTGCCCCGACCGAAGCCTAATCAATTCTAAAGAAACAAAATGGTGCCCTCGTCAAGAAGGCACCATTTTTTATGGTTGTATAGATGGGTAATCATCAGATTGAGTTATTCTTTCTCATCCAAAGGGGGAGGGGTGTCCGCATCGTCCTTATCGGCTCCGGGAAGTGCTTTTCTCTCCTCTTCCTCCTTTTTGTTGATTTCTATTACTTCGTCTGTGCGTGATTTCCATTTCCTTGGACCAAGAAGTTTCTCAACGTCAGCTCTGAAAATGACCTCTTTTTCTATAAGCAGATCGCGCATGGCATTGTGCTGGGCAGCATACTCTTTAAGGATGCTCTTAGCGCGTTCGTACTGCTCATTGATGATGCGTTGCACTTCTGAGTCAATGAGAGATGCCGTCTCTTCAGAATATGGCTTGGTGAAGCCGTAGGCTTGTCCGCTTGAATCCATATAGTTAAGGTTAGGAAGCTTATCACTCATGCCATAAACCGTCACCATAGCGTGAGCAAGCTTTGTGGCTCGCTCAAGGTCGTTGCTTGCTCCGGTGCCTATTTCACCAAGGAAAACCTCTTCGGCAGCACGTCCGCCAAGCAAAGAACAAAGATTATCCAGAAGAGCCTGAGTGGGAGCGATTACCCTTGATTCAGGGGCATACCATGCAGCTCCGAGAGCCATTCCTCGGGGCACGATAGTAACTTTCACAAGTGGGTCGCCATATTTAATGAGCCATGAGACGGTAGCGTGTCCGGCTTCATGCGTAGCGATGGATTCTTTCTCTTCGGGAGTGATGATGCGAGAGCGTTTCTCCATACCGCCGATGATTCTGTCTACGGCAGCCATGAAGTCATCCCATGTCACTTCCTGCTTATTATTGCGGGCGGCAATTAATGCTGCTTCATTGCAGACGTTAGCGATGTCGGCACCGCTGAATCCCTGAGTCTGTCTTGCAAGCTGCTCTACGTCAAGATCTGCGCTTGTCTTGATTTTACGAAGGTGTACCTGGAAGATTTCTATACGATCGGTAAGCTCGGGCAAATCAACGTTTATCTGACGGTCAAAGCGTCCGGGACGCATAAGAGCCTTGTCGAGCATGTCGGCACGGTTGGTAGCAGCCAGAATAATTACGCCATTGTTAGACCCGAATCCGTCCATTTCCGTGAGCATCTGGTTAAGGGTATTCTCACGCTCGTCATTGGAGCCCATGTTAGGATTTTTTCCTCTGGCACGACCCACAGCATCTATCTCATCAATGAAGACTATGCAGGGCGCTTTCTCCTTTGCCTGTTTGAACAGGTCTCTCACTCTGGCAGCGCCCACGCCAACAAACATTTCCACAAAGTCTGAGCCCGACATAGAAAGGAATGGCACGTTGGCTTCGCCTGCGACAGCCTTCGCAAGAAGAGTCTTACCGGTGCCGGGAGGGCCTACAAGCAGAGCTCCTTTTGGAATTTTTGCACCAAGCTCAGTGTAGCGCTGAGGGTTTTTCAGGAAGTCGACTATCTCTTCTACCTCAACTTTTGCTTCAGCGAGTCCGGCAACGTCTTTGAATGTCACATTAGTTCCGTCGCTTTTGTCAAAGAGTTTTGCCTTCGACTTTGCTACGTTAAAGATGCCCCCACCGGCTGAGGAGTTGCCCATGCGTCGTGACATAAAGAGCATGAAAGCAAAAAAGATAATTACAGGACCAAGATACCATAAGAGTTTCATGAAATCTGATCCTCTCTCATAGGTGACCTTAATTGCAGGCTTATGCTGAGCCGTAAGCTGGCTGTTCCAGGCATCAATTTTGTCTGAAATTTTATCTGAAGAGGGGATAGTAGTCTTTAATTTCTTCTCTCCGTCAAATTCAGGGTCGTTTTCGGAGAATCCCTGTTTCTTAGCACCTGCGGGTGTAAGAAATCCCTCCGCAATGCTATTTTCAGATAGAATCGTAATTTTTTCTATCTGCCCCTGGCTGGCAGCAATCTCAAAATCGGTCCAATCCACCTCCTTGGTTTGTGAGCCATCCTGAAAGTAATAGAGGGCAAGAAGTGAGAGTCCGATGAGTGCATACATCCAGTACATATTCATCAGAGGTCGCTTATTCCTATTGTTAGGATTTTGCTTTGGCAATAAATTTTTCATATTATGAAAATCGGATATGTAAGCGTGATATTTATTGAAATATAAAACGTAAGGATTTTCGGATTATTTTGCAGTATGAAATCAGAGCATAAGCGAGTAAAGCTACTAATTCACATCCTCTGCCAACCTTATAAATCATGTTTTAAAATTTCAACAGAACCACTGCTTAACTATCGTTAAATTATTAGAACTATCTTGTCTGTGGAATATAGTCATTTGAAAATTATTGGGCTGACGCATCATTTCAGTCCAAATCCGGAATGTATTCAATGGGAGCATCTCCCCAGAGCTCTTCCAGATTATATCTCAAACGGATATCTGGAAGAAAAATATGAGCAAACACATCTCCATAATCAAGAATTATCCATTCAGAATTGCGGTAACCATCATAGTTCAAGGGTTTGCGATGGCAGGTTTCAAGCACTTTGTCTCTGATTGAGTCAGCGATAGCAGACACCTGAGACGTCGAATTGCCTTGACATATTATAAATTTGGATGCGTTTGAGACTCCGAGCGCGGCAAGATCTATTACCGCAATTTTGTGGCCTTTCTTATCCTGAATACCCTCAATTATAGAGGGTGTTATTTCTATGTTCTTGTGCATTAGAATGTTATGTCGTTCATGTATGTGTCGTAGCTCCCCCTTGTCCGGAGGGTCTTTTCCCACATTCTATATAACACCGTTTCAGTTAAATAGTTTTGGGATTTTGTCAACAAAAAAGGCATGCCGGAAATTTTTCATTACGGCATGCCTTTAATTATATTCTATTGCGTCATTTGTTTATTCGTAACGGATGGATATGATGTCCCAGTCAATAATGTCCCAGATTTTGTGCAGATAATCAGCACGCAGATTCTGATAGTCGAGATAATACGCATGTTCCCACACGTCAAGGGTGAGAATCGGTCTGAGACCGTCGGTCATAGGGTTGGCAGCATTACCAGCCTGAGTTATAAGGAGTTTTCCCTCATGATCGGCGCTGAGCCATACCCATCCTGAGCCGAAGATTCCTTTCCCGGCATCTTCCATCAGTCTCTTCAGCTCATCGAGCGAACCAAACTGACGTTCTATCTGCTCAGCCAGTCTTCCATTAGGTTCGGGAGTCGGTTCGGGCGAGAATTGGAAGAAATAAAAGATGTGATTCCACGCTTGAGAAGCATTGTTGAAGAGCTTGCCTTCGCTGTGGGTGATAATTTGCTCAAGAGTCATGTCTTCGTAGCCCGTGTCACGAATTAAATCATTGAGCGTGTCAATATAGGCTTTCTCATGCTTTCCCCAATGGTATTCCACTGTGCGTTGCGAGATTACAGGGGCGAGAGCATCGGGAGAATAGGGAAGTTTGGGTTGTGTGAATTTCATAAAATTTGTTTTAGCGGTGTTTGAAATTATGCAGGTGAAAAAATCTATGCCGTCTCTCAGCCTTCATTTCTCACTTACATATTCTATTTAGAATTGATGTCTACCTTACAAACATCCTTATATCTAAAAGGTTCAGTTCATTCTCCTGATTTATCGTATGGCTCCAGCAACTTTATAAATTTGCGTGTTTCATCAACGATGTTTCTTGAGTCGGCTATCGCTTTGCTAACAGCGATTCCGTTCACACCGGTATTCATAATTGCGTCCACATCGTCAGTAAGAATATTCCCGGCAGCCACTCGAGGAGTTTCCATTTCAAGTCTATCCATTTCCTCCGCAAGTTTTTTCACGCCCTCGATTCCGAGAGCATTGTCATCATTCTCCTTACGGAAAGGGGAGAGGCTGATATAGTCTATATCAAGCGACCTTACAGAGGTTATGTCTTCCACAGTGTTTGCATCCACACCAATAACGGGGCCGGCTCCAAGTTCGAGTCTTGCTTTTGAGGGGAGCATATCGCTCTTTCTGAGATGAACGCCTCCCAATTCAAGTTCCTTACACAAATCCACGCGTCCGCTAATTATCAGAAACGCATCGGCCTCTTGACACATTGGCTTGATTTCTGAAATTGCTTGACGGATATCTTCATCTGAAGCGCCCTCCATCCGGAGTTCAATCCACTGGCAGCCCCCGGCAAGCGCCTCTTTGACTTGTTCTACTACAAGAGTCTTGTTGTCACCTTTTGTGATAAATTGAAGCATAATGTATGGTTTAAAGAATAATAGATTAGAGAGGGAAAGAGATTATGTCTCCATCCTTCAGAAAAGTTTCCGAATATTTGTCTGCCGGCAGGAGCAGACCATTAAGCCATAATGGAAGGAGTCTGCTGCCGGAATAGTGCTCGGCAAGAAAGTCTGCGATGCTATACCTGTCAGACTTAATAAGATAAGGAGTACTATTAAAAATAATTAGCATAAACTAAATTAGTTTTATTGAAATCAGCAGGCAGATGCTTACCGAAATAAAACAGTCTTGTTACCTTAATAACAATTTTCAGCCCTGTTTTTCTTTCAATACGGTAAGAAATCTAACTCTAAAATTTGTGGGTCTCGCCGATTAGTAGTAAATTTGTAGTGTATTATGGTATCTATTAACAATCTGAGTGTAGAGTTCTCGGCGCGTCCTCTGTTTTACGATGTGTCTTACGTCATCAATAAGAACGACAAGATAGCCCTTGTCGGCAAAAATGGTGCAGGTAAGTCTACGATGTTGAAAATTATAGCTGGCCTTCAGCAGCCCACGTCAGGCACAGTTTCCAGCCCGGAGGGTATTACGTTCGGCTATCTTCCGCAGCAGATGGAGATTGCTGATGAGACTTCAGTAATCAATGAGGTTAAGAAGGCTTTTGGCGAACATCTCAGGCGCGATGCAGAGATTAAAGAAATTACGCAGCTCCTCTCCGAGCGCACGGATTATGATTCAGAAGAATATAATTCACTTATAGAACGGCTTGAGTTTCTCAACGAAAGGGCAGCCATGGAGGAGTCCGATAACATGGAGGCGGAGATAGAGCGCACTCTTCTCGGTCTCGGATTTATGAGAGAGGATTTCACCAGAGGCACCAATGAGTTCTCAGGTGGATGGCGCATGCGCATAGAGCTGGCCAAAATTCTGCTCAGACGCCCCGATGTGCTTCTCCTTGACGAGCCCACTAACCATCTTGATATTGAATCTATTCAGTGGCTTGAACAGTTTTTGCAGAAGAAGGCAAAAGCCGTTGTGCTCGTCAGTCATGACAAGGCTTTTATAGACAATGTCACGAAGCGTACGATAGAGATTTCATGCGGAAGGATATATGACTATAAGGTGAATTACAGTCAGTTTCTTGAATTGCGCAAAGAGAGAGTGGAGCAGCAGATGCGTGCCTACGAGAATCAGCAAAAGCAAATAGCTGATATTGAGGATTTCATAGAGCGCTTCAGGTATAAGGCTACAAAGGCCGTTCAGGTGCAGTCTCGTATTAAGCAGCTTGAAAAGATAGTGCCGATAGAAGTGGATGAGGTGGATACTTCCCGCCTTAGACTTAAATTTCCTCCGGCTCCGCGCTCCGGCGATTTCCCTCTTATCCTTGATAATGTAGGTAAGGCTTACGGCTCTCATCAGGTATTTGATGGCGCCACTTTCACGCTCCGGAGAGGTGAGAAAGTGGCCTTTGTGGGTAAAAATGGTGAAGGAAAGTCCACTCTGGTGAAGTGTATAATGAATGAGATACCCTTCACCGGAAGTCTGAAAATAGGGCATAACGTCAAAATCGGATATTTTGCCCAGAATCAGGCTCAGCTTCTTGATGGCGAACTTACAGTCTTTGAAACTATTGATAGAGTAGCTGTAGGTGATATTCGCCTCAAGATACGGGATATTCTCGGTGCTTTCATGTTTGGCGGAGAAGCCTCAGATAAGAAAGTAAAGGTGCTCAGTGGGGGCGAAAAAACTCGTCTCGCCATGATTAAACTACTATTGGAGCCGGTCAATTTCCTTATTCTCGATGAGCCCACGAATCATCTTGATATTAAGACAAAAGAGGTTCTCAAAAATGCCATCAAGGCCTTTGAAGGAACAGTTGTAGTAGTCTCTCACGACAGAGATTTCCTTGATGGTCTTGTGGAAAAAGTCTATGAATTCGGAGGTGGAAAAGTAAGAGAGAATCTCGGCGGAATATACGATTTCCTGCGTGCCCGGTCGCTTTCATCTCTGCAACAGCTTGAAAAGAATAGAGCCACGAAAGGGACCGAAATCTTGTCGCCGCAAGTTGCCTCTGCAAAAGAAACTGAAAACGAGCCTACTCCTAAAGAGAAAGCGATTCTTTCTTATAAGGAGATGAAGGAGCGTGAAAAAATGCTGCGTAAAGCCCGTAATGAAGTCGAAAAGGCTGAGAAAGAGGTGGAAGCTTTTGACGCGAAAATAGCAGAAATTGAAGAAATTCTTGCTTCCGGAAGTGCTGATGATAAGCTTTTCAACGATTATGCTCAGGCAAAAAAGGAGGCCGAGATGGCTATGTCTCGATGGGAACTTGCTCAAATTCAGCTTGAAGAGTTGCAGACTAAATTTTCCGAAGAGTAATGTAAACAGACTCTGAGACTCCGGAACTTGCTAACTACTAAAGATAACGACTCTATAATGAAAATTCAAAATAATAATTCAGATATGAATCTTAAAAAGATTATTTTAGGCACCACAATATGCCTTCCTATGTTGGCCTCCGCTGCCGGCACGCATGGCATAGATAAGGATAACCTTGACCCGTCAGTGCGTCCCGGAGATGACTTCTACCAGTATGCCTGTGGCGGCTGGATGGCTCAGCACCCTCTGACTCCGGAATATTCCCGTTTCGGAACGTTCGATATGCTCCGTGAGAGAGCAAAAGTGCAGCTGAAAGACCTCATTACAAATCTTTCTAAAGATGAGCAGTCTAAAGTCAAAGGTACAAATGCCCAGAAGGTGAGCGATCTCTATTCTATGGGTATGGACTCCGTGAGACTGAACTCCGAAGGAGCCGCCCCGCTCAAGCCATTCCTTGACAAAATCAACAATTCAAGACCAGAAGATTTTACCGACATCGTGGCATGGATGCACAATGGCGTCACGAATGTATTCTTCTCTACAGCCGTAGGTAGCGACTATAAAAATTCTGACCGCAACATTATGCATATCGGGGAAACCGGTCTTGGCCTCGGCGATAGAGACTACTATCTGGAGAAAAATGAAGAAAACGATAAGATTCTTAAGGCTTACGAGAATTACGTCATGACAGTCATGCAGCTTGCTGGATATTCCGAAGCTGATGCACGCAGAGTCTGGAACAACGTCATAACCCTCGAAACCGAGTTTGCGCGCAATAAGAAAACCCGTGAGGAACGCCGTGATGCCAATAAGAGGTACAACATGATGTCTTACAGTGAGATTCTTTCTGCATTCCCAAATATCGAATGGGACAGATATTTCAAGAATCTTGGTGTGGAAGATCTGAAAGAGGCGAATGTCTCTTCTGTCAATTTCATCAAATTTCTCAACGAATATCTTCCTACTCTCACTGAGCAGCAGCGTAAAGATTATATGGCCTTCATGGCTGTAGCCGATTCGTCTGCACTCCTGAGCGATGCTTTCTCCGACGCAGATTTTGAGCTTTACGACAAAGTAATGAGTGGCAAGCAGGAGAAAGAACCCAGATGGAAAACTGCTATGGCACTTCCCAACAGCATATTCGGTGAGGCTGTGGGAGAACTCTATGTGGAGAAATATTTCCCGAAAGAGAATAAAGAGTACATGGTGGAACTGGTGGGAAATCTCCGCAATGCTCTCGGAAAGCATATAGACAACCTTACATGGATGTCAGATGAGACCAAGGCGAAAGCTCATGAAAAGCTCTCCTCATTTAAAGTTAAGATAGGCTATCCCGATAAGTGGAGAGACTATTCCGGCATCTCCATTGATCCCGAAAAGAGCTATCTGGAGAATGTCTATAATGCCTCGGTATGGTTTCATGAGGATAATCGCAGGAAACTCACCAAGCCCGTTGATAAGGAGGAATGGCACATGACTCCTCAGACTGTTAATGCATATTACAGTCCGCAGACTAATGAAATCTGCTTCCCGGCAGCTATTCTCCAAGACCCATATTTCGATGTTACCGCTGATGATGCTCAGAATTATGGCGCCATCGGAGTGGTAATCGGTCATGAAATGACTCACGGCTTTGACGATCAGGGTAGAAAGTATGACAAGGATGGCAACCTTACTGACTGGTGGCAGCCTCAGGATGCAGAGGAGTTTAAAAAACTTGCAGATGCTCTCGTAGCCCAGTTTGATGAAGTGGAAGTGCTCCCCGGTCTTCACGCTAACGGACGATTCACTTTAGGTGAGAATATCGCCGATCAGGGTGGTCTTCGTGTGGCCCTTACCGCTTATCTTGACCACATGAAGGATAAGAAAATGGAGGATATTGACGGATTCTCTCCCTTGCAGCGCTTCTACCTCTCTTATGCAAATCTTTGGGCCGGAAACATCCGTGATGAAGAAATTCGTGCTCGCACAAAGTCAGACTCTCATTCTCTCGGACGAAATCGCACCAATGTCTCTGTAAGAAATATTGCTCCTTTCTTTGAAGCTTTCGGAATTAAAGAGGGTGACGCTATGTTCCGTCCAGAAAGCGAGCGTGTGGTGATATGGTAAAATTTGCATAGACGGAAAAATTTGTGTAAATTTGCAGAATCATTCCGGTGAGATTTTTTCAGTCTCGTACCCAATGGGAAATGCTCAGACCTTCTCCCGGATACCGTTCTACTTTAGTAATTATCAGAGCAGATGGAACTACAAGCAAAATTAATAAAAAGCCTCGGAAAATCTGAAGGCGTCTCTAAGGCCGGCAACCCCTGGATGAAAACTGAATGGGTAGCTGAAACTTTCGGCCAGTATCCTAAAAAAGTAAAATTCCACATTTTCGGAACTGACCGCAACAACTCTATCAATCTTGAAGTGGGCAAAGATTATTCTTTCTCATTTGATATAGAGAGTCGTGAATATAATGAACGCTGGTATACCGATATTTCTGTGTATGCCGTTCAGCCCATTCAGAATCAGATGGCTCAGCCCAATGCCGGAAGTTGGGAAGCTGCCGCTGCTCCCTCCAATGGTCCGCAGTTCGGCCAGCCGGCTCCGGCCGCTTTCAATGCTCCCGATTTCGGCCCTCAGCCCGGAAGCGCCACTGACGATCTTCCTTTCTGAAAGTAGTCAGCTTTAAAATATGTTGAGGGTGTGTCAAAATGCAAAATTTTGGCGCACCCTCTATGATATATAATGGTATCTAAGATGCAAATAGAGACTATCTTAAAATATTTTCCATCGCTCTCAGCCAAGCAGCAGGAGCAGTTTGATGTCCTGATGAGGCTTTACCCTGAGTGGAATGAAAAGATTAATGTCATCTCAAGAAAGGATATAGAGAATCTTGAAGTAAATCATCTTTTACATTCACTTGCTATTGCCAAATATATCAGATTTGCTCCCGGCACTGATATAATGGACTTCGGATGCGGAGGAGGACTCCCCGGACTCCCTTTGGCTATCCTCTTTCCGGAGTGTAACTTTCTTCTGGTAGACAGAACTGCAAAAAAATTAAGAGTCGCTAAAGAGATAGCCGAGGCAGCCGGTATCACGAATGTAAAGTTCATGCATGGCGACGTGGCCGAGTGTAAGGAGAAGTTTGACTTTGTGGTTAGCAGAGCTGTTATGCCTCAGGCCGACCTTATGAAAATAGCAGGAAAAAATATAAGCTCTCAGCAGAGGAATGCGCTTCCTAACGGCATCATCACTCTAAAAGGGGGCGACCTGCATGATGAGCTGAGACATTTAAAAAATTACAGTGAAGTAGTTCCTGTTTCCGACTATTTCGAAGAGCCGTTTTTTGATACGAAAAAAGTGGTATACACTCAAAAATAGCTAAGTCAGTGATTCAAATTTCTCAAGTTCTAAGAGTAAACAGACTCTAAAATAACTTGAAAATTTATGGCTTATGAGTACCCCGGAAATAGCACTACATGTATAAAAAAACAAACATCAAAGGTATAAACTCATAGACTTTAAGTATCGCTTGCGTATACCCTGAAGGCTCCTATGGCAAAAAAATCAAAATAGAGCAGGAAGATTTAGCTCGTCTGAAAAAGGATATTGAAAGGTTCATATCACGTCCTCTCCAATCTCCGGCTGATTATATCCTCCTGAGTGAACTGCTTCAAAAAGAGAAGTTTGGTTATATCCGTCCCATTACTCTAAAGCGTGTTTGAGGCTACGTGGTAGACAAGGGTGATGAATACACTCCGAGCGCTTATACTCTGAATACTCTCGCCAAGTATATCGGATTCAGTGATATACTGGAATATTGCTCCGGGTCAGATACTATACAGTCCAAGGAGTATTCCGGAGAATACATAGAGACTGACTCACTCCCTGCAGATGCTGAAATCACCATCCTTTGGCGAGGCTGTCTAGCAAGTTTAGGCAGTCTCTTTTTTCGTTCAGTCAGGCTAAAAAATAAGGCTTTCATGCTGAAATTCAGCGCGAAAGCCTTTGCTATGTCATAGATTTTTAGTAAATTTGTGTTGCGCTTAAATCACTAATAATCATAACATAACATGGCAAAGTTAGCAATAAAATCTGACAATAGAAAACAAAATCTGCTTCTTCCTCCGTC
>JAAVFQ010000015.1 GCA_014800685.1 Bacteroidales bacterium
CCCTCATTTAAGCTTTTACCCAAATTATATCTCGGGAGTGGCAAATGCAGCCTGAATATCCCGATTTTATGTATAAAATAGAGACTGCCTAACTTTGGTTGTTAGACAGCCTCTTATTTGTGTTGATACTCTTTATCTGATAAAAAGCATTTCTCTATATTTTGGTAGCGGCCATATCTCGTTATCTACCATTAACTCAAGCTTGTCAATGTGATAGCGGATCCTATCCATAAGCGGGCACACATTATCATGATAGGATATGGCCTTTTCTCGTTCACTGGTAAGCCTGTTGGATACTTTCCGAGACTCTATAAGAGTATCCACGAGTAATCTGATTTCAGAAATGTGATGAGCTATCACCTCTATCCCCTTCATATCTTGCGCTGCTATATCATGAGCTTTTGCTTCCGGAAATAGATTCTTGATTTTATATACGTTATCAAGTAGCAGGCTCTGATAGCGCGTGGCGGCGGGAATTATATGATTGATAGCAAGGTCACCGAGCACTCTGGCCTCTATCTGTATTTTTTTGGTATACATTTCCCACTTTACTTCGTTGCGTGCATACAATTCTACTTTTGAGAAAACGCCGGTTTCCTCAAACATCTGTATGCTGTCAGCTGAGAGATACGCATCAAACATCAAGGGTGCTGACGTCTGGGTGTCAAGTCCTCTCCGGGCAGCCTCTTTTGTCCAGTCTTCGCTGTAGCCGTTTCCGTCAAACCGTATGTCCCGACTCTTTTTCAAAAGGATGCGCACTTCATCAAGAATGACAGAATGGAGGTCCTCTCCATCCCCAATTCTTTTGTCTACGATGTCAGCAAACTGATTGAGCTGAGAGGCCACGGCTGCATTGAGAGCAATCATGGCGGATGCGCAGTTTGCCGATGAGCCTACTGCCCTGAATTCAAATCTGTTTCCGGTAAAAGCGAACGGGCTGGTTCTGTTGCGGTCCGTATTATCGAGCATAAGTGCGGGGATCTGAGCCACGTTCAAGTCCATACCATCTCCGGGGGAGAAATTAATGTTACTTTCATTTGCCTCTAACTTTTCGAAAATCTCCGTAAGCTGTTGCCCTAAGAACATTGAGATAATAGCCGGCGGAGCTTCATTTCCTCCCAGTCTGTGAGCGTTGGTAGCACTCATAATGGAGGCTTTCAAGAGCGCATTATGACGATGAACAGCTGCCATGACGTTGGCTACAAAGACAATAAATTGCAGATTCTGCTCTTTGGTTTTACCTGGAGAAAAGAGCAGAGTCCCCTTGTCGGTACCAAGCGACCAGTTATTATGTTTTCCGGATCCATTGACCCCGTCAAATGGCTTCTCATGAAGAAGCACACGGAAGTTATGCCGGCTTGCCACTTCGCTCATAAGCGACATTATCAATAGATTATGGTCGTTGGCAAGATTTGTTTCCTCGTAAATAGGGGCCAGTTCAAACTGATTTGGAGCCACTTCATTATGGCGCGTCTTTATCGGGATGCCAAGCTTATGCGCTTCATATTCAAGTTCGAGCATAAAGGCCTCTACACGCTTAGGAATAGCTCCGAAATAATGGTCTTCGAGCTGCTGATTTTTGGCACTCTCATGTCCCATGAGCGTCCTGCCGGTAAGCATCAGGTCAGGGCGGGCGGAATAGAGCGCTTCATCTATGAGAAAATATTCCTGTTCCCATCCAAGAAATGAGTTTACGTGTTTCACTTCAGGGTCAAAATAGCGTGCCACTCTGACTGCAGCTTTATCCACACTGTTTAGAGCACGGAGCAGAGGGGTTTTATAGTCAAGGCTTTCACCCGTGTATGATATGAAAATAGTAGGAATGCAAAGGGTGTTATTGAGAATAAAAGCGGGAGAGGAAATGTCCCATGCAGAATAGCCTCTGGCTTCAAAGGTATTTCTCAGTCCTCCGTTGGGAAATGACGATGCGTCGGGTTCCTGCTGCACGAGAAGTTTCCCGGAGAAGTTTTCTATCACGCCACCCTTACCATCATGTTCTATAAAGGAATCATGCTTTTCGGCTGTGCCGTCGGTGAGAGGATGAAACCAGTGCGTATAATGTCTGGCTCCATTCTCTATAGCCCATCTTCGCATACCCTCTGCCACGGCATCAGCCGTCATTCTATTGATGGGACGTTTGTTATCTATGGCCTCCACAAGCTCCTTGAAGACTGCATCTGGCAGATACTCAAACATTTTCTGCCTGTTAAAGACGTTCTTTGCATAATATTTTCTAACATCTGTATCGGGCAGTTTCACTTCTACGGGTTTTCTGCCTGATGCCTCCTCAACGCTTTTAAATCTGAATGTAGACATTTCAATAATCTTTTTTACCTGATATATCTATTGAAGTTATCCGAATCCATTTACTCGTAATAACTACATAAAACTAAAAAACGGCTGCAGCCTCACGATTCAACGTTGAGGCTGCAGAAATTTAAACTATTTCTTTATGAGAATGTATGATCTTTCGGGAGCAAGAAGTCCTGTAAGCTGTCCTTTCTTTACTTTAAATTCTTTGCCATAGACCTCATCTTTATACTTTCCATCGGGGATAGTAGTGGGCAGATCTATCCTGGTGGCAGATGTGGAGAGGTTGATTATAGCTGCGCCTTTCTTTCCACGATTGACAAGAAGAACCGAGCCATCGTCAGACATGTTGACATTCTCTTTCTCTCCCTTCATCGCGGTTCTGAATTTATTTACGGCCACTACTTCCGGGTGGAAATATTCATCATTTCCGGGAGCTCCAATCTTGTTGTCACCCCAGTAGTTTTGGCGTGTGCTTCCGGCAGGTCGACTGAAAAAGAGGGGGGTGCCATTCTGTCGGGCTGTGAGGAAAACCCAACCGTTTCTGATCTGAGTATCTGAAAGACCGGCTGATTCATGAGCATTGCAATAGGTGTCGTGAGACTCAACCCAGGTGGTGAGATATTCCGGAGCTGCCTCATGATGCCAGTTGAGGATATCTACATCCTTCGCACTTCTCTTTTCCAGAGCCTCGCGCAGCACATGCCCATAGGAGGAGGCTGTCTGCCCCATATAGTCGGCATATTCCTTTTCAGGTACATTTTTATCCTGAAGCACTTCTCCATACACAAATAAGTCCTCGTAGGGAAGCGCAAGCGATGTTCCATTCACCGATTTTCTGCCGGTCACGACATCCCAGAAGTCATTCTCCGTGACTCCCGCTTCTTTGTCTACAGGGTCGGAGTGCACGCCAATATGCTTTGCGGTGTCATATCTGAAGCCTCTTACTCCAATATCAAGAAGGTCATTCACAAAGTTGAGATAATATTTCTGGAAGTCAGGATTCTCAGTATTGACATCCGGCAGTCCGCCCATAGCCTGAAGAGTGCATTGCTCACGATCGTTATAATTCCGAATACCTTCGAGGCCATTGGTATGAAACATTTTATCACGGCCTCCGACAGCTTTATAAAAATCGTCCGAAACCGCGTCAATATCAAACGCTGTATGGTTAGGAAGGACGTCGACAATAACTCTGATGTTATAGGCCTTTGCCGAGTCAAGCATCTCCTTCATTTGCTCTCTCGTGCCTACTATCTGATTGCCGATAGTCCAGTCTGTCGGCTGATAGTAATAATACCAGTTGCCATCTTTTCCTTCGGGGTCGAACAATTTGGTGCTCGTCCCTTCAGGATTGTAGCAAGCCTGCACGGGTGATGTCTGGATCATGGTAAAACCAGCATCTGCTATCTGTCGCATATTTTTTGCAATAGCAGGGAAATTCCAGCTCCAGACGTGAAGGATGGATTCCTCATTTGTTGCGGAGGGATCGTGGGTAATTCTATCTTTAGCTACTGACGGGAGTATTGCCGACAGTGCTATAAGTCCTAAAATTTGTCTCTTCATTTGGGTATAAAACTGCTTAATTTATGAACATCGTGAGTACTCCGACTCATATTTCCTTGCAAAGATAATAATTAATTATCTTAATTACAACATAATCTATCATAACTAATCTTAACGCCGGACCTTTGTAATTACCATTCTCAGCGTCTTTTCTTATTTCCGGACTTATGATTGGCAGGCATTCGCGATGCGTCCGATTTAGATTTCACACGAGCGGCACGCTGGTAAGCGCTGCAGTCATACAGCTTTGCGAGAAGGTCTGGCCGGTGTATTCTTCTTAGCTCATTCTGAATCTCGCGTTTTGCTTCCGGCTTATACCAGAAAAAGAAATTGCGCTGAGCGAGCTTCTCTTTTTCCGTTTTGGCCGTATACATTTTCTCGCCGGTGTAAGGATGAATTCCTGTATAGTAGATTTCTGTAGCCAGAGTCATAGGAGTGGGGGTGAAGTCTTGCACCTGCTCCAGATGAAAATCAAGGTTTTTGGTAATCACGGCAAGTTCAGCCATATCCTCTTCCTTGCATCCGGGATGAGAGGAGATGAAGTATGGAATGAGTTGCTGACGCAGTCCTCGCTTCTTATTCTCTTCGTCAAAGATGGTCTTAAATTTGCGGAATAAAGAGAACGAGGGCTTTCTCATCACCTCAAGCACTCTGTCTGACGTATGCTCCGGAGCCACCTTCAGACGTCCACTGACATGGTTTCCTATGAGATTGCATAAATACCGATGATTGGCTTTCGAAACATTTTCATCTGTATTTGGAGCCATAGCCAGATCATACCTGACTCCACTTCCTATAAATGATTTTTTCACCTCAGGAAGTGCGTCAACGCATTTATAGATTTCCAGTAGCGGCCGGTGGTCATTATTAAGATTGCGGCAGGGAGAGGGATGAAGACAGGATGGACGCTTACACTTGGCACACAAATCCTTATCTTTTCCTCCCATAGAATACATATTCGCCGATGGCCCTCCCAGGTCTGATATATATCCTTTGAAATCCGGCATCTCTGTCACCTTCTTCACTTCTTTCAGTATGGACTTTCTTGATCTTGAGGATATAAACTTTCCCTGATGAGCAGAAATAGTGCAGAATGCACACCCTCCGAAGCAGCCACGATGCAGACATACGGAGTGTCTTATCATTTCGTATGCTGGAATGGTTTTACCCTTATACCGGGGGTGAGGCACTCTTGTATAAGGCAAATCGAAGCTGGCATCGACCTCCTCTGTAGAGAGGGGGGGATACATAGGATTGATACGGATATTCTTTCTTCCCGTACGCTGATAAATCACGTGTCCATGCATCATATTTGACTCTATCTCCACTATTTTGAAGTTTTCGGCTTGGCGTCTCTTGTCTTTCAGGCACTCTTCAAATGAGCTTAATTGCACAGCATTTTCCACCTGAGGCTCATCTGTAAAAAACAGTGTCTGGGGCACTTCCGTAATTTCTTCAAGTCGTTTACCCTTATCTAAAAGACCGGCTATTTCTACAATGGCCTTTTCTCCCATCCCATAGATTATCATGTCAGCCCGTGCATCAGCGAGTATTGATGGGCGCAGTCTGTCTTGCCAATAATCATAATGAGACACCCTTCGTAGTGATGCCTCTATACCACCGGCTATGACCGGCACGTCAGGATATAATTCTTTCAGTATTTCAGAATAGACAATAGTAGGGTAGTCAGGTCTCATGCCGTGGCGACCTCCCGGTGTATAGGCATCATCATGGCGCCGGCGCCTGTTGGCAGTGTAATGATTCACCATTGAGTCCATAGCACCTGCCGATACACCGAAAAAAAGTCTGGGCTTGCCAAGTTTTTTAAAATCACGAAGATCATCTCGCCAGTTAGGTTGAGGCACGATGGCCACCTTGTAGCCCGCTTTCTGGAGAGTCCTGCCTATTACTGCCGCTCCAAACGATGGATGGTCCACGTAGGCATCTCCGCTGAAAATAATAATATCTGCCTGTTCCCATCCGAGAGCATCCATTTCATCCTTGCTTGTGGGAAGGAAATCCTGTTTTCTGTAGGAAGGGAAACAGACTGGAGCGCTTGTCTGTCTGGTGATATTTTTGGGGTTTCTGATACTCATACTTATTTAGAGGGTGTTAGCGCGGAGGGATTCGAGTTTTGCCTGGCATGCAAACATCTGGTCACGAATGGCCGCAGCCTCAATAAAGTCTGCATTTCTAGCTGCCGCGAGCATATCCTGATTTAACTTATTTATCTGCTTCTCAAGTTCGTCGGCTGACATGTAAGGAATTACCGGATCGGCCGCAACCTCCATTCTGTGCTCATCCTCGATGTAGGCATGTGGAGTATAAGACTGCTGGCGCGGTGCCTGTCTTACTCTCTGTCTTGAGTCTGAAGATTTTTTATCCTTTGACTCAGCCTTACCCTCTGCATATAATTCAAGGAGATCGTCAGAGTTAGATTTCTTTACAATAGGCGTGGGCACAATTCCATGCTCGGCATTATATTTCATCTGTTTTGCCCTCCGTCTCTCTGTTTCGTCAATAGTGCGCTGCATGCTGTCTGTGATTTTATCAGCATACATAATCACCTTTCCATGCACATTTCGAGCTGCCCGGCCGGCTGTCTGCGTCAGTGAACGATGATTTCGAAGGAATCCCTCTTTGTCTGCGTCGAGAATTGCTACAAGACTCACCTGTGGCAGGTCAAGTCCCTCACGAAGAAGGTTGACTCCCACAAGTACATCATAGACACCATTTCTCAAATCGTCGAGGATGCTGATTCTGTCAAGTGTCTTCACATCGCTATGTATATAGGCGCTCTTCACTCCATTCTCATTAAAGAATGTATTAAGCTCCTCAGCCATCCGCTTAGTGAGGGTAGTGACAAGTGTGCGCTCTCCGGCGTCTATCCGGTTCTGAATCTCATCAATCAAATGGTCTATTTGCCTGAAAGTCGGATGAACCTCGATTTCAGGATCAAGAAGTCCCGTAGGCCTGATCACTTGTTCAGTAAATACTCCATCGGTCTTCATCAGCTCATAATCACCGGGGGTGGCGGAGACGTAAATTATCTGAGGAGTGAGGCGCTCAAATTCTTCAAACTTTAATGGACGGTTGTCTATAGCAGCCGGCAATCTGAACCCATATTCCACAAGATTCAATTTTCGCGAAACGTCTCCTCCATACATACCCCTGATTTGAGGGAGGGTGACGTGGCTCTCGTCTACTATCGTCAGAAAGTCCTTGGGGAAATAGTCCAAAAGGCAGAAAGGGCGCGCGCCGGGGTCACGGCCATCGAAATATCTGGAATAATTCTCTATCCCGCTGCAATGTCCGAGTTCCCTTATCATTTCCAGATCGTACTTTACACGCTCATGCAGTCGGTTTGCTTCCAGGTCTTTGCCTTCGTTTCTAAAGAACTCGCACTGCGCTTCCAGATCAAGCTCTATCTGGCGCGTAGCGCACTCCGTTCTCTCCTTGGAAGCCACGAAAATGTTTGCAGGATAAATGTTGAATCCCTCATGCTCTGTGAGCACAAGGCCTGTGTCGGGGTCTATGGTTTGGATTTTCTCTATCTCATCGCCCCAGAACATCACTCTCAACTGAATATCTTCGAAAGAGAGTTTGATGTCTACCGTATCACCTTTTACTCTAAACTGACCGTTATTAAGTTCCTGCTGGGCGCGGGAATACAAGGAGTCGACAAGGCGACGCAAAAATTCGTTGCGACCAAGCCTCTGTCCAAGAGAAATGCGGATGACGCTTTGCTCAAAATCCATCGGGTTTCCCATGCCATAAATACAGGATACAGACGAAATAACCACCACGTCGCGGCGTCCGGAAAGCAGAGCCGCTACGGTGCTTAGTCGTAATTTCTCTATCTGCTCGTTTATCATGAGATCTTTTTCGATATACTTGTCAGACGAAGGTATATATGCTTCAGGCTGATAGTAATCATAATAACTCACGAAATATTGCACAGAATTCTCCGGAAAGAAGCTTTTGAATTCTGAATAAAGTTGGGCGGCCAGCGTTTTGTTGTGAGACAATATAAGTGTAGGCCTCTTAACCTGTTGGATTATGTTGGCCATGGTGAAGGTCTTACCGCTACCGGTGACTCCAAGCAATGTCTGGTCAGGAAGACCGGAGAGAACGCCGGCCGAAAGTTCAGAGATAGCTTCCGGCTGGTCACCGGTGGGTATATAATCGGATGTTAATTTAAATTCCATAATGATATGCAGATCTTCAATTGCTCCGGATAGGCGCAATGAGATACAAAATTAATAAAAAAATGCCTAAAAGTCAAGCGATAATAAAAGTAAATTCAATATAAAACGTCTATCGCTTTCTTAAAATTACATATAAGTCAGCCCGCACAAAATTTGATTACTCATATTTGGAAATGTCAAAATTATGGCTTATCTTTGCATTGTTTTTGAAGCGCAAGATGTTATTTCTTTCTTAAAATGGAGAAATCATCATGCTAAGGGTTTGAGACCCTGTAACTTACTTTCATAATAAAACGATATTAATATGAGAAAAAACATCGTGGCCGGCAACTGGAAGATGAACACCACCGTTGCCGAAGGTGTAGCCCTCGCAAAGGAAGTAGACACTCTTCTGAAAGAAAAATCACATAATTGCGACGTAGTGATCTGCGTCCCCTTTACTCATCTCACCTCTGTCAAGGATGTTATTGACGCCAATATCCTCGGACTTGGCGCTGAGAACTGCTCTGAACATGAGTCCGGAGCTTACACCGGAGAAGTAAGTGCCGCTATGGTTGCCTCAACCGGTGCGGGATATGTGATTCTCGGTCACAGTGAAAGACGTCAATATTTCGGTGAAAATAATGAGCAGCTCCTCGCTAAAACCAAGCTCGCACTCGCAAACTCACTCAAACCGATATTCTGTGTAGGGGAAGTGCTTGAAGAACGCGAAAACGGCTCTTACAACGATGTAGTGCAAGCTCAAATAGAAGCGCTTTTCGAACTCTCTGCGGAAGACTTTGCAAAAATTATTGTAGCATACGAACCGGTATGGGCCATTGGCACAGGAAAAACCGCTACCGCAGAGCAGGCTCAGGATATGCACGCTCATATCCGTAAAGTGATTGAAGATAAATATGGCAAGGAGATAGCTGATAACACTTCTATCCTTTATGGCGGAAGCTGCAAGCCCACTAATGCCCGCGAGCTCTTCTCTAAGCCTGATGTAGACGGTGGTCTCATAGGAGGAGCAGCCCTGAAAGCTGACTCTTTCATGGGTATCGTAGAGGCTTTTGACTGATAGATTTCATATCTAAGAAGCTCTTATATGTGTGCTATTACCTCAGACCGCTTATGGCACACTAAAAATCCTTGAGTGTATTTGCTTTTTGATGCTGCAATGCAAATTTACTGTCACTTCGCAGTCATTAAATAATTTATTAGTAATAGCACTCATAACAAATTTTACTGTAAACGGTGTGGAGCGAATATCCTCTTTCGCTCCGCATTTCATTTGAAGAACAAAGTGCATAAAAATGACTACACGTATATTCTTCCGAATACTCTTTCTCTGCATCTCTTTCGGAATATCCTTGCAGTCTTTGGCTCAGAATGAGACGCCTGCTTCGGCGGCCATTTCAGGAGAAGAGCAGATCTCAGCCATCATGCAGGGGTCTGAAGGAGATATAGAAATTAATATAGCTCCGGAGATAGTCCAACTTATCTTTTCCGAACCTCAAGCTGCTAAACGCAACGCTGCTCCCGCTCAGAGAAAAGAGTCTAAATCTAACAAGGGCTATCGAATCCAGGTATTCGGAGAAGCAGGAAATCAAGCTACGCTTGCCTCACGATGCAGAGCGAGGGGCAGCATGGTGCTTGCCAAATTTCCTAAATACCGTGGTCAGCTCTACATTTTCTCAAAATCGCCTCATTGGTACTGCCGCGTGGGCAACTTCCGTACAAGTGCAGAGGCAGCTAAGGCAGCCGGGGAGCTTAGACGCGCTTTCCCTCAGTTTGCCGGAGAAATTCGTACTGTGCAGTCTACTATTGTTCCTAAATAATCGCTGTAAAAGTGAGCAGAAAAGAACTACACGATGATGAGATAATTGCTGAAATCGCACATCACTATAGTGAGATTCTCAGACTTATCGGCGAAGACCCTACAAGAGAGGGCCTTGTGAAAACTCCTGTCCGCGCTGCCAAGGCGCTTTATGACATTACTGTAGGTTATCGTCAAGATGCGCATGCCATTGCCGGAAAAGCAATATTTGAGCATGACGGTTCCAGGATTGTTATTGTAAAGGATATTGAGTTCTATTCTATGTGTGAGCATCATATCCTTCCTTTCTTCGGACGTGTTTCCATTGGGTATATACCGAAGGGAAAGATGATCGGACTCTCTAAACTTGCAAGAATTGTCGACTGTTTCGCCCGACGCCTGCAGGTGCAGGAAAGACTGACGGCTGAGATTTGCAAACTGCTGACCGACGTCCTTCCCAATGATGGAGTTATTGTAGCTTGCAACGCCGAACATCTTTGTATGAAGATGAGGGGAGTGGAAAAACAGGATTCTTCGACTACTACATTCGACTATAACGGACGATTTGAGACGGATGCCGCTTTGCGTGAAGAGTTCCTGCGTCTTATTAAAATCTAAACGACTATAAGATTTTCTTATCCCAACTTAAGAATCCCATTTAAGAGCAAAAGGGAATATTCCTGAAACGGGTGTGCTTTAAAATCAATGGCACACCCTTTTTGTGCATATTTAAGACCTCAATCCACGAGAAATTTTCTCATCTCACAGATTTTTATTATCTTTGCCACAAATTATATTACTCAACAAGTATAGAAGGGTCTAAGGATTTTTCCGGCTACGGGCCACTTGAATCTGTTTGATACGCTTAGTAAAGAAATATAGACTTTTATGAAAAAATCACTTTTCAATAGAGTTATTATGCTGATGCTGACCTTTATTTTCTCAGCATCAGTCTTCGTGAATGCTGCCGGGAAAGAGCCATTCGTAATAGTTATAGATGCCGGACATGGCGGAAAGGATGTCGGAGCAATCGATAACGGAGCTAAAGAAAAAGACATAAATCTTGGAGTGGCTCTTCAGCTGGGTGAGATTCTAAAGAAAAAAATGAAAGATGCAAAAGTGTTCTTCACAAGAACAGATGACACATATTTTACCCTTCAGCAGCGTGCTGATAAAGCCAATGCAGCCAAAGGGAATCTTTTCATTTCTATTCATACCAACTCCCTTGATGCCAATAATCCAAAACGCACATCCGTAGAGGGTGCTTCGGTTTATGTGCTTGGTCTTCACAAGAACGACAACAATATGAAGGTGGCTCAGAGAGAAAATTCTGTAATTAAACTTGAACAGAATTTTGAAGAAAAATATGAAGGATTTGACCCCCAGAGGGATGAATCATATATTATTTTCGAAATGGCTCAGAAGAAGAATTTAGCAAATAGCATAAAGTTTGCTGAGCTCGCTGAAAAAAATCTTCAGTCAATAGGTGAACGAAAGGGTAGAGGTGTGCATCAGGCAGGTTTCTGGGTGCTGTGGGCTACTGCCATGCCGGGAGCACTCGTGGAAGTTGACTTTATATGCAATCCTAAGTCTGCTGAGTTCATATCATCCGCTTCCGGCCAGAAAAAGCTTGCCGAGGCCCTTTATAAGTCAATAGAACAGTATCGCAAAGAACTCAAAATCGCTGCTAAACAGCCTCAGAAAACAGAGGAAATTGTAGTCCCTGCCGGCGACGCAGTGACATTAGCTAAATCCTCATCCAATACCCGTGTGAAGACCGAAGCCCCGAAAGTGAGAGCTTCTAAAAACGGACATTCAGGGCAAAGAAGACGTAGGAGTGAGGCTGCCAGACGCGCTTGCGAAAATCATAATTACGAGACAGACTATATCACTATTAATACCCATGCAGAAAAGGGAATTTTTGAGGGAATTAAAAGTGAAAAAATCATAGCAGCAACCGACGTGGATGCTGACGACGAAACTCCCGCTAAGAAGAATAGAAAAGACCGTAAGGTCAAACCTCGCAAGGAAAAGAAGCAAACTAAAAATACTGTGCGTGTAGTCAACGGACGTGAGGTGGTTATGTCCGCTAATGCCGAGCCCTCCACTTTAACTGCGAAAGAAAAAAGTTCAAGAGCTAAAGGAAAATCTCGCGCTGCTGAGAGCACTAAAAGCTCAGCAAAAAGCAGACAGGAGAATGAAAAAATAGCTAAAGAGAATAATCGTAAAAACGCGCCCGTAGTAGAGAAAAAAGAAATAACACGCTCAGCGGAGAAAAAGGAGAATAATAAGGTGACGGCGCAGGCTCGTTCAAGACAAGCTCGCAAGGCCGCTGATAATATACGCCCGGAAGCTCTCAGAAAGTCAGATTCCGATAAGAAGAAGGTTTCTCGAAATGAAACTAAATCAGCAGAGAAGGAATCAGCTGGTGTTAGAGTTAAAAATGCCTTTTCTGAAAGAGAAGTAAACGTCTCCACCTCTCAGGACGAAAATGCAAGCCGTCTCAACAGAGGCTCCAGAAACAGACACTGATTTCTTAGAAAATGATTATTGCTTGAGAATTTTTATGCCACAGTTGGTTTTGCTCTCTTTGGCTTTATCAAGTTAGTATTCGGCTGATAGCATAAATTATTATTCTGTGGCCACCTTTATAAAATTCCTCAATAATCATCCCTCTATATTGTAAAATATTTATAACCGTTAAAATCCCATCATTGAAACTAAGAGTATTTCTTAATGCTGGCGACTACAACTTATGCGTTAGATACATTTGAGAATATACTTAAGCATGAAAACTCTCATAAACTATGAAAAAGTTAGCATCAAAAGAATTCGTAATAGGCCTTTGCGTCATCGTAGCCCTGGTAATCCTATTTTTTGGAATAGATTATCTCAAAGGTATAAATCTTTTCAAGCCCGCCAACTTCTATTATGCTGAATACGATAATGTGGCCGGCCTTGAAATTTCTGCTCCCGTGCAGATTGATGGCTATAAGGTAGGACAGGTCAGAGAGATTGATTTTGATTATGAAAATCATGGAAAGATAAAGGTGCTTCTTGCTCTTGATAAGAAACTGAATCTCCCTGAAGACTCCAAAGCTGAAATTGCTTCAACTCTTTTAAGCGGTGCTTATATCAACATCCAGGTAGGTAAAAGCAAGAAAATGATGCCGATCGGAGGAACTCTTGCATCTACCATTACGCCTGATCTTATGGCTTCTCTCCAAGACAATCTGATGCCACAGGTAGGCGGAGTTATCAATCGCGTGGATACGCTCCTTTACGGTCTTACCACTCTGGTCTCAGATCCCGCTATGCTTAATACTATACATCGCCTCGATGGAATCTCTAACAATATTCTTCTTGCAAGCGATGGCCTGAATAATACTCTGAGCAAAGATGTTCCCGGATTAATGCGAAGAGCCGGAGGAACTATGACCAGAATTGATACCATTACATATAACCTTGCTGTCCTCTCGGCCCAACTGAAATCTCTCCCTCTCAGCCAGACTATGGACAACGTCAATGATATCACTGGAAATCTCTCATCCGTTTCTCAAAATCTCAATTCTTTTTCCGCTCACCTGAACGACAAAAATTCTACTATCGGTCTTCTCACGCAAGACCCCGAACTCTATAATCGACTTAATCGTGTCACAGCGGATATCGACTCGCTTATTATAGACATTAAGAAAAATCCCAAACGCTACATCTCTATCAAGCTCCTTTAAAGAGATATAGAAAGATTTTTAAATCGGCTGCTTACTGTCATGATATGCGGTAGGCGGCCGTTTTTTGATTTTCATCTCTCACACATCGTTTAATGTTTTTACTTTCTTAGAAGCAATATTTATGAGTCATTGACTATGTCTCTGTAATCATGATAGTTGGCAAAAATATTTCTATAGAGTGCACTTAAGACTTGGAAGATTGAATTATTTGTACTAATTTTGTGGTCGCTTTACGCCGAAAATCGCGCTGAGCAAAATTAGAAATGGAAGCAGACTATAAAGAGAAATGGAGTAAGTGTCTGGATATTATCCGGGACATCGTCGGGCAAGAGCGCTTCAACACATGGTTCTCATGTGCTCAGGAAGTAGACACTCACGACGATGGACTCCTTATTTCACTCCCCTCTCACTTCTATTTCGAAAAATATGAGGATGATTTCAGCGAGCTTATAAAAAGAGTCGCACAGAGAGTCTTTGGCAGATATGTTCCCGTCAACTATTGTGTGAACATCATTGGCAATGATGACAAAGCGAAAGTCACTCTCAGCAGTCCTCAGCGCACTCCTCATGCCGGTGGGAAAGTGCAGAGGCAAAAAGAAAGACCCTTTAATCCTCTCGAGAATGAGCCGGTAAAGAAATCAGAGATTGACTCTCAGCTTAATAGTATCCTTACATTTGAGAACTATTGCGTCGGAGGCTCTAACAAGCTCCCGTACACCATTGCTGAATACATAGCTCGAAATCCGAATAGAGTTGAGTTCAACCCATTTTTCCTTTACGGAAGTGTCGGGGTAGGCAAGACTCATCTTATGCAAGCCATCGGCAATCAGATTAAGGAGACTGTGCCGGGTGCAAAAATTCTGTTCATACCCATGAGACAGTTTGTTTATCTTTTGGGTGTGGCCAAACAGAAAGGAAATATACCCGGATTTATTAATTGGTTTCAGAATCTGGATGTCCTCCTGATAGATGACCTCCAGGAGCTCGCTCACAAGTCAGGGTCTATGGAGGCTCTTTTTGCCATCTTCAATTCTTTGCACCTTAACGGCAAGAAACTCATTTTCACCTGTGATCGTCCCCCAAAAGATCTGGATGGCATAACTGATAGACTTATCGACAGATTCAAATGGGGCATTACAGAGGAACTTCCGAAGCCTGACTTTCATCTCAGAAGAGCGATTCTTGAATTTAAAGCAAGGAAGAATGGTCTTGACATTCCCGCCGATGTTCTGGATGTCATTGCTGATAATGCCTGCGGCTCTATTCGTGAGATAGAGGGTGTGGTGATGGGACTGCTTACACGAAGCATTTCCACCGGAGGAGACATAACGCTTGCGCTTGCTGAGCAAGTGATGAAGCACAGTATTAGAAAACCACAACGACGCATCATTAATTTCGATATGA
The DNA here is from genome assembly GCA_014800685.1 of Bacteroidales bacterium. Classification (GTDB taxonomy): domain Bacteria; phylum Bacteroidota; class Bacteroidia; order Bacteroidales; family Muribaculaceae; genus Lepagella. The sequence goes on from JAAVFQ010000015.1 coordinate 15,018, forward strand.
TAGTCGAATATACTGCCGAATGCTTCAATCTCAACCCGGACGTCATTTTCAGTAAAAGCAGAGTGCGGGAAATTGCTGAGGCAAGACAGATGATAATGTTCCTCACCAAAAAGCATACGGGCCTTTCGCTCCCGGCAATTGGAGCAAAGCTGAATAGAAAGCATACAACAGTACTCCATGACATCCGCACAATGGAGAAGAAACTGCCTGAGAGCCCTGACCTAATGGCGAGAATGGATACAATAGAGGCTGACCTGCTGAAATGAGCATGTCAGCCTCCGTTTTTTACTTTCTAATGTAAATGACTTGATCATTTACTTTTCTCAATTCCTGCCTCCTTTTCTCTATCAAGTACTACGCTTTCTATCAGAAGATCAAAATCTACTTCAGACACTCCCTTCTTCTTAAGCAACGGCCAGTCTTTACGCATCTCCTTCTCGTCTGAAGCTGCGAGAGAATAATGCTTAACAGCCTCAGCCGGATTTCCTTCAGAGAGCAGGATGTGACCCATACGGACATAGTCACACGGCTGAGACGCCCGTTTCCCTCCGGAGTCATATTTTCCCTCTATCACTTTGCCTAAATACTCCTTTGCTTTGCCTGAGTCATTACGCATAAACTCTCCCCAGGCTATTTCGCGAGCTGCCTCAGCAATAGGATGGATATAGTCCAGTTTATAGAGATGCGTAAGTGCGAGTTCAGGTTTCTCCAGAAGAATATAGGTTTGGCTTATTTTCAGCAAAAGATGCACATTCTCATCATCTGTTGAGAGCGCATCTTCAAAAGCTCTGACTGCATTCTCCGGCTCTCCGAGTTTTAGATACACATTTCCGATAGCGGTCTTGAGCCATACTTCCTGCTCATCAAAGAAGGAGGCCCGGAGATAATAATCCAGAGCTTTTCTATATTCTCCCACATTCTGCAACGCATATCCGGCCTTCTGATAAATCACATATCCGGCGTCAGGGCCGGCTGCAAGCGACTCAAGATAGGGGAGAGCTATGCTATAGTACCCATTCTTAAAGAAGTACTCACATACCATCTCCTTGAATTCAGAATCAAAAAGAGATTCGGAAAGCACAGGCAATCTGTCAGGAAGCACTGGATTTTTAAAGGGATTACTATAATTTTTATGCGCGTGATATAGAGTGAAAAATCTGTATAAATCTTTTACGAAAGCATGAACTTCTGTAGTGAAGAGCGGGCTATGAGAGCGAAGATCATTTTCCTGCTCTTCACGGTTCATTTTCACCATCTCATCTATCTGAGCCCTCATGCTTCCCATCATTCCCGCAGGAATTGATGAGATGGAGAATGCCATGGAATACTTGTCAGAATCACACAAATATCTGTTGGCATTCGTTTCAAGCATGGAGTTGATAAAAGACACGTCACCCTTAATTTCACTTCTATCTGCCTCAAACGGCAGGAACCAGTGGCTAATATCTCTGAAGAATGCTCCTGTCTTCATCCTGCTAAAAGTGGCATACATAACGTCTCCACCACTCTCAAGCATTTCTGACATCTCCTGCATCTTCTTGTCAAGCCCCGACTCTGCCATAAACTTTTCCCACTTCGGATTATATCCCAATGACTCCATCGACTCCATAATATCGTCGGGTGACAATCCCGCATCAAGATTCATCTCATCAAGCATACTCTTGATCTGAGGCTGCATTTTTAGCATGTCGGGAATAACGGTTTTGTTGAGTGTTCGCATTATTCTCGGAGTGTCAAAACCACTGATTATGGCCATCTCCACCTCTCTCAGCCTACTGTAATTAACTATAGAATCTTGCCATGCCTCCAGCCTTATCCTGACGCCCTTATCAAAAACAGCTAATTCGCCATATTCGCTTAGCGTAAGAATGATGGCCGTAAGAGCGCGGGCAGCGATACTTTCTTCTGTGGTACGCTCATAAATGTCAAGCAAGAGTCTGAACTTCGACAGATTAAAATTGCGTAGCAGAGAAAGAAGTAAAGCCCCTATTATTTGATACTTCACGCTTACCGACTCCTCAGTGTCGGTGGATATCTCCATCAGCAAGTCATGTTCATCACCTGTCAGAGTGGCCACTACGAGTATTGATTCAAAGAGCTCGGAGAGAGTCCGTTCACGTTTCTTCACCAGAGCTTCATCTCTCTCTCCGCTTTCAATCATTATAGAGTATAGTGAAGCAAATTTTCTATATTCATTTAGAAAATCCGTGACCGTTCTACCCGAAAAATTCACTGTACGAACTATGCCCGAGAATGTATCGGTGGAATTTTCAGCGAGCATCCTCCTATCTATCGCTCCGATAAGGTCTACAGTCTTGACTGCAAGAGTATTATAAGTATCTTCACGCTGTGGATCACTAAAGCCATTGCGCAGATAGTCAAGCATATATCCGGAAGTGGATGAAATATTCTCAAATATCCCTTTAAACTCCCTGAGACCATGTTTTTCTATAAATTCACCTATCGAACGCAAAGCTCTTAGCAAGCCTCCTTGCTTCAATTCCTTAAGCCGGGCAGTTGCCCATTTGGATGAGTATTCTGTTTTCATTAAATATTAATCTCAATATGCAATCTTTCTTTATATACAGGAGAAAAGGAGCCTTGCAGCCTATATCTTATTCTCCTGCCAACATATACATAACAAAAAACATGCCACTTTTCCTTATTTGAAAAATATTGTCCCACTGCGCCTTCTCCACTTGTGAGATTCTTTATATTTTATTAACTTTGCAGATTGAAATGCAATACACTTTATTGAACCTTTAAAGACAATTATAAGATTATGGTAATTCAGAGATGGCAATCCGTGCTTCTGCTGTGTGCTTGTCTGCTCATGGCAGCTTTCAGTTTTTGCTCGTTAGGTCAGGTGCAGACCCCGGAGTTTACTCTTAATTTCACCGCTTTAGGACTCTCATACGAAGGAGAACCGACGGGCAATGCTCCCTCAGGATATTATCTCACCACGTGGTATTTTTTCGCCGTCTCTCTGCTCTCAGCCATTCTTCCTCTTCTCTCCATATTTTGCTTCAAAAATCTCCCTCTTCAGAAGAAATTATGTCTTGTAGAAGTTCTCCTCATCATAGCCGTCTGCGCTATTGCAGCCTCTTTAGGCTATAATGTGGAGCAGGGGAATATAGGATGGTCAAGTCTTATTTGCGCTCCCGTGCTTGCCCTTATTGCTAGTATTATGGCTTATCAGCGCATAAATAAAGACCACAAACTCATTCTCTCTGTCGATCGTTTAAGATAACTCCTGCACACCCCTTTCTCAGTGAAGAACGGGTGTGCACCAACAAGTAAAAATCATCGTTACATCAAAGTGCGTTTACAATGGCAAAAGAACTAAAGAATTTTACAAAACGCTCAGATAACTACTCTCAATGGTATAATGAACTCGTCCTCAAAGCTGACCTCGCAGAGCAGTCGGCAGTAAGAGGTTGTATGGTGATAAAGCCTTATGGCTATGCCATTTGGGAAAAAATGCAGGCCGAACTTGACAGAATGTTTAAAGAGACAGGCCACCAGAATGCCTATTTCCCTCTCCTCATCCCCAAATCATTCATGAGCAGGGAGGCTGACCATGTAGAAGGGTTTGCAAAAGAATGTGCCGTAGTCACTCATTACAGACTGAAAAATGACCCCGATGGCAATGGAGTCGTCGTTGACCCCGCGGCTCGACTCGAAGAAGAATATATCATCCGCCCCACGTCTGAGACGATAATATGGAATACTTACCGCAACTGGATTAACTCATATAGAGACCTTCCCATACTTGTCAATCAGTGGGCCAACGTGTTCCGCTGGGAGATGAGAACGAGAATGTTTCTCCGCACAGCCGAGTTCCTTTGGCAAGAGGGTCATACGGCTCACGCCACAAAGGAAGAGGCGGAAGAGGAGGCTCACAGAATGCTTGAAGTGTATGCCGACTTTGCTGAAAACTTCATGGCTGTGCCTGTCGTTAAGGGCGTGAAGTCGCCCAATGAAAGATTTGCAGGCGCTCTTGACACCTTTACGATTGAAGCCATGATGCAAGACGGAAAAGCTCTTCAGTCGGGCACTTCACATTTCCTCGGTCAGAACTTCGCCAAGGCTTTCGACGTGACGTTCATGAATAAAGACAACAAGCAGGAATATGTATGGGCAACCTCCTGGGGAGTTTCCACCCGCCTGATGGGTGCCTTGATCATGACCCATAGTGACGACAATGGCCTTGTGCTCCCTCCCCGTCTGGCTCCGATTCAGGTTGTGATTGTGCCTATTTTCAAGGATTCGGAGGGTCTTGAGGCTATCAGAAACAGAATGGAGCCCATCATGGCCGAACTTCGTAAACGTGGCATACGCGTGAAATTTGATGATGCTGACAATAAGCGTCCCGGCTTCAAGTTTGCCGATTATGAAGTGAAGGGAGTGCCCGTCCGTCTCGCCGTAGGCGCAAGAGACCTTGAAAACGGCACTATCGAACTCATGCGCCGCGATACTCTTGAGAAGAGAGTCGTGAATCTTGAAGGTATCGAGAATCTCATTTCTGATGAGTTAGAAGACATTCAGAAGAGTCTCTTCGAGCGTGCCCTTAAATTCCGCGAAGACCACACTATCACGGTGGACAGCTATGATGAATTTAAGGAGAAAATAGAAGAGGGTGGTTTCATTCTCGCTCACTGGGACGGAACCCCTGAGACTGAAGAAAAGATTAAAGAGGAAACAAAAGCTACCATACGCTGTATCCCTCTTGAGGGTGATAAGACCCCCGGAAAATGTATGGTGACCGGCAAGCCTTCAGCTCAGAGAGTGGTCTTTGCGCGTTCCTATTAATTAATGAACAATGGAGGGCGTGTCAAAATGCAAAATTTTTGACACGCCCTCCAAGAGTATATTTTTAAATGATTTCGGCGCGGAGCATAGGAGAATATAAACGTATTCGACAGAGCGACAAGCCGGAAGCGACAAAAAGAAGCCGAAGATAGTATAAAAGATTTCTAAACTCATATTATTGTTTAACTTTGAATACTGACTTAACCTTATAATCAATACTATCTTACACGACGGAAAAAACTATCTGACATGAAAAAATACCTAATCGGCTCAGCACTGATGTGCGTTGCACTCGGCAGTGGAGTCGCCAATGGTCAGCTCACCATAAAGGACTATTGCGACATAAAAACAGCTGCCCCGACAATGATAAAAGAAATGAGACCTCTTGCTGACGGCGTGAGCTATGCATGCATATCAGACGATGGCAAACGGATAGAAGTCTTCAACTATAAAACAGGGAAAAAGGTATCCACACTTTTTGATGTGGATGCAATTAAAGGAGACGTAAAGATATCTGAATTTGACGGTTATGCACTTAGCTCCAATGAGAAGAAAATTCTTTTATGGAACGAGAAGCAAAAGATATATCGCTACAGCTACAAAGCTGAATATTATGTCTACGACATAGCCAGAGGCAGCATGAAGCGAGTATCTGAGAATGGCAAGCAGCAGAGCGCCACTCTGTCTCACGATGGCAGAATGGTGGCATATCAGAGAGATAATAACATCTATATCTCTAATCTGGACTATGACACAGACAAGCCGATAACCACTGATGGTAAAATCAACGAAATCATCTATGGCACCACAGACTGGGGATATGAGGAGGAGTTCGGAATGCTTAACACCATGATGTGGTCAGCTGATGACAATGTGCTCTCCTTTATGCGCTTTGATGAAAGCAAAGTGCCCACTTATAGTTTTGACAATTATTTGAGCTACTGCGATTCCGAGCCATTGTCAGACCCATATCCCAACACCTTCAGCTATAAATATCCCCTTGCCGGATATAATAATTCCGTCGTCTCTGTGCACTCTTACGACCTTAACACAAGGGTGACCAAGACTATGGATCTTCCGATTGGAGAAAAGGACTATGTTCCATGTCTCTCCCTTGATGGCAAAGAGCAGAACCTGATGGTGATGATAGTAAATCGTGATCAGAATGAACTAAAGCTCTTCAGCGTAAATCCGGGGTCGACAGTTGCACGCCAGATTTATTCGGAAAAAAGTAATGCATGGCTTTCGCCAACGGCATATCAGATGGTGAAATATTTTGACACTCACTTCGTAATTGCCAGCGATAAATCCGGCTACCGTCATCTCTATAAATATGACTATAACGGCAATCTCATAAAGCAGTTGTCATCAGGAGATTTCAATATTACAGCTTATTACGGCACCGACAAGTCCGGCAACTCCTTCGTTCAGACCACAAGTCTCGGAGCAATCAATAGAAATGTAGCCCGAATCTCCCCCTCAGGTCAGCTTACGCTTCTTCATAATATGGAAGGCACCGAACGAGCATCTTTCTCTCCGACATTTGACTATTATGTCAGGACGTATAGCTCAGCCAACGTGCCTCCCCAGTTTAGCGTTTGGAGCACAAAAGGCACTAAGATAGCTGACCTCGAAAACAATGAAGCTTACGCGGCAAAATATGCCAATGCACCCAAAACGGAATTTCTGAAGGTGAAAAATGCCGTAGGGGAGGAGATGAATGCCTTTATGATCAAACCGGCTGACTTCGATGCCTCTAAGAAATATCCTATTCTTATGTATCAGTACAACGGACCGGAATCTCAGCTTGTCACCAACAGCTGGAAAATGGAGGGAGTCTATTACATTGCCTCGCGTGGCTACATCGTGGCCTGTGTAGATGGCCGTGGCACCGGCAATCGTAGTCGCAGCTGGTCAGACGGAGTCTATAAGCAACTTGGCAAACTTGAGACTCAAGACCAGATAGCAGGCGCGAAATACTTTGCTACACTTCCTTACATAGACTCATCCCGCATGGCTTGCTTCGGCTGGAGCTATGGAGGTTATATGACTCTTATGGAGCTCACTGAGCCGGGGTCTCCTTTCAAAGCAGGCATTTCCATGGCTCCCGTGACAGATTGGAGATGGTATGATTCCATCTATACCGAACGCTATATGACCACTCCACAGCAGAATGAGAGTGGATATGACATCTCATCAGCGATGAATCGTACAGAGAATCTTAACGGCCGACTTCTGATTATGAGTGGAACCAGCGATGACAATGTCCACTATTACAATACTTTGAAATACACGTCAAAAATTGGATCAGAAGGTAAAGTCTTTGATATGATGTCATTCACGGGATTTGAACATAGCCTTCCCATGTGTAATGCACGCGAACAGCTTTTCCGTAAAGTAGTAGATTTTCTTGATACTAACATTAAGTAAGATAGAAGATTACCAATAAAATACTATTTCCCGTCAGGCGATTCCACAAACAAGAGGATGACCCTGACGGGAATTTTTTTATAATATTTCGTAATTTTTCATATCCGATTTTAATTGAGCATTGTTATAAATGTACAGGGATGCGTAAACAACCCAAAGCAGTACCCTTTTTAACCTATCTGATACTACCGGACGGCGTTATAGTCTTCCGGACTATTCGTTATGGAACAATTAAAGAAAGTTAATAGTTTCCAATTATACCTATTCTGGAAGAATTTCTCTATAGGGATTCTCGTAATGGTAGCAGTGGTGGTCATCTGCCGCATGCTACCGTACTATCTTGCACCGGTCATCTCTCTTCTTGGCGTAGCATTTTTATACACGATGCTCTTTAACAATAAGTCAAACAATGAGTTCTCGTGCATGATAGGCCCATACGCCATTTTTGTTTGTCTGATTACATACAGTTTCGTTTCCATTGTCTTCAATATGCTCTTCGCCTGGAAACTAATGAGCATCCCGAAGGAGTTCGTATTCTTCACCGACCCCTATATTCCGGCGCTCTTTATGATTCCGAGCAGCTTTGTGACAATGATATTTGTCTATATCTTCAGGAATAATCTTTCGATATGCAAGGAATGTAATCTGAAGTTCGGAGGAATACATGAAAGGGGAAAATTTGGTAGAATCATCAACTATGAGAGCAAATTTCAGCTTGCCAATCTGCTGCTTGTCTTCGGAGTGCTTTCAGCCATAATATGGTCATATTATCTGGGGTTCTATAAAAATATTAATCAGAATGCGCGCGACTGGTATGTCTTCACATGGCTTGTGGTAATCACCCTTGTGCTCGATGAGCTATATTTCGCAATGCGATATTATAATCTTTATCTGGATCTTAAGGAGAATGATGAGCTTCTCACTCCTGAAGATCTGATGAACATGACCTCAAAGATTTACCTTCGCTTCTATGTAGTATGCGGCAATAACATCTACATGAATGTTCATGAGATAGATCCCAAAACTCACTTGCGTGAAATTATCGACACACCCTTCATGACCAAACGCAGCATTACCGGCATTACGATAGATGAAGTCAAGAATATAATAGTCAGAATGACAGGGGTGGATAATGGAGAACTTCGATTCTTCTTCGGACGTAAGGGATCGGCCTCTGAAAAGCAATCTATCCTTCGCTATTTCTATTTTCTTGACGGAAAGATAGAAGACTATCCTTCACTGAAGACGCCCGGAGAATGGCTTGACTTCAATCAACTCAAAAAGATATATTCCGCAAGCCCCGGATTGCTTTCAGACATGACAGTAGCAGACACCAATCGCTTGGCAACTATTATCATAACCGAAAAACTCTTCAATGATAAGGGCTTTAGGAAATCAAAAATAAAGTCATACGTACCCACTTTTTCGCTCGAAGAAGTCAGAGACTCCGTGCTTGACTTTCAAGATGATAAGTGGATAAAAATCTCTTCATTCAATTCAGACAGACGCTTTTTCAGGCTTAGAACATGGTGGAGAAAACTTATGAGGGGCTCAAGAAAGAAAGCGACATGGATGTAGCAGAAAGCACAAAGCCTCTGATAGCAGTAGTAGGACCGACTGCCTGTGGCAAGACGCAGCGAGCCGTGGAGATATGCAGACATCTCCATGGCGAAATTTTATCCGGAGATTCGAGACAGATATATCGTGATATGTCCATTGGCACGGGAAAGGATTTAGAAGAATATGGCGAAGTGCCTTATCATCTTATAGATATTCGTCCGGCCGGATATCGATATAACCTTCATGAATATGTAAGGGATTTTCACAATGCTCTGTCTGATATCAGATCACGAGGATGTCAGCCAGTGCTTTGCGGAGGAACGGGTCTATATGTGGAAACTGTTCTCTCAGGAGTAAGGCTCCCGGAAGTGCCGGAAAACAGACGCCTGCGCGAAACACTTGAAGGGAAATCTCTTGAAGAGCTTGCCGAAATCCTCCGGAGCATGAAAAGTCTTCATAACGTCACTGACATAGATACTTCCAAGAGAGCCATCCGGGCTATTGAGATAGCCACCTACTATGCTGAAAATCCGCAGGAAGCAGCAAAAGCCTCCAGAGACACTGCCCAACCTCTTGATGCCTATATTATAGGGCTTGACATAGCGAGAGAGATGAGAAGAGAAAAGATATCGCAGAGACTGAGAAGTCGTCTTGAAGAGGGAATGATAGATGAAGTGAAAGGCTTGCTAAACGATGGCATCCCGGCCGAAAATCTAATCTATTACGGCCTTGAATATAAGTTTGTCACTGAATACGTCACCGGTCAGCTTTCCTACGAGGATATGTATCGTAGGCTCGAAATCGCCATCCATCAATTTGCAAAGAGGCAGATGACATGGTTCAGAGGTATGGAAAAGCGAGGTTTTAAGATCAACTGGCACCCCTACGATGCTCCATTGGAAGAATTGCTCTCCGGATTTTAATAAGTCTCCTACTCGTCAAAATGAAGTGAACCCCAGAAGTCCGACACAAAACTTTTGGAGTTCACTTCATTTCTTACGGGTTGGAGTCAATATTATTTGTAAGAGTGAAAAAAATCACCTATCTTTGTATCTGAAAACAGATGAATTGATTTACGGCACTATAGCCCAAAGAAATCAAAAGACAGATACAAAGAAATAGCATCTATGTTGGTAATAGGAATAGCCGGAGGGACAGGGTCCGGAAAAACTACCGTAGTAAGAGACATCATTGCCTCACTTCCCAAAGATGAAGTGGCAGTAATGCCGCAAGACTGCTACTATAAAGATAACGCCCATATTCCTCTGGAGGAACGACTGAAAATGAACTATGATGAGCCGGCTTCAATAGAATGGAGTCTTCTCACAAAACAGCTGCAAGAGCTCAAGGAGGGTAAAAGCATAGAGATGCCCACATACGAATTTATCACCTGTTCCCGCCTGAAAGAGACTATCACCATTCATCCGCGCGAGGTAGTAGTAGTGGAAGGCATTCTTGTGCTTACTGATAAGACTTTGCGCGAGATGATGGACGTAAGGGTCTTTGTGGATGCTGATGCAGACGAAAGACTTATTCGTGTCATTCACAGAGACTGCATAGAGCGCGGACGCACGCCTCAGATGGTAATAGACCGCTATCAGGAAACTCTGAAACCGATGCATGAGCTTTATATAGAACCCTCCAAGAGATATGCAGACCTCATAGTGCCTCAGGGAGGACACAATAAAGTAGCGGTGAAATTGCTTACGGATTATATCCGCTCACTGCTTCCATCATCTGCAAAATAAATGTCCGGAACCCAATGTTGAGTTTTCCTGCTTAATGCCTACACACAATGAGTAAAATACCATTCCTGCGTCGCAAAAACCGGATAGCCGAACCTTCAGACAATCAAAGACCGGATAAGGATGCTTCGCCATCAGACAAGAAAAATGCAGGGGAAGCAGACACGCGATATATGCCCTCAGGCAATGATACCGAGCCGGATATCTGGTACAACGTGGAAGGAGAGGTATCTGAAGAGGCTACGGCAGAGGGTGAAAGAATAGAGGTGGAAGCCGAGGCCTCTCCCCAAAAAGGGTGTCTTCGCACAGAAAACCTCGTAAAGAAATATGGTAAAAGGACAGTAGCAAATCATGTTTCAATAGAGGTGCATCAAGGAGAAATAGTGGGATTATTAGGTCCAAATGGAGCCGGCAAGACCACAACTTTCTACATGACTACCGGACTTATAACTCCGAACTCAGGTAAGATCTTTCTGGATGACAAAAACATCACGGACTATCCCGTCTACAAAAGAGCCCAGCAGGGAATAGGCTATCTGGCTCAGGAGGCTTCCGTCTTTCGCAAATTAAGTGTGGAGGACAACATTCGGGCGATACTTGAAATGACGGGCACCACCAAAGAGTATCAGAAGGAAAAACTTGAATCACTAATAGAAGATTTCGATCTTCAGGAGGTAAGACACAATCTTGGCGACCGACTCTCCGGAGGCGAAAGAAGACGAACTGAAATAGCGAGATGTCTTGCTATCAATCCGAAGTTTATAATGCTCGATGAGCCCTTTGCCGGTGTGGATCCCATTGCCGTAGAGGATATCCAGAAAGTGATTTATAAGCTGAAAGAGAAGAACATCGGCATCCTGATTACTGACCATAACGCTACTGAAACTCTGAATATTACTGATAGAGCCTATTTGCTCTTCGAGGGTAAAATACTTTTTCAGGGCACGAGCGAGGAATTAGCTGAAAATCCGATAGTTAAAGAAAAATATCTTGGCAGTCAGTTTGTTTTCCGAAGAAAGAATTTCGAACAGCTTCTCAACACCTCAAGGAAAAGCCAAACTAAAGAGGTGGCTGGAAAAGATTAATATACATAAGTAAGTATTCAAATTTAACGGGTAATATAACTTTAGAGATTTCACGAGATAAGGAGTAAGAAGCTCAATTAATTGCCGGAGTGAGAGTCTCTCTTCATTTCTTATAGCGGCTCTTGCATATATGTTTCTTCACTCCTTGACTTCGATAAGAATTGTCTTTATTTGCAGGCAGAGAAGTAAGTTCGAAAAATTTCACTTACTTAAAAAATACTCATTTACTTGAAACAGATTCCATAATGGGATTAAAGCAACAATCCGACCGCATTGATATTACCGGCCTTCTAAGACAGCTACTTCTTGTGGGAGGAGCCTGTCTGGGTGGCTTTGCCCTTACTATTATAGCAGCTGCCATAACCGGAAGTATTTTAGGACCGTCAAGCCGGGCCACACTTCTGATAGTTTCAGCAATTCAGGGAATACTATTATTCGCACTTCCGGCCTTCCTGGCCGGTTACCTGACAGACAAAAGTCATCCGCTGAGATTACTTGGAGCTAACCGAGGAGTTACGTTAATATCAGCAAGTGCCGCAATATTCGCATTTCTTCTCGGTCTTCCTGCTTTAAATCTGATAATAGATTACAATGCCAACATAGTAGTGCCCTGGCCAGAACTTGAATCCTTGTTGAGGAAATGGGAAGAGTCGGCTGCCTCAGGCACGGAAATACTTCTCAATACCGAGAGCTGTGGAGGACTCATTTCGGGCATATTGGTAATTGGTGTCATTACCGGTTTTTGTGAAGAGATTTTTTTCAGGGGCTGCCTGCAGCGGAGTCTGACTTATTTTAAAGTAAATCCACACATAGCAATATGGACAGCCGCCTTACTTTTCAGTGCAGCTCATTTTCAGTTTTACGGATTTCTGCCACGTCTGTTGTTGGGAGCCTTCTTCGGCTATCTGCTCTATTGGAGCCAATCTATATGGCTGCCGGTAATCTGCCATAGTCTTAACAACAGTCTTGTGGTGATTTTCACATGGTTGTCACGCAGAGGATTCTTGACAGTAGACGTAGAAAAATTCGGAGTAAGTGATAGTTTTCCATGGGTCGGACTTTTTTCAGCAATAGTCTGTCTGGTGATACTATATTATGGCCGTAACACAGTCTTCGTACCGGAGAAGAAATAAGTCTTAGAAATAAATTAAAAGTATGTCAAAAGCCCCTACATTCCGAGAGATAGTCACTTCCATACGCAAGAAGAGTCTTTCCAACGTCTATCTGCTGATGGGAGATGAGCCATACTATCTTGACAAAATAGTAGAAGCCCTGGAAGAGAATGTAATAGCTGAGGAATATCGTGATTTCAATTCTACCACTTTTTACGGTGCTGAAGTAAAGCCTGACATAGTAATCGGAACTGCCCAGCAGCTCCCTATGATGAGCGAGCGTCAGCTGGTGATACTGAAAGAGGCTCAGGCTATGCAGAATGCAAAAAGTTCATTGGAGAAATTCGCTCCATATCTTGAGCATCCCAATCCTCAGACCATTTTAGCTATAGTCTACAAAGGGGACAATCTCAACGCTACTTCCCGTCTTATGAAAGTGGCATCGAAGAGCGGTGCCATAGTTTTCAAATCTCCAAAGCTAAGGGAATATCAACTGGCTGCCCCTATCAAAGAGTATTGCACGGAACGCAAGGTGACCATAGACGACCGCGCCATAGAAATGCTGGGAGAATATATCGGGACATCCCTGGAGGCACTTAGCGGTGCGATAGATAAAATCATTATTGCAAAGGGATCCTCTTCGTCACGCATACATCCGGAAGATGTGGCGGCTAATATAGGATTAAGCAAAGAGTATAATTCTTTTGAACTGGTATCGGCCATAGGTTCCAAGAATCATCTGAAGGCACAGATGGTGTTGAGATATTTCAGACAGAATCCTAAGCAGAATCCTATGGTGGTCGTTTCCTCGCAGCTGTTCAACTACTTCTCGAAGATAGTAATCGCCCATCTTACTAAGGACAAATCAGACACAGCACTAATGGCAGCCACCGGCACAACAAATGCCTACGCATTCAAACAGCTCCGCAAGAGCATGCAGCTATTTAATTTCCGTCAGGCTATGCAGGCTATCGGTGCTATCAGGGATTTTGATGCACGCAGTAAAGGAATCGGGTCAACAATGAATGAACAGGGACTGCTCAGCGAGCTCGTATTCACACTATTCACTTGCACAGGATGATATTTTGGTTTTCAGGGACAGGAAATTCCCGATATGTAGCAGAGAGATTGGCATCGGAGCTTCATGATATGTCGCTGGCAATTATGGCGACAGATGTCAGTTCTCTCAAGATGGAAGGAGAGAGTCTGGGATTCATATTTCCGGTATATTCCTGGGGAGTGCCTCCACAAGTAGTTGAGTTTATCGACAGATTGCCTGCTTCTTTTCTGACCGAAGCCGACAAGCGGGGAATATGGATGGTCTGCACCTGTGGGGATGAAACGGGAATGTGTCCGGAAATGCTTGAAAAGAAATTAAAGGATAGGGGAGTGTCACTGCGAGGCGTATGGTCAGTTATTATGCCGAATGACTATGTATTACTTCCGGGATTTGACGTGGACTCCAAGGCCGTTGAAAGAGAGAAACTCTCGGAAGCACCTGAAAGAATCCGGACGATTGCAAAGTCAATCTGCGATAAAGAGTGGCAACGCGATTTCACCCGAGGGTCATGGGCAAAGCTTAAAACTTCTCTGATATATCCATTATTCAAAAGATGGGGCATCTCATACAAGAAATGGCGATCAGAAGCGAGATGTATAGGCTGCGGAAAATGCGCGCAAGTATGTCCGATGAAAAACATTGAGATGAAGTCAAAGCGTCCGTTATGGGGGAATAATTGTGCGAGTTGCTGCGCATGCTTCCATATCTGCCCGGTAAATGCCGTGCAGTATGGGAAGGCGACAATTAAGAAACATCAATATATGTTTCCCGGCAAAAGTGAAAATAAAACTTAAAGTAAAAAGGGGCAGATGTCAGCACGGCAGATAAGTTTTAACATTTGTTATGAATTGATATCTAAACTATTTAAAGCTAATCTTGTCTTACTTATGTAAGATCTCCATAAAAAAGAGAAATACAAAAAATAATTCACAGACGAAAAAAGCTGTAGCTATGAAAAGAAAATTATTACTTATGTCAATCCTGCTTGCCGGAACGCTGTATTCATTCGGGCAGGACTATGACGATGATATATATTACAATCCTAAGAAGGATAAGACGGAAAAGAAATCATCCGATTATAATAGAAAGAAAAAGGGAAGCTCGTATATAGCTAATTTTGAGGACATGGACGTGGACACTTATAATCGGCGCGGCCAGTATTATCTCTCACCTGTAGACACCATTGGAGCGGCTGCAGAGAATGGAGAAGATTTTGTCTATACGCAGCAGATCCAGAAATATTATAATCCTACTATTGTCATAGACAATGCTGATATTCTGGCCGATGTCCTTGAAAACTCATACGGCAATGTCAACATCGAAGTAGACATGAATGGCATGCCTTATTTCGGCCCATATTATAATAACTGGACTTACGCTTCACCCTATTATTCCGCATATTGGGGGCCTTCATGGTCATGGAACTGGGGCTTCGGCAACTGGGGCTGGAGCATCGGTTGGAGCAATCCCTGGTATTGGGATGCATGGGGCCCGGCATGGGGATGGGGACCCTCATACGGTTGGACTTGGGGATCCGGATGGTATCCCGGTTGGAATTGGGGCTGGAACGGATATAATCAGCATTGGGTAGCTAATCACTACCGTCCTGGAGGAAACCGCAGAGTAGGAGCCGGCTCAAATTGGGCTTATAATACTCGCCCCGGCACAGTAATTAATGGCAATCACAATACTCGCCCCTACAGAGGCATCCAGACTTCTACCGGCGGATATAATGTCTCCGGAAATCATCGTACCGGCGGAGTGGCCACTTATAACAGAAATAGCGGAAGCACCCATCGCAATAGCTCTACGCTTGGCACTTTCAATAACAGAAACATCGGCACCATCGGCACAGGCAATAATCGTGGAGGCTATCGTCAGGGGACATCCGGCGGCAACTCAAGAACCGGCTCTACCGGCGGATTCAACAGAAATTCCAATTATAATTCTACCCGAAACAGCGGAAATAACCGAACCACAAATTCCGGAAATTCAAGCTATCGGAGCACATATAATTCCGGCTCTAACTCCGGCAGAAGCAGCGGTGGCTATTACAATACCGGAGGCAACCACAGGTCCGGGGGCTCAGGCAGCTTTGGCGGTGGCAGCCGCGGCGGATTCGGAGGAGGAGGCGGTCGCTCCGGTGGTCACAGATAAATATTTGCACAGCGATTGCCTTGGGAATAATTCCTCCCGAGGCAATCTTTTTTTCGCTCGCGGACTCTATTTGGCTCAAATCCAAGCATGCTCAAAAATCAGAACACCAAAAAAGTGATGCTTAGAATGAACAAAGCGGAGCAAAAGAAATTATAATATTATATCGGTAAGTTAGTTTAGAGAATTTAATAATATATGTGAGATGAAAACTCGTGTACTATAAAACTTGTCATCTTGCTGATTTCTCAGTGGCACTCAGATAGATATACATAAATCTTCGTTCGGCTCTCTGAGAAATTAACAGTAAAACAACTTCGTTCTATATGTGCACTACACCTTCTCCCTTACATACAATATAGACTATATCTATGAAAAGACTTTTACTTTACAGCACACTGCTCGGTCTTCCGGGAATAGCCTTTGCACAAAGTGCATTTGAAGGTGCCACGATTGCACAGAATGATTTAAAGGGTACAGCAAGATTTATGTCGATGGGTGGCTCATTCGGCGCACTTGGCGCAGACCTAAGCACTCTATCTCAAAATCCCGGAGGTATCGGCGTCTACCGTAATTCCGAACTTGGCTTCACCCTTGATCTGGATATGCAGAATGCAAACGCCAAAAGCATGGGAAGCAATATGAGTCAGGATCAGACAAAATTCCTTCTAAATAACATAGGAGGTGTGGCCACGTTCCGTCTGAATTCTTCCGCAGTGCCAAATATCAACATAGGTTTTACTTACAACAAGGCTGCCTCATTCAACCGCGCATTCAGAGGCTCTATCCCGACGCTGCATAATTCGATGAGCAATTATATAGCCGGCGTGACCAATAACGACGGCGCGAGCGTGGATATGCTGCAGTCGAACAATATTTACGGGTCGGCCTACACTGGAAATGCCCAATGGATTTCTATCCTGGGATATGACAGCTTTCTTATCACGCCCATAGGAAATGAGAATTCTCCGACATGGGTAGGCCAGTGGGACGATGGCACATCAGGCTCCGGACAATTTGCTTCAGTAGAGAAAGGGAGCATTGACGAATATAACATTGCCTTCGGTGGTAATATTAATAATATCGTCTATTGGGGTATGGATTTCGGTATTATTGATTTCAATTACACAGCGGAAACCCGCTGGGCCGAGTCTCTTGACAATGCGTGGGTAGCAAATCCGAATAACGAAATAGTCAAAACAAAAGCCAACTGGAATCTCTATAACTACTATAACCTTCAGGGGTCGGGATTTAACTATAAGCTTGGCTTCATAGTTAAACCGATTCAGGAACTTCGTCTGGGATTTGCATTCCACACTCCGACATGGTATTCGTTTGATCAGTACTACTACGCGGCAGTGAATTATGATTATAATAATGGGATTAATTCCGGTTATGCCGAGACCAACGATGGATATGACGGATACAGCTCATTTAATTTCCGCACGCCATGGCATCTGATTTTCTCCGCCGCCGGTGTGATAGGCAATAATCTGATAGTATCAGCCAACTATGAATGGGAGCCTACTCATGCCATCCATTTCTCTGACACATATTCCTACGGCAATGAACTTCAGGATTCTTAC
Organism: Bacteroidales bacterium; assembly: GCA_014800685.1. Lineage (GTDB taxonomy): Bacteria > Bacteroidota > Bacteroidia > Bacteroidales > Muribaculaceae > Lepagella. Next base: position 32,562 of record JAAVFQ010000015.1, read on the forward strand.
TACTTGACGAATGAGGATGCAAAGAACTATTTCAAAAGCACCAATATCATAAGCCTCGGTGCGGAATATAGGATCACTCCACAATTCAGCGTACGCGCCGGATATAGATACGTAACATCACCGACAAAGAGTGAAATCGCGGACAATCAGCTGGATGTTTATACAGCCGGGACCCGTCCTCAATATGTGCTTTCGGATGCTACCAATTACGTGACTTGCGGTCTTGGCTATAAGTATAAGCATTTCTATGCTGATCTGGCTTACGTCTACAAGCATCGAAAAGGCTCCTTCCATGCCTATACTCCGGACCCCAGCACTCCCAACATACCATCACCACAAGCTGACGTCGCCTTTAATAATAATCAGCTTGTACTCTCAATGGGCTTCAAGTTTTAAGAGTAAATTTCTCTAAAACTTCAATCCATAAGAAGGTAAAAGAACAGAACTACAGACGTTGTGCCAGCAGGCGCAGCGTCTTTTTCTTTTGAGTGCGGAAACAGAATAGGAAGTCGTCTTGACCACTCCTTACGTTAAGTCTTTTACGAACTTCATCAGCTGTCTCGGGAAAATTCCGGCACACTATATTAAGTGGCGTATGTTTGAGATCTCTGATAGTCGCTTTGTCAGCGACAGCCCGGATGCTGAATGTGCGTCCGGGAAAGTCGGAATAGAGCTTATCACTAACGTATAGATGAGTATTTGGAGCTATTTTTGTGATTTCAGGAAATTTTAATGTGAGAGCCATCCACGGAGCCACTTTCATTATATTGGCATCCGGATCATACAGATATTTTGGAGTGTGACCGGCATCAAAAGAAGCAAAGCAGGATGGCTGCTTTCCTATGTCATTTACTGAAAACGACATAATAGACCTCTCGCCATTCTTTAGAAGAGCCACACACAGCAGCTCAGTGGCAGCATTTCTTCCGGGAAAGATTTCAAGAAGCAATTCTTTGCATTCACCACCTGCCGAAACTACGTGAACCCGACTGACATCTCTTATCTCCCTGAGAACTTGCTTGACGTCAAGCATAGGGGAGGCCTTTATAAGGATATGGTCTGATTTCTCCTGAAGAATGGGCAGGAGAGAGACTACGTCAGGCTCGCAGTCTCCAAAGGCATACGTGCGCTTATTGGAAGAGGAACGTCGAGCCGGGTCTATAAAAATAGCATCAAAGTGTGAGTCTGAAGCCGTAATCCATTCGGAGGAATCGGCATTAATCACTTTATAGTTGGCCAGACGCAGTAAAGATGAATTATGACGTAACACGTCGGCATACAAAGGGAAACGCTCTATGGCCGTCATGGAAGCAACTTTGCGAGCTATTGTCATAGAGTCAATACCCAAGCCGGCCGTAAGATCAACTACCTGCTCAGAGGGACGGAAGAGGGATGCATGATATGAGGCAACAAGCTCGTTAGACGCCTGCTCAGCAGAGAGGGTAGAGGGGAAGATAAAATCAGGATTGGCTGTAAAGCTATCCAGCTTGCCGGAAGCCTTTCTAAGTGACTCAATCTGCGTTATAGCATCCACTCCACAGAAAATGGGAACAGCCTTATATTTAAGTCGCAAGGAGGCGGAATCCTCTTTCTTATGATCCTCTACAAATGCTTGAAACTCTTCTGAGACGATGCACATAAACTCTCGAATATTGTATTTGCGATGCAAAATTACAAAATTAGTCAGCAATATAAAAGACCAAATATCGTTAAAATCTATAACCTAAGTAAGAAACAATGAAAGATTTTGCTGCTATAGACTTTGAAACAGCCAACGGATACAGGTCAAGCGTATGTAGTGTAGGGGTTGTAATCGTTAGAGATGGGAAAGTGGTGGATAAGTTTTACAAATTGATTCATCCGGTACCAAACTATTATAATCCGATGAATGTCAAGATACATCACATCACACGCGAAGATACAGACAGTGAAGACACATTTCCTGAAGTATGGGCGGAAGTGGTGCAGAAAATAGAGGGCTTACCACTGGTGGCTCATAATAGTCCGTTTGATGAAGGATGCCTGAAAGCTGCACATGAACGCTTCGGCATGGATTATCCGGGATACGAGTTTCATTGCACATGCCGCGCCTCCCGCCGAAAGCTCAGTGGCAAAGTGATTAACCACAGACTCAACACAGTGGCCAAGTATTGCGGCTATAACCTTGAGAACCATCATCACGCACTAGCAGATGCTGAAGCCTGCGCCGCTATAGCTCTTAAACTCCTATAAATGAAGCTGGAGGAATAAGAACGTTTGCAGGGGAAGATTTTTTTTAGTATATTTGCAGTTAGAATTTAGTTACCTCAAATATGAAAAGACTTGCTTTTTTATCTTCATCCCTGATATTCTGCGCATTCCTCGCGGGAGCATGGGGACAGAAAGGTCATGATACTACTGCACACATTGCTGAAAGACATCTCAATGCAGCTGCCCGAGACTCTGTAGCAGCGCTTCTTGATGGGAAATCGCTCGTGTATTGGGCCAACTGGCTTGACAATGCCTCCCACACTCCGGAGTATGCATATTCCAAAACGTGGCATTATAAGAATATCGACAAGGATATAGAATTTGACAAGGCTCCTCTCAATCCGGATGGAGACATAGTCACGGCTCTGGAGAAGCAGATTTCAGTGCTTAAAGATAAAAATGCTCCACGGGCAACCCGTCAGCTTGGCCTGAAGATGGTGACTCATCTTCTTGGCGATCTCCATCAGCCACTTCATCTTGGCCACGCCTCAGACCTTGGAGGGAATCGAGTGGACGTAAAATATTTTACTCGAAAGACAAATCTTCATTCAGCATGGGACAGTTCGCTTCCCGAGTCTGCTCATAAATGGTCATATACGGAGTGGGCTGACCAGATAGACAGACTGACAGAGGAAGAAATTGCAGAAATAGTGGCCGGAAGCGTAAAGGACTGGGCAAAGCAGACATACGAAATTTGTGGGACAGTATATGAGACCACACCGGCCAATTATACTATCTCGTATGATTATATAGCAAAATGGACTCCCACTATGGAGAAGCAATTTCTTAAAGGCGGCCTGCGTCTTGCATCTATTCTAAATGAAATATTTGCTCCGTCAGCTGAACAATAATGGCCTCCAATCCTGTGCTAAATCTGCCTCCATACGATATGAAGCTCATCAGGGAGGAGGATGCCATAAAGGTATTTGACGTGCTTAGACAGAAATATGTTGCCCTCACGCCGGAAGAATACGTGAGGCAACATTTTGTCAATTATCTATGCAACCATCTCGGTTATCCATCTTCACTCGTAGCAAATGAAGTGAGCATAAATGTCAACGAGATGTCAAAAAGATGTGACACTGTCGTATTCCGAAATCCTGACCATCCCCTTATGATCGTGGAGTATAAGGCTCCCGGGGTAGCTATATCCCAGGCTACATTTGATCAGATAGTCAGATATAATATGGCATTAAAGGCTCGATATCTTGTAGTCTCCAATGGCCTGAATCATTACTGCTGCGTGGTAGACTATGAGAATGACACCTATCATTTTATTCCGGAAATACCTGACTATCCTTCAGTTATTACGGGCAACAGAGATAACTGATATTTTATCATGAACCAGACAACAGACCAGCCTTCTGTCTCATATAATTACCTTGATCTGCTCAATCCTCAACAGCGGGCGGCAGTAGAGTATAAGGATGGTCCGGCACTTGTAATCGCTGGAGCCGGCTCAGGAAAGACGCGAGTTCTAACGTATAAGATAGTTGACCTGCTGGCTTACGGAATAGAACCGTGGAGAATCCTGGCCCTTACTTTCACTAATAAGGCAGCGCGTGAAATGAAGGATAGAGTGGCAGGAGTGGTAGGAGAAAAAACTGCCCGACGCTTATGGATGGGGACATTTCACAGCGTATTTCTCAGAATCCTTCGTGAGAATCATGAAAAAATCGGGATGTCTCAGGGGTTTACCATTTATGACACCTCCGACTCACGCTCTCTGGTGAAAAGTATCATCAAGGATATGAATCTTGATGATAAAAAGTATAAGCCCAATACCATCCAATCCATAATTTCAAATGCAAAGAATGCGCTCATAACGCCGAATGCATACCTTGCCGATGCCTCGCTCATGGAAAGCGACCGAAGAGCTTCACGTCCTCTGACCGGCGAGATATATAAGGTCTATTGTGCAAGATGCCGCAGTGCGTCTGCTATGGATTTTGATGACATACTGCTTTACATGAACTTCCTGCTCAGAGATCACCCCGACGTTTTGCGTCATTATCAAGAGTATTTCAAATACATCCTTGTAGATGAATATCAAGACACAAACTTTGCGCAGCATCTGGTCATCTCTCAGCTGGCTGCACATCATGGCAAAGTTTGCGTAGTGGGAGATGATGCTCAAAGCATCTACTCCTTCCGAGGTGCAAATATCCAGAATATACTGAATCTTGAAAAACAGTTTCCCGGTCTTAAGGTTTTTAAGCTCGAACGCAACTACAGGTCTACTCAGAATATCATCAATGCAGCCGGTTCTCTAATTGAAAAGAATACGGTGCAGATGAAGAAAAATGTATATTCGGAGAATGACCCGGGAGAGAAAGTAAGGGTGGTCCGCACTTATTCCGACCTTGAAGAAGCCGGACTCGTAGCCACCCGCATATCCGAGTCAAAGATGACCAGACATGACAGTTATGATGATTATGCGGTTCTTTATAGAACTAATGCTCAGAGCCGAACTCTTGAGGAATCTTTAAGGTCTCGTAATATCCCTTATCGCATATATGGAGGCTTGGCCTTCTACCAACGCAAAGAGGTTAAGGATGCGCTATCGTATTTCCGTCTGGCCATAAATGCAGATGACGACGAGTCTCTGCGCAGAGTGATTAATTATCCGGCAAGAGGAATAGGGGAGACCACTCTTAAGAAACTTACGGCGGCAGCTATGGCTAACCGTGTTAGTATCTTCACTGTGCTCAAGGACCTTGAGAAATATAATGTAGCGGTCAATAAAGGAATGGCTAATAAGCTACGTATCTTCGTGGAGCACATTGAAGATTTCAACGAGCAAGCCAAGACCAAGGACGCTCTTGAAGTGGCTCAATATATCTATGACAAGACGGGTATCTTGGCAATGCTCATTCATGACAACGCCCCGGAGGCAATAGCACGACAGGAAAATCTGACTGAGCTTCTTGCAGGAATCAAACAATACATTGACTCTCGAACGGAAGAGGGTGAGACTGACATAGACATGACCAGCTTTCTCAATGGAGTTTTCCTTGCCACAGATCAGGATAAGGAGGCTGATGATAATGAGCCAAGAGTAACTCTTATGACTGTGCATGCCTCGAAGGGTCTTGAGTTTAAACATGTTATTATAGTTGGCGTGGAGGAGGAATTATTTCCATCAGCTATGTCTATGGACACTTTATCTGAAATCGAAGAGGAGCGCAGGCTTCTTTACGTTGCTATAACAAGGGCAAAAGAGACCTGCATGATCACTTGTGCAGGTCAGCGCTTCAGAAATGGACAAAACGTTTTCTCAAGGCCATCAAGATTTCTGTCTGATATGAATAGAAAATATCTTGACGTACAGTCTTCCGCGTCGATAGGAGGCTTTCAGCAGAGGCCAAAATTCCAAAATCGCAATCCCTATCAGGGCGCTTATTCCCAAAAGACAACAAGCTCCTCCCCCGTAAGAGACTCTTCTGTAACGACTGCTGCACGCCCTCAAGCATCCTCCGATCTTAAAGGTGATTTCAGAGCCCATTCTTCTTCTGAACTGAAAGAGGGGATGAACATCCGACACGCAATATTCGGAGAAGGAGTTATTAAAAATCTCCTGAATCCGGGACCGGATGCTGTGATAATTGTCGATTTCAAGAATGTAGGGCAAAAGAAACTGATGGTGAGATTCGCAAAGATTGAAATTAGCGAGTAAATCAAAGTTGCATGCAGACTGTATTTCTTAACCTCACTAACACTTTTGATGATAATGCAGACACCATATTATATCGTCTATGAAGACAAGTTGCGACGCAACCTCAAGCTGATAAAGGATGTAGAAAACAGAGCCGGTATAAAAATTATCATGGCTTTTAAGGCTAACGCGCTTTGGAAGACATTCCCGATTATCAAAGAGTATTGCCTCTCATCAACGGCAAGTTCCTTAAACGAGATGAAGCTGTCTCTGGAATTTCTTGGGAAAGATGTGCACACCTATTGTCCGGTATATACCGAGAACACCTTCCCGGAATTTCTCGCCGGTTCATCTCATATCACATTCAACTCTTTAAGCCAGTTTGAGAAATTTTATCCACAAATTAGAGAGAGGAACTCGAATCACCCTGAAAAGAGAGTGAGTGCCGGACTGCGCGTAAATCCTCATTGCTCAGTTATAGAGACCGACATATATAATCCTTGCATGCCGGGCTCTCGTTTCGGAGAGAAATCGGATAAGCTGACACAACTGCCGGAGGGGATAGAGGGACTGCATTTTCATGCCCTTTGTGAATCAGACAGTCACGACCTCGCCAAGGTGCTTAAAGCATTTGAAGAACAGTTCGGGCATCTTATCCCCGGGCTGAAATGGATAAATATGGGAGGAGGTCATCTTATGACTCGCAAAGGATATGACATAGAATATCTTATCTCCCTGCTTAAAGATTTCAAGAAAAGACATCCCGGCATAGAAATCATACTCGAACCCGGAAGTGCTTTTACCTGGCAGACCGGTGACTTGAAGACCACAGTGCTCGATGTGGTGGAGGATGCCGGAATAAAAACGGCTGTTATTGACGCAAGTTTCGCCTGTCACATGCCGGATTGCCTTGAGATGCCTTATCAGCCTGAAATAGAAGAAGCGCACCCGCTTTCCGACAATAGTGGAGAGTATCGATATAGGCTTGGTGGCAACTCATGTCTCAGTGGAGACTTCGTGGGAGACTGGACTTTCGACCGTCCATTGGAGCCGGGGGACGTCTTAACTCTCAAAGACATGAATCACTACACTACGGTTAAGACTACAATGTTTAATGGCATTCAGCATCCTTCAATTTGGCTGCAACCCTCTCATGGAGAACCAGTTTTGCTCAGGGAGTTTACTTATGAAGATTATAAAAGAAGAATGTCATGAGTCTAAGACTCATGACATTCTTCTTTTAAGGGATATAGAGGAATCTCTCTACATCAATATTCGTAATGGTTTATAAATTTCTAAAGCTTAGAATCTTATAGCGATGCGAGATTGTAGAAGCTAAGCAGGACAAAATAAATGAATGCCGCAGGCATTGCAAGGAGCATAGAGTCAATGCGGTCAAGAAGACCTCCATGCCCGGGAATAATATTACCGGAATCCTTAAGATGCATGGTACGCTTGACAAGAGACTCAACGAGGTCTCCCCACGTGCCGAAGATGGTGACAATTACTCCAAGTCCTATCCACTGCCATACATTGTGAAGGTATCCGAAAAATCCGGGGAAATGAGAGAATAGAACTGCCGCGGCAATGTTAAAAACTAAACCTCCTAAGAAACCTTCCCAGGATTTTTTAGGTGAAATTCTTTCAAAAAGACGTCTCTTCCCGATAAGAGAGCCTACAAGAAAGGCACCGGTATCGTTAATCCAAAGAAATAGGAAGATTGCGAGCAGAATGTATCCGGTAGAAAATATCAATCCATTTGCAAGCATAAGACCGCAGGGCAGTCCTATCATAAGCTGAGTAAGACATGAAGTGGAGAGACTCTGCACCGGATTCTCATCCTTGGCATAAAGCTCTTCTACAAATCTGAGCAGGAGACAAAACAGCCAAATAAGAAGAGGGACAATATAGCATCCCAGAGCAAGACAGATGCTTCCGGCCACATCTATAGCAACCAGAGGCATTCTGTTTACCCTCATGCCACCAAGAACTTTAGTTAATTCAATCGTAGCAAATCCCGCTATAAGTGAGACAAGAAGGCTGAGCCAGAGTTCTCCTCCAAGTATGCATCCTACTATAATAGCTACATATATTACACCCGAGAGGGTGCGAATTCCGAGTGATTTCAGTTTCATCTGGTACTTTTAAGCTTAAATCAAACTTTTGGAATACGAGAAATTACCTCAACAGACTGCGTTCCATTCTACGTGGATAGGATTCAACGGCACTCCTGTTAGCAATTTCAGACTGCAAAGGTAGCCAATTTTTATCATTCCGCAAAGTATCACATTGCCAAATGGAGATATTTGAATTAATAAAAAAGGAAGAGAGCTAACTAAAGAGAGCGGTATGCCATAAATCAATTATGACATACCGCCCACCATTATGTTGAATGTTTTTAAAAATCAGTCTTCATCGTCAGCCTCATGATACTCTTTGAGAAGCTTCTCCTGAACATCACCGGGCACAAGTTCATAGCCGGAAAATTCCATTGAGAATGAACTGCGACCACCTGTAATTGAGCTGAGAGCAGTGCTGTAAGAAGCCATTTCCTTAAGAGGCACTTTAGCATTGAGCTTTTCGATACCGTTTTCAGACTCCATACCCATGATGAGAGCTCTGCGAGACTGGAGATCGCTCATGACATCACCCATTGTGTCTCCGGGGACAAGAACCTCAACATCATAGATAGGCTCAAGAATTTTGGGGTTGGCATTGCGGAAAGCCTCTGAGAAGGCATGGCGTCCTGCAAGGCGGAAGGATATTTCATTAGAATCTACCGGATGCATTTTGCCGTCATAAATCATTACGCGAACGTCACGGGCGTATGAACCGGTGAGAGGGCCTTGCTCCATGCGATCCATGAGACCCTTTACAATAGCTGGGATGAAGCGGGCGTCAATCGCGCCGCCCACGATGCAGTTATAGACGATGAGTTTTCCACCCCATTCCAAAGGTATCTCCTGCTTGTCACGGACGTTAAGCTTGAACTCCTGGTTGCCGAACTTGTAGGTGTCTGGTTCGGGCATTCCCTCAGTGTAGGGCTCTATTATCAGATGAACTTCACCGAACTGACCGGAACCGCCGGATTGCTTCTTATGGCGATAGTCCGCGCGGGAGGCTTTAGTGATAGTTTCACGATAAGGCACTTTCTGCTCGCTGAACTCAATCGGCAGTTTTTCATTATTCTCTATGCGCCATTTAAGAGTGCGGAGGTGGAATTCACCCTGTCCCTTGACAAGTGTCTGCTTGAGTTCCTTTGACTGCTCTACCACCCATGTAGGATCCTCTTCGTGCATTCTTGTGAGAATACCCATCAGCTTCTCTGAGTCAGCTTCATTCGCGGGTTTGATGGCACGAATATATTTAGGAGCGGGATACTGGATGAAGTCAAACTGGTATTCGCATCCTTTTGCATCCAGCGTATTGCCTGTGCGCACATCTTTTAACTTCACAGCAGCTCCGATGTCACCGGCTTCAAGTTTATCCACTGCAGTGCGAATCTGGCCACAGGTAGTATAAATCTGACTTAGACGCTCCTTGCCACCTCTTGACACGTTTTCAAGATCTGCACCTGAGGTGAGAGTGCCGCTCATGACTTTGAAGAACGCTACTTCACCGATATGCGGTTCTACGGAAGTTTTAAAGAAATAGAGCGAAAGAGGACCGTTTGAGTCAGGTTTAACCTCTTCTCCGGTGACAGTGTGGGGCGCGGGCATATCGCTGACGAAGGGACAGACGTTACCGAGGAATTCCATCATGCGTCTTACGCCCATGTCTTTGAGCGCACTGACTACGAAGACGGGGAGGATAGAACGATCTATAAGACCCTTTCTGATACCTTCTCTCATCTCGTCTTCAGTGAGATGACCCTGTTCGAAATATTTATCCATGAGAGTCTCATCGTTCTCGGCAGCGGCTTCCACGAGAGCGTTATGAAGCTCATTGGCACGCTCCATCTGGTCTTCGGGTATTTCCGAAATGGTGGGCACGCCGCCATCAGGGCCCCATTCATATTTCTTCATGAGAAGAACATCGATCATTGAATTGAAACCGGGACCACACTGAAGCGGATATTGGATGATGGTGACTTTCGGACCGAAAGTTTCACGCATCTGCTCAATGACATTATCGAAATCAGCCTTTTCGCCGTCAATTTGATTGAGTGCGAAGATGACGGGTTTCTGAAGTTTAGCTGTAGTGCGGAAGATATTCTGGGTGCCGACCTCAACGCCGTATTCCGCATTAATAGTGATTAGCCCTGTGTCGCAGACACCAAGAGCTGTATAAGCATTTCCTACGAAATCATCTGCTCCCGGGCAGTCAATTACGTTAAGTTTCTTTCCATTGAACTCCGCATTGAAGACGGTAGAGAACACGGAATATCCATATTCCTTTTCTACGGGGAAATAGTCGGAGACAGTATTTCCAGCCTCGATTGAACCTCTGCGTTTGATTACTCCACACTCGAAGAGCATTGACTCGGCGAGTGTGGTTTTCCCGGAGCCCTTGCTTCCGAGCAGGGCAATGTTTTTGATTTCGTTGGTCGGGTAGATTTTCATTCCGTATCAGGTTTTAGTGTCTAACAGACGTGATGCCTGAGAGGAGAAGGGTCAGACAGGTCCGAAGACTGAATTAATATGTATTTCGATGCTTAACGATGTGAAAAAGGCTCTCTTTTCGTTAGCGCTTGCAATTTACATAAATTTTTCCAAATAGAAAGAATAAAAAAATATGTTGTGTAACATATTTCCACAACATCTCCGAAATCTACAAATTTTTATATCTTGTTTAATGCATGTAAATATCCCAAGTAACGCCTCTTACAGGTGGGATATTAGGAAGTTTGGAGGAATTATTATGCAATTTTAATTTCTTATTTTCGTTGAAATAGAATAAAGAGAATATATGGCCGGTCTTTACATTCATGTACCCATCTGCAGAAGGAAGTGCCTTTACTGCGATTTTTATTCATGCGGTGAGGATGTGGTAGCCACGTCAGCGCTCATGAATGCTCTGACAAGAGAGATTGAGCTTCGGAAGAAGGAGGTTACGGAGGCGATTGACACCTTATATATAGGTGGAGGGACACCATCGCTACTTTCAGCGTCAGACATAAACAGACTGCTGACTACTGCTTATGATTCTTTTGAAATAAGCGCAAATGCGGAAATAACAATGGAGGTTAATCCCGATGACATTTCACATTCTTATGCAAACGATTTGAAAAGGATAGGCATCAATAGAATCAGCGCAGGCATACAGTCGCTTAATGATAGCGAACTCAGAGCAGTAGGGCGTCGCCATGATGCCTCCGGAGCTATCAAGGCAATGGAGATACTGCGTACTACTTTTGATAATTGCAGCTTTGACCTAATTTTCGGACTTCCCGGACAGACTTTATCCAGCTGGAAACATTCGGTAAAGGGCGTGCTTGATTTTTCTCCCCAACATCTGTCGGCATATTCTCTGATGTATGAACCCGGCACTCCTCTTTCTGCATTGAGAGATGCCGGAAGAATCAGAGAAATGGAAGAAGAGCTAAGCGTAGAAATGTTTACCACTCTCATAGGGCAGACTGACAAGGCCGGCATGATACAGCATGAAATATCAAACTTTTCTCTTCCGGGTTATGAATCAAGACATAATTCTTCCTATTGGAAAGGGAAGCCATATCTTGGAATAGGCCCCTCTGCTCATTCTTTCGATGGCAAAAATACCAGAAGATGGAATATATCTGACATTAAGCAGTATGTAAAGATTGAGACAGAGACCACCGAAGCCTTGTATCAAGAGGAATATCTTTCTGACGTGGAGAGGATCGAAGAATACATCATGACTCGCTTACGGATGAAAGCAGGAATACCGCTTCAAGAATTTGCACAGCTTTTCGGGACACAACAGAGCGAACGCCTTTTAAACAAAGCGGCCCGGATGATTAATAACGGCGAGCTGCTTCTTTCGGAAAATCACCTCGCATTAAGCAGAGAGACCATCCTGACGAGTGATGCCGTAATCGTGAGACTGTTTTAACCGAATTTAGAGATCTTTCTCAGTTGAGGCTCATTAAGGATCTTAATGCGTCTGCCATCTACTATCAGCAGCTTCTCGGTCACAAAACTCGTAAGGGTTCTAATAGCATTAGAGGTAGTCATATTACTCAGATTCGCAAGATCCTCCCGGCTCATATATATCTTCAGGGTAGCATCGTCATCCTCTAATCCATAGTTTTCAGCCAAAAGCAGAAGAGCTTCAGCAAGCCTGCCCCGTATATGCTTTTGAGTAAGATTCACAATCTTTGTGTCTGAACCTCCCAGATTGCAAGCAAGTTCATGGATAAAGAACATCGCTAGATTATTATTGGCTCTGATGAGGTCTTCTACTACTCTCATAGGAATCGAACCAAGCACTGAGGTCTCAAAAGCACTTGCTGAAGAGACGTATGGCTCTTTAGCGAAATAAGCTCTATATCCAAAATACTGCACAGGGCGGTAAAGACGTAGTATCTGAATACGATCGCCTATACCTTTTTTATGCATTTTAACCTTGCCCTTCAGCAGACACCATAGATATTCAGGCTCCTCCTTCTCGGCATATATTATCTGATTCTTTTTGAAATTATGTATGGTGAAGTTGTCTGTAACAATTCTTTTTTGTTCAGACGTCAGTGCATTCCACATATCAGCCATGTCCTGACTGATGATATGCTCCAGTGTGCTCTTTTTAATCACGCGTATTTCTATTTTACCTAAAGATAATCCCTGCAATATCAATTTTTATAATCACATGCTGGAGGATTATGTTTTACAGCAGCAAAGTTACAATTTTTTTATCATATAAGCAACCGTCTGACAATTTTTCCACTCTCTGTCCGCGGGAATTTCTCTATAAAAGTGATCTCTTTAGGCGCTTTATATGCTTCCACCGCTTCGCGTATTCTTTTCAATGCGAGAGTGCCTTTCAATTTTTCTGTTTGGCCTTCTACTATAAGAGTGACTCTGTTCACCCATTTTTCATCTTCGCTACCTGCGATAACAAAATTCTGACCGGGAAAGAGAGCCGCCATAATGTCGGATATTTCCCTCTCCACAAGAGCCGGATGCACTTTAAGTCCGCCTGTTATTATAGCATCGTCCGTCCTTCCTAATATACGAAATTTCCGATCACTTATCACTTCAGCTACATCCTTTGTATGAAATACGTGATTGCCGTCTATTACGATAATTAACGTGCTACCATCTTCATCTGTCTTGACCTCAATTCCGTCCAAGGTGGTGAAATATTTTTCTCCTACCTCACGCAAAGCTATGTGAGAAGCAGTTTCTGTCATTCCGTAAGTTTCCACAATTCTAACACCTGACTGCCTGCATTTCTTTTCTAATGACGGGGAGAGGGGAGAGCCTCCCACAATTATATTTTTCACTTTCTTGCCAAGAGATGCGTCATCGAGAAGGTGGCTGAGCTGAGAGGGAACAACCGCAAGAAGATCCAGAGGGAACTTACTGCCAGAAAAAGATACATGATTGCAGGGCTCCTCCACACTTAACTCTGCCTCGGCGAGTAAGCTACGCACTATCATCATTTTGCCAGCTATGTAGTCCGGAGAAAGGCAAAGATGCAGACGCGACGACGATGATAAACCGAAGTAGCGGATAGTGCGCAAAGCACTCTTCCTCACCAAGTCTTTCTCAAGCAGTATCTCTTTCGGGTCTCCTGTAGAACCGGAAGTATGAGCCTTGATAACATCTGACTCACAATCATTCCATTCTCTTATAAATTGCTCTACCGTCATCAGTATCTCCAGTCAAGAGTATCGAAAAATGACCTGTCCGGCCTATTTTCAGTATCATATCTTAGGTTTTCCCCTTCAAGGAAAAGAGCAGAAGGAGTGTTATTGGTAAATAAATTACCGGTGCCGAGACCCTGAGGTCCTTTCGCTCCAATGTAAGAAGTCCACTGAGAAATCGCGGATAATCCCACGTTTGATTCAAGAGCAGACGTCACCCACCATCCGGCTCCTCTTTCTTCAGCTAAATCTATCCATTCCGTAGCTCCGGAGAAGCCACCGCAAAGAGCCGGTTTAAGAATGACGTATTGCGGTTTTATCGTGTCGAGAAGTCTCTTCTTCTCTGCGGTGTCGCTTATTCCAATCAGTTCTTCATCGAGGGCAATGGGCACAGGACTCAACTCACACAGTTTCGCCATCGCTTCCCAATTACCTTTCGCTATAGGCTGTTCTATAGAGTGAATTCCAAAATCGGCAAGCCGGTTGAGTTTGATCATAGCATCTTCTACAGAAAATGCGCCGTTGGCATCCACTCTAAGCGTCACTTCATGTTCACTATATCTGCTTCTTATCCCATTCAGAATTGCCATCTCCTTTTCCCAGTCAATAGCTCCTATCTTCAGCTTGATGCAGTGAAATCCGTCTTTTAACTTCTCTTCAAGTCTATCCATCATCTCCTTCTGAGTGCCCATCCAGATGAGACCATTGATAGTTATTTCAGACTGGCCTTCAGTAAACTTCGATGGATAATATATCCCGTTACATTTGTTGGAATAATCGAGGATAGCCTGTTCAAGCCCGAACTGCACGGAAGAATGTTTTGAAAGATCAGTTGGCGCCCCGATAGCCACGTTTGCAGCGAGTTCCAGAAACTTGTAGGGCAATGACTCATTAGCTTCAGGCGAAAGATTAGGAAAGACGGCAGCCTCCCCGATGCCATAGACATCAGGGACGCTTTCGTCATAAATTTTTACAAATACTGTCGGCTTGGTGAGCATGACGCCCCTTGAAGTGCCGGCAGGTTGCTTGAAATCAAGAATATATGGAGCAAACGCCAGACGCATAATTTCCTAAGAATCTTTGAAAATCAATTGAAAAGGGAAGTGGCTTTCAGGGGAATTTGGGGAATTGATCAAAGTCTGGATCGCGCTTTTCAAGGAAGGCGTTTTTACCCTCCTGAGCCTCCGCCATCAGATAATACATGAGAGTGGTGTCTCCGGCAAACTCCATGATACCGTGTTGTCCGTCGAGTTCTGCATTCAGCGCACGCTTGATCATTCGGATAGCCATTGGAGAACGTTTCAGAATGGTACGACACCACTCCACAGTCTCCTCTTCAAGGCGTTCAAAGGGTACGACTTTGTTTATCATCCCCATCTCAAGCGCCTCTTCAGCCGAATATTGTTTGCAGAGAAACCAGATCTCTCTCGCCTTTTTCTGTCCTACACAGCGGGCAAGATAAGAGGAACCAAAGCCGGCATCGAAACTACCCACCTTGGGGCCAGTCTGACCGAAACGTGCATTATCTGAAGCAATGGAGAGGTCACAGACCACGTTTAGCACATTGCCGCCTCCTATGGAATATCCATTGACCATAGCTATCACCGGCTTAGGGAGAGAACGAATGGCTTTGTGAAGATCAAGAACGTTGAGTCTCGGCACGCCATTGTCATCAATGTATCCGCCTACACCCTTTACATTCTGGTCACCTCCTGAGCAGAAAGCCTTGTCGCCTGCACCGGTAAGAATCACCACGCCAATATCGTTGCGCTCGCGACAAATATTCATGGCGTCAAGCATTTCAGAATTGGTAAGAGGGCGGAAGGCATTGTAGACTCTCGGTCTATTTATTGTTATTTTGGCAATTCCTTCAAATTGCTCAAAAAGAATATCTGTATATTCTTTAATAGGTTTCCAATCAAACATATATCTATTCGTTTTTATTTTTCTTCTCTCTTCATAAACGCTTTAAGGATTTCCCCACTTTCATTTCCCGGTGCCATAACTTCAAGAATGGCCGGGCCATCCGTGATTCGAAATAACTGCCTCAGGGATGTAGTCAGCGACTCTTCATCATGCGCTCTCAGATACTTATATCCCACTCCTCGAGAAATGGATTCCACATCAATTCCCGGAGCCACACTGAAATATTTCTCTCTACTATCTAATTCTGATGTAGACTTTATGAAGCGAAATATTCCCCCTCCCGAATTATTTATCAGTATTATCTTGAAACTATCGGGAACTTCTTTTATAGTCAGTGCGGAAAGGTCGTAGGTAAAAGACATATCACCTGTTATCAGGATAGTTGGTCGCTCAGTAGCTCGCGAGGCTCCGACAGCAGTTGATGTGCAACCGTCTATTCCGCTCACCCCACGATTGCAATGCGTGGAATGATAGGGAGTAGAAGCAAGAAGCTGATTATATCTCACGGGGGTTCCATTGGAAAGCTGGAGATTTATACCATCCGGAAGTGCTTTGAAAATCTGATGAAAAATTTTCAATTCAGACCAGTCCCCGGCTGATATAAAAGTTTCTGCGGATTCTTTTGCTCTGGTTCTATATTGATGCCAAAGAGAATTATAAGATGATTTAAAGGGGCGTCGGCTTAAATTGTTGTATAATTTTCTCAGCAGATAGCCAGGCTCAATTTCAATTCTCTTAGTGAGCAGTCTAAGACAATCCACAGTTGTGCGATGGTGACCAATAGACCAATGCTCCGGCCTATCCTCCGAGTCTCCAAGTCCTCTCAGATATTCTTTAAGTAGTCTGGAGACAAGAGCACCCCCAAGCGTTATTATAATGTCCGGGCGCAGAGTCATCTTTTCTGAAGCGGAGAGAGTTGAAAGCACTTTATCTATGCTGTAACATTCAGGCTCGAGATAAAGGTTGGATAGCGTTTCTGCCATTACAGCAACGTTAGGCAAAGAGGCAAAGCGCGAAACAGCTGACTGCAATTTATGGTCAGGCTCCATGAATCCCGCTATAAGTAGAACTCTTTTATCCGCAAGCGTGTCGGCAAGTATCTTAATTATAGAATCATCAAGCTTCTGAGCAGCCCCGACTTCAGAAATTATCCTTTCTTCTACCTGCTGAAAATCACCTGTTTTCCCGAGCGGTTCACGAAGTTGCACATTAATATGCACCGGACCCGGCACGGCTCTTACGGCTTCAATAACGGCGTCGTTGACAGTACGATTCACAAACCAGCAAAAGTCCTTAGTGGCACATTCCTTTTCAGGGATGTCATAACTCCTCTTCACCACATTTTCCAGACATCTGAATTGTCGGATAGTCTGTGAATCGTCTTGATCTATCCATTCAAAAGAGCGGTCGGCTGTCAGAGCTATCAGCGGGACTCCACGGTAATAAGCTTCCGAGAGGGCAGGGGCATAATTTAAAGGGGCAGACCCCGAAGTGCATATAAGGGCCACCGGCCTGCGCGATATCTCACAAAGACCGAGGGCATAAAAGGCAGCTGCTCTCTCATCTATTACCACATGTTTCCTGAGACTCTCTTCGGCATCTGCGGCAAGGATAAGAGGCGTATTCCTGGACCCCGGAGAAATAACAACATCTTTCACTCCGGAACGCGTCAGAACATCAATTATTATGCGGCAAGCCGTCTTCTCAGTTGTCTTCATTTACAATGAATTGTTCAGGGGTATATCCTAAAAGAAATGCAGAAGCCGGCATCCTTTTCTTGCCTGAGGGCTGCAGTTCTAACAACTCAATATACATATCTGCACAAGCGACATAAAGGTGGCCATCTGAGATCCTCACACAACCGGGGTATGCATCATCAGCTTTCATATCGGTAAGAGATGTAGAAAAGACCTTTATCTCCATAGGCGCATGAGACGCCATTCTTGCACTGCAACGGGCACCCGGATAGGGAGACAGTCCTCTGACTTGGTTATGAATAGATTCAGCCTTATTATTCCAATGCAGGATGCAGTCTTCCGCAAAAATTTTGGGAGCAGGAGTGTATTCTCCGGAGGGCTGAGGAGAGGATGTCACACTTCCATCAAATATTTTGTCTACGGTGCTCACGACCATGCCGGCACCGAGTTTCATAAGACGGTCATAGACTGTGCCTACATTATCTTCGGGGAGTATCTTTATCTTTTTCTGTTCGATAATATCTCCGGTGTCTATCTCGTGCTGGAGGAAAAAGGTAGTGACTCCCGTTTCGGTGTCGCCATTCATCACAGCTCTATTAATTGGAGCGGCCCCACGATATTTCGGCAGTAGTGATGCGTGGAGATTAAAAGTGCCGAGCGGTGGCATCTGCCATACTGATTTTGGAAGCATCCTGAAGGCAATTATCACGAAAAGGGAGGCGTCTATCTCCCGAAGTTCTTTTAGAAAATTCTCATCTTTGAGATTGACCGGCTGAAGGAGTCTGAGACCTTTGCTTACTGCATATTTCTTGACATCACTTTCTATAAGCTTATGACCTCGCCCGGCTATCTTGTCCGGCATGGTCACCACAGCCGCCACATTATGCCCCGTTTCTAAAAGTGCATTTAAAGACTCCACGGCAAACTCCGGAGTTCCGAAAAAAACTATCTTATTGTTTTCTGTATGACTCATATTATGCAAGTGAGAAATGTAGTTGGATTCTTACTTATTCATCACAATAGTGTCTGAGCACACTGCGGTAAGAATTAAATATTTTTGATTTGGACACAAATCCGATATATTTCCCATTATCCACCACCGGAAGATTCCAGGCATTCGTCTTATCGAATGTCTCCATTACTTTTTCCATGGGCTCCGTTATCTCGATGCAGGCAGGTGGCCTTGACATAAATCGGCTGACGTGCATTTTCTTGTAAAGGTCAGGACGAAACATTATGTTTCTTATGTCATCAAGCAGCACGATACCCTTCAGCATCCCTTCGCTGTCGGTAACCGGGAAGAGATTACGGTTGCTCTGAGCCACAATATCTACCATCTCTTTTAGCGTCATCTCCGGGTGAACCTCCCGAAACTCCCTTTCTATAAGGCTATCCACTTTTAAAAGTGTCAATACAGACTTATCTTTCTGGTGAGTGAGAAGGTCACCCTGCTTTGCCAGACGCATCGTATAGATACTATACGGCTCAAATAGTCTTATAGTCATATAAGAAAGTGTGGATACTATGAGCAAGGGGAGAAAGAGATTATATCCACCGGTCATCTCAGCTGTAAGGAATATTGCCATAAGTGGAGCGTGCATCACGCCGGCCATCACGCCGGCCATTCCCATTAGGGCGAAATTTTTATTCGATATATCACCTCCCACACCGAAATGATTAAGTATAAAGGCAAAAAGAAATCCGCAGAGAGCCCCTACGAAAAGGGAGGGAGCGAATGTGCCGCCGACACCACCGGCTCCATTTGTGCAACTTGTGGCTATTACCTTGGTAAGAATTACAGCACCGATAAAAAGAGTTATCATAAGGAAATCATTCCTTTCCAGATAGAAAGGCGAGCCATCCATCACAGAGGCCACATCGCCATCCAGTAGTTGATTGATGGCCTCGTAACCCTCACCATAGAGCGGAGGCATGAGGAAGATCAGAATAGCAAGTGCTATTCCACCGATGGAAATCTTGAGCCAACGCTGATTGATCAGACTGAAGAAATTCTCCATCATATTCATCATGCGGGTGAAATAAAGAGATATAAACCCACATACTATTCCGAGCAGAATACTGTACGGAATTTTTCTTGTAAAGAAGGGCTCGCTTTGTGAGAAGAAGAATTCCGAATCATATCCCTCCAGCACATAAGCCACAGTAGCTCCCGTAATGGACGAGATAAGAAGAGGCATCACAGTAGCCCCCGTGAAGTCTATCATGAGCACTTCAAGCGTGAAAAGCATTCCTGCAATCGGAGCGCGGAATATGCCGGCAATGCCGGCAGCGGCTCCACATCCACAGAGTATCATCAGCAACTTGGGAGACAATCTGAACGCCTGTCCAATATTAGAACCGATAGCGGCACCGGTGAAGACTATCGGGCCCTCGGCTCCCACTGACCCGCCGAAGCCTATAGTTATAGAGGAGGCCACAAGAGAGGCATACATATTTCTTGGCTTCAGTCTTGACTTTCGTCGTGAGATCGCAAACAGCACTCTTGTGACGCCGTGCGAGATATTATCTTTTACCACAAAGCGAACAAAGAGAGTGGTAAGCACAATACCGATTACGGGATAGATGAGATAAAGATAATTGGCGCCGTAAGTTATCACATGACTTGTGAGGGCATGTGATATAAGATGAATGAGAAATTTAAGCAACTGAGCGGCAAGGCCTACTATCACTCCCACAGCAAGCGATAGTATGATGACCAGTGTGCGCTGCTTTATATGCCTGGATGACCAGTCAATGACCGTCATCCACCATTCCGTAAATCTATTATGTCGTTCCTTATATGCCATATAGTGATTAAAGACCGGAATCATACGCCCAGCCCTGAAAGTACAGTTTTGATAGTGTAAATAATGATTTTGCAATCTACAAGAATACTCATATTCTGAAGATATACCAAATCGAACTGAGCACGGCGCACCATGTCAGGAATATTGCTGGCATAACCGAATTTCACCATTCCCCATGAAGTAATTCCCGGGCGCACCTGATGAATCATATTATAATAGGGGGCTTCTTTCACTATCTGCCTGATGAAATATTCTCTCTCAGGCCTGGGTCCGACGATCGACATCTCTCCCTTGAAAACATTCCAGAATTGTGGAATTTCATCAAGGCGATATTTCCTCAGGAATGCGCCCACTTTTGTCACTCGTGGATCTTGCGCTGAGGAGAGCGCTGGCCCATTGACTTCCGCATTTACATGCATTGTACGGAATTTCAGTATCTCAAAGGGCTTACGCCGAAGACCTATTCTGGTCTGACGATAAATAATGGGTCCGGGAGACGATATTCTAACTGCCAAGGCTGTTAAAGCATATACCGGAGAGAGCAAAATCATCGTGACTCCGGAGAAAAGCACGTCAATAGTGCGTTTAATATTTTTAGTGGATTCACTTATCCGAGGGCTGGAAAGCTCTACAAGAGGCTCACCATATATATCATTAAGATGAATGCCGTAAGTGACGTATGAAAAGGTGGCTGGAGCTATTTTCACCGATACCGGAAGGGTATAAAGCCGGCTCAGCAAATCAAGGAGTCTGACGTCATCGAATGAGTCGGGAGAAATAATAATCTGCGAGACTCCCAGCTCAACAGCCTTTTTCTCAATGTCGATAAATGAAATCCCCTTGGTATCATATTTTGTCTCTCCGGGAATATCTACAAAGCCTACTACATCATATCCCATTAATGCCACGCTGTTTCTGAGTGAGTCTGCAGTGTGGTGCGCTGAGGCTGAATTGCCTATAATCAGTGTTTTAAAAGATATCTGATGTCTTTTTATTTTCCTGATCGACATAGAGGTTAGCATCCATCTGCCGCTATAAGGAAGAAGAAATAGCAGACTGCCAAGCACTACAAGAAGATAGAAATTGGTAGTGAGCAGCTTTCCCATATCATTTGTCAGGAAGATGAGGAAGAAGAGAAGAGTGTTGATAATGGCCGAGGCCATTGTTGTCACCAATTCCTGAAGCCTTGACTTATTGAAGGGATGATTATAATATCCCGAAAGCCAGTAGACGCCGAGCATAATTATGGGGAGCAACCATGTTTCAGCAATCAGCTGGCGTTGAAAAATATAGTTTTCTACACCGCGAAGCCCAAGACGTGAAAGATCAAGCGTATAGTATCTAAAGATATTAAAGACAAGCAGAGCAATGCCCGATGTGATGTAATCGGACACAACATATTTTAGTCTCTGTTTGGCCTCTGCTGTCATGTTAACTTCTGATGGGAACTTCTTACTTCCGTATTATCTTTATGACACCGTTATTACGAACCTTTATTATCGAGGATGGCTTGGCAGATAATTTTTCATCTCTGCGATATTCAGCCACGTAATCTGCATTTTCAAGTATCTCGCCGGTGATTTCAGTAAATAGGGCCGGAGAGGGTGCCCCACTGATATTTGCAGATGTAGATACTATGGGACGTCTCAGACGCTTGCATAATTCGGCGCTGTATTTTTCGTGAGTTATTCTCATGGCTGCAGACCCGTCCTCAGCTATAAGCTGTGGAGCAAGACCGAGAGGGGAGTCATAAATAATGGTCAGAGGAGCCACAGCGGCCTCTATTAGCATCTCTGCTGCCTCGGGGAATACCATAAGATACCGCTCGAGCATGGCATCGTTATTCACCAAGGAGATACATGCCTTTGCTTCACATCTCTGTTTAAGAGCATAAAGTTTGCTCACTGCTTTCTCATTAGTGGCATCACACCCTATACCCCAGATAGTGTCAGTGGGATAGACGATTATTCCTCCGTTCCTGAGTGTTTCTACAGCACTCTTTATGTCTTCTTCAAATGTCATCTTAAGATGTGTAGATGGTTATTATCATGGCTGACTTCATTTTTCAAAAATCTGTCAGACGAAACTTGATGGGAATTTTCTTCAAAGTTAGATAAATTCGCATAGAAATGCAAATTACTGTTCCAAACTTTCAAGCCACAATCTTGCCGATGCATCACTTGGCATACGCCAGTCTCCGCGCGGAGAGAGACATACGGATCCTACTTTGGGCCCATCAGGCATACAGCTTCTCTTAAACTGCTGACTGAAGAATCTTCGGTAGAAGGTCAGTAACCAGTGATGAATGGTTTCCGGTGAATAAACTGATTCGAAAGCCTTTATGGCAAGTGCCTCAATCTTTTGCGGCGAAAACGCATAGCGCAAAACGTTGAAAAGGAAAAAATCATGAAGCTCGTATGGCCCTACCAAGTCTTCAGTCTTCTGCTCAATGCTACCATCGGGATTTGCCGGAATTAATTCCGGACTGATGGGAGTGTCAACTATATCGCGCAGGCAGTCTCTAAGGGCTTTGTCATCTACGGATTCTGCCACACAGCTCACGAGATGACGCACAAGAGTCTTAGGCACTGAAGCGTTTACACCGTACATGGACATCTGGTCGCCATTGTACGTGCACCAGCCGAGAGCTAGCTCTGAGAGGTCTCCTGTGCCGAGCACCATGCCATTCACTTTATTGGCATAATCCATCAGTATCTGCGTGCGCTCTCTTGCCTGACCATTCTCGTAGGTGACGTTGTGGATATTGATGTCATGTTCAATGTCTTGAAAGTGTTGGGACACTGAAGGAACTATAGAAATCTCTTTGCCGCTTACCCCAAGCCTTTTTATCAGCATTAGGGCATTCTGATAGGTTCGGTCTGTAGTGCCAAATCCCGGCATTGTAATAGCATGAATCCCCTTGAGATCAAGTCCGAGACTCTTGAATGCTCTATGTGCCACGAGAATGGCAAGCGTAGAATCAAGTCCGCCAGATAAGCCCACTACCAGATTTTTACAATTTGTCACGGACAGTCTCTGCTCAAGTCCTGCCGATTGTATCTCCAGGATCTCCTCGCAGTGTTCGAATAATCGTTCTTTAGAGGATGGGACGAAGGGATGGGCATCTATCGGCCTCTTGATGTCGGGCACACTCTCTGCAATCTTATTTTCGTTATATGAAGTGCGGATAAGAATGCAATTATTGTGATGAATTGAAGCACAGTCACCGAAGGAGGACGTATTGCGACGTTCATTTCTTAAGCGCTCTACATCAATATCTGCAAAGACCATTCTTTCCCCTTTTAAGAATCTTTCTGAATGGGCTAACACGACTCCATCCTCAGCTATTATGGCATTGCCGGTATAAACAAGGTCTGTAGAAGACTCTCCACGACCTGCTGAGGCATATACATATCCGCATCTGCAGGCGGCAGACTGATGCTTGATTAAAGACATCAGATATGAATGTTTGCCAATGAGTTCGTTTGTGGCTGAGAGATTGGCAACTATATCTGCTCCGCACATCGAGGCAAATGAAGAGGGGGGAACCGGCGCCCATAAATCCTCACAAATTTCTGCCGAGATTTTCACTCCATCCTTTTCGATAAGCAGATTTGTGCCGAATGGATAGTTTTGTCCGCAAATAGCTATTTCCGGCGAATGATTATCTGAAGCAGAAAAGAACCATCTTTTTTCGTAAAACTCATTAGTATTCGGAAGGAATGTCTTTGGAGTCACGCCCAGGATCTTTCCGTCCGCTAAATATACCGCGCAGTTATACAGTTTATTGTCTGAGCATAAGGGCGCGCCGATTATAGCAATCATATCCTTGCCTGCCGTCTGCTTTGCAAGCGAGGTTATATTCTCTTCTACTTTGTCAAGAAGTAGAGTCTGCCTAAAGAGGTCTGCGGGAGTATATCCGCTGATGGATAGCTCCGGAAAGACAGCCAATTTGCAGCCGGCTTCTGCCAGTGATTCAAGATGCCGGCATATTTCTTTGCAATTATACTCCACATCGCCGGGCCTGACATCCGGAGAACAGGCACCTACTCTGAAAAATCCGTATTTATTCATTTTACCTGAATGGTCTGTATAGGTGTTTATCTATGCCTACAAGCTTGTTTATTTAGCAGATTACACAAGATATCAGCCACACGGATGGCTGCTCCCTCAAAGTCAATATTTTGGCCTAATTCTTTTTCCATAGAAGTCACACCCTTATCCTGAAAGCCGCAGGGATTAATCAATGAAAAATAGTTGAGGTCTGTATTGACATTAAGAGCCAGCCCGTGCATTGTGACGAAATGGCTGCATTTTACCCCTATGGCGCAAATCTTTCTCTCTCGCGGAGTCCCCTTATCAAGCCACACTCCGGTGGCTCCTTCCACTCTTTCACCCTTTATATTATATTCCGCAAGAAACTGAATTATCGTCTCTTCAAGCAAATTTACATAATCTTTTACACCGAGCGAATATTCGGCAAGTGAGATGATAGGGTAGAGCACCAACTGTCCCGGGCCATGAAATGTAATATCACCTCCTCGTTCTATGCGGATACACTCTGCACCGGCATTGCGCAGTCTTGCCTCGTCTGCCAGAAGGTTTTCCTCCTTTCCATGCTTCCCGAGGGTATAAACGGGATTATGCTCAACTATAAGAAGATGTTCCGACGGATACTCCTCTTTATTCCGCACCTGCTCTATAAGATTATTGAAATAACGCTGTTGCTTCTCCCACATGGGTCTATAATCACAGCGTCCGCAATATTCTATCTCAATCATCAAAAAAAATATAATTACCGGGAGATTATAATTCCATCAATGAATATGGCGCTCTGCATGATAACTTGACCTTACCATCGGAGCACTCTCTATGTGTCTGAATCCTTTTTCTTTTCCTATCAGACGATATTCTTTAAACACATCCGGATGCACATATTCCTGAATAGGATAATGCTCCTTAGTAGGCTGAAGATACTGGCCTATAGTCATAACCTCGCAGCCAACCTCACGCAAATCATCCATTGTCTGAATTATTTCCTCACGAGTCTCTCCGAGCCCGAGCATTATGCCTGATTTAGAGCGTATTCCACTTTTGGCGATATGTCTGAGCACGTCAAGGGAGGTATCATAAGTGGCAAAACATCTCACTTCAGGCGTCAGTCTTCTCACTGTTTCCATATTGTGAGAAATGATATCCGGACGCTCTGCTATAACCACGTCTACCAAATCAAGATTTCCCTTGAAGTCAGGGATAAGGACCTCCATGGTCACCCCGGGACACTCTCTCTTTAACGTTCGGATCATATCCGCCCAATGAGAGGCGCCGCAGTCAGGCAAGTCATCACGGTCTACAGATGTTATGACTATATGCTTGAGCCCTAATTCTTTCACGGACTTTACAATATCATCGATTTCCCGGCGGTTGAGAGGCTCCGGTTTGCCGGTGGCCACATTGCAGAATTTGCAGCTTCGGGTGCACACGTTTCCGCCAATCATGAAGGTAGCCGTTCCGGCCCCCCAGCATTCGCCTCTATTAGGACACATGCCGGAACTGCATATAGTGTGCAGATGCTTCTCATTTAGTAATCCTACCACCTGACTTGTCTTAAAACCTCGTGGAAGTTTTATTTTAAGCCAATCCGGTTTTCTTCTGAAATCAGCAGGGGATTTTTTATCTTCCATAATTATTAATCGTCCGTTCTAAAAGATGTAATTATTTTAAATTTGTCAAATCACTTTAAATTGTGAGGTCGGTCGGCCTCAGTGATTTTGCGTACTACTTTGCAGGGATTTCCCACAGCGAAAACTCCGGCAGGGATAGATTTGGTGACTACGCTTCCGGCTCCTATTACGCTTCCGGCTCCTATTTCCACTCCGGGAAGTATCTTGCAGTCTCCGGCTATCCACACGTCGTCTCCTATACTCACAGGCTTTGCAGTCATTATCCCTTCATTTCTTTCGGTTGCGGTCAGAGCATGTATTATAGTATAAATGCTGCAATTAGGGCCTAAGAACACGTTGTCTCCGATAGTCACCTGCGCCTCATCAAGAATGATGAGATTAAAGTTAGCTACGAAATTTTCACCAATCGAGATATAGCATCCGAAATCGCAATGAAATGGCGAATTGATGACAAATCTCTCCCCGAGACGCCCAACTATTTGACGGATAAGAGCCTCTCGTTCCTCAATGCGTGATGGAGGAAGAGAATTATACCGAAAGCATTTGTCGGCTACTTCTGTCAGCTTTTCCGAAACGTCAGGACGTATGCCCGGCACCCACTCTCCGTTTTGCATTCGGAGCATAAGTTCTTCAATCTTTTTCATCTTTATCCTCTTCGGGCAGCGCTGTCTGAATAGCTTCACGACACTGTGCCATTAACTGCTTAGTATTAAACCCACGCTCACCTGGGAAGATAGGCTTATGGATTGTCATCGTAATTGTGCAGGGAGTGACGTTATATGTACTTCTGGGCATTGCCTTGAAGGCGCCATCTATCGTAATGGGCACCACCGGGAGCTTAAACTCTGAGGCAAGCATAAAGGCTCCTCTTTTGAACGGAATCATTTTCCCGTCCCAAGTTCGGCTTCCCTCCGGAAATATCACCAGCGACATACCGTCTCTTAGCGTTTCTTCCGACTCTTCGATAGTTTCACGGATTGAAGCCAGCTTAGTGTCATCTACCAATATATGATGCGCGCTTTTACATGCTCTCCCCACGAGAAATATTTTCTCAAGACTCTTCTTCATGAGCCATTTAAAATTGTGGTTGAGATAGCCATAAATGCTCCAGATGTCAAAGGCACCTTGATGGTTAGCTACAAAAACGTATGAGGTGCCCTTATCAATATTTTCACGGCCAACGACTCTGACTCTGATACAAAAGAAAAAGCAGACTGCCCTTGACCACCAGTGTGCCGGCCAGTAGCCCCAATAGTTTCCGTTGCCGAGCGAGCAGCCTATAATGGTCACCAAAGCAGTCAGAATTGTTAGCACAAGCAGAATAGGCGCCGCTATGACCCATTGATATACTCTGAACAGATATTTCATACTACAAAGTTAGCGATTTTGATTGAGATACACAAGAAGTTAATCAACAAACAAAGTGCTGCAATACCGCCTATCATGATATTAACCTCAAAACACTCGAAGACCACTTGCGGCAGGGATTAGGCTCTCTTTATTTTTGTTTGTGGGTTTGGTTCTAAATCAGGACAAAGAACAGTTTAAACAACTTCATTGAAAAAGTTTGGTCAATACCGATTTTTTAATTAATTTTGTATTCATATCCTGATTTAATATTTGGGAGATCTACGTTGTATAATTTGTTAGAAAACGTTCAAGCATAGTGGCACTAAAAGGTATCATTCTTGCCGGAGGAAGCGGCACTCGTCTCTATCCGATTACCAAGGGGGTAAGCAAGCAGCTTCTTCCTATATATGATAAGCCCATGGTATATTATCCTTTATCTACCCTTATGATGGCTGGTATAAGGGATATTCTTCTTATATCCACTCCGGAAGACCTACCCTCATTTAAAAGGCTTCTGGGCTCCGGAGATTCTTTTGGAGTCACTATGAGCTATGCGGAACAGCCGTCGCCCGACGGACTTGCTCAGGCATTCATAATAGGACGTGATTTTATCGGCGATGACGATGTTTGCCTTGTGCTTGGTGATAACATCTATTATGGAGCCGGATTTGAAGATATTTTGAAAAGTGCCACTTCCGCGCTGCGTGATGAAAGAATGGCTACTGTATTCGGCTATTGGGTGAATGACCCTCAGAGATATGGTGTTGCCACTTTCGATGAGAATGGAAGATGCATAGATATTGAGGAAAAACCGGAGCATCCTCGTTCCAATTATGCAGTTACGGGATTATATTTTTATCCTAATGAGGTAGTGGAGATAGCTCAAAATATCAAGCCCTCAGCCCGTGGCGAATTAGAAATCACAAGCGTTAATCAGGAGTTTCTCAAGCGCGGATTGCTTAGGGTCGAGCCTCTGGGCCGTGGCTTTGCATGGCTTGACACCGGCACGCATGACTCTCTGGCTGACGCCTCGATATTTGTTGAAGTGATTGAAAAGAGACAGGGGCTGAAAATCGCTTGTCTGGAGGGGATAGCTTTCCGGAAAGGCTGGATATCAAAGGAGCAACTGCTTCGTCAGGCTGAAATTATGAAAGGGAATCAGTATGGTCGTTATCTTCTTAAAGTAGCAGAGGAGGGAAACGCAATAAATCGCTACGAATTTTGCCAGAATGGAAATAGAAAAAACTGACATAGAAGGCGTTGTTCTCATTCGCCCAAAGGTTTATACGGATGAGAGAGGATATTTCATGGAGACTTTCTCCGATAGGTGGTTCAGAGAGAACGTAGCCGACGTGGATTTCGTACAAGACAATGAAAGCCGGTCTACATTCGGCGTAATACGAGGCCTTCATTTCCAGCGCCCTCCCTTTGCGCAAGGCAAACTGGTGAGATGCACGCGAGGTAAAGTGCTTGATATCGCTTTAGATATCCGCTCCGGATCGCCCACCTACGGACATTGGGTATCTGCTGTCCTTTCTGATGAGAATAAATGTCAATTTTATGTGCCGGAGGGGTTTGCCCATGGATTCGCAGTTCTGAGTGGAGAAGCTGTGTTCCAATATAAATGTACGAATTATTACCATCCGGAAGCTGAGGGAGGAATAGCGCTTGATTCTGTCGGCATCGAATGGCAAATACCGGCCTTAAAGAGAATCATATCAGCAAAGGACTTGAATCACGTTGACTTTTGTGATTTCAAGACTCCTTTCTAAATTCAGAAAAGAATACACCCGCTGAAAACAACCTTTTTATTTGTCTTTCATGCCATCTTCTCCGGATGAAGGTGGAGTGACTTCATTTATAAAATATACCGGTCGCTGCTTGGTCTCGAGGAAAATTCTTCCTATATATTCACCTATGATTCCAAGTGCAAGAAGAATGAATCCGCCGAGAAAAAGAATAACGGCCATCAGAGAGGGATATCCTGCCACCGGTTCTCCCCATATAATGGTCTTAATCAAGACATATATCAGATAGCAGAAAGCTCCCAAAGAGACTATGATTCCTGCATAGCTCGCCAGCCGTAAAGGCAACACCGAATGAGCCATCAGTCCATCCATAGCAAGATGAATAAGTTTCGGAAGTGTCCATTTGGTCGTTCCTGCCACTCGTGGAGCAATATCATAGTCTACCGGCGTCTTATCATAACCGATCCAGGCATACATCCCCTTAGTATATCGCTGAGACTCCCGCATGGATCTGAGTGCATCCACGCATTTCCTGTCGAGCAGACGAAAATCTCCGGCATCATCAGAAAGGTCTACGTCTGACACATTAGAGAGTATCTTATGATATAGTCGTGAAGAAAACTTCTTTGCTGCAGACTGTCTGCGCATCCTTCGTCTGCCATATACGTCACAACTGCCATTTTCCCACTCTGCCAGCATCATAGGAATGACGGAAGGGGGCTCCTGCAAATCTGCATCAAGAGTAATGACACAGTCCCCGGTGGAATAGTCAAATCCCGCAAGCATGCCCACCTCTTTGCCGTAGTTCCGCGATAAGTCCACGATTCTTACCCTTTTGTCTTTACCGGCAAACTCTCTGAGCAGCTGAAGGGTATTGTCTTTGGATCCATCATTTATGAATAGCAACTCGAAGTCATATCTATTTTCGAGACTCGCCATCACGCGGCATATTTCCGCATAAAAATAGGGGAGTGCTTCCTGCTCATTATAGCAGGGCACAAGAAGGGTCACTCTCTTCATCGTGAATTTTAATCGGAGGGATTCTCTTTTTTAGCACCTGCGTCCTCAGCTGTTTCCGCTTCCGCTTTCACTTCTTCTTTCTGAGACTCACGCACCTCTCTATTGATTTTGTCTATATAGTCAAGGAGTTCTTCGCGTCCCCTGGCTTTTTCTGAAGAGGTTATAAAAATGGGTGGCAACTCCTCCCAATGCAGATGCAAGAAACGTTTATATGCCTCTACATTGCGAAGGGCTGCATTTGGTCCGAGTTTGTCTGCTTTTGTAAATACGATGGCAAAGGGGACTTCGTGCTCGCCAAGCCAATCAAGAAACTCACAGTCTATTTTCTGCGGATCATGGCGAATATCTATAAGCACAAATAGACACGTCATCTGTCTGCGATGAAGTATATACGTCTCTATGATTCTGCCAAATTCTTCGCGCTGCGATTTTCCTCTCGCTGCATAGCCATAGCCGGGCAAATCCACTATATACCATTCTCCATTATTTATGGAAAAATGATTGATCAGCAAGGTCTTTCCCGGTTTCTGAGATGTCTTCGCAAGCGATTTGTTGCGGCAGAGCATATTTATCAACGAGGATTTTCCCACGTTAGAGCGGCCGATAAATGCATATTCCGGCACATCTGTATCGGGACATTTTTTGACATCGGCATTGCTGATTAAATATTTTGCATTCTTGATTTCCATAAAACCTTTAAATAAGTAATCGAGAATGATATGAAGAATCTATCTCAAATCTCGAATATTTCACAAAGAGTAGGGGCTTTCTCTATCATATTTTCCGCCCTTACCCTCCATTATAACGTTTCAGAATCCGAAATTCCTGTTCCTCCGAAAAATGATGAGTGCGCCAGACGAAGTGCACGCGTCACGTCTTGCTCCGGTATGACGAAAGATATCGTAGTCTGAGAAGAGCCGGTAGAGGAGGCAAGAACGTCTATACCATCTCTTTGTAAAGTATTGAAAAGTCTGGCCTTTATTCGCGTATCTGAGCGTATATTATCTCCTACCACAGCCAGTGTGGCAAGATCCGGGATGGCAAGAGTTTCTGTAATGTCGCCGGAAAGTATTTCCGGAGCAAACTCCTCTTCCACTACTTTAAGCGCTCTTTCAAGATCGGGAGTGCCCACTGCGAAAGCGAAAACAGCCTTTTCGTCATCTGGCTGTCTCACGAGATAAACATTTATACCATTCTTAGCTAAGGCATTAAATGTCCTGGAATTAATCTCCGGAACGTTAGATGCACATTCTCCATAAATTTCCACAAGTGAGGTCTGTCTCACCGCTGATATGCCCTTGACAGGAATGTCTGTGACCTTTGCCGAGTCGGTGATCCACGTGCCCGGCGCCTCCGGATTAAAAGTATTCAGAATCCTGATAGGGATGTTTTTATGAAACACAGGGTAAATGGTAGGGGGATAAATCACCTTGGCACCGAAACTACATAGCTCCATACTCTCGATAAATGTCATGTGAACCACTACAAATGCCTCCGGAATTATTCTCGGATCAGCCGTCATGAATCCATCTACATCTGTCCATATCTGAAGCACCTCAGCATCAAGGGCTGCCGCTATCAAAGCAGCCGTGTAGTCACTACCCCCTCTGCCAAGGTTTGTTATCTCACCGGTGTCACGATCCGTGGAAATAAATCCTCCTGCGACGGCTATTTCATAGTCTTCAGAGAATGTGTCTTTTATGAGAGTATTAGTAAGTTCTGTGTCAGCTATATTCTTATTAAACCATTTTTCGGTCTTTACATAGTCAAGAGAGTTGAAATGACGCGCGCCATCTATCATTCTGCTGACGATGACACTGGAAATTCGTTCTCCAAAACTAACCACTACGTCAAGGGTTCTACCCGGCAAGTCGCCAAGCAATGCGATTCCATCATAGTTTCTTTCCAACTCATCAAGTAGCGGATTGATAATCTCAAGGACTTCTCCCTTCTTATCCTCAGCAATGACATCATTCACTATGTTATAATGACGCAGGCGTATACTCTGCATTTCGTCTTTATATGAGCCATTCCCCTCCGCAGCCATTTTTGCGGTGGCTATGAGTTTATCTGTAAGACCTCCGAGAGCCGAAACAATTACTACACACCTGTCTTTAAGTCCCTCAACTATCTTTTTGACATTGCCGAGACTTTCTGATGTGCCGACGGAGGTTCCTCCAAATTTTAGAACTTTCATAAGCTACGATTAATGTAAAAGCTCTATTATTAGCTTTCATTTCTTAATCTGCAAAGTTAATAAAAACTACACAAATTTGCAAGACGTGTCCGGGGCATGTCTACGAAGCCGAAAGATGTCACGGCATCTATATAATGTATATAATGATTTTTTTGAGTCTGAGATTTAATAAAAGTGCCCCCCGAATATGAAGGGCACTTTGTAAGTAAGTGAGAAAAATTAATGTACATATAAAACGAAGTGATTTTGGATATAATTTCGCGGCGAAACGAAGGGAGATATAAGCATATCTGACTGAGAGTCAACGCAAAATGAGTCCAAAAGGGCAAGTTTTATTGTACAAGAGTTTTCATCTCACATATATCGTTTAATTTTTCGAACTTACTTAATTATTTTATGAAGGAAATTTTTAATGGAGCCAATAGAGTATAGAGGCAGACACGCACCTCTGCTTGCCATTTCCATAATAGGATGCGTTGGCCAGACCCAAATCATATTCCACCTTTAAGCCAAGGTGTCGCCATTTCGCATTAATGGCGAATGACAGACCGCCATCCGCTCTGTTACACGGGCGATAGGATGGTCTGTAGGAATATGAATTACTCTTATCATTCCCGAAAGTGCTGACTCTGACGTCGTATGGCTGATTAAAAGCATCTATGCCTCTTACAAACGAATCCCCATTCACACCAACGGCAAAATATGCCCCAAGCTCCGGTTTGAGAGTAAAGCCATTTCCTAAATCGAATTTGTAGCCTGCCATGACCGGTATCTGCAAATAATCCATCTCTGAAAATTTAACAGAGCTAATCGTTGTATTCATGAGAGTCTCGCCCTTTATCGTGGCTCCTTTCCGGATATAGAATAGTCCGGACTCAAAGCTAAGATTATTCCGGAGGGTAAACTCTGCGTCGGCTCCAACCTTAAACCCATTTCTTGATTTGGCACTTCCATCACTGACAGAGAGTGTGCTATTTACATATCCTGCTTCTATGCCGAAGTTCCAGCTTTGAGCATTAGCAGAGAAGGCAGCTGCCATCAAAAGAAATGATGATAAAATCTTAATACATTTCATACTATTACGGTTTTTATATTATTCTCACACCTTGACAGTGCTCTTTTTCCCATTAATTCTCAGCTTTACTTTTGGATTAGAGAATTGTGAGACATAAGGAGAATGTTATCTTATGCAAAATTAGCAATATTTCTTTAGGCAAACAAATTCTTAAAGTAATAAATAACATTAATATAAAACTTACTGCGACAGCCAACCATTACTCTTATAAATAGGTTGTAATAGTATGAAAGGATGAACATCAGAAAGAAAATATAATGCCTATTATGGAATGGAACAAAATATTACGCTTTTCAGGAGGCGACGCACGCGAATTGATTCGTGGTGATCTTCTCATTGCCGAGCCTCTTCTCAGGGAACAGTTCTTTAATAGAGCTGTCATACTTCTTCTTGATGTAGAGAAGAATAGCGTCATGGGACTCGCTCTTAACAAACGCACTAATCTGTATCTTTCAGATATTATCCCGGAATGGGAAGGAGGCGCCGGCATCCCACTTTATTGCGGTGGTCCGGTAGATACTTCACGTCTCTTCATGCTGCACACTCTTGGCGATATTTTCACTGGATCAAATGAAATATGCCCCGGAATATATGTCGGCGGGAGGTTAGAGGATATAATTGATTATATTGAGGAAGGTGGCGATATTTCGGGCAAAATTCGCTTCTTTTTAGGATATAGCGGTTGGGACGGAGACCAATTAAGAGAAGAGCGTAGCGAGGGTGTGTGGATTTCCAATTATGCCGATAACTCGACGAATCTTCTTAGTGGAAGCGGGAATACATTCTGGCGAACACAGGTTAAAAGACTTGGTCCGAAGTTCCGTAGCTGGCTGTCTGTGCCTCAAGACCCCTCTATGAACTGACTACAAGTTTTTTTGCAGCAACATTACATCTCTTTCACGGTGCCAATTTTTTAAAGTGCCGGCGTGCATAAAACCACACCGCCGGAATACCGAGAAGCTAATCTCTTCGCCAACAAGAATATGTGCGAGCAAATTCTTTAATCCCAGAATATGTCGGCAATAATTCATGCCTGCCTTCACACTCTCTACTGCCAACCCTCTTCCTCTCCACGAGGGAAGAATATAAATGCCAATGATAGCTCTTCTGTGAAGCATTGACACCTCAAACAGGTCAAAAATACCTATCGGCTCTTCCTCTTCTACATCCTCTATTACAAGTCGTAGTTGTCCTTCATTAAAGGGGTCGGCAGAGTAGGAGAGGGCATATTGCAGAAGTAGGTCTCTGGAATATGGAGCCACCGTGTCGGTGACTGCCCAGTGAGAACTATCGTTCTCCACTGCATAAAGGAGTTCAACATCCGACACTTCCAACGCCCGAAGTCTGACTCTCTTTGTCGTCTCTTCAGGCATCTGAATTTTTATCTCTGTTTCACTCTGCATATTCTGTATCGACATGATTGCCCTTTATTTGTGAAACGTATCAGAAAAAAGCACCCTGTCCTGAATAGAACGGCCAAGTGTGAGCTCATCAGTATATTCCAATTCATTGCCTATACTTAGCCCACGTGCGAGCAGACTCACCCGAACGGGCAAATCAGATAGTTTACGATAAATATAATAGTTGGTGGTGTCTCCTTCCATCGTAGGGCTAAGAGCAAGAATCACCTCCTTAATACCCTCATTCTTAACCCTCTCTACAAGCGAATCTATCTCAATATCAGATGGCGCAATTCCTTCAAGAGGTGTTATAAGACCGCCAAGCACGTGATATAGACCATGGTGAACATGAGTGGCCTCAACCGTTATGACGTCCTTAACATTCTCGACTACACAAACTGTGGTCTGATCTCTCTTCCTATCAGCGCAGATAGGACACTCAGGAGTCTCGCTTATGTTGTGACACCGATGACAATAGCTTATCTCTTCTCTCATACGGATAATGGATTTGCCCAAAGCATCGGCTACTTCTTTATCCTGTCTTAAAAGATGAAGTGCCAGACGCAACGCAGTCTTTGACCCTATGCCCGGAAGCTTGGATAGTTCAGAGACTGCATTCTCCAGGAGAGGAGAGTTGAAATTAAAGTCCATTTCTGAAAAATATTAATTCAAATTTCGCAAATACGATATTTACACGGGAATTTCTCGTATATTCGCTTGGCCATAAGTTTATATAATCAAATATCAAAGGAGTAGACCCCCACTACTAATAAACTTTAAGGAGAACTTGCAAAACTTGAGTTTATAAGATTCCGAAGGATGACTATTTGTCGTTTCTACAACTATACATTTTGTCATAACATTGCTGATAGGCGCCGGACGTGACTTCCTCAAGCCATTTCTCATTCTCAAGCACATTGCAGCAGAGTCAAAGTCCCGATGACATAAGATATTGCGGATACTTTCTCACCAAAAGACGGACAAGGTGGCTACCGATGAATCCGGCGCCACCTGTCACTATTATTCTTTTCTTAAAGCTATTCACTTTTTTGAAACTTTAGCCCAGGTATCTCTCAGGCCAATGGTCTTATTAAACACGGGCTTGTCTGCCGTTGTGTCAGGATCGACTGTATAGTAGCCCAGGCGTTGGAATTGATAATGATCACCAGCCTTAAGTCTCTCTGCTAGCCAAGGTTCTATCATTACGTTTTCTCTGATTTTCAGAGAATCAGGATTGAGAAGGTCGCGGAAATCACCCTCTTCAGCGGAGGGGTTTTCCACTGAGAAGAGCC
Organism: Bacteroidales bacterium; assembly: GCA_014800685.1. Lineage (GTDB taxonomy): Bacteria > Bacteroidota > Bacteroidia > Bacteroidales > Muribaculaceae > Lepagella. The sequence continues at coordinate 68,449 of JAAVFQ010000015.1, forward strand.
TGTCATAGTCGCGCACCTCAGCCTTGACAGCTGTGGGAACTGATACCCAATGGAGCGTACCCTTTACTTTTCTGTCAGCGCCGGGGAGTCCGCTTTTACTTTCGGGATCATATTCAGCATATATCTCCTCTATTTCGCCATCCTCATTCTTCTTCACACCCGTGCATTTTATAATGTATGCACCTTTAAGTCTCACTTCTTTGTCCGGGGAGAGACGGAAGAATTTCTTAGGAGGATTCTCCATAAAGTCTTCGCGTTCTATCCAGAGTTCGCGTGTGAAAGGCATCTGGTGCTTACCCTCTTCGAGATTTTCAGGATTGTTATCCATCTCCATCATTTCGGTCTTTCCCTCTGGATAGTTGGTCAGAATGAGTTTGACGGGGTTTTGCACAGCACTAACTCTGGTGGCATGCATGTTCAGATCCTCTCTGACAGCATGTTCGAGCAGCTCGATGTGATTAAGCGCTTCATAGCGGGTATATCCGATTTTGTCTATGAAATTTTTGATGGATTGAGGAGTATATCCGCGACGACGCAGACCTCGAAGTGTCGGCATGCGCGGATCGTCCCAGCCCTTCACCAGACCCTCTTTGACGAGCTGAAGCAGTTTACGCTTGCTCATCACGGTGTAAGTGAGGTTTAGACGATTAAACTCTATCTGTCTCGGACAATAGGAATCATCAGCCAGTTCCTTTACGAAATACTCATAAAGAGGACGATGTGGCACGAATTCAAGTGTGCAGATAGAGTGGGTGACTCCCTCAAAATAATCGCTCTGGCCATGCGCATAATCATACATCGGATAAACTTTCCATTTATCTCCAGTGCGCCAGTGAGGAGTCTTAATGATTCTATACATAATAGGGTCACGGAAATGCATATTGCTATGGCCCATATCAATTTTCGCTCTGAGCACCATGCTACCCTCCTCAAACTCTCCTTTATTCATTCTTTCAAAGAGGTCAAGGTTTTCCTCTACGGGGCGATTTCTGAAAGGACTGTCTGTTCCGGGAGAGGTAGGAGTGCCTTTCTGAGCCGCTATCTCTTCGCTTGACTGCTCGTCGACGTATGCTTTACCCTCTTTTATCAGACGGATGGCAAGGTCATAGAGTTTCTGGAAATAGTCACTTGCATAATAAAGCCTGTCGCCCCAGTCAAATCCAAGCCAGTGAATATCCTCCATTATGGAATTTACATACTCCATATCCTCTTTCTGAGGATTAGTATCATCAAAACGAAGATTGCATGTGCCGCCGAATTTCTCAGCAGCTCCGAAATCCATAATGAACGCTTTGGCATGACCGATATGAAGATAGCCGTTGGGCTCAGGCGGAAATCTCGTGTTGAGACGTCCTCCATTCTTTCCGGCATCAAGGTCATTCTTTATCTCTTGTTCAACGAAGTTCAGACCGCCTTCGCTGACTATTTCTTCTTTAATTTCTGTCATCTTTTCCACCTTATGTTTTTAAAGACCCCAAGAATGAAGTCCAACGTGTCTAAAAGAGAAAATTTAATATTGCAAAGTTACTAAATTCTTCATACAATAGCAAATTTAAGATAGGCTAATCGCCACTCTCTTCGGCTAGTTTTCTATACTCCGCGCTCTTTGTTGAGTTCTTTATCTGGCCACACTTGCCATTCTCAAGAATATCTGCCATAAGGAGACAGCAGCTGGAATTACCGGCATCAGCATGTTCTTTCAGATAATTGTATGCTTTTATGCTTCCTGCTTCGGCGGCCTTCAGCAAATAGTCAAGCCCTTTTTCTTCATTTTTTTCTGTCACGACACCTTCGAAACAATAGCGCCCCACAGTGAAGAGAGAGTATCTATGACCCTGCTGAGCTGCCATCTCGGAATATTTATAAGATTTTTCAGGATCTGCAGCCAACCCATATTCCTTCATGCCATTTTCGTAGAAAAATCCAAGATTTGCTTGAGCTGTGACACACCCTTTTTCAGCCGATTTTGTCAGATAATCAAGTCCTTTAGTGACATTTCTTGCGATTCCTCCCTCTGCATCGAGATAAATTATGCCGAGACTGCACATTGCATCCACATTATTCATCCCCTCTGCAATCTGATAATAACCGATGGCGCGAGCCACATCGATCTTCTCCCAATACTCTCCCTTGCGATAAATATCGCCGAGCAGTAAGGCTGCCGATGAGTTATATGTAGCTATTTTATCCAGGCATTTAATCGCCTTCTTAGTATCGGAACTTAAAATGGGTAACAGCTTCTCGACATACTCGTAGGAAGACAATCGGGCTGTCTCGTCCGACATGGGTATTTCACCCAATACGTTTGAGCGGACGCCTATGGCTCCGACCAGGCTGAGTTGCAATAGGATAATTGCACAAATCAATCGTCTGCCTATTACCATGGTATCTCCTTTCCTGATTTTTCATACCATTTGCCACCCTCTTTGTAGCCCTCTCCATTCTTGAATTTACCCACATAGTAGGAGCCATCCTCCTTTATGGTATAGCGTCCGTTTTCATACTCGTTATTGAGCCATGTACCCTCAAAGGTATCTCCGTTGGGAAGAGTGTAATGAGATTCTCCGGTCATGTTTCCATCTTTCCATTCACCATCATACACAGAGCCGTTAGGGAATTTTGCCACGCCTTTTCCATTAGGGATATTTTCTGGATTAACCTCTCCGGTATACTTAACTTCACCAAGAACAGTCTTATAGTCCATATCCTCTACCGAGACGGGCAGCGAGATTTCTGTCTGCTCCATGGCCTCTTTTTTCTCATCAGAAGAGTCTCCCCCCGAAATAAAGAATACTCCCGCACCGACAATTATCAGACCGATGACAAGCCCGATAATTATGGGCAAGTTACTCTTCTTTGCAGGTACCTCTATCTGAATATCCGGAATATTCTTCTCAACATCCTTTTGAGAAGAATAATTCTCTTTGGGAGTCTGCATGACCTGTTCAGATTCAGATGGAGAGGTCAGCTTAACTTCTTTCCGAGCATTTTTATTCTCAGCCTTTCTTCCGGATTCCGCCTTTTTCTTTGAATCATTCTTCTCCTTTGGAGAGGGGATACCTTCCACAATATTATCGGAAATAGAGGATGCTTTTTCCGCAGCAGGCTGCACACTCTTTTTCACTGGAGAGGGGTGTGCATCATCCGGACCGATTTTCACCTCCGGACTCTCTTCTTCTTGCGGTATTTCAGTCTCTGCGACAGCTCCATTCTCTATATCTGCATTCTCGCTATTCACCGGAGTAGATTCTTCCACACTTACCTCCGGATTTGATTCTGCCGGAATAGCCGATACAACTTCAACCACTTGAGCCTGCGGCTTTCCTTCTATTATAACTTCCTCGCTGTCATCGTTTTTTATAGCGAGAAGCATCTCTTGCATAGTCTGATAACGATTGCGTATCAGTGCAGACATAGCCTTGATAACGATTGCCTTCAGCCGGTCAGAGACTCCCGCTGCACTGAGTTTTTCCGCAGGATCCTCTATGCCATTAAGTATCAACGAGGCTTCAGGCGGACGCAGGCCGGTAAGCATTTTAAACATTGTGGCTCCAAGCGCGTAAACATCCATTGTAACAGGGATGCCATTCCCCACACGATAATTCGATTGTTCCACAGGGGCATATCCCGGAGTTCCCGCTCCAATTTTAGTGCTTGCCTCAGGCTCTCCGCCCTCATCGAAATGCTTTGACAGTCCGAAGTCGATAAGCACAGGATTCATGTCTTCAGTCAGCATGACATTACTTGGCTTAATGTCAAGATGAAGCATTCCTTTACTATGAAGGGCACTCAATGCTGAAGCCAACTTGATGCTCAGGCTGATAACTTCATTTTCAGGCAGCCTTCCTCTCTTTTTAATATAATCGTCAAGGGAGCCCCCCTCTATGTATTGCATAGCATAATATACGGTGCCGTTAGCCTCAAAGACTTCCATCACATTTATGATGTTTTCGTGATTTACTTCTCCAAGATTGAGCGCTTCTCTGACAAATTTCTTCCGATAATCCTGCACCATTCCCATCTTATTCCCACTTGTGACCTGCGAGCCTTCACGCCCATTTATGTCACTCATGTAGAATTCCTTGAGGGCGACTTTGGAAGTAATGGCACCGAGTTCGCCCTGAAGAGTAATGGTAGCTTGATAGGTGATACCGAAAGAACCACGCCCAAGTACTTTTTTTATAGTGTAAGAATAGCGACTTCCCTGAAGAACAGTCCCGGGAGCCAATATGTCATTATTCATTCTAAATATTACTTAATTTTACTTTTTTACTCTCCACTCATTCTGAGACTTGTGGAAACCTCATTACTCATTTCCCGGACACGAATACTATTTCTTTAATTTGCTGGTCAGGGCCGGCGTATGTGCCACGGAATGAGCCGTCACTCATTTTATTAAGCTCAATCCTGTCTGAAGTGGCTCTGCCTCTTATGCTGATATGATTGCCGGAGGAGGTGCCTTTCATTTTTATAGAGGCTATACGCGTGTTCCATACGCCTTTCACATTCTCTCCCTCTATCTCCAGATGAAGAGTGGTCTTGTGGCCGTTCTCCACAGATTCAACGAGCACAAGAGAAGAGGGAAGGGATGAGGGGATAACCTCAGCTGTGGTATTTATTTCAGATTCAACTGCCTCGGATGCAGAAGAATTGCTATATCGCCAATACAGATATCCACATAGCGTAACCATTATTAATCCTGCCACGGCTAAAATTATCACGATAGCCGTTGATTTCTTACGGCTTTTAACCACTTTCGGCTCAAGATCTAATGCTGACTGAAAATCTTCTTTGACCATTGAGTCAGACATCTCATCTTTTTGCGCAGGAAGATAATCTCTATCATTATCATTATTTATACTCATATCCTGTTATTTTGAAGCAAGTTTACTATCAAAGACATATAGAAGAATCCCATCGGAATATTTCCAATCTGATTGAGACAGCTCCAATCAGTCTGCTTCCAGAACTACACATTCCACCGGAGTACGGAAAAGTTCTCTTATCCAACCCGTATAGAAATCAGTGGCTATCATCACTCCTATGATAGCTATGATTAATCCAATCAGCAAGAAGGCCAAAGTGCGATTCTTTTTTGAAGTGTCCTTTCCTGTCACGTTATAACTCTGAGCAGGAAACGCTGGCATTTCTTCTACTCGCGTTCTTTCATCTGACTGATAACCTGCAGCAGGCATTATATCTAACGATGTATTCTCAAGATCAACTGTAGTTCTCTCATCTTGAAATCCTCCTGATGCTGAAACCACCTCAAGACTGGTGGCCTCGTCTTCCTGATAGTCTATGGCTGTAGCCTCCTCATTTATCATTTCCGGAATCGGCTGAGAGGGCATCACAGTCTCTACCGGAATAACTTCTGCAGACTCTGCAACCGGTTCCGGCTTATCACTCTCTCCATCAAGAGCTATCTTTATTGCTTTCTCCAAATGTGCAGCTGACTGATATCTGTCTTTCCACAGAGGCTGCATAGCTTTAGTCACTATCTCTATCGTGGGCCTACTGACTCCCGCAGCTGCCAATTCATCTTCAGAAAAACCATAATTAAATATTTCCGGCGCGGAAGGGGGCACTTTGCCGGTCAGCATATTATATAGTGTAGCGCCAAGGGCGTAAATATCCATTGTCTTGGGCACCCCGAATCCGGCATGATAAGATGTCTGCTCCATAGGCACATATCCGGACTCTCCATTACCGAGACCCACGATTGTGTCAGGCTCACCTTTTTCATCAAAATGCTTGGCTAATCCAAAATCAATGAGTACAGGCACCTTTCCGCTATTCATGAGAATATTATCGGGTCTGACGTCAAGATGAAGCAGTCCGTGAGAATGCAGTTCATCAAGCGCTCCGGCCAGCATTATTGTAATCTCCAGCGCCTCCTTTTCCGGGATGCGCCCTTTAGTCTTGATAATATCGGCCAAGCTCTCTCCACTAATATATGACATGGAATAGTAAGCAGTATCATTAGCTTCAAATCCCTCATATACGTTTATGAGATTGTTGTGTGAGATGGAGTGCAGATTCTGAGCCTCTCTTTTAAACTTGCGGTAAAGCTGGTCAAAGAGTTCTTTATTGCTGAAAACGGAGACAGTAGAGTCTTTTCGATCATTGCATTCAGCCACAAATAGCTCTTTGAGTGCGACCTGCATATTTGTTCTCTCACCGGCCTCGTTAATGATGTCGGCGAGATAAGTAATTCCGTATGATCCAAGTCCAAGAACCTTCAGTATGCGATATCTGAAATTTACACCCTTGAGAACGGAACCCTCCTTGAGGGCTTCTTTTATGTTGTTTTTTATCATTGCTATCTATGCTGCTCTTTATTTGACCATTAATTTATCTTCGAGCCTCCGAGAATTATTCTCCTGTATTTTCCGAGTTTTCTGAAGCGGACTGCGGGGCTACCGGTTCTCGTGATTCCACGTTAGTCGGTGAGACTTCCTTTGCGGATGTTTTTAGCTCTTCGGAATTCTGATTCTTATGCGCATTTTCATCTTTATGAGATTCCTCCAAATTCTCCTTTTTCTCTTCTCTGCGGACGCGTGAATCATTCTCCGGAGCTTTTGATTCTTCCGGAACTATAGTGGCAGCCGAAGGTGTCATGGAGGATGAATCCTGCGCTGAGGGGATTACGATTTCGGTAGTATCGCCCAACTCTTCCCGATTTTCTATCGTTTCCTCAGAGCGGGAAAGCAGGAAGAAATATAATATCAAACCACACGCTATAATAAGAATGGCAGCCATAACGTAAACGGCCACATGGAGATGTCTTTTTTTCTGACTATTACTGATTCTTTCCTCCTCAAGAACTTCACTTTCGAGAACATAATCATCTGCAGAGTTGTCCGAAGCAGTATCAAAGACTATCTTTTCCGGCTTATTTTCAGTGGGCGATAAGGAAGTATCAGCCTCGGTTGCCGGAGGCGTAATCACATTTTGAGGATCCGGAATACTCCTTTCTTCTGTCATATTTTCCGAAGTATTCTCTACTTTCTCCACTATGGCAGAGCTTGAGACGACCGGAGGCTTAACACTTTCAGTTATAGGGATGACGTCTGATTTTTCCGTGACAGAAGAGCTATCATGTTGCTTTTCATCGACTTCCACATCGACGGTATTATTCGCTTTTTGATGGGGAAGAGAATAAAGTTGCCTCATAATGGCATCCTGCATCTCCATTAAGGCATGAAATCTCTTCGTTACGGAAGGAGACATGGCTTTCTCTATAATAGAAATTGTCTCGCCACTGACTCCGGCTGCTTTCAGAGGCCCTGCCGGGAAACCGAAATTAAGAATTTTAGCAGCATCAGCAGGAGTTTCGCCGGTGAGCATCGCATACATTACGGCGCCGAGACCATATTCGTCTATTGCGACGCCACTCCCCATGCCTTTTCTGTAGTATGCTCTCTCGATAGATGAATATCCGGGAGTCAGGAAAAGGGGAGAGGCGCTTCCATCTTCCTTAGTATCTCCGACAACGAATCCAAAGCCGGCTATAACCGGTATGTTATCTTTGGTGAGGATGATATTATCGGGTGTAACGTCAAGCAGAGAAATACCTCTTGAATGAAGATAGTCAAGAGAACTGCAAAGAGCAGTTGCAATTCTCAGTGTATCTGATTCTGAAAATCGGCCTCTTTCTCTTATGCATTCAGCAAGAGTATTACCCTCGATATAGTCAGAAACGTAAAATATCACACCGTTCTCCTCAAACGATTCCTTAATCGTCTGAATATTGGCGTTTCTCAGATTTAATAGAGCAAAGATCTGACGGACATAATCGTCATGAATATTAGAATCACCCTCTCGGGTCAGGACAAACTCCTGGAGAGCCACGAATTCACCGGTGCTTTCATCGCTGATAGTAAGCACTTCTGCGAGATAAACATTAGTATGCGGCGACTTTCTCAATAAGCGGATTATCCTGTAATTTTTGCCGCGGCCCTTCACTATCATTCCGTCGGCGAGCCGAATATTGTTTGTCATTTATAATTGCATTCTAAAAAATTAAACGATATTATTCCGGACTAAACATCCTAAATAGCATCACAGTAATTTATTCCGGTGTCTTATCATTTCCGGTGGATTTTCCGGAGTGCTCGGGCGCCGGAGCCTGCGATGTACTTTTTTGCGGTGCTCCGGCACGATTGGGTTGCGTTAGCACTCCCTCATCTTGAGGAGCCTTGATAGAGCCCGGAGTGTTTTTTGCAGGTACCTTCTGAGCCTTATCCTGTTTACTCTTTTTAGAAAGAGCTGCAGAAGACCTCTCAGAGGATTTTTCTTTACTCAATTCTTCAGGGATGGGAGAAATACTTTCACCTCCTTCGTCTAAAACGGATACCTCTGACTCAGTAGTTTTAACAACATCTACCTCTTCCTCCTCATATACCCGCTTTCCGGTATCTTTCCCTCTGCCTTCTCCATTAATCTTTTCAATGAAAAGATAAGCGATTACCATCAGCAAGAGAGCAAGTATTGCGCTTAGAATATATATGAGAACTTTGGATTTTCTCTTTTTTTTGACAGGCAGAGGAGGAGCCATATTTATCGAAGAGGAGTATGCAGGTTCGCTCTTCGACTTAATTGGATTTTCTGACGTCCTTCCCTTATGATTGACTTCAGAGACTACCTGTGAGGGGGCTGATCGGCGTGAAGCCAGCTTATCCTTGTCTATGAGAAGGGGACATTCCTTAGAATCGACCTCTAAGGGCGTGGCCGGTCTTCCTTCTATAGCTACAACTTCTATGATGAAGGCTGTATGATTGTCTCTATTTTCAATCGTAGCCATTCGAAGAGCTTGCACCTTCTTGTCAATATCGTCTACGGCCGGGGAGTCTGAGAAGAAAAACTTCAGGTTTTCATCATCGGCCTCTTCAAGCATTCCATCTGTACAAAGATAGAAATAATCTCCCGGCATAATATTAGAAGAGTGGTGCACATCCGCCATTGAACGTCTCTCATCATTAGGCTGCATAGCTCTTGTGATAACGTTTTTCTGAGGAAACATCTTTGCTTCTTCCTCAGTAAGCTGACCGACTTTGATTAGGTCGTTTACCAGAGAATGGTCCTCGCTTTTAAAGATAATCTTTGTCTCGGCAGGAGTGTTTCCGGGGCGAAACTGATATATACGGCTATCTCCAAGGTGAGCAGCAGTATAGCCTGCATCATGAAATTTCAGGAACGTCATAGTGGTTCCCATTTTTTTTGTAGCACCGGAGTCTTTTGCATCGAGAGCCTTGTAAGCCTCGCTAATGGCATGCTGCAGGATTAAATCTGAGAAACTACCCTCAGGGGAGGATTCCGTCTCAACGACTTTGCCCATGGTCTCAACCACCGTTTCGCTGGCCACTTCTCCTTTATCATGTCCTCCCATGCCATCACACAGCACAAATACCCGACAGCTATCCGAGATTGCATCCATTGAGGGATACATGCTATCTTCCTGGTGCGGATGACCACTTTCATCGGTTCGTTTACCAAACTCTATGATGCCTCGAACTCTTAGTTTAAATTTCATGACGTTTTTCTTAGATTGTCGCTTTATCCAATACCAGATTACTTCAATTTACAATAAGAATCAGAGAGGCATCCGGCAATGAAATCTGCATGCCGGGAATGATAGGCATTCTGCATCCAAAATACAAACGATTCCCGTTAATATAAGTTTCGTTGCAATTAGGCTTACATAGTGATGCTGTGAACTGAAGACCACCGTAGGCATCAGTATTAACATCAATCAGGAGATGCTCCCTGCTCATTTTAAGACTTCCTCCGGTATTAATCTTTACATTTGCGGATGAGCTGGCACTATATCTGCCTATAATATTGCTACCGATTAAAAGCGGGTAACGTTCCTGGGTTCCTTGATTAAGAAGCATGGCATAGTGTCCCTGCGAGGGTTGCCCGTAAGGGCGGGGGGGACGCTGGGCGGGAATTCCTTGTCTCGGAGGGACACCGGAGGAAGCCGGAGGTGCTGAAGAGTACCCCGGATAATTACCGTTGAAGTCGGGAGTTTTATGAGGAGGAGGAGTCTGCACTCTGCCGGGGACAGCCACATCCTTCATCTTAATAAAGGGGTAGGTGTTATGGCATACAGGACAAGTGACAGTGGTATTCTGAATACCGGCCTGATTTCTTATGGTCAGTATCGCCCCGCAGGTTGGACATTTTTTTTGTATAAATTCATTCATAATTATAGTCTTTACAGGGATAGTCAAGTTATTAATATATCTCTCTTACATTTCTGCTCTTCAACAAGTCATTTTGGCTGAACTTTGAAGAGCAAATTAATTTATCAACTTGCTTATCCATTCTCTTTATTAATTATTAGTAATAGACTCCTTTTTCCCCGTTAAGGATACTCTGTAAAGATTTCAGTCTGCTTTCTTTTTCTTTTTTGGAAAGAATCAATGCTACATATTCTGATCTCTTTTCTGAATATTCTCTTTCTAAGGACTTGTCCTTTCGCTCCGAGTTTGAGAGCCGTTTTTCAAGACTAAGCAAGTCTGATGATCGGATTTCAATTTTTATTTCAATAGTCTTCAAATGCTCGGATAGTAGGGCAGCTTCCTTTTCAATGCATTTCAAAGAGTCTGCCGAAAGGCCCTCTAATCCAATACTCTTTGGGGCTGTCTCATCTTTTCCGGCTCCCTTCATGATACCTGTTCGTTTCATGGACAGCATCCTCTCAGCTGCACGCTGCTTCTGCACTCTCTCCGGGGGCGCTTGACTTTCGGAAGCTCGAGAGCCAATAGAAATCACCAGGCATAACAATGTAGTTATTATTTTTTCTGACGTTTTCATCTCATATTCACTGTTTGTTCCGATTAATTCTCGCTCTCATCAAGCAAAATATTATCTTCTTTTACTTGGTCTGCATTCCCATTATATTTCTGATATTCCTTCAGGGCATTGCGATATTTTCTTAAGACATCTTTTTTCACATATACCTTGAGATTTGGACAATGAGTCTTGAGAGTCCACATCGGCTTGTCTGTATTCATGTTTTCATACAAGACGTTAGCTGAAAAAGGGCCCTCAAGTAAAACCTGTGTAACCGGCGAATTAAGCAACAAATCAGGCTTCAGAATTATTCCTGCAGGAGCTATCACTCTATCAATTTTACAATCTTTCTGCCACACTCCCTCGGCGATGTCTTCCAGTTTTTCCGACAACTTAAGATCGCCACATTTCGAACTTGGTATCAGAAGCAGGCGTTTACTATCGGCCGAATAAAGACAACCATCATAACACTCATATTTCTTTTCCTCATCGGAAGACTTCATGCTGATGTTTTGCAGATTATCAAGGCTATTAAGTCCATCTACTTTTCTTATCCCGGCCGGGAGCGTGATATTCTTCAGAGACTCTGACCATTTGAACGATGAAAAGTCAAAATCAGCCACATCGACTCCCAAAGAAATTTGTGAGATACCCAAACAGTCGAAGAAGGCATCTTTATCTATCTCAATGCTGGGCGAATTTATATCGATAGCAGTCAGATCTGAACAATCTTCAAATGCGAATTCACTGATTTTGCGAACGTTCTCGGGAATTGTCACCTCCTTAACATTACGTTTATGAGCAAAAGCCTTAGGTCCAATTCCGACAATCTCATATATATATCCGAGGTGATTGATTTTAGAAGGAATTTCAATACAAGAATTTTCCGCCCACTGATTTTCATCCTGTCTATCAATAGAGCCTGAATAGGTGACAATGGCCTCCCCGTGCCCTCCGGCATCAGCCTTCTTTATGATTTCAAAAGAAAGGGTGCCTGCATCAGGGATAGTATAAGTGAAATCTTCCGCAAATGCACATATCGGAGCAAGTGCAGAATAAGTCGAAAGCAATATGATAGAAACTATATTCTTCATTCGTCTTTTAAACCACGTGGATAGTGTGTATTGTCTCCATCATCCAGCATTTACCGACATATCTAAAGCAGACCGGCCAAGACCTATCAGCATTCTAAACGGAACATAATGAATAATCCTCAAGTAAGTTCTAAAAATCAAACGATATATGTTAGATTAAAAACTCATGTGCTATAATTATCTTGTCCTTTTGGGCTAATGCTCTGTTGTATCTCAGTCAGATATGCTGATATCTTCCTTCGTTTCACAGCAAAATTATCTCCAAAATCACTTCGTTTTTATATGCACATTAATTTTCTCACTTACTTAACATTCTGATGCCTGTACGAAATCATATTTCTAACAGACATCACAGCAGGCGGATTAATGGGACATATAAGTCAGCGTTCATATTTAATAGATGCGAAGCATCTAACTTTTTCTAAGACGAATTCTGTTTCTCTTTCAGCAGCTTGACTTAACTAACCACCTCTGTAATGAGTTGAATCGTCTGCAAGATAGCATAATGTCTCCATCTATTAAACGTGAATACATTCTTATCGCCACAAAATTAATAAAATTTTAATAATAATCCTACTGCTACTTAATAAAAAAGTAATCGTTGAGAAAGAAGCTGCATCGAAAATATTTATTTTAAACACCCTTCCGCATATTTTCAGAAGAAATAAGAAATATCAAATATGGCAGGCTTGTGTGAGCCTGCCATATTTGATATTTAGTTTAATCCTTGAATATACTGAATTTATCTGCATCTTGCCATGCGGGAAACTTAGTTCTGAAAGCAGTAAGTTTATCCATGTCAAGCGTGGCATATATTACATTTGCGCTTTGATCATATTTATTGTCAGACAGCGGACTGCTCTCTATCTGCACCCCGATGCTCTTTCCTTTAAAGTCTATGGCCATCGACGAGCCATCATACTCAAATCCTTTGTTGTCAACTCCCATACAGTCCACGCCGAGCACATAGCATTCATTCTCAATAGCTCGTGCGTATAAGAGTTTATTCCAAGCGTCAACTCTCACTTTTGGCCAGTTAGCTACAGCCACAAGTACGTCATATTCATTTTCCACGTTTCTTATCCATACCGGGAAACGGATATCATAGCATACTATCATAGTAATATTCCATCCCCTGTATCTCACGGTGAGCCTATCATATCCCCTTGAGAAAGACTTATGCTCACCAGCCATGGTGAAAAGATGCCTTTTCTCAGCAAAAGTCTGCTCTCCACCGGGCTCAATGAAGAACGCACGGTTATAAAGCGAGCCACCCACCTCTGCGATGAAAGAGCCACAAATGGCAAGATTATGCAACTTTGCCATTCTGCTAAGAAAGTCGATGGTCTCACCGCTATTCTTTTCGGCAAGACTTCTTATATCCTCTTTGTCGCCGGCGGGAAAGCCGGTAGAAAATGTTTCGGGAAGCACAAGCAATTCCGTATCGGGATGCAACTTGGCAAGAGTTTCTTCTACGGTGCGAAGATTAGCTTCTTTGTCTCCCCAGAATATTTCCTGAGGGAGGAGGGCCACGTTAAGTTTGCTGGAAGGCATAGGTCAGTAACGATATATATATATGATGATTTATCAGTAATTTCAAATGTGATTTTAAAGATATGAGCTTAATGATAGAGAAAGACAGCTCTGCAACTATCACTCTCCACTACCATTAAATACCAGAAAAGGGTGATTCAAAATGTTGATTTTGACACACCCTCTCAGACAGCGAATTTATCCGGATATTTTCCGGCATTTGAATATTTTTTATAGAAGTTCTTTATAGCCAGCATATCTGCCTCCACATCTCCCGTCGGCCAATACTCCTCGGTTATCAGAATGTGTTTATTGGGAAAATCAATAACTCCGAGTTGAATTGGGACTTCAGCACCTTTAGCTATGAAAATAAATCCCCTTCGCCAATGCTCAGTGCGGCTTCGTGTTCCCTCCGGGGTGACGGCAAGATTGACATACTTATGTTCTTTGAAGAGCGATATAAGCCTATTGCTTAAATCACCACCTTTCAATTTCGGGACAGGAATACCACCCAGACGCTTCAGTAAAATCCCCAATGGGAAGAAGAACCAAAATTCTTTCATAAGAAAATTGGCCTTTCTTCCTATGGAATGATATGCACACAGCCCCAGTATAAAGTCCCAGTTGGATGTATGTGGTGCCACACATATTACACATTTATCCCGTGGGGGAGTGGTGATGGTGAATTTCCATCCAGCACATTTTAATATCAGACCCCAGACGTTCATAATTGCATAATAGCCTCTATGGGTGATACGAGAGCTGTACTATTTTAATCGTTTACTTTTCAGCTACAGACGCCTTGTTCTGTTGCTTGATTTCTGCAGGAATAGCAGCATTAAACTGCTTCATTGCAGCATCGATTTCTTCATTGTAGTCATTGACAATTTTAGCGAAAAGGGCCTTGAAGAAAGCTCTCTTTTCTGCAAGATATTCCTTCTTGTCTGCGAAGTCTTTCTCTTTCTTGTCAAAGAAGAGGTTGGCATGAGCCTTAGCAGCGCCGATAGCGCCAAGCACTTTTCCCATAGCCTGTTCAATGGCATCTTTGTTCACTCCCTTAATGTTGTAATATGCAGACATCATGCTCTCGCAGATGGAAGCACCGAGCGCGTTGACGTATTTTTTTATTTCTCTTTTGTTAGCCATAATTGGTTTGTTTTTATATTTATAATTCTTAATGCAGAACTATTGGGGTTTTACTCCCACGTTCATCTATATAACACAATCGGAGCGCAATAGTTTTCACTCTTGCTCCCCATGAAGTCATTCTCTCCTGGAAGCATCTATCTTTAGCATGATAAAAAGAAGTATTGTGAAGCCCCACAGCGATGAGCCGCCATAACTGAAGAAGGGTAGAGGGATGCCGATAACCGGACATAACCCTATCACCATTCCTATATTGATGGCAAGGTGGAAAATCAGATATGACACCACACAATAGCCATACACCCGACCGAAGGCAGTTCGCTGCCGTTCCGCAAGTTTTATCAGTCGCAATATCAGCGCAAGGAAGAGAAGAAGAACTGCCGCCGAACCCACAAATCCCTCCTCTTCGCCTATCGTGCAATAGATAAAGTCGGTATGCTGCTCCGGCACGTATTTCAGTTTCGTCTGCGTGCCATTAAGAAAACCTTTGCCGGTAAGTCCGCCTGAGCCTATCGCTATCTTTGACTGATTAACGTTGTAGCCGGCTCCTCGTATATCATCCTCAATGCCAAGTGAGACTTTGATACGCGTCTGTTGATGCGGTTGGAGGATATTTCCGAAGACATAGTTGACGGAGAAGAGGAAAGACACTGAGACAAGAGCCGCCGCAATCGTAATGCCAAATCGACCCGGGCGATGTTTTGGCATCGCTATAACAGTATAGATTATGGCCACTCCGAGGATAGAAAGGAAAAATATACGGCCGTTGATGGCTACTCCCAGAAACGAGAGAACCGCAACTATGATTCCTGACCCTAAGAATCCCAATATGATATTTCTACCTAACACTGCCTCTTTGCAGAAGAAAAGTATCATCAGGGCATAGAGCAAGAGTATGATCACAAAGATGGAGAACTCTCCGCAAGGTATCCCTAAAATGAGTGGGGTCGTATACTTGACTGCAACCACAAAGTAGGTGACAGCACATAATATAGAGCATAGGATTATCCCCGGCATACCCTCTCTATACAGTACGAAGACGAGCGAAAGATACACAAGAGCGCTTCCGGTCTCCTTCTGGAGCAAGATGAGCATTATGGGAAGAAAGATAATAGTCAGAGCCCTTGCATAGTTGCTCATCTTTTCATTAAGAGAAAAGTTGTAGCTGTCAAATAGCTTAGCCAAGGCCAAAGCTGTCGCAAACTTACCGAATTCCGCCGGCTGTAGACTTACGGGTCCAAACTGAAGCCAGGAGCGGGAGCCCTTGATGTCCGGGGCAAGAAATATTGTGGCTATTAGCACAAGAATGACTATGGCATATATTGGATAGGCGTATGCCTCATAAAGCCTGTAGTCAAGAAGAAAGATTACGAGACCTATGACGAGAGCCAGCCCTATCCATAGAAATTGCTTACCGCTGAATTCGTTGAAATCAAAAAGCGACGCATTGTCAAAGTCATAACTTGCCGCATAAATACTCACAGCCCCCATCGTGACGAGCAGAAGATAGAGGATGAGCGTTATCCAGTCTACGGTCCTGAAAATGGACGTTCCGGTATCAGTGCTTTTTAACTCCACTGTTAGCTATTGTATTTGAGTGAATCATGTGCTGCTCGGCTCCTTTACGCCCGGCAGATACTTCTCCTTTGAGATATTTTTCTATCATAAGGGCCCCGATGGGTACGCCGAATGTGGCTCCAAAACCGGCATTCTCTACGTACACACACACAGCTATCTTAGGATCTTTGTATGGCGCAAAGCCCATGAAAACAGAGTGGTCCCGACCATGAGGATTTTGTGCCGTTCCGGTCTTGCCGGCCACTTCGATGTCTACCAGATTAGCTCCTTTACAGGTGCCCCCGAGTACTGCCATTCGCATTCCCTCGGCCACAGTTTCGTAATACTCTTTCTTGATTCTTGGTGCATGCTTCACCTTGAATCGTTTGTCTATCGTACTGTCAGAAATCTCTTTAACCACATGCGGAGTATAGAAAAAACCTCTATTGGCTATCGTAGCTCCAAGGTTAGCTATCTGCAGGGGAGTGGCCAGCACTTCGCCCTGACCTATAGAGATGGAGATGATGGAATTGGCGCTCCAATCCTTGCCTCGGAAAGAAGAGTTATAGAAGTCGGCATTAGGGATGAAACCTCGGCTCTCATGAGGGAGATCTACTCCAAGCTTATATCCATAACCCATTGACACCATATAGTCTTTCCATTTTGTCAGCTGAGCCGAGGGAGTGGTGCCCTGCCGATCAAGCATATTCTTGAGACCCCAGCAAAAATATGCATTGCACGAGGTCTGCAAGGCTGGCTTGAGGGTGATGGGAGAGCCATGTCCGTGGCAGCCTACACGCAGACCGTTGACGTAGCCTCTATGGCATGGATAAGCCGTAGAATTGTCAATGATACCCTCCTGAAGGAATATAAGACCTTGCGTTGGCTTGAATGTCGAACCGGGAGGATAAGCAGCCTGAAGAGCCCTGTCAAAGAGGGGCATATATGGATTCTTAACCAGCTCGGCGTAATTCTTGCCTCTATCCTTACCGATTAATAAGGTTGGGTCATAATTGGGAGATGTGACAAGGGCAAGAATTTCTCCGGTAGCGGGTTCGATGCATACTATCGCACCGATTTTGCCTCTCATGAGAGTCTCTCCATATTGCTGCAACTCCATATCAAGGGAGAGTTTGAGATTCTTACCGGCCTCCGGAGAGACGTCATGAATGCCATTCTCATATTTTCCCTGAATGCGTCCGTGGGCATCCTTCATCATTATCTCCATTCCTTTCACACCTCGCAGAGCTTTCTCATAGCTCTTCTCTATGCCGAGGTCTCCAGTATAGTCCCCTGAGCGATAATACCTGTCTTTTTCTACATCTTCTGCAGAAACTTCACGGATATTACCCAAGACATTGGCACCGGCATGGTAGTTATATTGTCTGATGGTGCGTTTCTGGATAAAAAAGCCGGGAAATAGATAGAGCTTTTCCTGCAGTCGGCCATACTCTTCTTGAGAGAGATGAGAAAGTAGCTTCTGGGCACGATAAGACGAATAACCGGGATTTTTACGCGGGTCTTTCATCTCAGCCCATAGCTCTTCAAGCCGTGCCTTATCTATGCCCAATACCTTGCACAATGCAAGAGTGTCAAACTCACCCACATCCCTGGGTATGAGCATAACGTCGTATGCCGGCTGATTAAAAATCACCAGACGGTCGTTTCTGTCATATACCAGTCCTCGGGCCGGATAAATTATTTTACGCAGAAAGGCATTGCTGTCTGCAGAATCCTTGTATGTAGAGTCGCCTAACTGAAGATTGAAAAGCCTTACAAGATAGATGACTACAAGCACACAGATGAAGCCGCCTATTATATATTTTCGTTTTTCGAGATTATAATCTTTTCTCACGTTGGGAAATCATTAAGCTGTCCATGCCAAGCATAAGCAGAAAACTTAAAAGGGTGCTTGATGCGGCAGCAATCGCTATTTCTTTAACGCTCGCAACTGAAAAATATTCTATTGTGAATGTAAGGGCGCAATAAATTGCCGTCATCGTCAGCAGATATTTGGAGTATGTAAACACCCCTAACCGAGAAATTGACGGAGTTATGTCTTTCACCATATCGTCTCTCTGCACGTAAGCATAAAAGACCGGTTTCTTGAGAGCTGCAAGTAGTGTGCAGGAAAGAGCATTAACACCAAGGGTATCGCTGAATATGTCTATCACCAATCCCAATAGGAAGGAGAGCGAGACAAGCAGATTGGCACTTAGACCTGTGGGCACACGAATTATGAAATAGATGAAGATTATTGGCACTGCCACATGAAATAATACCACATGATTAAAGATTAGTACCTGCAAAAGCACCAAAACGATGAATAGTGCGGCTATTTCCAGCGCTCTTCTGTTCATAATCTATCTATTGTTAAGAATATTCAATATCTGAGAAAAACTTCCGGGACCACATTTTTCTGCTGCCGGGAAGATGATGTGATTGATAGATTACTGGATACGTTACTATTATCTTTATCGCTCTTCTGAACGAATCCTCTACCCACTCCCGATTGGCTATCATCTATATGGCCGGTAGCCTAAGGTCTCTCATCCGGATTGTCGTATTTCTCAAGGTTGTCAAGTTGGGGCTTAAGATTGTCTTTTATCACACGGACCGAAGTAAGATTGCGGAAGTCGGAAGAGAGTTTTATTTTTAATGTGAAATAATTATCGTCGGCTGCTTTCACTTGACCTATGACCTTGCCCACGTCTATTCCTTCGGGAAAGGTAGTGGAGTAGCCACTTGTCACCACGCTTTCGCCGATTTTGAATTTTACATGCTTGGGAATCTCTTCTACGTATGCCACTGTCGGGTCATTACCTTTCCACGTCAAAGTGCCGACGTAGGGGGTATCCTTGAGTTTGACCGAGAAATGCTGTGTTACGTTAAGAAGAGAAATTATTCTTGAGGTGTGTGCTCCCGTCACATTGACAATTCCCACAACTCCGTTATGGCCGGCGACGCCCATTCCGGGACGTATTCCGTCTTCATATCCTTTGTCGATATTGAAATAATTGCGCGGATGACGTGTAGAATTATTTAACACTGATGCAAGAACATATTCATATCGGGCACCGGCATTGCTCCCTGAGGTGTCGGCAGCTATGCCTTTATATTTCTTAAGCTCTTGCTCCAGTGAAACAACCCTTTTCTCAAGTAAAGCATTATTAGCCTGCAGCTCTTCATTTGTTTTGCGGAGTGCGATATAAGAAGTGATGTCCGAGGTCACCCCATAAATACTCGTACTGATGCTATTGGCTGAGGTCAGGTAGACAGATTGCTGATAAGGATTATTGTTGAAAAGAAGCACACAACTAAGCACAATATAGAACGCATAAACGAACCATGAACTATACCTTATTATGAAATTAAGAAGGGTGCGCACGTCTTTAATCGTTTAAACCTTAATACAAAATTATGCTCCTAAAACTTATATTTTCGGTCAAATTTCTCTTTGATAGTCCGACATAAATAGTTATTTATCCATGCTCTGATCTGGAAATTATCACTAAAATTACTTCGTTTTATATCCGCATGGATTTTTCTTGCCTAAGTATGTGGATTTTAGAATAGAGTAAAATCATTCCGATGAATAGAGTGACCCTTAACATTTATACAGGCAACTCTTTTCTTACGCTTCTTACTTTAAAGACAATAAATTCTCGTCCCTTAACGGATAAGGAACGAGAATTTACCGATATTCTTAAGTGCAACTCCGGTGCCCTTTGCTACTGCGTGCAAAGGATCTTCAGCAATCTTAAAGTCAATACCTATCTTATCAGAGAATCTCTTGGCAAGACCGCGGATAAGAGCGCCTCCGCCGGCAAGATACACACCATTGCGCATAATGTCGGAATACAATTCGGGAGGAGTGTTCTCAAGTGCGCCAAGCACTGCTGATTCTATCTTCATGATAGTTTTCTCTATACAATGAGAGATCTCCTCGTATGTCACGGGGACTTCCATCGGCAGTGCAGTCATCTTGTTTGCACCACACACCACGTAAGGTTCAGGGGGATTCTCCAGCAAGGGGAGGGCAGACCCTACGTTGATTTTGATTCTTTCAGCCTCTGCTGTTCCCACCTTGAGATTATGCACGCGACCCATGTGCTCCTGAATGTCAAGAGTAAGCTCGTTTCCGGCAATTCTGATGCTCTCATTGCTCACAATACCTCCAAGAGAGATGACGGCAATTTCCGTGCTACCACCACCTATATCGACTATCATATTACCCTCCGGAGCCTCCACATCAAGGCCTATACCAAGCGCGGCTGCCATTGGCTCATAAATCATGTAAACGTCCCTGCCGCCAGCGTGCTCGCTTGAGTCACGCACAGCACGGATCTCCACCTCAGTTGAGCCGGAAGGTATGCAGACAACCATTCTTAGTGAGGGCGTAAAAAGGCGACGTCTTGAACTAACCATTTTCACCAAACCGCGAATCATTTGCTCAGCGGCCTTAAAGTCGGCGATTACTCCATCGCGTAGAGGACGTATGGTGCGAATGCCTGGAGGCTCTTTCCCTTCCATCTGGGCAGCGCGTGCTCCTACGGCAAACACCTCCTCATTTTTATTTTTTATTGCCACTACGGAGGGCTGGTCTACAACTATCTTGTCGTTATGGATGATGATGGAATTGGCAGTTCCCAAATCCATCGCTATTTCCTGAGTGAATGTAAAAAGTCCCATCCTTGTATTTGGGTATATTCTTGTTATTAGTCTATGTTTTATATTATTAATGGCGGAAATGACGGATGCCGGTCACCAGCATGGCCATGTCATGCTCCTTGCAATAGTCTATCGACTCGCCGTCACGGATAGAGCCTCCGGGATGTATAACTCCTTTAATTCCTACTGAGTCGGCGAGCGACACGCAGTCCTTGAAGGGGAAGAAAGCATCGGATGCCATGACGGCTCCTCTGAGATCAAATCCGAAAGCGATAGCCTTCTCAATCGCATGTTTGAGCGCATCGACACGACTTGTCTGTCCTACGCCACTTGCCAGCAGTCGGCCATCCTTTGCAAGCACTATAGCATTGCTCTTGGAATGTTTCACCACCTTGTTTGCAAAAATCAGGTCGGCGTATTCCTTTTCCGACGGCTTTCTTGTGTCTGCTGAATGGATTGTCGTTTCGTCTACGTTGACAGCGTCTGCATCCTGCTCGAGTATGCCGTTAAGTGCGCTGCGATATCTCTTGGAGGGGAGACTGAGATTTTTGGAAAGAAGGATTATTCTGTTCTTCTTGCTCTTAAGCACTTCAAGAGATTCCTCAGAATATTCGGGAGCTATAATCACCTCGAAGAAAATCTTATTTATCTCCTCTGCCGTCTCTTTTTCGATAGGACGATTAGAAATCAAGACGCCTCCGAAGGCTGAGACAGGATCGCAAGCAAGCGCCGTTATATAGGCATTGTGGATATTGTCTCTTGTGGCTATCCCACAGGCATTATTATGCTTAAGGATAGCAAAAGTAGGCTCTTCAAATTCATTTATAAGAGCGACTGCAGCATCGATGTCAAGTAGATTGTTATAAGAGATTTCCTTTCCGTGAAGCTGCTGGAACATCTCGCCAAAATCTCCGTAAAATCTTGCTTTCTGATGAGGATTCTCACCGTATCTCAAATCCTTAGAGCAATTGACACAAAGGCGAAGATCTCTATGGTCATCTTTGTCAAAGTAGTTGAAAATGGCGGAATCGTAAGCTGAACTAACGCCAAAAGCATCTCTGGCAAATGCATACCTTTGAGACAACGTGGTCTCTGCACCTTGCTTTTCGAGAATATCTCTTAGGGGAGCATACTGATTCTTAGAAGCCACGATTACTACATCATTGAAATTTTTTGCAGCTCCGCGTATCAGAGAAATGCCGCCTATATCTATCTTCTCTATTATATCTTCATGTGAAGCTCCGGAAGCTAATGTGGCTTCAAATGGATACAAATCCACTATGACCAGATCAATTTCCGGAATGCCATATTCTTTTGCATCATTAATGTCAGAATCCAGCTCTCTGCGTCTTAGAATACCCCCGAAAATAGTAGGGTGGAGGGTCTTTACTCTGCCTCCGAGAATGGAAGGATAGCCTGTACGTGACTCCACAGTGTCACATTCATATCCTAAGGATGTAATAAAGGCATGAGTCCCGCCTGTAGAAATAAACCTGACATTATCTGCTGCCAGGAGTTTTAGAATCTCCTCCAGTCCATCTTTATGATAGACAGAGATGAGGGCTGATTTTATTTTTTTTGCGTCTGACATTTCTATGATTACTCAAAAATATTGATAAGTAAGTGCTTCTACTATATGACATCCTCCATATCCTCTTCAAATGATGAAGTCTATTTAGGACAGCATAATGTAGGCTGCAAAGTTACACATTTTTTTAATAATATCCATGAAGAATACGATTTTTTTTACATCAGATTAGCTGAAAAGAGAATGCTACATTTCACTCTCAAAGCATAATTTAATATACTATAATGCATACTCCCTTCTTTATTCTCCTTGTTTTGCTACAGCTCGCATTCAAATGTCAACCTATCAACCCATATTTATTCTATAAAATATTAATAAGGGCATATCAAAATTCGAGATTCTGATATGCCCTTATTAAAATTTGCTGCCTATCCTTTTTGGCAATACTTATTCTAATTAGAAGTAAGTAGTGATAGCGTAGTCAATATTCTCAATAATTGATGCAAGTCTCGAATCATTGGGATTAAGTCTGCGTGCCTTTTCAGCGCTTTGAGATGCAGGAGTGAAATAGTTAGCGAGAATTTCAGCTTTGGCAGCTCTTGCATCAGCACTGTTGCCCTCTACCTTATTGAGTTTTTCTGTGCCCTCCTTATAAAGGAAGATTGCTGCATTTTTCAGATTGTCAAAATCAGCATTTTCATTTGCTATTACCTTGCGATAATTAGCTTCTGCTTCTGCTGAGTTTCCGGATCTTTCATCTACAAAGGCGAGGAGACCATAAAGATTGCCATTTTCGGGGTCTTTCTCAATATACTCCTTAACGCAAGCAATCGCTTCGGGATATTGATTATTATCCACCATGTAGCTTACTATATTATTAAGGAAGAAGAGGGGCTGGGTGCCGAATACCTTTACACCCTGCTCCGCAACTTCACGAATAGCCTGCTTCGCGGTATCTGCAATAGAAGGATCCTTCTGGGTGGCAGCCTGCCAGGATGCTATTTCGTATGTAAATGTTTCAGCATCCGCAGCATTAGTGAGGCGAGCACGTTTGAAGGCATCCGCAGCTTTATCAAGTTCATTGGCAGAATAAGCCATCAGACCGGCATTCTTGAAAGCCATTGCTACTGTAGAGTCGTTCATATTTGTCTTGACCTTTGAAGCAATGTCACCGCAATCATAGAAAGCCTCGTAGGCCTTAGGGTAATTCTTGTTATTGTAGAAATAGGCACCGCTATTCCAATAGTCGCCAACTCTACTTTCCAATGTCGAATTAATGTTGGAAGTTACTTTAGGCTTTACCTGACCTTTCTCATTGGGAAGCTGGTCAAGCTCAAGAGCCTTGAGGAAGAATTTGTACCCGTTCAGGAGCTGGTCGCCCATTTCATCCTCGTTTGCCTGATAGTCAGACTTTGTCTGCTTGAGAGTGTTGGCTTTATTGAAAGCATCAAACTCAATTTTTCCCGCTATGAAATAAGTCTGAGGATCGTTGGCTGTAGAGGCGTCCTGCATCGCTCCGTTGATAAGGTTGCGAGCTTCAGTAAGCTGATCGGTCTTACCGGCCAGTTTTTTGGCTGCGTCCACGGCAGTCTTCTGCGCACCGGCTGAGACCAATGTCCCGAGGCATAGTGCTAATGTTACAATCTTTTTCATTATATATAATCTATGAATTTTCAAATTCAGATGAGACTTTTGCAGCATCTACTTATCACATTAGACAGAGGTGTGATTTATAGGTTTAAACATCTTCCTCGTCTTCTGCGATATCCGGATCTTCATTCTCATTCATCTCATCAAGGATTTCTTCAGCTTCACGATTCACTCTACGCTCCGCTGCCTCTACCTTGTGCTCTTCATGAAGCTCCTGACTCTCTGCAGAGTCCTCCTTCATTGTCTCGTCTATCTTTTCTTCTTCATCAGATGCCACTTTGCATACGGAGGCAATCGTGTCTCCACGCTTCTTAAGGTCGATCAGCTTCACACCCTGAGTAGCACGGCCGGCCACTCTGATATCCTTGACAGACATACGCAGAGTGATGCCGCTCTGATTAATAATGACAATATCGTTATCATCATTTACACTCTTTATGGCCACGAGTTCACCCGTTTTTTCGGTAATATTCAGAGTCTTGACTCCCTTACCACCGCGATTGGTGACTCTATAATCCTCAAGAGCAGACCTCTTGCCATAGCCATTTTCAGAAATAACCATAACGTCATTTTCGGTTTCTGCAGGCATCGTGATCATTCCCACTATCTCGTCATTATCTGAGCCAAGAGTCATACCCCTTACGCCTCCGGACATTCTACCCATCTGACGCACTTTTGACTCATGGAAACGAATGGCTCGACCTTCGCGGTCAGCAAGAATGATCTCTGAGTTGCCATCAGTAAGTCTTACGGAGATAAGCTGATCATCATCGCGGAGAATAATCGCGTTTACGCCTATAGCTCTGGGATGAGAATAGGCTGAAAGTTCAGTCTTCTTTATAGTGCCTTTTCGTGTGCAGAAGATAAGATTATGAGTAGAGTTATAATCCTTATCTGTAAGGTGCTTGGTTCGAATTACGGCATTAACAGCATCATCGCTATCTATCTGGAGAAGATTCTGAATAGCCCTGCCCTTGGTGTTCTTGGCACCCTCCGGTATCTCATAAACCTTGAGCCAGTAGCATCTGCCTTTCTTGGTAAAGAAGAGCAGATAGTTATGATTGGAAGCGGGGTAGATATGTTCAATAAAGTCCTCATCGCGAGTATCGCTGCCCTTAGCACCGGTTCCTCCTCTGTGCTGAGCACGGAATTCACTCAGCGGGGTACGCTTGATGTATCCGAGATGAGAGATAGTAATTATCATTTCATCGTCGGGGAAGAAGTCCTCAGCGTTAAGGTCTCCGGAGAATGGATTAATTCTCGTGCGACGTTCATCCCCATATTTGTCTCTGATTTCAATGAGCTCATCTTTCATCACCTGACGGCAGACAGCATCATTATTCAGAATATCATTGAGGTGAGCGATAGTCTTCTGGAGTTCGTCATACTCGGCACGCAGCTTGTCCATCTCCATACCGGTGAGCTGACGCAGACGCATTTCCACGATAGCCTGTGTCTGCACGTCGTCAAGACCGAACCGTTCAGAGAGGGTTTTTCGTGCGATTTCAGTTGTGGAAGAAGCGCGTATAATTTTTATAACTTCATCCAGATTGTCCACCGCAATCATCAATCCTTTGAGAATGTGGGAGCGCTCCATCGCCTTACGGAGTTCGTAGCGTGAGCGGCGTATCACAATTTCGTGTCGGTGATCGATGAAAGACTGAAGAAGTTCCTTGAGGTTCAGAGTCTTGGGCCGGCCATTGACCAGAGCCACGTTATTGACACTGAAAGACGTCTGCAGCTGAGTCATCTTATACAGCTTATTGAGGATGACTTTGGCATTAGCGTCTCTGCGGATGTCAATAGCTATGTGCATTTTCCCTCTGGCGGAAGTGTCAGTGATGTCGGTGATACCATCGATTTTCTTTTCCTCCACAAGGTCGGCAATGCTCTTCACAAGATCATTCTTGACCACCCCGTAAGGGATTTCCGAGATTACTATCTGGTCGTGATTTGCTTCGGAGACTATGTCGGCCTTGGCGCGGATGATGATTCGGCCACGCCCGGTCTCAAAAGCATCTCTGACGCCCTGCAGACCGAAGATTTCACCTCCGGTGGGGAAGTCGGGAGCCTGAATATATTGCATCAGGCCATCGATGTCAAGCTCAGGATTATCTATAAGGGCAAGCGATGCATTAAGGCTCTCAGTAAGGTTATGAGGCGGCATATTAGTAGCCATTCCCACTGCAATGCCTGATGCTCCATTGACGAGAAGATTAGGGATTCTTGTAGGCAGCACCGATGGTTCGGTGAGTGTATTATCAAAGTTAGGCACAAAATCCACCGTCTCCTTATCAAGATCTTGCAGCATCTCCTCGCCCATGCGAGCGAGTTTGACCTCAGTGTATCGCATGGCAGCGGGGGAGTCGCCGTCAATAGAGCCGAAATTACCCTGTCCGAACACGAGTGGATATCTCAGTGACCATTCCTGCGCGAGACGTACCATAGTAAGATAAATGGAAGAGTCTCCATGGGGATGATATTTACCCATCACTTCACCGACGATACGGGCGGATTTCTTAGTCTCGCCCGTAGAACGGTTGCCAAGTTCATTCATTCCATAAAGCACTCTTCTATGCACAGGCTTGAATCCATCACGCACGTCCGGAAGTGCACGCGACACTATCACCGACATTGAATAGTCGATATAGGCGCTTTTCATTTCCGACTCAATATTTACTGGAATTATCTTGTCTTCGTCTTGCATTGGTAATGTATTTAAATGTATTTTGCCGATAATAAAAAGCAGTGGGTTTGCAGTGGAAAATGCTGCAACACTATTTTATGCATCGTCGGCCTTATGCCGGAGGCTCACTCCTGCACAATTCAGAGAGCAAAGGTAATAATTTTTTTTGGAATATTAAAATTTTTATAGTCAATTTCACTCCCTTTTCACACTAAGTTTCGGGCTAATCTTTGACAGCCCCCACCCCTCCAAGAAATGTTAATTAATCTTTGAAGACGGATCAAATTCACATTCTGGCACACTATTTGCAAGATGATAGGTAAATTTTCATTCCGGATTGTTATATTATAGTAAAGTAGTCCGTTTGCCCATAAGGGTAATATAAAGAAAAAACAAAACGAAATAATATATGAATTACGGTTTTTCAAAAAGGTTTTTACCAATAATTGATATTGCTTATGAACAGGCGCAGGCCTTCGGGTCTCCCGTCATTCTGAGCGAGCATTTCTTTTATGGCGTCCTTTCGCAGAAAGACAGCGTGCTTCTCAAGATTCTCAACCAACTTAATGTTGATGTAGAATCCATACGGAAAGATCTGGCTGAATATATCTCAAGCCATAAGGAGATAGTGCCTAACACCCCGGTGATAGAGAACAAATACAAGTTGTCTCACAATGCTCTCAGACTCGTACAATGCGCTACGGCTGAGGCTCGCAAAATGAACGCTCCCATCATAGGTGGAGAGCATCTTCTTCTTGCGCTTATTCATGATCCCAGAGGAATGGATAGCGAGTGTCTCTCCAAAATAAAAGACACATATTTCGACTTCGACATTTCCATACAGAATATTGAGGATGGGAATAGCGGTGCAACCGATTTTAAGGTAGAGAGTATGTATGAAGAGGAAGAGACTGACCAGGAGAACGAAAAAATCTCCCGCAGTCAGTCAGACAAAAAGGGTAAAGGAGGAGCTACTCCTGCACTCGATAAGTTCGGTTATGACATGACCAAAGCGGCCGCTGAGGGGCGACTTGACCCCATCGTAGGCAGAGAGAACGAAATACAGCGTCTCGCGCAGGTTTTGTCTCGCCGTAAGAAGAATAATCCCGTGCTTATAGGAGAGCCGGGCGTCGGTAAATCCGCCATAGTAGAAGGGCTGGCATCTCTGATTAATCAGAAAAAGGTGTCACGCGTGCTTCTTAATAAGCGAGTCGTGGGGCTCGACATGACCACCATCGTGGCCGGGACAAAGTATCGCGGCCAGTTTGAAGAAAGACTGAAGTCTATCCTGAACGAGCTCTCTTCAAATCCGGACATCATAGTATTTATCGATGAGATACATACTATCGTAGGAGCCGGGGCATCTCCGGGAAGTATGGATGCTGCCAACATACTGAAACCGGCTCTTGCCAGAGGCGAACTGCAATGCATCGGAGCTACCACGCTTGACGAATACCGTCAAAACATAGAAAAGGATGGCGCTCTGGAGCGTCGATTCCAGAAAGTGATAGTAGAGCCCACCACTCCTGAACAGACACTCGCTATTCTGGAAAGAGTGAAAGAGAAGTATGAGGAGCATCATAACGTCAATTATACCGATGAGGCTCTGAAGGCTTGTGTGGAGCTGACGGGACGCTATATCAGCGACCGCAATTTCCCTGACAAGGCTCTTGATGCCCTTGATGAGGCCGGTTCGCGTGTGCACATCACGGATATGAAAGTTCCGGAAGAAATAGAGAGTCTGGAGAAAAAACTTGCCGAGACTACCGAAAAGAAACTTGCTGCAGCCCGTAATCAGGATTTCGAACTGGCAGCGAGTCTAAGGGATGAGGAGTCTTCACTCAAGCATAGCTACGAAGCTCTGAACAACAAATGGTTGTCTGAAATGGAAAAGAACCGTCAGACTGTGGATGAAGACCAGGTTAGAGACGTGGTGGCTATCATGACAGGCGTTCCGACGCAACGAATAGCTCAGGCGGAGGGTTCTCGTCTAAGAAAAATGGGCGAGACACTTAAAGGGAGCGTAATAGGTCAGGATGAGGCCATCAGCAAAGTGGTGAAGGCGATACAGAGAAATCGTATTGGCCTTAAAGACCCCAACAAACCTATCGGCGTATTCATGTTCCTTGGGCCTACGGGTGTGGGAAAAACTCACCTTGCCAAGCAGATATCTGAATATCTCTTTGACTCATCCGACTCGCTTATCAGAATTGACATGAGCGAATACATGGAGAAATTCACTGTCTCAAGACTTGTGGGAGCTCCTCCGGGATACGTAGGATATGAGGAGGGTGGCCAGCTTACTGAAAAGGTGCGCAGGAAGCCTTACTCTGTAGTCCTTCTCGATGAGATAGAGAAAGCTCACCCGGACGTCTTCAACCTTCTGCTTCAAGTCATGGATGAGGGAAGACTGACGGATTCTCTCGGCAGAAAGATAGATTTCAAGAATACTATCATCATCATGACCAGCAACGTCGGCTCCCGACAGCTTAAAGACTTCGGAGGAGGCGTAGGTTTCAACACCGGTATTGTCAGCAAAGAACAGGCTAACTCTGTTATTTCCAAAGCACTGAACCGCGCGTTCTCGCCTGAGTTCCTCAATCGCGTTGATGACATCGTCATGTTTGAGCAGCTTGATAAGGATGCAATCTTCCGTATCATTGATGTGGAGCTTAGGGGCTTCTATGAAAGAATCGAAAAGCTCGGCTATAAACTCTCGCTTTCGCAGAAGGCTAAAGACTTTATCGCTGAGAAGGGGTATGACCCGACCTTCGGCGCCAGACCTCTAAAGAGAGCTATCCAAAAATATCTTGAAGATGAACTTGCAGAACTTATTCTCAACATTAATGCTGATGGAGAAAGCAAGGGCACCATTGAGATTAACTATAAGGATGGTGATAACAAGCTGACCTTGATGTTTCTTCCGGATCTTGGGATAGAAAATCCCAAAGCAGATGAGGAAACTTCGGAAAAGGGCAATGATTCGGAAAAGTCTGAAGAAGACACAGCCTCCGAAACAGAATAATCAGAAACACTCAATGCAAAAGTAAGGAGGCTGTCTAACAACCAAAGTTAGGCAGTCTCTATTTTATACACAAAATCGGGAGATTCAGGCTGCATTTGCCACTCCCGAGATATAATTTGGGTAAAAGCTTAAATGAGGGTTCGTGTAAAGCAGTTTCGCTGTTGCTGAAGACAAAAATTTGTTCAAAAAAGAGGATTTTGCCCATGCAAGAGCAAGTTTCCTCAGATTATGGGCAAGCGCTTTCAGACCGAAGTCGATTTTCG